>CAXTAY010000087.1:0-2051 GCA_964242335.1 uncultured Acetobacteraceae bacterium | reverse complement strand
TCAGCATCATCAACCCGCGCCGGTATTTCGCCGGCTCGCTGATCGGCGGCGTCGCTGAGACCCAGGAGATGCTCGATTTCTGCGCCGAGCACGGGATCGTCTGCGATATCGAGATGATCCGGATGGATCAGATCAACGACGCCTACGAGCGCATGCTGCGCAACGACGTGAAGTACCGGTTCGTGATCGACATCGGAACGCTCGAGGCGCAAGCAGCCTGATACGGCGATCCAAGCGTAGGGCCGGTCCGTCCTGAGCAGGGCGGCCCGGCGATCGCTCAGGTCCAGTACAGCAGGCGCGCCATCGGCAGCCGCCGACCCAGCGAGGCCTCGATCGTCGCGCGCATCTCGGCCATCTCCTGCTTGGGGAAGACCCACTTCACCGAGCCGAACTTGGTCATCTTCCTGGAGCGCTGCGCCTCATCCATCTCCAGCGCGCTTCCCGGATACCAGCCGGCGAGCACACCCTTGGATTTCGGGGTGAAGCGGTGGGTGATGAGTTCGGCGGTGAGGTCGACGCCCTCGACACCGGCGAGTGCCACGGCGACGTCGGCGAACAGCGCGTCGTAGGCGGCACCCCAGTCCGGCAGGCGGAGGATCGGCGCTACCGTCAGGCCGACCGGATAACCGGCCTCGGCGACGGCGCGCAAGGCAGCCAGTCGTGCCTTCATGCGCGGCGCCCCGCCCTCGTGCCGCTCGGCCGCCGTCGCGTTGACGGAGAAGCGGATACGCGTGCGCCGATGATGCGCCAGGCCCAGCAGCGGGCCTACCGCGTCGAACTTGGTGGTGAAGCGAAGCTGCACCGGTGCGTCCCAAGCGCCGAAGCGCGTGATGCACGCCGCCAGGTGGCCGGTCAGGTGCTCGATGGAGAGCGGATCGGTGTAGCAGGAGCACTCGAAGGTCGTGCCTTCTGCGGCGCGTTCGGCAGAGAGCGAGGTGACACGGCCCTGCCCGACCGCGGCCGGTAGCTCGGCGAGGATTTCCGACAAGTTGGCGTAGGCGCGGATGATCGGCGGTCCGGCCAGCGAGCCCGCGAGGTAGCAGTACGAGCAGTGCGCCGGGCAGCCTTCGGCGAGGTCGAATCGCCAGTCCGCACTGGGCGGGATCGGCTGCAGGCGGCGGCGGCTCGCACTCGCCGTGACCACCGCCATGGTGGTCTTCGCATCGCGATAGGAGTCGGGCAGGCCGGCCAGGCGATCGGCCGGGAGGCGTACGATCTCGACACCCAGCGCCGCCGCGCGCTCGACCATGGCGGCGCCGGTGGGCAGGGCGAGAGCGGAGGGCGTGACGAGCACGCGGCGGGGAATCCAGGGACGGGGCACCGCCCCCATGTTGGGCGGCTACCTTGCGATGTCAGCCCGTGCCCCCGCGATGCCGGCTCAGAGTGCGGAGAGCTGCGCGTTGTCGAGGGCTCCGAGCTGCGCCGTGGTGAAGGCGGGGATCTGCGCGGAGGTGAACGTGGCCAGCTGTGCGGTGGAGAAGGCGGCGACCTGGCTCGTGGTGAAGGCGGGGATCTGATCGGTGGTGAAGGCCGGGATCTGGTTGGTGGTGAGCGCCAGGATGTCGGCGTGGGTCATCGCGGGCAGCTGCGCCGTGGTCAGCGTGGCGATGTCCGTGGTGCTCAGCGCCGCCAGCTGGGCCGTCGTCAGGGCGGCGATGCCGGCGGTGGAGAGCACGGCGAACTGCGTCGTGGTCAGGGCGAGGATGTCGGAGGAGCTGAGCGCCGGAACCTGGCTCGTGGTCAGGGCGGCTACTTCCCCGCCGGTCAGCGCCAGGGCCTGAGCGGTGGTCAGGACTCCCACCTGGGCTGTGGTCAAGGCCGCACTCTGCGTCGTGTGCAGAGCGGCGACCTGTGCGGTGGTCAGCGCCGGCACCTGAGTGGTGGTGAGGGCGGCGATGGCCGCGGTGCCGAGCGCGTCCAGCTGAGCGGTGGTGAGTGCCGCGAGGTCGGTGGTGGTGAGGGCTGCGACCTGAGCGGTCCTCAGCGCGGCGATGGCGGCGGTGCCGAGTGCGGCGGCCTGGGCGGTGGTGAGTGCCGCGATGTCGGCGGTG
>CAXTAY010000086.1:0-2060 GCA_964242335.1 uncultured Acetobacteraceae bacterium | reverse complement strand
CCGCTGCTTCGGCGGCCGGCCGCGGCGTGGCTTGATCGGCGCACCAAGTCCGTTCTGATAGGGTGATGGTGCTTCGGGCAGCAGGTCGGCGTGGCGGCAGAGGCGGTAGCTGCGCCTTCGATGCGCACGACGATGGCGTGGTGGAGCAGACGGTCCAGCAATGCGGTGGCGACCACGGTATCGCCGAACAGCTCACCCCACTCGGCAAAGCCACAGTTTGAGGTGAGGATCATGGCGCCGCGCTCGTAGCGCGCGTTGACCAGCTGGAAAAACAGGTTCCCGCCGCCCGACGCGACCGGCAGGCATCCGATCCCGTCGACCACCAGCAGCTGGAGCCGGCACAGGAACCGGATGCGCTCCCGCAGCGTCCCCTCGCGCTCGGCCTTGGCGAGCGAGCCGACGAGCACGGCTAGAGTGATGAAGTAGACGCTGCGCCCTGCCTGAACCGCTTCCACCGCCAGCGCGATCGCGAGATGGGTTTTGCCGCAGGCAGGCTGGCCGAGGAAATGCACGACCTCGTGGCGGTCGACGAAGTCGAGCTGGGCGATGGCCATGATGCGGCCCCGGTTGAGCGAGGGCTGGAACGAGAAGTCGAAGCCGGCCAGGGTCTTGATGGTCAGCAGGCGTCCCATCTTGAGGGCGGTCTTGACCCGGCGGCCCTCGCGCAGGCTGAGCTCCTCGCCGAGCAGGACGTCGATCGTATCGAGGGCAGAGATCTTGCCGCGCTCGAGCTGGCGCTGGACGTGATCCAGCATCTCGAGCGAGCGCGGCATCCTGAGGCCGACCAGGTGCTGGCGGATGCGCTCGGCGGCGGAGGTGGAGCTCACGCTCATCACGCGCGCTCCTGCTGGGCGAGCCGGCGTCCGACCGTGTCGTAGATGGCCAGCGATCGAGGGATTGCAGTGGAGCCGGGCGGCCGAGTTGCGGCGTCGGTGGTCTGACGCGGCGTGGTGCTGTTGCGAGGTGGCGGCAGGCAACGGTGGCCGGCAGCGATGCGGCGCTTGCCGCGTCCCGTCGAGAACGGGATGGCTGGCAATGACCCGGCCATCCTCGAGGATTTGGACCTCCGACGCGGTCAGCTGCACCTCTACCGGGCGACGGCGGGTTCCGTCCGGCACCGAGTAGAGGTTGCCGCCAATCGAGATCATGCCCTCGCGCGAGATGCGGCGCTACAGCGCCAGCACGGTGTTGAACGGGCCGGCCGGCAGCGGCCGCAGCGCCGGTCTCCCCTCGGCGAACTGTTCGATCACGATCCGGCCTGTCGTGCCGTGCAGCCGGCGGTTGGCGATCTGGTCGAGCCACTGGCTGAACTGCAGGTTCAGGTCGTCGAGGTTGCGAAAGCTGTGCGCCAGAAAGAAGTCCTCGCGCACGTAGCGGAACGGCCTCTCGACTTTTCCCTTGGTCTTGGCCCGGTAGGGGCGGCAGGCCTTGAGCACGGTGCCGTAGTGGGCGGCGAGATCGAGCAGCTTGTCGTTGTAGACGATGCCGCGCTCGTCGACCTCGCCGAGCACGGCGGTTTTCATCCGGTCGTAGAGGATCTGCTCCGGTATGCCGCCGAACACCTCGAATGCGGCGACGTGGCAGCGCAGCACGGCGGCCAGATCCTGCCGCGCGACGAAGCGGCCCCACACCATGCGGCTGTGGCCGAGCACCAGGGAGAACAGCCAGACGATGCGCTCCGGGCCGGGCTCGTCGGTGAAGGGCACCCGGAAGAAGGCGAAGTCAGCCTGGGCCTGCCGCCCCGGCGGGGTCTCGAAGCGGCGCTCGAAGAGGGCGGGCTCGGCTGCGGGTCGGATATCGCGCAGGAACTCGCTCACGGTCGAATAGCGCCCGGTGAACCCAAGCTCGCGGATCTCGCGCCAGAGCCGCTGCCCGGTCTGGTCCGGAAAGCGCGTCACTCGCTCCCGCAGGAAAGCCTCGAAAGGCCGGATCAGCGCGGGACCGGGCTCCCGCGGCTTGTAGGCAGGCGGCTCGAGGCCGCGGTCGATGTATTTGCGGACGGTCTTGCGGTCGTCGCCGGTCCGCTGCGCGCCGGTCGACACGCTCAGGCCCTGCCGGGC
>CAXTAY010000085.1:0-2174 GCA_964242335.1 uncultured Acetobacteraceae bacterium | reverse complement strand
GACCTTGGGCATGCGGGTCATGCCGCCGACCAGGATCACCTCCTCGATCTCGCCGGCCGACACCGACGCGTCCTTCAGCGCCGCGCGGCACGGGCCGAGGGTGCGCTGGATCAGGTCGTCGACCAGGCTCTCGAGCTTGGCCCGGCTCAGCTTCAGCACCAGGTGCTTCGGCCCGGTGGCGTCGGCGGTGATGAAGGGCAGATTGATCTCGGTCTCCTTCGACGAGGAGAGCTCGATCTTGGCCTTCTCGGCGGCTTCCTTCAGCCGCTGCAACGCCAGCTTGTCCTGACGCAGGTTGATGCCCTGCTCGCGCTTGAACTCGTCGGCGAGGTAGTCGATGACGCGCGCGTCGAAATCCTCGCCGCCGAGGAAGGTGTCGCCGTTGGTCGACTTCACCTCGATCACGCCGTCGCTGATCTCCAGCACCGAGACGTCGAAGGTGCCGCCGCCGAGGTCGTAGACCGCGACCGTGCCGCCGTTCTTCTTCTCCATGCCGTAGGCGAGCGCTGCCGCCGTCGGCTCGTTGATGATGCGCAGCACCTCGAGCCCGGCGATGCGGCCGGCATCCTTGGTCGCCTGACGCTGGGCATCGTTGAAGTACGCGGGCACGGTGATGACCGCCTGGGAGACGGGCTCGCCGAGATAGGTCTCGGCTGTCTCCTTCATCTTGCCCAGCACGAAGGCGCTGATCTGGCTCGGCGCGTACTTCTGGCCACGGGCCTCGACCCAGGCATCGCCGTTCTCGCCCTTGACGATGCCGTACGGCACCAGACCGCGATCCTTCTCGACCGTCGGATCCTCGAAGCGGCGGCCGATCAGGCGCTTGACCGCATACAGCGTGTTGGTCGGGTTGGTCACCGCCTGGCGCTTGGCCGACTGGCCGACCAGGCGCTCGCCGTTCTCGGTGAAGGCGACCATGGACGGCGTCGTGCGCGCGCCCTCGCTGTTCTCGATGACGCGGTTGTCGTCACCCTCGCGGATCGACACGCAGGAATTCGTGGTGCCGAGATCGATCCCGATAACCTTGCTCATACGATATTCTCCTTGTCAGCAGTCGCGTCCGACCCGAAGCACCGGAGGCGACCCAATGGATTGGCGGCGGCATGGATGTATTCAGGACCGGACGGTCCGACAAGTCCCCGCCGTGGCGGATGCACAAGAACTAGGCAGAAATCGGCAGGACCGGCACCCGCTAGACCGTGCGGTCGAGCGTCTCCGCCTCGGCCGTGGCAAGTGCGGCCTCCGCCGAGGGCGCCCGTGAGACCACCACCATCGCCGGCTTCAGCAACCGGCCGTGCAGGGTCCACGCCGAGGTCCAGGCCTGGACCACGGTGCCCGGCGGATGCTCGGCATGCGGCTGCTCCGCCATCGCCTGATGCAGATTGGCGTCGAACGCAGCACCGGTCGGATCGGTGCCGACGATGCCGTTGCGTTCGAGCACGCCCAGGAACGAGCGCTCCACGCTCTCGAATCCCTCGCGCAGCTTGGTCAGCACCGGGCTGTCGTCGGCGGAGGGGGCCGGCAGGCTGGCGATGCCGCGACGCAGGTTCTCGGCTGCCTCCACCACGTCGCCGGCGAACTTCTGTACCGCGTACTGGCGCGCGTCGTCGGTCTCGCGCTTCGCCCGCGTGCGGACGTTCTGGGTCTCCGCCTCGGCGCGCATCCAGCGGTCGCGCATCTCGTCCAGCGAAGTCTCGAGTTCCTGGATCCGGCTGGCCGCGGCCTGCATCACCGTCTCCGCGCCCGGCGCCGCGCCGGCGACGCCGTCGGCGCCGCGGGCGGCTGGGTCCTGCTCCGGCTCATGCGCCGGCATCGCTGTCTCGTCGTGGGTCATGGCGGTGAATTAGGTGACGCGACGAGGATCAACAAGCCGTAAAGATGCAGCCCTGGGCCGCCCTTCCTGCCCGCCTGCCGCTTCCGGCGCCGTTCGTGCCATGATGCCGTATTCGTCGCATGATCGGGCAGGAGACAGCCGCTTGGACGCCATGAAACACACGATCGCGCTGGTCGACGACGACCGCAACATCCTGACGTCGGTCTCGATGACGCTCGAGGCGGAGGGCTTCCAGGTGCGCACCTACACCGACGGCGAGAGCGCGCTGCAGGGCATCACCGCGCGGCCGGTCGACCTCGCCGTGCTCGACATCAAGATGCCGCGCATGGACGGGATGGAG
>CAXTAY010000084.1:0-2401 GCA_964242335.1 uncultured Acetobacteraceae bacterium | reverse complement strand
GTGCAGCACAGGGCGGCGCGGTCGCGGCCGTAGCGCTGGTAGACCCACTGGATCACTTCCTCGCGCCTCTCGCTCTCGAAGTCGACGTCGATATCCGGCGGCTCGCGGCGCTCGGCCGAGATGAAGCGCTCGAACAGCAGCCCGGAGCGCACCGGGTCGATCGAGGTGACGCCGAGCACGTAGCAGACGGCGGAGTTGGCCGCGGAGCCGCGTCCTTGGCAGAGGATGTCCTTGGAGCGCGCGTAGCGGACGATGCTGTGCACGGTCAGGAAGTAGGGCGCATACCCAAGGCCCTCGATCAGCGTCAGCTCGTGGCGCAGCTGGCTGGCGACATCCGGCGGCAGGCCGTCCGGGTAGCGCCACGGGATGCTGTCGCGCACCTGACGCTCCAGCGCCTGCTGCGGCGTCTCGCCCGGCACGTCCGCCTCGTCGGGATACTGGTAGCGCAGCTCCGACAGGCTGAAGCGGCAGCGGTCGGCGATCTCCAGCGTGCGCTGCAGCGCGTCGGGGTAGTCGCGGAACAGCCGCGACATCTCGTCCGGTGCCTTGAGGTGCCGGTCCGCGAACCGCTCCCTCCGGAAGCCGGCCTGATCGATGGTGCAGCCCTCGCGGATGCAGGTCACCACGTCCTGCAGGATGCGCCGTCCCGGCACGTGGTAGAGCACGTCGCCGGTCGCTACGGTCGGCACGCCCGCCGCCTGGGCCAGGTCGTGCAGCTGCCGCAGCCTCACCTGATCGCCCGGCCGGCGGCGCAGCGTCAGCGACAGGTAGCAGCGGCCGCCGAAGGCCGCGCGCATGCGCTGCAGCTCCGCGGCCAGACGCTGGTCCGGCGCGTCCGGCAGCAGGACCAGCAGCAGTCCCTCGCCGAGGCCGACCAGGTCCTTCCAGCTCAGGTCGCAGCCGCCCTTGCCCGTCCGCCGCTTGCCCAGCGTCAGCAGCCGGCACAGCCGGGCGTAGGCGGCACGATCGGTCGGGTAGACCAGCAGCGGCAGGCCGTCGCGCAGCGTGATGCGGCAGCCGACAATCAGCCGGATGCCGACCTCCTCGGCACGCGCGTGGGCACGAGCGATGCCGGCCAGCGTGTCGTGGTCGGTGATGGCGATCGCCGGGAGCCCCAGCCCCTTGGCCTGCAGCAGCAGCTCCTCGACGTGGCTGGCGCCGCGCAGGAACGAGTAGTTCGACGTGACCTGCAGCTCGACGTAGGCGGGCACCGTCGTCGCCTAGTCGGCGTTCGGATGCCTGTGCCGGCTCGTCGAGGGCGCTGCAGCCGCCGGTTTCTTCATGATGACGTAGCCTGAGCGCTCGAGATGTGACAGCAACCGCTCGGCGGTGATCCGTGCCATGGCGTCATCGGCATGACGCACACGCTTGCGGCCGTCGTAGCGCAGGGCAAAGGAAAGGCTGTGCTCGATCTCTTCCTGGCTGGCCGGACGCAGCTCGAGTTTGTCGTCGTCGCTCATGATCGGGTGCCTCAGAAGAAACCGTGCAGGAACCAGGCGAGACCGCCCGTCGTCGGATCGACGCCATCGCCCTGGCGGAACAGCCAGAAGCGCCGCCCGTCCTGGTTCTCGACGATCCAGTAGTCGCGAACCGCCACCAGCTCGGTCGACCGCACCCACCACTCGCCAGTGATGCGCTCCGGCCCATCGGCGTGCAGCACGCGATGCCGGATCCGCCGCCACGTGAAGGCCCTGGGTGGATGGTCCGGCATCATCGCCAGCGCCTCGACCGGCTCGGGTCGCCGCAGCAGCCGCACCGGCCTTGGCCAGGGTGAGGTCCAGGCCGCCGTGCCGGAGAATCCGAGGATCGGCACCGGCCGCTGCGACCGCTCCGGCACGTCGCTCTCGACCGGCTGCAGCCAGTAGACCTTGCCCTGGCCGAGCCGGTTCACCAGCCGGTCGACCAGCTGCGACAGGTCGGCCTCCGCCGCCTCGTCGCTCAGCAGGCCGCTCGCCTGCTGCCCATAGTGCAGCGGCTCGACCAGCGGCAGCACCAGCGTCATCGTCTCGACGCCGAGGCCCGGATCGACCGCCTCGACCCGCTCGTCCAGCAGTCGCGCCAGGTGGCGCACGTCGCGCACCGGCCGCGCCGTGCCGATCCGCACCACCTGCACCGTGGCGTCCACCCGCTCGAACACCAGGTCCAGCCGCCGTGCGCCCTCACCGCGCTGCTCGAGCAGCGCGCAGGCTTCGCTGACCAGCGTCAGGATCACCGTGACGAAGGCCTCGGCCGTCGACAGCGGCTCCACGAAGCGGCGGCACACGCTGATCGTCTCGGGTGGCAGCACCGGCCGGATCGGCTCGCGGACGTGGCCGAGCGCCTGATCCAAGCGCGACAACAATCCAATGCCGAAGCGGCGCGCCAGCGGCCCGCGCGGCGTCGTCACCAGCTGCCCGATCAG
>CAXTAY010000083.1:0-2536 GCA_964242335.1 uncultured Acetobacteraceae bacterium | reverse complement strand
TGGCACGCTCGCTCCGCCTCGTCCTGGCCGGCACCGACGGCGGCACCCGGCTGGCGGCGGAGGTGGAGAAGCGGCTGCGAACCATCCGGCGTTCGCGTGGGTTCATCGAGTGGGACAAGGTGCGGCCGCTGGTCCGCGAACTCGAGGGACTGCGCGAGACCATCGCCGCCCCGCTTGCCGCGGCGGATCCGCGTGCGGCGGCGGCCCAGATGCGTCTGTTCCTGGACCTTGCCGAGGGGTGTTCGAGCGTAGCGACGACGTCAGCGGCAGCCTGGGCACCGTGTTCCGCGAGGCCGGCGCCGACCTGGGGCGGCTCTGGGCGCGGCCTTCCACCCGGGATCCTGTTGTGCTCGCGGCCGAGCTGCTGGCCCTTCTCGATGCGGACGGCTACGGCAACACCGACCGTCTCCTCGCCGCGTCAGGTCCGGCGCTGGGCCCCGATGGGCAGGCAGAGCTGCGCCGTCAGCTGCAGGCCCGTCTCGCCAGCCTGCCGCGCGGGCGCGGACGGGACGACTCCGAGCCGTGTGGCCGCTTCATGGTGTCGCTGCGTCTGCGGGAGCTGTCTGATCTCGAGGGCGATGTCGATGCCTACATAGCCGCCGTCGAGGCTGGCGGCCGGCCGGAGAACTTCGCGAGCGACATCGCCGAGCGGCTGATCGCGCATCAGCGTCCGGCCGAAGCGCTGGCCTGGCTGGATCGTGCTTCTGGCCGCCACGAGGAAGAGCGGCGGATCGACCTGCGCATTGCGGCGCTGGACGCGCTTGGCTGCAAGGCGGAGGCGCAGGATCTGTGCTGGACGACGTTCCAGCGCTTCCTCAGCGCCGAGCACCTGCGGGCCTACCTCCGTGGCCTGCCGGATTTCGACGACGTCGAGGCGGAGGAACGGGCGATCGCGCATGCACTCGCGCATTCTGACCGGGGCATGGCGCTCATGTTCCTGGTGGCGTGGCCGAACCTCAAGGCGGCGCACCAGCTGGTGCGGGGCCATCACGACGAGCTCGATGGCGGGCAGTACTTCCGGCTGCGGCCGGCCGCCGAGGCGCTGGCGGAGAAGCATCCCGTAGCGGCGACGCTGCTGCATCGGGCGCTGGCCGAGGACGTGCTGCGGCGGGCATCGTCGCGGCAGTATCAGTGTGCCGCACGCGACGTGCGCGCTTGCGCCGGCCTCGCCACTTTCGTGCCCACCGAAGCCGGTCTGGAGACGCAGGATGCCTTCATGGCGCGGCTCCAGCGGGAGCACCCGCGCAAGACCGGCTTCTGGTCGCTGCTCGATCCAGGTGCGCGATGAGCCTTCTGGTCGGCCGCCCGTGAAGAACCTATCATGAACGGCATGGTCGATCAGATCGTCATCACCGAGAAGACCAGCCAGGCGAAGGACATCCGCGACGCGGTCGGCAGCCGGTACGGTGCCATCCTGCCGGCCGAGGGCCACCTGTTCGACCTGGTTGAGCCGGAGGAGGTGGAGCCGGCCTGGAAGCGCTGGAGCCCGGTGCTGCTGCGGCCCGACGGGCTCTACGGCACCAAGCCGGCGGATGGCGGCAACAAAGCCTTCAAGCTCAAGGCAATCCGCGACGCGCTGCAGACCGCCAAGCGAGTCTGGCTGGCGACTGACTGCGACCGCGAAGGGCAGCTGATCGGCCAGGAGATCCTCGAGCACTATGGCTACCGCGGCGAGGTGCGCCGGGTGATGTTCACCGCCCAGGATGCTCGCACCATCCGCGACGCCTTCACCCACGCCCGGCCGAACAGCGACCACAACGCCCTCTACCAGGCCGCCGTCGCGCGGCGGCAGGCGGACCAGATCTACAACCTGTCCCTGACCCGCACCGCAACTGTCACCCTCGCCCGGGGTGCCCGCACCGTGATCGGCGTCGGCCGGGTGAAGACGCCGACCATGGCGATCGTCTGCCGGCGCGAGCTGGAGATCCGCGACTTCGTGGTCCAGTCCTACTTCGAGGTGGTGGCGACAGCCACCGTCGCCGCTGGGCAGTTCCGCATGCGGTACGCGCCCAAGGAGCGGATCACCGGCCGCGCCGCGGCGGAGTTAGTGGCAAAGCTGGCGGGCGGCGCGACCGGTCCGCTGGCGGTGAAGGTGGAGGAGAAGCGCCAAGCCCCGCCCCGCCTGCACGACCTGCCGTCGCTGCAGAAGCTTTGCGCCTCCCGCTTCGGCTGGTCGGCGGCGCGTACGCTAGAGGTGGCCCAGGAGCTCTATGACGGCCAGGGCAAGAAGATCATCACCTACCCGCGTGCCGAGACCCGCTACCTGCCGGAGAGCCTGACCGGCCAGGTGCCGCACATCGTCGCCGGTCTCAGGATCGGTCGGAGCTTCGCGCCGATCCCGATGCCCGATCCGCCGCTGATCCGACGCGGCATGTCCGGGACCTTCAGCGACAAGGGGCTGGCCGGCGCCAGCCACCACGCGGTGATCCCGAACCACAACACGATCGGGAGCCTGCGCGAGGTCTGGCCGCGGCTGAGTGCCGACGAGCGCCGGCTGTTCGACGTGATCGCCCGCTCCTACCTGGCGGCGATGATG
>CAXTAY010000082.1:0-2856 GCA_964242335.1 uncultured Acetobacteraceae bacterium | reverse complement strand
GCCGCGGGACGGCCGTGCGCGGGCGGCGGCAGTCGCCTCGGCGGCGGCCCCAGCCACTGCAGCACACCGGCGAGCATCGCGGCGGCGAGCAGGGCCGCGGCCCAGAAGCCGATCAGCGCCCGGCCCGCCCGCGCGCGCGGGAGCCGCACGGCGGACAACCGCATTGCGGACAGCCGCGCCCGAGACAGCCGCATCCCGGACAGCCGCACCTGGGACAGCCCCGCCCGGGCCAGCCGCATCACCGCCGGTGCGATCAGCAGCCGCCGCAGCGGTTCAGGGAGTGCCCGCGTGCTCTCGCCCCGTGATCATCGCCTGGATGACCTTCAGCCCCTGCTGCAGCTGGAAATCGGTGGAGGGCTTGGTCAGGTCGAACTTCGGCCAGTTCGCCGGCGGCTTGTCCGGGATGCTCTTGACGATGGCGGGCAGGTCGTTCCTCGGTGGGGCGCTGCCCTCGGTGCCGCCCTGGTTCTTGATGATGTGGTCGAGGTCGGCCTCGCGCGGCAGGAAGCGGGAGATGTCGTCGCGGTCTTCCTGCACCGACACGTCCGGGGTGATGCCGAGCCCCTGGATCGACCGTCCGGAGGGCGTGTAGTAGCGTGCCGTGGTCAGCCGGATGGCGCCGTTGCCCGGGATCGGGATCACGGTCTGCACCGAACCCTTGCCGAACGAGCGCTCGCCGATGGTGATCGAGCGCTGATGGTCCTGCAGCGCGCCGGCGACGATCTCGCTGGCCGAGGCGGAGCCCTGGTTGATCAGCACCACCAGCGGCGCGCCGTCGGTGATGTCGGTGCCGTGCGCGTCGTTGCGCATGCTCTCCTCGGGATGGCGCGCCCGGGTCGACACCACCGCACCGGAGGTGATGAAGTCGTCGCAGACGTCGATCGCCTGGTCGAGCAGGCCGCCCGGGTTGTTGCGCAGGTCGAGGACCAGGCCGGACAGGTGGCCGCCCGCCTTGGCGCTCAGCTTGGCGTAGGCGTCGTGCAGCGCCGGATCGGTCTCCTCGTTGAACTGCGCGACCCGGATGTAGCCGATCTTGCCGTAAAGCGCCTGCTTGACGACCTGGATGTGGATGATCTCGCGGGTCATGTTGACGTCGAACGGCTTGTCCACGCCGGGGCGCTTGATGCCAAGCCTGATGCTGGTGCCGGGCGAGCCGCGCATCCGCTCCACCGCGTCGTTGAGCAGCAGCCCGTCGGTGCTCTTGGAGTTGATCGACAGGATCAGGTCGCCCGACTTCATGCCGGCCTTCGCCGCCGGCGAGCCGTCCATCGGCGAGATCACCTTGATCAGCCCATCCTCCCCGGTCACCTCCAGGCCGAGGCCGCCGAACTCGCCCTTGGTCTGCACCTGCATGTCGGAGAACTGCTTCTCGGTCATGTAGGCGCTGTGCGGGTCGAGCCCAGAGAGCATGCCGTTCAGGGAGTTGGTGATCAGCGTGCGGTCGGTGACCGGCTCGACGTAGTCGGCGCGAACCCGCTCGAACACGTCGCCGAACAGGGTCAGCAGCCGGTACGTCTCGGCATGGTTGGCGCCCTTCGCGTCGTCCGCCAGCGCCGGCACGATGAAGCTGAGCCCATGACGCGCCGCCAGCCGGCCGAGATCGGGGCCCGCCGCGACGCCCGCGAGGAAGGCGGTGCCGAGCAGCAAGCCAGTGCGCAGTTTCATGCCCTATCTTCTCCCGGTTGCCGCGCGCGCAGCGGACGACCATCATGATCTAGCGCATCATGGATTACCACGCCCCTAACGCCAGATTACCTCTACCGCATCCCGCGCAGGAAGCCGTCCGGATCGACCGGCTCGCTGCCGCGGCGCAGCTGCAGGTAGAGCGTCGGATGTCCGCCGCCGCCGCTCTCGCCGCCGCTCCAGTCCGGCATCCGGCCGACCGCCACGCCGCGCGCGAGCTTCTGGCCGATCGCGACGTCGATCGCGCCCAATCCGGCCAGCACGAAGCGGTAGCCGCGCCCGCAATCGAGGATCAGCATGCGGCCGTAGGAGCGGAACGGTGCGGCGAAGTCGATCCGCCCGTCGCAGGGTGCGCTCACCAGCGCGCGGGCCGGCGGCGCGTAGGTGATCCCGGTGGCCGGACCGGCCTCTGTCTGCGCGCCCCAGGCCTGCACCGGACTGCCTGCGACCGGTGCGCCGGCGCTGCCCGCGGCCAGCCCGGCGCCGGCGTCGGACGACACCGCGGCCGCCTTCACGCGCGCGGTCCGCGCCATCGCGGGCGCGCGGGCATGCTCCGCCGCGGCCGCCTGGCGCTGGAAGGTGACCTCGGCGAGGCGCTCGGCCGCCTCGATGCGTGACACCGCATCCTGCAGGCTGACCGCACGGGCGGCCGACGCGGCGGCGCGACGTGCCGCCTGGTCGGCGGCGTCGGTGGAGCGGGCCTGTGCCGCGGCGGCCTGCTCGGCCTGCGCCGCGACGATCGCCGCGCCTGCCGCCTGCTGCTGGCGCAGCGCCGAGAGGTCGCGGCCGCGATCCTCCAGGACGGTGCCCAGCGCGTCGAGGTCGCGCTGTCGCGCGCGGATCGCCGCCGCGCGCGTGGCGATGCTGGCCGCGAGCCCGCGCAGCACCGTCAGGCCGCCGAGTGCCTCGCCGGGTGACGCACCGGAGGACAGCAGGGTCTCGGCCGGATACAGCGACAGGCGGAGCGCCAGCGGCAGCATCGTTGCCAGCGCTGCGGATTGCCGGGCGAGCTCCGCCCGCAGCGACGCCCGGCGTGCCCGCAGCGCCTCGACCTGCGACGCCGCCTCGGCGGCACGCCGCTCGGTGTCGCGCAGCCGCGTCGCATCGTCGCGCGCCCGCGCCGACAGCGCGATCGCGCGGGCACGGTCCTGCATCGCCGTCGCTGCCGCCTGC
>CAXTAY010000081.1:0-3118 GCA_964242335.1 uncultured Acetobacteraceae bacterium | reverse complement strand
GTACCACGGTCCATATTCCGGCTTGCCGGCGCGACCTGGTTGAGGAGCGAGCCGGCATGATTGAGGTCGCGGCCGCTGAGGCCTTCGGTAAACCAGCCGTGGACTGGACCGAGCAAGTGAAAGGCTTCAGCCTGGCGGCCCTGGTCCCGCCAGAGTTCCGCGAGGCTGGCTGCGGCGCGCAACTCGAACAGCTTGGCGCCTTGGCTTTGGGCCAACGCGATGGCGCGGAGCAGCTCAGCCTCGCCGGCGGCCTCGTCGCGCGGGGCGAGAAGTTGCAGCAACTCGGCGCGGCGGCGGTGCAGCTCGGCTGCGAACCAGACCTCACCGGTGCGATAGGCGAGATCGAGGCCGGCTTCGACCGCCTCCATCGCCGCCTCGGTCTTGCCGGCACCCAGGCAGGCGTCGGCGAGCATCGCCGCCATGCCGGGGCCGTAGAGTGCGATCCCGGACCCGCTCAGCGTTTCCATGCCCTCGCGCACGATCGCGGCGCCGCGATCGGGCATGCCGGCCTCGGACGCCGCCCAGCCGGCATAGCCCTTGCCGCGCGCGAGCCAAAATGCAAAGCCATACTCGGCGGTAAGGGCGAGCAGCTCGGCGCTCCGGCTGGCGGTCGCCTGCGTGTCGCGCAGGATCCATGCGGTGGTCGCGCACACGGTCAGCGTGATGGCCAGCGTCGGCTGGTGGTTGACGCGGCGTGCGGCTGCAAGCGCAAGCTCCGCCTGCTGCTCGGCCTGGTCGATGAAGCCAAGGCAGGCGAGGGCGCGCGAGGACTGGCCATGCAGCAGCGCCGCAGCGTCGAAGCCGTACTCGGCCATGCTGGTCCCGCTCGCAGGTTCGCCGGCGAGCGGCAGCGCGGCCCGGTAAACCTGCCAGGCCTCGGTGAGATGGCCGCCCAGCAGCCGCGTGAAGCCATACGTCGTCTCGGACGTGATGCGCGTTTCGGGATCGGGCTGGGCCGACCCGAGCCCGCGCATCTCGGCCGCCACCGGCATGGCCGCGACCAGGTCGCCGCGGTGCAGCTTGCAGGTCCAGTCGCCGTAGAGCGCCCGCATCGGGAACCGGACCTGGCGCGGCTCCAGCCGTTCCAGGGTGCGGCACAGCACGGCCGCCTGCGCGAAGGCCGCGGCGTGCTCGGCCGAGCCGAACCCGTGCACCGACATCTGCACGTTGCCGAGCAGCAATCCCAGCTCGGCCTCCAGCAAGGCCCGGACCGGACCCGGCGGCAGTTCCGCTGCCAGCGCGGCGCCGCGGGTGAGGTGGGCGCGGGCCTCGGCCATCGCCGACCGCTCGGCCGACCGTTGCCCCGCCCACAGGAAGTGCCGTGCCGCCTCCTCCGTCTGCCGGGCCTCCGCGTAATGATGGCCCAGCAGTTCCGGCGGCGCCTCCATGTCGCCCGGCTCGCCCTGCCGGAGCCGGGCGGCCACGCGGTCGTGCAGAGAGATCCGGCGGTCCCGCAGCATGCTGTCGTAGGCGGCGTCCTGCACCAGGGCATGCTTGAACGTGTAGGTCGCATTCGGCGACTCGCCCCGCCGCGAGGCGATCCGTGACGCGATGAGTTCCTTGAAGCCCAATTGCACAAGCGCCTCGGGCAGTTGGGCGACGGAGGTGAGCAGGGCCTCGGCGAAGCTGCGGCCGATCACCGATCCGATCTGCGCCACTTCCTTCGCGGCCGGCTGGCGGTCGAGCCTCGCCATGAGCGATGCCTGCAGGCTGCTCGGCACCACCAGCCGGTCGGACCCGCGGCCGTGCAGGGTGCGCTGGCCGTCCAGCACGGCCTTCGTCAGCTCCTCGACATAGAGCGGCACGCCGTCGGCGCCGGTCACGATCCGCTCGCACAGTTCCTCCGACAGCCCGGAGCTTGCCGCCACCTGCGCGACGATGGCTGCGGCCTGGCGGCGGTCGAGCCGGCTCAGCGACAGCAGGCTCACCTCGGGGTGGCCCAGCCACGGCGCCTCGAACTCCGGCCGGAACGTGACGACCATCAGCAGCGGCAGGGCCAGGAGCCGTTCGACGATCATGTCGAGCAGCTCGCGCGAGCTCGGGTCGAGCCAATGCGCGTCCTCGACCAGCAGGAGCGCCGGGCTGTGCCGGGCGACGGCCTCGACATAGCCGACCAAGGCATCGACGATCCGCTCCTTGCGGCGGTGCGCCGGCAGCTTGGGCCGGTCGCCCGGAATGGACAGCAAGTCGGACAGGGCGGCCACGGCGTCGCCGGACAGGCCGACGCGGCCGAGCAGGCCGGACAGCTTGGCGAGCCGGACCGCCGGCTCGTCCCCGGTCTCGAAGCCAGCCGCCTGCTCGAGGAAGGCGATCAGCGGGTGATAGGGGCTGCCCTGGTGGTGTGGCGCACAGTAGCAGTGCAGGCGGGTGGCGGCCTCGTCGGCGAGACCCGCCTCGAGCGCATCGACCAGGCGCGACTTGCCGATGCCGCCCTCGCCCGAGATCAGCACGGCGCAGCCGTCGCCGTCGCGCGCCCGGCGCCAGCGGCGGCGCAGGAACTCGAGTTCCTCCTGCCGGCCGATCAGCGCGCCGTGGCTTTCGGTTCGCAGCGCCTCGAACCGGCTGAGGCCCCGGCTCTCCGCCTGCACCAGCCAGGCCTGCACGGGGTCGGCCAGGCCCTTGAGCACCTGTGCGCCGAGCGTCGCGCAGACGAACAGGCCCCCGACCAGGCGCCGGGTCGCGGAATCGATGACCACGCTGCCCGGCGCCGCGAGGCTCTGCAGCCGGGCGGCCAGGTTAGGTGTCTCGCCGACGACGGCATGGCTTTCCCCGGTGCCGGACTCGGCCATGTCGCCGACGACGACCAGGCCGCTGGCGATGCCGACGCGGGCCAGCAAGGTGCCGGCCGGCCCCGCCGGCGAGACCAGGCGCATGACGGCGCCCGTGACGGCCAGGCCGGCGCGGACGGCCCATTCGGGACCTTCCTCACGCGAATGGGGATAGCCGAAGTAGGCGAGCACGCCGTCGCCGATGTAGCGCGCCAGGAAGCCGCCGCCCTCTGTGATGACCGCGGCGACGGTGCGGTGATAGGCGGCGATCACGTCGCGCATATCCTCGAGATCGAGGCGTTCGGCGAGCGGGGTGGACCCGACCAGGTCGCAGAACATGATCGTCATGT
>CAXTAY010000080.1:0-3774 GCA_964242335.1 uncultured Acetobacteraceae bacterium | reverse complement strand
CCACCGGGCAGGATTCCTCGCACAGCCCGCAATAGATGCACTTGGTCATGTCGAGGTCGTAGCGCGTGGTGCGGCGCGAGCCGTCGTCGCGCGGCTCGGCCTCGATGGTGATCGCCGACGCCGGGCACACCGCCTCGCACAGCTTGCAGGCGATGCAGCGTTCCTCGCCGTTCGGGTAGCGGCGCAGCGCGTGCTCGCCCTTGAAGCGCGGCGAGAACAGGCCCTTCTCGTAGGGATAGTTGATCGTCACCTTCGGCTTGAACATGTAGCGCAGGGTCACGCCGAGTCCCGCGATCAGCTCGACCAGCAGGAAGCTGCGCGCGGTTCGGTCCAGCAGGGCCATCGTCTCGGGTTCCTCAGGAGCCGGCGTTGGGCAGCAGCCCGGTCGCCATCAGGAAGCAGGCGGTCAGCACCATCCACAGCAGGGAGAACGGCAGGAACACCTTCCAGCCCAGATGCATGAGCTGGTCGTAGCGGTAGCGCGGGAAGGTGCCGCGCACCCAGATGAACATGAACATCACGAACAGGATCTTGAGGATGAACCAGACCGGCCCCGGGATCCAGGTGAAGGGCGCGATCCCGATCGGTGGCAGCCAGCCGCCGAGGAACAGGATGCTGGTCATCCCGCTCATCAGGAACATGTTGGCGTATTCGCCGAGGAAGAACAGACCGAAGGCGAGCGAGCTGTACTCGACGAAGAAGCCCGCCACCAGCTCGCTCTCGCCCTCGGCGAGGTCGAACGGCGCCCGGTTGCACTCGGCGAGCCCGGAGATGAAGAACACCACGAACATCGGCAGCATCGGCACCGCGAACCAGACATGGCGCTGCGCCAGCACCACGTCGTTGAGGTTCAGGCTGCCGACGCAGAGCAGCACCGAGACCAGCACCAGCCCGATTGAGACCTCGTAGCTGACCATCTGTGCGGCCGAGCGCAGGCTGCCCATGAAGGCGTATTTCGAGTTGCTGGCCCAGCCGGCGATGATGATGCCGTACACGCCGAGCGAGGAGATCGCGAACAGGTAGAGCACGCCCACATTGATGTCGGCGACCGCCCAGTGGTCGTTGGCCGGGATCACCGCCCAGGCCATCAGCGCCAGCCCGAAGGTCAGCACCGGCGCCAGCAGGAACAGCACCCGGTTGGCGCCCGAAGGGATCACCGTCTCCTTGGTGATCATCTTGATCGCGTCGGCGAAGCTCTGCAGCAGCCCGAACGGTCCCACCGTGTTCGGGCCGCGACGCAGCTGGATCGCGGCCAGCACCTTGCGCTCGCCGTAGACCACGTAGGCGACCCCGACCAGCAGCGGCACCAGCATCGCCAGCGTCTCGAGCACGGTCAGCAGCAGCAGCCCGAGATCGGTGTGCAGGAAGAAGTGATCCACGCGCCGCTACTCCGCGACCTGCAGCACCGGCGCCTGCGCCGCGGGCTGGGTATAGACGCGCGAGCATTCGGCCATCGTCGGACTGGCACGGCTGATCGCGTTGGTCTGGTAGTAGTCTCCCAGCATCGCGGCGAACGGCGCGCCGGTCATCGCCGCCGGATCGCCCGCGGGACCGGTGAAGTCCGACACGCCGAAGCGCGGCAGGCCCTGGCGCGCGAACACCGGGTTCACCTCGGCCAGCCGGTCGCGCAGCGCCTCGATGCTGTCGTACGGCAGCCGGTGCCCGACCACCTCGGAGAAGGCACGCAGGATGCGCCAGTCCTCCTTCGCCTCGCCCGGCGGGAACACCGCCTGGAAGGCGCGCTGCACCCGGCCCTCGGTGTTGCTGTAGGTGCCGGGCTTCTCGATGAAGGTGGCGCCGGGCAGGATCACGTCGGCACGCGCGGCACTCGCATCGCCGTGGTGGCCCTGGTAGATCACGAAGGTCTGCGGGCCGATGCGCGCCGGGTGGAACTCATCCGCAGCGAGCAGCCAGAGCACGTCGACGCCGCCGCTCATCATGCCGGCGACCGAGCGCTGCCCCGGTCCCGGCACGAAGCCGAGATCGAGCCCGGCCACCCGGGAGGCCGCACCGTGCAGCACGTTGTAGCCGTTCCACTCCGGGCTCAGCGCGCCGACCGCGTGCGCCAGTGCCCAGGCGGCGGCCTGCACCGCGGCGGCGTCGTCGCGCGCCAGCGCTGCCTGGCCGAGCACGATCATCGGACGCTTGGCCGTGCGCAGCGCCTCGGCGAAAGCGAGGCTGCCGTCGAGCAGTCCGCCCAGCACCGCCGGACGGTCGCCCAGATGCGTCACCGGATAGGTCAGGTCGCGCCCGGGTGCGCCCTTCAGCGTGCCGACGAAGCCGATCGGGAAGCCACCGGCGAGGTAGCGCTTGCGTATCCGCGCGTTCAGGATCGGCGCCTCGAAGCGCGGATCGCAGCCGACCAGCAACAGCGCGTCGGCCTCCTCGATGCCGGCGATCGAGCTGTTGAACAGGTAGAACTCACGCCGCGTGGTGTCGAGGCGCGCCCCGTCCTGGCGGCAATCGAGGTTGCCCGAACCCAGCGAGACCATCAGGTCCTTGAGCGCCAGCATGCTCTCGGCGTCGCACAGATCGCCGGCGATGGCGCCGATGCGCTCTCCCGGCACGCCGTCGAGGCGGTGCCCGATGGCGCTGAACGCCTGCTGCCAGCTCACCCGGTGCAGCTTGCCGCCCGCGCGCAGCCACGGCGCGTCGAGCCGTCGACGCGTGAGCCCGTCGAACGAGAAGCGGCCCTTGTCCGCCATCCACTCCTCGTTCACCTCGTCATTGACCCGCGGCACGATGGCGCAGACGTCAGCCTGCCTCACCTGCACGACGGTGTTGGTGCCAACCGCGTCGGTGACGTCGATGCTGTCGACCGGATGCGTCTCCCACACCCGCGCGCCGAACGCCTGCGGCTTGGAGGTGAGCGCGCCCACCGGACAGATATCGATCAGGTTGCCGGAGAGCTCCGAGGTCAGCGCGTGCTCGACATAGGTGGTGATCTCCATGTTCTCGCCCCGCGAGGTGGCGCCGAGCTCCGGCACGCCCGCCACCTCGGTGGCGAAGCGGACGCAGCGCGTGCACTGGATGCAGCGCGTCATCACCGTCTTGACCAGCGGGCCGAGATACTTGTCCTTCACCGCGCGCTTGTTCTCGGCGTAGCGCGAATGGTCCGAGCCGTAGGCGTAGGCCTGGTCCTGCAGGTCGCACTGCCCGCCCTGGTCGCAGATCGGGCAGTCCAGCGGGTGGTTGATGAGCAGGAATTCCATCACCGCGCGGCGCGCCCGGCGCACCACCTCGGTATCGGTGCGCACCACCATGCCGTCCATCACCGGGTAGCCGCACGAGGCGACCGGCTTGGGCGCCTTCTCCACCTCGACGAGGCACATGCGGCAATTGCCGGCTATCGAGAGCCGCTCGTGATAGCAGAAGCGCGGGATCTCCTTTCCCGCCGCCTCGCAGGCCTGCAGCACCGAGGAGCCGTTCGGCACCTCGAGCTGGATGCCGTCCACCGTGATCTTTGCCATCCCGGCGCTACTCCGCGGCCAGCGGCTGGGGCAGGTTGGACGGCGTCGGCGCCAGTCCGGCCACAGGGTGGCTTCGGCGATAGGCCTCGATGCGCTGCTCCATCACCGGGCGGAAATGCCGGATCAGCCCCTGGATCGGCCAGGCCGCCGCGTCGCCCAGCGCGCAGATGGTGTGGCCCTCGATCTGCCGGGTGACCTGCTCGAGCATGTCGATCTCCTCGATCTCGGCGCGTCCGGCGACCATGCGGTCCATCACCCGCATCATCCAGCCGGTGCCCTCGCGGCACGGCGTGCACTGGCCGCA
>CAXTAY010000079.1:0-3781 GCA_964242335.1 uncultured Acetobacteraceae bacterium | reverse complement strand
CTTGTTGCCGCGCTCCTCCTTGACGACCTGGATCAGCAGGATCTGCCGGCGGCGAATGACCTCCTGGATCTTGTAGTGGCGCAGGAAGCGCGTGCTCTGAGAGGCGGGACGGCCATCATCGGCGCCATCGGACTCGCCTCCCAGCGTTTCGGGCACGGCTTGCGGAGGCTCGGCGCCGTTGCGCGCCCCGCCGTCCGGATCCTGGCCGCCCGTCTCCTGG
Organism: uncultured Acetobacteraceae bacterium; assembly: GCA_964242335.1. Classification (GTDB taxonomy): domain Bacteria; phylum Pseudomonadota; class Alphaproteobacteria; order Acetobacterales; family Acetobacteraceae; genus Lichenicoccus. The sequence goes on along the minus strand of CAXTAY010000079.1, from coordinate 3,561 downwards.
CCATCCGGCGCGTGATCGTTCGCGGCCTCGGGCTGGGTGAAGTCGGTACGGTCGATCGGCGAGAGCTCGCGGGCGCCGCCATAGCCCTCGCGGGCGTCGTAAGAAATCGCCAGCGCCGCCGCGTCGCGCCCGTCCTCGTCAGCGCCACCTTCGTCTAGGCCATCTTCGTTGCGGCCACCATCGTCGCTTTCGCCATCGCCGCGCCGCGATCCGGCGTCGTCGCCCTCCGCCTCGGCGGCGTCGCCCTCGTAGGGCGACTCGGCTGCCGGCTCTCTCGCCTCCTCGCGGGCCTCGTCGGCACGGGCCTCCTCTTCCTGAAGGGCGATCAGCCGCTCGCGGTCGGCAATCGGGATCTGGTAGTAGTCGGGATGGATCTCGCTGAAGGCGAGGAAGCCGTGGCGATTGCCGCCATACTCGATGAAGGCCGCCTGCAGGCTCGGTTCGACCCGGACGACCTTGGCGAGGTAGATATTGCCCTTGAGCTGCTTCTTCGCCGAAGTCTCGACGTCGTAATCCTCGAGGCGGTTACCGTCCAGCACGACGACGCGGGTTTCTTCCCCGTGCGTCGTGTCGATCAGCATGCGTTTGGTCATGGAAAGGAAAACTCCGATGGACCGCGAGGGCGCCTCTGCCAGGCCGATTGGGGCTGGCGAGACCGCACCGGGCGGCGGAATGGTATGGAGAAGGCTGTGCGGACCCGCCCTGCTCGTGCGCCGACGGCCGTCCCGATACGGGCGACCCACGGCGACGGGACGAACCCGGTGCGCATCGTGTGCCGCTGGTCGAGAGGATTGGGCTGACGGTCATCCGGGTCCTGTCTGATCCAAGTCGCCATGCTCCGGATCAGCATCACGGCCGATCCAGATGGCGCGGCACCCGCGCGCGCAACCCGTCGCGCACCCGGGCTTAATCTCGGACGGATGTCTCGAAAAAGCTTGGCTCGCGTTGCCTGCGGACGACAACATGCCGGACGGCGCGAAATCGCCCCATCACGATTCGACACTGTGACGCAAGATATGATGCTCCGCAAGCGGGATGTATCTCCAACGCTTGACTTGCGGTAGGGTGTGGCGTGCCTGGATCATCGAGAGCGGGTTCGTCGCGGTGACGATGCAGCGCCGCAGCTTCGTCGGCGTGCTCGGCGCGTTCGGCTTCGGCACCGGCGCGTCCGGACGAGCGCACGCCATGGGCGTCGCACATCGCAGCCACACGCTGCCGGCGCCGCATCCGATCGGGCGAGCGGCACCACCGCGTCCGCTGGTGATGCTCGACCCCGGACATGGCGGCAAGGATCCGGGGGCGATCGGCGTCTCCGGCACCTACGAGAAGCACATCGCCATCGCCGCGGCACTGGAGCTGCGCCGCCAGCTCCTCGCCCGCGGCCGCTACCGGGTCGAGTTGAGTCGCGACGACGACGTGTTCATCCCGCTGGAGGATCGGGTCGCCATCGCCCAGGGACGCCAGGCAGCGCTGTTCGTCTCGATGCATGCCGACGCGCTGCATGACCGGGAGGTGCGCGGCGCCAGCGTCTACACCTCGGCGCAGGACGCGTCCGACACGCAGACGGCCTCGCTGGCACGGACCGAGAACGGTGCCGACCGCTATGGCGGCCCGCACGTGCGGGCGGTGTCGCCCGAGGTGCAGCGCATCCTGGCGAGCCTGGTGCGCCAGGAGACCCGGGTCGGCTCGGCCCGGATGGCGCGCAGCGTGGTCGGCGCGTTCCGGCCGCGCGTGGCGCTGCTGCCCCACCCGGCAAGGCACGCGGCGTTCGTGGTGCTGAAGGCGGCCGACATCCCCAGCGTGCTGGTCGAGATGGGCTTCATGTCCAATGCCGCGGACGAGGCGGCACTGCGGCAGGCCAGCCATCGCAGCGTGGTGGCGAGCGCGATGGCGCAGGCGATCGACGGCTACTTCGCCGGCTCGGTGCGCGCCGGCGTCGCGGGTTGATCCGGGGCTCCTACCAGCCGCGGCCGTAGCCCCAGCCGCCGTGCCAACCATAGCCGTACGACGGCGCCACCACCACGACCGGCGCCGGCTGCACCACGACCGGCGGCGGGTAGCCAGCGACCGCCTGCGGCGGTGCGCCGATCGCCTGGCCGGCCGCGATCATGCACTGCGCGTAGGCACGGTCGTAGCTCGCCTGCAGCGCACCCGCCGACTGCTCCGCGTTCCGGCTGCCGATGACCGAGCCGAGCAGCAGGCCGCCGCCGGCGCCGAAGGCCGCGCCGGCGCCGGCCGACCCGGTCGCGGCGCCGAGCAGGGCACCGGCCGCGGCACCCAGCGCGGTGCCGGTGACGGCGCTGCCGACGCCGCTGGTGGTCGCCGCCTGCTGCGGCGTCACGCCGCGGTTGGCGACGGTGGCGTAGTCGCGGCAGCGATGATCGTCGTACTGGAACTCCTCGAAGCTCTTGCCGCTGCCGGGCGCGGCGATGACGGTCGGCCCTGCGGGCGGGGCGACGGTACAGGCCGCCAGCGACAGCGTCGCGAGCAGTGCGGCCATCGGGGAGGGCGAGGGGCGCATCGGAGAGCTCCGGGACAGGCGGTTGAAGGCGGTGTGGCGGCACGGGTGGTTTGCACGCCGGCAGGGCGATGATATCATGGCCCTGTGTCTCAAACCGTAACGACTTTGCGCCGTCGGAGCCGTGCTCGCGCCACTGCCGCGTCGCGCGGCTGGCTTCGACTTAGCCACCCCTGAGCGATCGCCCGGCGCCTCGCGCCGGTCGCGCCCAGGGGACGCCGGTCATGACGGTCCGTCCGTCACCACCATACCGACGCCGCGCGCACGTCAGGAACACTCAATGAGCATCGATCATCCGAGCTTCGGCCGCCTCGAGGCGGATCGCGTCATCCTGTTCGACACCACCCTGCGCGACGGCGAGCAGTCGCCCGGCTTCTCGATGAACCTCACCGAGAAGCTGCGCATGGCCGAGGCGCTCGCCGACCTCGGCGTGGACGTGATCGAGGCCGGCTTCCCGGTCGCCTCGGAAGGGGACTTCGAGAGCGTCCGCGAGATCGCCCGCCTGGTGCGCGGCCCGGTGATCTGCGGCCTGGCCCGAACCGGCGGCCGCGACGACATCGCGCGCGCCGGCGAGGCGGTGCGGCCGGCAGAGCGGCGGCGGGTCCACACCTTCATCTCCACCTCGCCGCTGCACATGAAGTACAAGCTGCGGATGCAGCCCGAGACGGTGCTCGAACTGGTCACCAAGGGCACCCACGCCGCACGCCAGTTCTCGGACGACGTGGAATGGTCGGCGGAGGACGGCAGCCGCACCGAGCCGGAGTTCCTGTGCCGCTGCGTCGAGGCGGCGATCCGGGCGGGCGCCAACACCATCAACATCCCGGACACCGTCGGCTACGCCACGCCAGAGGACATGGAGGCGATCTTCCGCATGCTGCTCGCCCGGGTGCCCGGTGCGGACGGCGTGATCCTGTCGGCGCACAACCACAACGATCTTGGCCTGGCGGTCGCCAACACGATCGCGTCGCTGCGCGCGGGCGCACGCCAGATCGAGTGCACGATCAACGGCATCGGCGAGCGCGCCGGCAACGCGGCGCTGGAGG
>CAXTAY010000078.1:0-4101 GCA_964242335.1 uncultured Acetobacteraceae bacterium | reverse complement strand
GCCGGGCTGCCCGCGGTGCTGGCGCGTCGCGACCTCGCCGGCGCCGCGGTCTCCGGCCCGCGCGGGCTCGGCGACCGGCTGGCGCTGGCCGCGGCGTGGATGCGCGGTGCCGCCTGAGTCGGTGCCGCCTGAGTCGGTGCCGCCTGAATCGGTGCCGCCTGAGCCGGGCCAGCGCCCGGGATCAGGCGCGCTTGCGGGCGCGGCGCACCGGCTCCGGCCGCGCCGCGGTCGGAGCGGGCAGCATCGGCGCCAGGAAGCGGCCGGTATGGCTCGCCGGATTGGCCGCCACCGCTTCCGGCGTTCCGGTGGCGACGACCAGGCCGCCGCCCTCGCCGCCCTCGGGACCGAGATCGAGCACCCAGTCGGCGGTCTTGATCACCTCGAGGTTGTGCTCGATCACAAGCACCGTGTTGCCCTGGTCGACCAGGGCGTGCAGCACCTCCAGCAGCTTGCGCACGTCCTCGAAATGCAGCCCGGTGGTCGGCTCGTCGAGGATGTAGAGGGTGCGTCCGGTGGCGCGGCGCGCCAGCTCCTTGGACAGCTTGATGCGCTGCGCCTCGCCGCCCGACAGGGTGGTCGCCTGCTGGCCGAGGGCGACGTAGCCGAGCCCGACCTTCTGCAGGATCGACAGCCGGTCGTGGATCCGGGTCGCCGCCGAGAAGTAAGGCACCGCCTCGTCGACCGTCATCGCCAGCACGTCGGCGATCGACTTGCCGCGGAAGCGCACCTCCAGCGTCTCGCGGTTGTAGCGCGCACCCTTGCAGGTGTCGCACTTGACGAACACGTCGGGCAGGAAGTGCATCTCGATCTTCAGCACGCCGTCGCCCTGGCAGGCTTCGCAGCGGCCCCCCTTGACGTTGAAGCTGAAGCGCCCGGGCTTGTAGCCGCGCGCCCGGCTCTCCGGCAGCTCGGCGAACCAGTCGCGTATCGGCGCGAACAGGTCGGTGTAGGTGGCCGGGTTGGAGCGTGGGGTGCGGCCGATCGGCGACTGGTCGATGTCGATGATCTTGTCGAGCAGCTCCAGCCCCTCGATGCGCTCGTGCGGCGACGGCACCTCGCCGGAGCCCATCAGCCGACGCGACAGCGCCTTGTACAGCGTGTCGACCACCAGTGTGGACTTGCCGCCGCCGGAGACGCCGGTGACGCAGGTGAAGGTGCCGAGCGGGAACTGCGCGGTGACGTGCCTGAGGTTGTTGCCCGACGCACCGACCACGCGGATCATGCGCGCCGGATCGCAGCTGCGGCGCTGCTTCGGCACCTCGATGCGCATGCGCCCGGAGAGATAGGCGCCGGTCAGGCTGTCCGGGTGCCCCGCCACCTCGTCCGGCGTGCCCTCGGCGATGACGTGGCCGCCATGCATCCCGGCGGCCGGCCCCATGTCGATCAGGTGGTCGGCGGCGCGTATCGCCTCCTCGTCGTGCTCCACCACCAGCAGCGTGTTGCCGAGCCGCTTGAGCCGGGCCAGCGTGCCGAGCAGCCGCTCGTTGTCGCGCTGGTGCAGGCCGATCGAGGGCTCGTCGAGCACGTACAGCACCCCGGTCAGGCCGGACCCGATCTGGCTGGCGAGACGGATGCGCTGGCTCTCGCCGCCCGACAGCGTGGCCGAGCCACGCGACAGGGTGAGGTAGTCGAGCCCGACATCGTCGAGGAAGCGCAGCCGCTCGCCGATCTCGCGCAGGATGCGCCGGGCGATCTCGGCGCGCTGCGGGCTCAGCGTCGCCTCCACCCCGGAGAACCATTGCAGCGCGCGGCGGATCGGCAGCTCGGAAGCCTGGGCGATGGTGCTGCCGTCGATCTTGACCGACAGCGCCTCCGGACGCAGCCGGGCTCCGCCGCAGGCGGCGCAGGGCTTCTCGGCCTGGTATCGCGACAGCTCCTCGCGCACCCAGGCGCTGTCGGTCTCGGCGAGGCGTCGGCGCAGGTTCTTCAGCACGCCCTCGAACGCCTTGCTCACCTTGTACGAGCGGCGCTCGTCCTTGTAGGTGAACTCCACCGACTGCTCGGTGCCGTTGAGGATCGCGTCGCGCACCTGCTCCGGCAGGTCGGCCCAGGCGTGGGTGGTGCTGACCCGGAAGTGCCGCGCCAGGCTCTGCAGGGTCTGGTCGTAGTATGGGCTCTGGGCGCCGTTCCAGGGTGCCACCGCGCCGCGCGACAGGCTCAGGCTCTCGTCTGGCACCACCAGCAGCGGATCGAAGAAGCTCTCGTGGCCGATGCCGTCGCAGGCCGGGCAGGCGCCCTGCGGCGCGTTGAACGAGAACAGCCGCGGCTCGATCTCCTCCAGCGTGAAGCCGCTCACCGGACAGGCGAACTTTGAGGAGAACACGGTGCGCGCGGGCTCGCCGGCCTGCCCGGATGCGTCGCTGCGCGGCACCTCCTCGGCGTAGACGATGCCGTCCGACAGCGAAAGCGCGGTCTCGAAGCTGTCGGCCAGCCGCGACTCGATGCCCTCCTTGACCACGACCCGGTCGACCACCGCCTCCAGCGTATGCTTGAGCTTGCGGTTGAGCTTCGGCACCTCGCCGATCTCGTGCAGGGTGCCGTCGACCTTGACCCGGGTGAAGCCGCGGCGCTGCAGATCGGCCAGCTCCTTGTGATACTCGCCCTTGCGGTCGCGTATCACCGGCGCCAGCAGCAGCAGCCGGCTGCCCTCGGGCATCGCCATCACCCGATCCACCATCTGGCTGATGGTCTGCGCCTCGATCGGCAGGCCGGTGGCGGGCGAGTACGGCACGCCGGCGCGCGCCCAGAGCAGGCGCATGTAGTCGTGCACCTCGGTGATGGTGCCGACGGTGGAGCGCGGGTTGCGGCTGGTGGTCTTCTGCTCGATCGAGATCGCCGGCGACAGGCCCTCGATCGAATCCACGTCCGGCTTGCCCATCAGCTCCAGGAACTGGCGCGCGTAGGCCGACAGGCTCTCGACGTAGCGGCGCTGGCCCTCGGCATAGATGGTGTCGAAGGCGAGCGAGGACTTGCCCGAGCCGGACAGCCCGGTGACGACCGTGAGCGCGTCGCGCGGGATGTCGACGTCGATGTTCTTGAGGTTGTGCTCGCGTGCGCCGCGCACCCGGATCGCGGCAGCCGCCCCCTGCCGCCTCGGCGCCCCCTGCTGGCTCGCCGTCTCGTGCTGGCTCATCGCCGGTGCCGGCTCACCGGCCATGCGTGTGCGTCACGTGCCAGCCCGTCGCATGCCTGCTCATCGCGTGCCTATCCTGTCCTGGCGTGCTCGTTCATAATCCGTTCTGGTTTGATCGCCTACCCCGTGCGGGGGTAGCGTCGCGTCAGGACAGAAGGCGGGAAGTGACGATGGCCGGTAGCGTCAACAAGGTAATCCTGATCGGCAACCTGGGTAAGGACCCGGAAGTCCGCAATGCGCAGAACGGATCGAAGATCGTCACCTTCACCCTGGCGACCAGCGAGAGCTGGAACGACAAGGCGTCCGGCGAGCGCAAGGAGAAGACCGAGTGGCACCGGGTGGTGGTGTTCAACGACCGCATCGCCGACGTCGCCGAGCGGTTCCTGCGCAAGGGCCGCAAGGTCTACGTCGAGGGCTCGCTGCAGACCCGCAAATGGACCGACCAGTCGGGTGCCGAGAAATACACCACCGAGGTGGTGATCGACCGCTTCCGCGGCGACCTCACGCTGATCGATTCCGGCCGCGGCGGCGAGGAGGAGGGCGGCATGGGCGAGCGTGCGCCGCCGCGACAGCTCGGGGCGCCGCGCGGCGGCTCCGGTTCCGGCTCGGGCCCCGGTTCGGGCCCCAGCTCCGGCCCGGGTGGCAGCCGTGGCGGTGCCTCCGGCGGATGGGACGCTCCGGGCGGCAGCGACCTGGACGACGAGATCCCGTTCTAGGCTGGCTCCGGCCCGGCAGCAGGGGCGGCCGCGTCGCCTCGGCGGCCGCTCCGTGGTATGAGCGGCCATGGGTCGGTGCGCACGTGGCCGCCGGCCTGACCTCCGCTTCATGACATCGGAATCCCCTTGAGCGACATACCCGAGCCCCCGGCGCCGCCGGCTCCGCCCGACGCACCCTCCGACATGACCCCGGTGACGATCGAGGAGGAGATGCAGACCTCCTACCTCGCCTACGCGATGTCGGTGATCGTC
>CAXTAY010000077.1:0-4287 GCA_964242335.1 uncultured Acetobacteraceae bacterium | reverse complement strand
CCATCGCCGCCGGGAACGGCGGCTTCATGCGCGGCAGGCCCTTCTTGCCCTCCAGGCTCTCCAGCAGCGCCGTCTCCTCGCCGCAGATATAGGCGCCGGCGCCGAGATGGATGTGGAAGTCGAAGTCCCACCCCGAGCCGCAGGCGTTGCGGCCGATCAGCCCCGCCGCGTATGCCTCGTCGATGGCGATCTGCAGGTTGCGCGACACCGTGAGGTACTCGCCGCGTATGTAGATGTAGCAGGTGTGCGCGCCCATCGCGAACGAGGCGATCAGCGCGCTCTCGATCAGCTTGTGCGGCTCGTGGCGCAGGATCTCGCGATCCTTGCAGGTGCCCGGCTCGCTCTCGTCGCCGTTGATCACCAGGTAGCTCGGCCGGCCGTCGGAGTTCTTCGGCATGAACGACCACTTGAGCCCGGTCGGGAAACCGGCACCACCGCGGCCGCGCAGGTTCGACGCCTTCATCTCGGCGATGATGCCGTCGCGCCCGCGCGCCAGGATCGCCGCCGTGCCGTCCCAGTCGCCGCGTTTGCGCGCGCCTTCCAGGAACACGTCGTCCTGGCCGTAGATGTTGGTGAAGATGCGGTCCCTGTCATGCAGCATGGTCTGAAGTCCTCACGCCGGCTGAGGCGCGCTGGGAGGCTGTGTCGGCTCGAGCAATGTGGTGCGGCCGCCTTCCGGCGCCGAGGCCAGCCGGCCGATGCTGGACCCGGGTGTCGGTGTCTCGCCGCGACGCAGCGCCTCGATCAGCGCCACCGTGCGAGGCCCGTCCAGGTCCTCGTAGAAATCGTCGTTGACCTGCAGGATCGGCGCGTTCGCGCAGGCGCCGAGGCACTCGACCTCGGTCATCGTGAACAGCCCGTCGGTGTTGAACATCAGGTAGAAGGTGGCGACCTCGTAGACCCGGATCGGCGGCATGTTGAGGCGCACCGCCACCGCGTCCATCGCCACCCTCGGCACCCAGGCGCTGCCGGTCTCGCGACCCATCTGGCGCTGTGCCACGTAGAGCAGCGGGATCACCGCACTCGCCTCCCGCCCCTCCGGATAATGCGCGAGGATGGTGCCGATCTCGGCGGCGCTCTGCGCGTCGAACGCGAACCGCTCCGGCTGCGCCGACGGGGTGGCGGTCGGCGCATGACCCGGCGTGCCGTGGCCGATATTCTCGGCGGAGAAGTGCCCGGACATGCGCGCCTACCTGTCGATCTCGCCGAACACCAGGTCCAGCGAGCCGATGATCGCCACCGTGTCGGCCAGCATGTGCCGGCGCGCCAGCTCGTCCAGCGCCTGCAGGTGCGCGAAGCCGGTCGAGCGGATCTTGCACCGATACGGACGATGGCTGCCGTCCGCCACCAGGTAGACCGCGAACTCGCCCTTCGGGCTTTCGACCGCGGTGTAGGTGGCGCCCGCCGGCACGTGATAGCCCTCGGTGTACAGCTTGAAGTGGTGGATCAGCGCCTCCATCGACCGCTTCATGTCGCGCCGGCTCGGCGGGGTGATCTTGTGGTCCTGCAGCTTGACCGGGCCCGGCTGCATCTTCGCCAGGCACTGGCGCACGATCTGCACGCTCTCGCGCATCTCCGAGACGCGTATCAGGTAGCGGTCGTAGCAGTCGCCGTTGCGGGCCACCGGGACCGCGAACGCCACCTCGTCGTACATGTCGTAGGGCCGCGCACGGCGCAGGTCCCACGGCACGCCGGAGGCGCGCAGGTTGGGACCCGAGAACCCCCAGGCCAGCGCCTGCTCGGCACTGAACGCACCGATGCCGACGGTGCGCTGCTTCCAGATCCGGTTGCCGGTGAGCAGCGCCTCGATGTCGTCGAGGAACTTCGGGAACCGGTCGGCCCAGGCCAGGATCTTCTCGTCGAGCCCGGCCGGCAGGTCGCGGCCGACGCCACCGGGACGGAAGTAGTTCGCGTGGTAGCGCGCGCCGGACACCGCCTCGTAGAACTCGAGCAGCGTCTCGCGCTGCTCGTAGCCCCAAAGCGACGGTGTCAGCGCGCCGACATCGAGCGCGTAGGAGGTCACCGCCAGCAGGTGGTTGAGCACCCGGGTGATCTCGGCGAACATGGTGCGTATCCACTTCGCCCGCTCCGGCGGCACGATGCCGAGCAGCTTCTCGGTGGCGAGCGCAAAGGCGTGCTCCTCGCACATCGGCGAGACGTAATCGAGCCGGTCGAAATACGGCAGCGCCTGCATGTAGGTCTTGTATTCGATCAGCTTCTCGGTGCCGCGATGCAGCAGGCCGATATGCGGATCGGCGCGCGCCACCACCTCGCCGTCCATCTGCAGCACCAGCCGCAGCACGCCGTGCGCCGCGGGATGCTGCGGGCCGAAATTCAGCGAGTGGCTGTCGATCTCGATGGTCTTCAGCCGCGCCTCGCCCTCGGGCGTGTCCGGCGTCAGGGTGTCGGGGATGTCGTGGCGCAGGATGATCGCCGCCGCCTCCCGATCGGTCGTCCGCGTGTCGCTCATCGCGTGATGCCTCCGGCCGGTGCTGCTGGGTTCTGCCGGTTCTCGTGCGCCTTCTCGTCGCCCGGCAGCGTCAGCACGCCCTCCCAGGGCGACTGGAAGTCGAAGTCGCGGAAATCCTGCGCGAGCTTCACCGGCTCGTAGACCACCTGGCGGCGGTCGACGTCGTAGCGCACCTCGACATAGCCGGTGAGCGGGAAGTCCTTGCGCAGCGGATGCCCCTGGAAGCCGTAATCGGTCAGGATGCGCCGCAGGTCCGGCTGGTCCGAGAACAGCACCCCGAACAGGTCGTAGCACTCGCGCTCCCACCAGGTGGCCGACGGCCAGATCCGGTGCACCGACGGCACCGGCTGCACCTCGTCGGTGGTGACGATCACCCGGATCCGCTGGTTCAGGGTCACCGAGAGCAGGTTGTAGACGACGTCGAAACGCTCGGCGCGCTCCGGGAAATCGACCCCGCACAGGTCCATCATCTGCTCGAAGCAAAAACGCGGATCGTGCCGCAGCAGCGCCATCAGCGACAGCAGCCCGGACCTGCCGGTGCGCACCACGAGCTCGCCATGCTCGACCGCGGCCCCGGACACGCCGGGCACCGAGGTCGAGAGCGCCACCGCCAGTACGCCCAGCCGGGCGCCCGGGTCGACACGCAAGGCGGACTCAGCCACGCAGGATGGTCCCGGTGCGCCGGATCTTCTTCTGCAGCTGCATGATGCCGTAGACCAGCGCCTCGGCGGTCGGCGGGCAGCCGGGGACGTAGATGTCGACCGGCACGATACGGTCGCAGCCGCGCACCACCGAGTAGCTGTAATGGTAGTAGCCGCCGCCGTTGGCGCATGAACCCATCGAGATCACCCAGCGCGGCTCCGCCATCTGGTCGTACACGCGACGCATCGCGGGCGCCATCTTGTTGGTCAGGGTGCCGGAGACGATCATCACGTCGGCCTGGCGCGGCGAGCCGCGAGGGATGACGCCGAGACGGTCCAGGTCGTAGCGCGGCATGAAGGCGTGGATCATCTCGACCGCGCAGCAGGCGAGCCCGAACGAGAGCGGCCACAGGCTGCCGGTGCGCGCCCAGTTCACCAGCTTGTCGACGTTGGCGACGACGAAACCCTTGTCGGTGATCTCGCCGGTGATCCCGCGCACCACCGCGTCCTGCTCCGGCCCCGGCGGCAGGATGTCGCGGTTCCAGACGATGTCCGGGCGCAGCGCCGGGCTCGCGATCTCGGTGCTCATCGACGGTTCATTCCCACTCCAGCGCACCTTTGCGCCACTCATAGAGGAAGCCCACGGTCAGCACGCCGAGGAACCCCATCATCGACAGGAACCCGAACAGGCCGATCCGAGCCAGGCTGACCGCCCAGGGAAACAGGAACGCCACCTCCAGGTCGAAGATGATGAACAGGATCGCTACCAGGTAGAAGCGCACGTCGAACCGGCGCCGCGCGTCGTCGAACGGATCGAAGCCGCATTCATAGGCGGACAGCTTCTCGGCGTAAGGCTTCTGCTCGCCCGCGAGCAACGAGGCGCCGAGCATGGCACCCGAGATCGCGAACGCGATGACGACGAAGACCAGGATCGGGAAGTAGTTCGACAGCACCGCGTGCATCTCGGTCTCGCTCTCCAGGCGCCGCGTCCGGTGGCGGCGTCACGCCGCGCGGCGATCAGGAAGATAGGGCCGCGCTCCCCGCTTCGCCAGCGTGCACTGCAACATAGCGACCGCAATGATGCGCGACTGACAGGAACGCGCGTGTGACGGGGATGCGCGAGTGGCGCGAGTGACGGGGCTCGAACCCGCGACCTCCGGCGTGACAGGCCGGCGC
>CAXTAY010000076.1:0-4516 GCA_964242335.1 uncultured Acetobacteraceae bacterium | reverse complement strand
CACTGTGTTCGGGACGCAGGGGCCGGAGGTTCGAATCCTCTCACTCCGACCAGGAACTGGTCCATCCTCGCCCTGCTCGGCCGCGATCGGCATGAGTGTCGACGCGGTGCCTGCTGCTCCGTCCCGGATCGAGCCTTGCCAGGTGCGGCGGTGCCGGCCCGATGCGGCTCGCAGCGTGCCGACGTTCGGGCTGCGCCGTCCGCGAGCGATGGCCGCTAGCTCCGCTCGTGTCGGCCGCGAACCGGCAGCGGGCGCAGCGCCGGGCAGCGCCGCACCTGCTGCCGATGCGCGCGCGACGGTGATGATCATCGCCAGCTTCGGTGCCGCGGCTCTTGCTCTGCTCGTGTCGGTCGCACCGCCGGCGCTGGCCGGGGCGATCCCGTCACCCTTCCTGCAGCAGATGGTCCGTGCCGAGCTGTCGCCGCCGCCGCCGGCCGCCGGGATGGCGCCGCTCTCGCCGATCCGCATCGGCGACCTGCCGGTGCTGCTCGGCCATACGCCGATCGCCACGCTCGGCCGTCGTCTGGAGATCCCGATCGAGCATCAGGGCGATGCCGGCGACAGCGTCTACTGGTTCTGCGTCCGGCTCGACGTGCCGGCCCGCACGGCGAGGCCGCCACGCGACGCGGCGGCGCCGACGCTCTGGGTGATCGCCGATGCCGAGGCCAGTGCCGCGCATGCCGTGACCGCGATCGCGCTCGACACCGTGCGCGGCGAAGGCAGGCGCTGTCCGGTGCCGCGTCGCGAGGTCGACCTCATCCTCGATGCGCGGATCGCGCGTCCGGGCGCCAGCATCGAGCGCGTCGCCGCCCTCTACGGTCACCCGCCGGCGCCGAACGGACGCAGCGCCTACGGCCTGCCCGGCATGCAGCCGGATGCGGAACCGCTGACCTTGATCCTGCTGCTGCGCAACCGCCAGGTGGAGACCAGCTGGCTCGCGGGCACGCCCGAAGACTGAGTGCTGCGACTTGGCTTGCGCCGCAAATCCCCCTCTACTCCGGGACTTCTCCCAGCCCCGCGGGCATCCAGAGGATCTTCATGCAGTCCGACCATCCGCTCCCCATCGAGGCCGGCGCGCGCCGAGGCGTCGTCACGGTCACGATGAACCCGGCCTTCGACCTGACCTGCTTCATCCCCGTCCTGCGCCTCGGCGAGGTCGGTCGGCTGCGTGCGCAGAGGCTCGACTGCGGCGGCAAGGGGATCAACGTCGCGTGCTTCCTGGCCGGCTACCAGGTGCCGGTGATCGCGACTGGCTTCGTCGGCGAAGTCAACGCCGAGCCGTTCCGCCAGCTGTTCCGCGACAGCCAGGTCGAGGACCGCTGCATCCAGGTGCCGGGAGCCACGCGCACCAACGTCAAGCTGGTCGAGGAGGAGGCGGTGCGGGTGACCGACCTGAACGCGACCGGCTTCACGATCCGCCCCGAGGACGAGCTGCGGCTGATCGAGGGCGTGGCCGAGGCGGCGCGCAGCTGCCGCTGGGTGGTGATCGGCGGCAGCCTGCCGCTCGGCTGCCGACCGGAGCTGGTACCGCACCTGGTCGAGGCGGCCCGGGCGGGCGGTGCCAAGGTGATGCTCGACACCTCCGGCCGGCCGCTGGCGGCGGGCCTTGAGGCGCATCCGGACGCGGTCAAGCCGAACCGCAAGGAGCTGGGCGACGTGCTCGACCGTCCGATCGACCGGGGGTTCGACATCGTCGATGCGGCACTGGCGCTGCAGCGGCGCGGCGTCGGCACCGTGATCCTGTCGATGGACGCCGAGGGTGCGGTGTTCACCGACGGGCGCGAGGTGATACGCGCGGTCGGCACCGCGCGCGTGGTGCAGTCGACGGTCGGCGCCGGCGACGCGCTGGTCTCGGGCTATATCCTCGGCAGCCTGCGCGGCCTCGATCTCGGAGCGTGCGCCCGGCTCGGCACCGGCTTCGCCCTCGGTGCGCTGGAGACGGTGGGGCCGCACCTGCCGCCGCACGAGACCATCGAGGCGCTGGCCGCGAGCGTCGCGGTCAGCCGGTTCGACCGGCCGCAGCCGGTTCCGGCCTGACGCCGCGGTGATCCCCGACCTGGAGCTGGTGGAGGTCGCCAACGACGAGTCGTTCAAGGTCTGGTCGCACGGCTATCCGTTCAAGACGGTGCGGTGGCACTTCCACCCGGAATTCGAGATCCACCTGATCGTCACCACGACAGGGCGGATGCATGTCGGCGACTTCATCGGCGAGTTCGCGCCCGGCAACCTGGTGATGATCGGCCCGAACCTGCCGCACAACTGGATCAGCGACGTGCCGACCGGCACCCAGATCGCGCTGCGCTGCATCGTGCTGCAATTCACCGAGACGTTCATCAGGCGGGTCATCGAGACGCTGCCCGAAGTCGCGGTGATGGACGAGCTGATGACGGAGTGCAAGCGCGGCATCGAGTTCGCCGCACCCACCGGGGCAGCGGCCCTGCCGCTGATGCGCCAACTACTCGACGTGGACGGGGCGCGGCGGGTCGAGCTGTTCATGTCCCTGCTCGACCTGCTCTCGCACGCGTCGCGCACGCCGCTCGCGAGCATCGCCTACGAGCTCAATCCGGACGACTACCTGTCGCGGCCGCTCAACCGCGTGCTCGCCTACATCAGGGCCAATCTCGGCGCCAGGCTGCGCGAAAGCGACTTTGCCGAGCGCGCCGGCATGTCGACGAGCTGCTTCCTCGGCGCGTTCCGCCGTCATGCCGGCATGAGCTTCGCGCAGTATGTCAGCAGCCTGCGCATCAAGACCGCCTGCGACCTGCTGATGGCGGGCGACCGGCAGATCACCGAGATCTGCTACATGACCGGCTTCAACAACGTCTCGAACTTCAACCGGCAGTTCCTGGCCCGCAAGGGCATGCCGCCTTCGGAATATCGCAGGCGGCACGCGGAGAACATCTCCTCGCAGCAGCACCCGGCCGGCCGCGCCAAGCGCAGCTGACCGCACGACGAGCCGGCGGGGCATCGACGCCGGATCCCCGGGGCAGCGACGGCGGACGGGCTCGGTAACCGTATCTAAAGGAATGGAGCGCAGGATCGCCGATAGCGAGGCAATGGATACAGAACATGACGTACCGGATAACCCTGACGCTTCCGTGCGGAAGTCGTCACGTCGCCGGCAGCTTGTCCGAGGCGGCACTGATGATCGCACTGGGATGGCGGCTGCTCGCGGTACGCGGCCGCTCGGTTCCGTGCGAGCTCGTGAGCTGACGAGGCAGTGACCACGCGGGGCGCGGCTGCGTCTCGCTCGAGCGCCGAGCCGTGCGCCCGTCGTACCCCGAAGGCATGATCGCTGGCAGAACCGTGAGCGCAGGCGACGTGCAGCGGGCCCTCATCGATAACTCCCTGGACGCCGCCATGCCCGTGACGGGATGCTGCCCGAGGCCGGATCCGTACTGGGAGCAATCCGCCGAGATGGCGCTCTGCAGGGGTGGCTCCCTTGGCTCGAGACGCGATCCGCTGTCAGTGCGATCCAGCAACACTCAAGAATTGTCTTCTCATACGATCACCGGTTTGTCTAAAAACTTGGACGTTACATCAACTGCATAATAACCGGGTCGTGAAGACAAGAATAAGCTCAGCCAGATACGCGTTATTAATTCAATATAGTATCGGATCGGTATCGACGGCGCTAGGAGCGGAATGATACCAGCCTTCCAGCAAACCGATGGTGGCTGGAATGCGTGTTCTTCTGGTTGAGGACGGCGTCGTGGCTCGGACGATCGCCCCGTTCCTGAGGTCCTCCGGATACACCGTCGATCATGTCGACACGGGCCTCGAGGCCTTGGAGATGGCGCGCCGCTACGACTACGACCTGGTGCTGCTCGAGCTCGTGCTTCCCGACATCGAGGGTTACGAGGTGGTCCGGTGCATGCGCGCCGCACGTGTGGCTACGCCGGTCATCGTGCTATCCGCACCGTCCCGGCCGCAGGCCAAGGTGAAGGCGTTTTCGGCCGGTGCGGACGATTTCATCACCAGGCCGTTCGACCGGACCGAGCTGGTCGCGCGCATGCAGGCGATCCTCCGCCGCAGCAGGGGCTATAGCGAACCCACGCTGCGTGTCGGTCCGCTGCAGCTGAATCTGGACAGCCGCAAGGTTTCCGTCGATGGCCGGCCGCTCCGTCTGACCAACAGGGAATATGCCATCCTCGAGTTGCTGGTGCTGCGCAAGGGAAGCGTGGTGAGCAAGGATGCCTTCCTGAGCCACGTCTACGGTGGCATGGACGAGCCGGAGATGAAGATCATCGACGTCTTCGTCTGCAAGGTGCGCAAGAAGCTGCAGGCGGCCGGCGTCGGTCACCTGCTCGGCACGATATGGGGGCGCGGCTTCATGCTGCGCGAAGAAGAGGTCCTGGCGCCCGCGATAGCGAGCTTGGCACCGGTGGAAGGCCTGATACCCGTCGCGGCGGCGACCGACCGAAACATGCCGCTCTCGGCTTGAGCCGGATAATACAAAAGCTTGGTTGCGGGGACAGGATTTGAACCTGTGACCTTCAGGTTATGAGCCTGACGA
>CAXTAY010000075.1:0-4704 GCA_964242335.1 uncultured Acetobacteraceae bacterium | reverse complement strand
CCGGGTTCGACGTGCAGCCCAACAAGGCCATCGTCGGCCGCAACGCCTTCGCCCACGAGAGCGGCATCCACCAGGACGGCGTGCTGAAGAACGCCGCCACCTACGAGATCATGACGCCGGAGAGCGTCGGCTGGACCCGCTCCTCGCTGGTGCTGGGCAAGCATTCCGGCCGCGCCGCCTTCCGCGACAAGCTGCGCGCGCTGGGCTACGGCGAGCTCGGCGACAACCAGGTGAACGACGCCTTCGTCCGCTTCAAGGCGCTCGCGGATCACAAGAAGACGCTCTACGACGATGATATCGTGGCTCTCGTCGATGACGAGCAGCGTGACCACGCGCATCTGCGTTTCGTCTCGCTGGAGCTGCGGGCGGGATCAAGGCGGCCCGCGCAGGCCGAGCTGGAGCTCGAGATCGAGGGCGAGCGGGTCAGCGCCAGCACCGGCGGCAACGGCCCGGTGGACGCGGCCTTCAACGCGATCCGAGCGCTGTTCCCGCACGAGGCGGTGCTCACGCTGTATTCCGTCGGCGCCATCACCGAGGGTTCCGACGCGCAGGCGCGCACCACGGTGCGGCTGGAAGAACACGGCAAGATGGTGGACGGGCAGGGAGCCGATGCCGACACCGTGGTATCGGCGACGCGTGCCTACCTGCATGCCCTGAACAAGCTGCTGGTCAAGCGGGCGCGGCACGAGCCGGAGGCGATCCCGGCCTGAGGCCGTACCGGTGCATGGGACCCTTCGGGCCGGCCGTGCCGCACCCTGCGGAACCGCACGCCCGCCGCGTCGCCTGTACTCAGTAGCCGGAATAACCCGGCGGCGGTCCACGACGCGGCGTGGTCGCGGCACCGCCGACCGCACCGAGCGCACCGCCGGCCAGGGCGCCGATACCGGCTCCGGTGCCGCCGCCGGCGATGCCGCCGATCAACGCGCCGCCGCCGGCTCCGAGCAGGCCGCCGCCCACCGCGCGCTGTCCCGGATCGTACGGATCGGTGCAGCCGCCGAGTGCGAGGCCGGCCGATACCAGCCCCACCAGGGCCAGCGGCCGCAGCAGCGTCAGGGGGCGCCGCCGGACGGGCGAGCACCGCTCGGTCGGGAGATGCGCCGACTCTGCCGATGCGCGGGTCATGATCATGTCTGTCCTCTGTTCCTGTAGCGTTTCGTCGGATCAGCCGCGGCTCGTGCGTCGGTGCGTACGTCGCCGGGGCAGTCCAGCTTATATTATAGGCACGATCGCCGCCTCAGGTTTCCGCGAACCGCGCGAGGGCGACCGGAAAGCCCGCTCGGCCGGCATGCTGAAGGCAGGTACGATCGCGGTGTACTTGCCAACCCGCTGCACGGCTCTATCAGTCGATCGGCACCGGACCGTCGGCAGCCGACGCCGCTCACACGGACCGAGTTGGCATAATAAATCTTATACGACATGAGGATCCGGATGACGGCCGATCAGCAGACCCTCCGCCTCCTCGAGATCATGGCGGCACTGCGCCATCCGCAGACCGGCTGCCCCTGGGACCGCGAGCAGGATTTCGCCAGCATCGCGCCCTACACCGTCGATGAGGCCTACGAAGTCGCCGACGCGATCCAGCGTCGCGACTACGCCGCACTTCCCGACGAGCTCGGCGACCTGCTGCTGCAGGTGGTCTATCACGCGCGACTCGCCGAGGAGGCCGGGCTGTTCAGCTTCGTCGATGTCGCGCGCCTGATCTGCGACAAGATGATACGGCGCCATCCGCACGTCTTCGGCGACGCGGTGCTCGACGCGCGCAGCTGGGAGGACGGCAAGGAGCGCGAGCGTCGGCGCCGTTCCGAATCGGGAGCCTTGGCCGGCATTCCGGTCGAGCTGCCGGCGCTGAGCCGCGCCGGCAAGCTGAGCGCGCGGGCGGCGCGGGTCGGCTTCGATTGGCCCGACATTCTCGACGCCTTCGGCAAAATCGAGGAGGAGCTCGCGGAGCTGCGTCTCGAGCTGCCGGTGGCCGATCCGGCGCGGCTGGGCGACGAGCTGGGCGACGTGCTGTTCACGGTCGCCAACGTGGCCAGGAAACTCGGCCTGGACGCGGAGGCCTGCCTGCGCCAGGCGAACGCCAAGTTCACGCGCCGCTTCGAGGCGATGGAGGACGGTATCGAGCAGGAGGGGTCGTCGCTGCGGGAGAGCAGCCTGGAGCGGATGGAGGCGGTCTGGCAGCAGGTCAAACGCAGTGAGCGGAACGCCTAGAAGCCGTTGCTCCTGCAGCATCCTGATCCCTCCGGATGGCGCCCTAGAACTCCATCAGCAGCCTTCGCAACGCCTCCCAGCTCTGCCGGTCCGGCGCGTAGAGCAGGCCCCCGTCGAGGTCGGTGGACCGGTAGGGTGAGCCATCGAAGTGCGCGCCGTAGCCGCCGGCCTCGCGGTGCAGCAGCCAGCCCGGCAGATGGTCCCACGGCATCAGCCTGTTGAAGATTAGGAAGTGGCAGTGGCCCGCCGCCAGCACCCGGTACTCGTGCGCGGCGCAGCGGTAGTCCCAGCTCGCCGCCACCCGCGGCAGGTTGAGCGCCACCCGGTCGCGCAGCGGCGCCGGCAGGTAGCGCCACGACGCATTGCCGGTCATCCGCGACGGATCGACCGGTGCCGCCGCCCGCAGCGTCTGGCGGGAGCCGTCCGGCGCCTCGATCCAGGCGCCCTGCCCCAGCACCGCGACCGCGGTGTCGTCGCCGATCGGGTCATGGATGACCGCGGCCATCACCTCGCCGCCGCAGAGCACCGCCGCCATCACCCCGAACAGGGGCACACCAGCGGCGTAGTTCGAGGTGCCGTCGATCGGGTCCACCACGATGGCGAACTCCGCATCCGCCAGGCGCTGCAGCAGGCCCGGATCGGCGGCTGCCGCCTCCTCGCCGACCACGAGCGCATCCGGGAACAGCCGTGACAGCCCCTGGGTGATCAGCACCTCGGCCGCCTCGTCCGCCACCGTCACCAGGTCGAGCGGCCCGGACTTGGTGCGCACCGCCGCGGCGTCCAGCTTGCGGAAGCGCGGCAGGATCTCCGACCTCGCCGCGGCGCGCAGGACCTGCGTGAGTTCCGCCGTGTCCCTGACCGAGAACTTACTCACGACCTTGATTCCCCACGCCGTTGTGGCGCCATGCTAGCAACGCCGGACCGGACGATCAGCTTTCCATTCCTCCATTTTCCGCCGTCGCGACCGGGACGTGCTGGCTCTCGAAGCGGGCCCGGTCGGCCGGCAGCAGCCGCACCGTCACCGAGACGCTCTCCTCGCCGTCGACACGATCCACCACCTCGCCGTGCGCGTAGAGCCACGCCAGGGCAGCGCCGTCCCTGACCGGCACCGAGTAGGCAGTCCGACTCATCGCCGCGACGAGCCGTCGATCGATCGCCGCGCCTACCCGATCGAGCCCGTCACCGGTGATCGCCGAGATCACCACCGCGTCGGCGCGGTGCGGCACCTGGTCGGCGCCGCCGAGCAGATCGGCCTTGTTCAGGACCTCGATCATGTGATCCTGCCAATCCACCGCGAGCGTCCCGTCCCGCGCCAGCCCGTCCAGCACGGTGACGACGTCCTGTCGCTGCGCCGTGCTGTCCGGATGGGCGATGTCGCGCACGTGCAGGATGATGTCCGCCTCGGAGACCTCCTCCAGCGTCGCGCGGAAGGCCGCGACCAGTTCGGTCGGCAGCTCGCTGATGAAGCCCACGGTGTCGGACAGGATCACCCGACGGCCGGACGGCAGGCGCAAGCCGCGCATGGTCGGGTCCAGGGTCGCGAACAGCTGGTCCTGCGCGTGCACGGCAGCCCCGGTGAGCGCGTTGAACAGCGTGGACTTGCCCGCGTTGGTGTAGCCGACCAGGGCGACCACCGGGAACGGTACCCGTCCGCGCGCCCGTCGATGCAGCCCGCGCGTGCGCCGCACCTGCTCCAGGTCGCGCTTGAGCCGCACGATGCGCTCGCCGATCAGGCGCCGGTCGGCCTCGATCTGGGTCTCGCCCGGGCCGCCCAGGAAGCCGAAGCCGCCGCGCTGCCGCTCGAGATGGGTCCAGGACCGTACCAGGCGGCTGCGCTGGTAGTCGAGGTGGGCGAGCTCGACCTGCAGGATGCCCTCCCGGGTGGCCGCCCGCTCGCCGAAGATGTCGAGGATCAATCCGGTGCGGTCGATCACCTTGCAATCGAGAGCGCGCTCGAGGTTGCGCTGCTGCACCGGGCTCAGCCGGGCGTCGATGACCGCGACCGTCACCTGGTCGGCGCGCAGCGCGTCGTGCAGCGCCTCGACCTGCCCGCTACCGAGCAGGGTCGAGGGACGACGGCTGCGCAACGGCAGGACGGCACGTCGCACCACCACCAGGCCGATCGAGGCGGCGAGGCCCACCGCCTCCTCGAGCCGCGCCTCCGCCGCCCGCACCTCGTCGTGACGATCCGGCCGCTCCCACGGCAGGATGACCGCGGCGCGTGTCGGTCGGGCGCTGATCTCAGAAGGAGCCACCGGCGGGCGCCACCTCCTTGGCCGCAGCGCCCGCGGGTGGAGCGGCACCCGCCTCGACCTTGCTCTGGTCGAACAGGGCGATCGGCGCCGACGGCATCACCGTGCTGATCGCGTGCTTGTAGACGAGCTGGGTATGGCCGTCGCGACGCAGCAGAACCGAGAAGTTGTCGAACCAGGTGATGATGCCCTGCAGCTTGACGCCGTTGACCAGGAAGACGGGCACCGGGGTCTTGGACCCACG
>CAXTAY010000074.1:0-4897 GCA_964242335.1 uncultured Acetobacteraceae bacterium | reverse complement strand
CGTGTTCACCCGGCTGATCGACCGCAACACCACGATCCCGACCAAGAAGAGCCAGACCTTCTCCACCGCCGAAGACGGCCAGGGTGCGGTGACCATCAAGGTCAGCCAGGGCGAGCGGGAGATGGCGGCCGACAACAAGATGCTCGGCCAGTTCGACCTGATGGGCATCCCACCGGCGCCGCGCGGCGTGCCGCAGATCGAGGTCACCTTCGACATCGACGCCAACGGCATTGTCTCGGTCTCCGCCAAGGACAAGGCCTCTGGCAAGGAGCAGCAGATACGCATCCAGGCCTCGGGCGGCCTGTCCGACACCGACATCGAGCGCATGGTGCGCGAGGCGGAAGTGAATGCCGAGGCCGACAAGGCCAAGCGCGCCGCGGTCGAGGCGCGCAACCAGGCGGAGGGCCTGGTGCACCAGGTCGAGAAGACGCTCTCGGAGGGAGGCGACAAGGTTGCCGCCGCCGACCGCACGGAGGCCGAAGCGGCGATTGCCTCCACCCGGAGCGCGATCGGCGGCAGCGACTTGGCCGCGATCAAGGCCGCATCGGATCATCTCAGCCAGATCGCGATGAAGATCGGCGAGGCGATGTACAAGGCCGAGGCGGCGAGCGGTGCCGCGTCCGCCGGCGGAGCGGCGGGTGGAGCCTCGACCGGTGCGGGCGGCGAGAAGGTCGTCGACGCCGATTTCGAGGACATCGACGACAAGAAGAAGTCGGCCTGATCGAAGGCTTCCGACGCGCCCGCCTCGCGAGGGAAAGGGCGCGTCGGCCACATCATGGGGCGCTCGTGCTTCCGACCGGGGCGGGTGCCAGGGCTTCATGACGGATCCGCGTGCCCGGGCGGGACGCGGATGACCCGCCGATGAGGAACAGATGGCCAAGCAGGATTATTACGCGACCCTGGAGGCCGCACGGGATGCCTCGGCGGACACGCTGAAGAAGGCGTATCGCAAGCTCGCGATGAAGTACCACCCGGATCGCAATCCGGGCGACAAGGCGGCGGAAGCCCGGTTCAAGGAATTGAACGAAGCCTACGACGTCCTCAAGGACGACCAGAAGCGGGCGGCCTACGACCGGTTCGGTCACGCTGCCTTCGAGAATGGCGGCGGGGCGCCGGGCGGCTTCGACTTCGGCGGCGGCGGCGGCGGCCTGGGCGACATCTTCGACCAGGTGTTCGGCGACATGATGGGCGGTCGGCGCGGCGCCGGCGGACGCCAGCGTTCTGGCGCGGACGTACGCGCCCAGGTCGAGATCAGCCTGACCGACGCCTTCACCGGGATCAAGGTGCCGTTGCGCGTGCCGAGCCGGGTGCAGTGCGAGACCTGTGCCGGGTCGGGATCGGAGAGCAAGGACCGCGCCGCCGAGACCTGTCCGACCTGCCATGGCGCCGGCAAGGTGCGGGCACAGCAGGGCTTCTTTCTGGTCGAGCGCGCCTGCCCGACCTGCGGTGGGGCCGGACGCGTGGTGCGCAACCCGTGCAAGGTCTGCCACGGCGCCGGCACCGTCGAACGCGAGCGCAACCTCAGCGTCCAGGTGCCGGCGGGCGTCGAGGACGGCACGCGCATCCGCCTCGCCGGCGAGGGCGAGGCCGGCGGCGCCGGGGTTCCTCCTGGCGATCTCTACGTGCATGTCGGGGTGCGCGCGCACGACATCTTCCAGCGCGATGGCGCCAACATCTATTGCCGGGTGCCGCTGCGTATGAGCCAGGCGGCGCTGGGTGCGGAGGTCGAGGTTCCGGTGATCGACGGCAGCCGCAGCCGGGTCAAGATACCTGCAGGCACCCAGACCGGGGAGCAGTTCCGGTTGCGTTCCAAAGGGTTCTCGGTGCTGCGCTCGGCGGCACGCGGCGACATGTATATCCAGGTCGCGGTCGAGACGCCGCAGCACCTGAGCAAGCGCCAGCGCGAGCTGATGGAAGAGTTCGAGGTCGAGAGCAACGAGCACGGCAAGACCAGCCCGGAGAGCGAGGGCTTCTTCGGCAAGGTTCGCGATTTCTTCGAGGGCAAGAGCTAGGACGAACCACAGGCTCACTGTGGTATTCCCGCCACGGCAGTGCAGTAGCAATCGCGTGAGCGTCGACGGGCCCTTGACTGTGTTGTTGAAAACACGGCCGCGGCCGGCTAACTAGGCCAATGTTCGTGGTGACGTTCCCCCCCCACCCGCGCCACGGACGGATAACGGCGACGCGACCGGACCGGTCGCGTCGCCGCATCCACGGCGCCTGTTTCCTGTCATGCGGCTAGGGATCGCCGGGATCTCCGGCAGGGTCGGTCGCCTTCTCGTCGAGGAAGTCGGTCGTGCCGGTGCCACTCTGGTCGGGGGCATCGCCAAGCCCGGAGCGTTGCCGCCGCCGGAGAACCTCCCAGGCTTGCCCACGCCCCGAATCCATGGCGACCTCCGCACGCTCGCCTCGCACTCGCAGGCGGTGATCGACTTTACCCATCCCGATGCCACGATGTCGCACGCGCTTCTGCTGGCCGGGTCCGCCTGCGCCTGGGTGCTCGGCACCACCGGGCTCTCCGGGACGGCGCAACGGGCGGTAGAGCAGGCGGCACGCGATATCGCGATCGTGCAGGCCGCGAACTTCTCCCCCGGCGTCGCACTGGTGCTGGACCTGGCAAGGCGCCTGGGTGCCGCACTTCCGGGTGCCGACTACGACGCCGAGATCCTGGAGATGCATCACCGCCAGAAGATCGACGCGCCTTCCGGCACCGCACTCGCGATCGGCACGGCGGTGCAGCGCGGTCGCGGCGGCAAGGCGGTGGCGCTCGAGCTCGGCCGTCAGGGCCGCACCGGTCCCAGGCCGCCGGGAGCCATCGGCTTTGCCGCGCTGCGCGGCGGCCAGATCGTCGGCGAGCACACGCTGCTGATGACCGCGGCCGGCGAGCAGGTCGCCCTCACGCACCGCGCCTTCGACCGACGCGTCTTCGCCGCCGGCGCAGTGCGTGCGGCACTATGGCTCGACGGCCGTCCGCCCGGTCTCTACGGCATGGAGGACGTGCTGGGGCTGCGTTAGCTCCTGATCGTCTCCAGGGTGCACCGGCATGAGACGCGAAGCAGGCCCTGGAACTATGACCTGCGGGCTGCCGAGAGGGGAAGCCAAGGGCGCTGCCCTTGACCCGCTGGGGCCGCAGGCCCCAGACCCCGATCCTTGGGAATTGGTTTCCAAAGGCTCGCCTTTGATGGGGTCGAGGGGCAACGCCTCCTTGCTCCGGCTTCATTCCGGTGTTGTCGACATTCAGCGGCTACAGCGGGAGGGGCTGCTTCCTCAGAAGCTGCTGCGGCCACGGACGTCGCGCAGGATCTCCGGCGCGGCCTCCGAGAGGCTCTGCAACCCGAGCAGAGCGAGGTCGATATCGATCTCGTTGCAGAGCAGCGAGATGGCGCGCTGCACCCCCTCCTCGCCCGCGAGCACCGCGGCGAACAGGAAAGGACGGCCGATCAGCACGAAGTCGGCGCCGAGTGCCAGAGCCTTGAGCACGTCGGTGCCGCGTCGAAAGCCGCTATCGACGATCACCGTCATGTCGCCGCTCTCGCGCTTGATCTCGGCCAGCACCTCCATCGGGGAGACGGCGGCATCGAGCTGGCGTCCGCCATGGTTCGACACGACGATCCCGTCGGTGCCGCTCTCGCGAGCGATGCGCGCGTCCTCGGCCGACAGCAGACCCTTGATCACGAACGGGCCGCGCCAGAGCTTGCGGATCTGCTCCACCTGCCGCCAGCTGAAGGCGCTGTGCCCGGTGATGCGCTCGACCTGGCGCGAGAACAGGCCGATGCGCTGGTTCGCCTCGACGTTGCTGATCGCCGGGATGCCGCGCCGCAACAAGGTGCGGGCGGCGGTGCCTGCCAGCCAGCGCGGATGCGTCACCCCGTCCCACGTCAGCCGCGGCGTGGGGCGAAGCGGCATGCTGTAGCCGGAACGGATGTCGCCTTCCCGGTTCGACCCGACCGGCACGTCCACCGTCAGCACGAACACCTCGATCCCGGTCTGCGCCACGCGGTCGACCATCCGCTCGATCTTGTCCGCCTCCGGCGACTGATAGGCGGCGAACCAGGCACCGGGGCTGCTGCGGACCAGCTCCTCCATCGGCGTGATCGAGTTGGCGCTGAGCACGAACGGGATGTTTGCCGCCCTCGCCGCACGCGCCATCCGGTTGTCGCCGTCGAACGCGATGACCGCTGCCGCACCCATCGGCGCGATGCCGAACGGTGCCGCGTAGCGTCGACCGAACAGGACGGTCTCCTGCGACCGCTTCGAGACGTCGCGCAGCACGCGCGGGACCATGTGCAGGTCGGCGAACGCGTCACGGTTGTTCTGCAGCGCCGCACCGGCGTCGCTGCCGTTCGCGACGTAGCCGTACACCGCGCGCGGCAGACGGGGTCTCGCGAGCTGCTGGAAATCATCGAGCTTGAGCGCCCGACCCAGCAGCCGGCGGCTGCGGTGCGACGGCGTCCTGACGGCTTCGTTGGTGCGGTTCGACATCTCGATCATCCTCGTCCTGCATCGACGCGACAGGCTGCGATGTGCAGGCTCTCCTGCAACGTGTCAGGACCCTCCGCGGTGCCGCGCGCCACGGCAACCTGCTGCGCGCAGGCGACCGCACCTCGGCGAGGATAGCCCACCCGCGCCGGGGTGAACACGCCCGACCCATCGACCGCGGGACGGCGGACGACTGGTTCCGGCCACGCGGAGCGGCGCCCGGTCAGCCGCATCACGGATCACTCTGCTCCCCATCCCCCTGCCCCGGAGATCGCCACGATCGGGCACCCGCCGCAGACACGCGGCCATCGTCGCCTGGCTCGGATGGCTGTCGCACCTGGGTAGCCGCGATGCCGCGCCCTGATGCCGGGTGAGGGATTTGAACCCCCGACCTTCGGTTTACAAAACCGCTGCACTA
>CAXTAY010000073.1:0-6170 GCA_964242335.1 uncultured Acetobacteraceae bacterium | reverse complement strand
AGGTGCTGAACTTGTAGCCGCGGCGATACTCGAACTTATCGACCGCCTTCATCAGGCCGATATTGCCCTCCTGGATCAGGTCGAGGAACTGCAGCCCGCGGTTGGTGTACTTCTTGGCGATCGAGATCACCAGGCGCAGGTTGGCCTCGATCATCTCCTTCTTGGCGCGAGCGCTGTCGCGTTCGCCGCGCGAGACGGTGGAGTAGACGCGGCGGAACTCGACGATCGGCAGTCCGGCATCCTGCGCCACCGCGGCGACCTTGGAGCGCAGGTCGACGATATCCGTGGCATGGCGGCTGACGAAGTTCTTCCACGCCTTGCCCGGCAGGCCGGCGGCCATGTCCATCCAGCCCGGATCGAGCTCGTGGTTACGATATTTCACCAGGAAGTCGTCACGCGACACCTTGGTGCCCTCGGCGAAGCGCAGCATCCGACCTTCCAGGCCGTTCAGGCGCTGGCTGATCTGCTTGAGCTGCAGCACCAGCTCCTCGATCCGGTTGTTGTGCAGGCGCACCTGCTCGACCTTGCCGACGAGCTCCTCGCGCAGCTTCTCGTAGCTCTTCTCGGAGCGCTCGTTGACCTCCTCGCCGGACGTGATGCTGTCGAGGCGGCGGGTCTGCATCTTGTGCAGCTTCTTGTAGAGCGCCTCGATCTCCTCGAACTGCAGCAGCACCTCGGGCTTCAGCTTCTCCTCGAGTGCCGAGAGCGAGAGGTTGGCGCCTTCCGCCTCGGCCTCCTCGTCGATCTCGGCCGGCGTCTCGAACGCCTCCTCGGGCCTGGCGCCGGCCTCCTCGACACCGGCCTCCGCGGCGCCCTCGCCGGCGAGGGTGCCGGACTGGGTGGCTTCCAGGTCGATGATGTCGCGCAGCAGCATCTGGCCGACCTTGAGCCGGTCGTGCCAGGAGATGATGGCGCGGAAGGTGAGCGGGCTCTCGCACAGGCCGCCGATCATCTCGTCGCGGCCGGCCTCGATCCGCTTCGCGATCGCGATCTCGCCTTCGCGCGAGAGCAGCTCCACCGAGCCCATCTCGCGCAGATACATACGTACCGGATCGTCGGTGCGGCCGAGGCTCTCCTCGTCGACGTTGCCGGTCGGCTCCTCCTCGGCGTCCTCCTTCTTCTCCTCGCGCGGCGCCTCGCTCTCCTCGCTGTCCTCGTTCTCCACCACCTGGATGCCCATCTCGCTGAGCGTCGCCATGATGTCCTCGATCTGCTCGGACGACATCTGGTCCGGCGGCAGCACCGCGTTCAGCTCGTCGAACGTGATGTAGCCCCGCTCCCGGCCACGCGCGATCAGCCGCTTGACGGCGGCCGACTGCGTGTCGAGCAGGTTGGAGTCGGCATCCTGCTCGCTGGTGGTTACTTCCGTGCTCGCGGCCGTCTTTGTCGCCATCGCCTACTCAACTCCACCAAGTGCTGCCGTGATACGGCCGCGGTCGACGCGACGGGAGCCGGGCCAGGCCGCCGCCTCGTTCAACCCCATTCATCCTCGTCCGCCTGTTCGCCGCCGCGCAGTGCCGCGCAGACCTTGCACAGCGCCTCCATGCGGCGAGCCGACAGCGCGTCCTTATGTTGGTCCCATTCCCGGACCGCCGCGTCCCTCTCCTGCACCAGCCGGTCGAAATTCAGCAGGCCGAAGAAATGCCACCAGCGCGCTTCCACCTCTGCCGGCATGTCAGATGGCTCGACCTGCTCGGCCAGCGGCAGGGACCCTGCGCCCAGAACCGCGCCGATCTGCGCCGATAATCCGGTTCGTGTCAGGTGGTCCATCAGGGCTTGCGAGTCAAGCGGAGGTGCGGCATGGTCCCCGGCCTGCGTGATTCCTGCCTCATCGAAACGAGCGCCCGGCGCATGGGCATGCGCAGCCCAGCCGACCATGTGCTCACGCAGCGGACGCAGATCATCGGGCAGATCGAGGGTGCAGAACGCCTCCTCGACGTCGGGCAGCAACTCCGGGTGACGTAGCAGGATCGCGGTCAGGATGCGCAGGCGCTCGCGCCGCACCGCCTCCTGCCGCACCCCCGGCGGTTCCGGCGCCGGTCGCCTCTCGCTGACGGCGCGCGCACCGAGATAGGCGACGTTGGGATGGGCCTCGGCGCGGCCGGTACCGGCACCCGGCGTGCGCGGTGCGGTGCGCCTGGAGCGGAAGGTCTCGAAGAACTGGTCGAGCAGGGTGCGCCGGTACTCCGCGGCCAGTGTGCGGTTGCCGATGCGCGACGCCGCCTCGACCAGCCGCGCGTGCAGCGCCGCGCGCTGCTCCGGACCGGGATCGCGCAGGCCCTCGCTGAGCAGCTCGAACAGCACCGCGCCGACCGGACGCGCCTCCTGCAGCATCGCCCGTGCCGCGGCCGCCCCCTGGCGACGCAGCAGGCTGTCCGGATCCTCGCCCTCCGGCAGGCGGCAGAAGCGCAGCGAGCGCGACGGCTCGAGCAGCGGCAGCGCGGTCTCCGCCGCCCGGATCGCCGCGCGACGGCCGGCGGCGTCGCCGTCGAAGCACAGCACCGGCACCGCCGCCACCCGCCACAGCGCCTCCAGCTGCTCGGTCGTCAGCGCGGTGCCGAGCGGCGCCACCGCGCCGGTGATGCCGGCCTGGTGCAGCGCGATCACGTCCATGTAGCCCTCGACCACGACGAGGTCGGAGGCGTCGGCGGCGGCACCGCCGGGACGCGCGGCGCGCAGTGCGGTGTTGGCGCGGTCGAGCGCGAACAAGGTCAGCCTCTTGCTGAACAGGCGCGTCTCCGGGCCGTTGAGGTATTTCGGCTGCCCGCCCCCGAGCGTGCGGCCGCCGAAGCTGATCAGGCTGCCGCGCCGGTCGCGGATCGGAAAGGTCACGCGGTTGAAGAACAGCTCGCCCTTGGGCCGTCCCGCCTCGTCCTGCCGCATCAACCCGGCCTCGGCCATCAGCTCCGGCGCGACGCCCTGCTGCCTCAGCTCGTCGACCAGGCTGCCGCGCCCGTCGCCGGACCAGCCGAGCCCGAACGACGTGATGGTGGCGTCGGTCAGGCCACGCCCGCGCAGGTAGGCGAGCCCGTCGCGGCCCTCCGGCGCATCGAGGCGGCGCCGATACGAGCGCTGTGCGAGGTCGAGCACCTCGACGAGGCTCCTGGCGCGCGCCGCCGCCTCGCGCGCGGCCGGCTCGCTTCGCGGCAACTCGAGCCCGGCCTCCGCGGCGAGTGCTGCGACGGTGTCCGGGAAGGATTGGCCGGACGTCTGCATGACGAAGGAGATCACGTCGCCATGGGCGCCGCAGCCGAAGCAGTGGAACCCGTCCTCGTAGACGTAGAAGGACGGCG
Source organism: uncultured Acetobacteraceae bacterium (assembly GCA_964242335.1). Taxonomy (GTDB): domain Bacteria; phylum Pseudomonadota; class Alphaproteobacteria; order Acetobacterales; family Acetobacteraceae; genus Lichenicoccus. Next base: position 2,877 of record CAXTAY010000073.1, on the reverse strand, counting down.
TCTTCTCGCCGTGGAACGGGCAGCACGCCTTCCAGTTGCGGCCGGAGCGCGACAGCTTGGCACGTCGACCGACCACGGCGGCGATCGGGGTGCGGGCGCGCAGCTCGTCGAGGAAGGCCGGATCGAACGCCAAGGTCGAACCTCCCGCCGCGCCCTAGCTTTCCGACCCCGACAACCTGGCACGGACCAGCTGGTTGGCACGCGACATGTCCAGATCGGCACCGAACATCGTCTTCAGCGTCGCCATCACCCGGCCCATGTCGCGCATGCCGACCGCACCCGCCTCGGCGAGCGCCGCCTCGATCGCCGCGTCCAGCGCTGCCCCCTGCATCGGCACCGGCAGGTAGCCCTCGAGGATGACGATCTCCGCATCCTCCTTGGCGGCCAGCTCACCGCGACCGCCGCGCAGGTAGAGCGACGCGGCCTCGGTGCGCGACTTCACCATGTGGCGGAGTGCGGCCACGATCTCGTCCTCGCCGACCTGCTCGATGCCCTTCGGCCGGCTCGCGATGTCGAGATCCTTCACCCGCGCCAGGATCATCCGCACCGTCGAGACCCGGACCGGATCGCCGGCCTTCATCGCCGTCTTGAGATCCTGGCTGAAGCGCTCCCGCAGCGACATGATCGTCCATCCCAAACCCGGAGGAGAATTCCGCCCAGATCGGCGAACCTATCATCGCGCCCATGTCTTGGGAATTTTCTTCCCTACATGGCGTTCGGGTTGCTACCACCCAGCATTCGCCAACCTGGACCGGGATCGTATCATGGCAATCAGCGTCGAGACGATCATCGACAGGCTCGGCGGCGCACAAGAGGCGGCGCGTCTCGCCGGGGTCGGCACCGAGGCGGTGCGCAAGTGGCGACAGGCGCGCGTGATCCCGTCGAAGCACTGGACCGCGATCATCGGGGCGACCGGCCTGGGGCTGGCCGACCTGCAGGCGGCGGCGGTCGAGGGCGGCGACGAGGCGGAACTCGCCGAGGTCGCTCCCGCGGGAGCGACCGCCGCACTGGTGCTGGCCGACGGGACGCTGCTGTGGGGCCGCGGCTTCGGCGCGTACACTAGTGACGCCACACACGGGATCGGCGAGATCTGCTTCTGCACCGGGATCACCGGCTACCAGGAGACCCTGACCGATCCCTCCTATGCCGGGCAGATCATCACCTTCACCTTCCCGCATATCGGCAATGTCGGCGTCAACGGCGAGGACGAGGAGGCGACCAACGTCGCGGCGCGCGGCCTGGTGGTGCATCGCGACCTCACCGCGGCCTCGAACTGGCGCGCGACGCACGGTCTCGATGCCTGGCTCCGGGCGCGCGGCATTCCCGGCATCTGCGACGTCGACACCCGCGCGCTGACCCTGCGCATACGCGACGGCGGCCCGCAGACCGCCGTCCTGCTGCATCCGGAGGCGAAGCCGTTCGACATCGCCGCCGCCCGCGCCCGGGCGCGCGACTGGCCCGGCCTGGAGGGGATGGATCTCGCCCGCGAGGTCTCGTGCACGCAGAGCTACGCGTGGCGCGAGGGGATCTGGCGCTGGGGCGGCGTTGACCCGTCGGCCGCACCGGCCGCCGCCCGCCGGCGGGTGGTCGCGGTCGATTACGGCGCCAAGCGCAACATCCTGCGCTGCCTGGTCAGCGCCGGCTGCGACGTCACCGTGGTGCCCGCCACCGCCAGCGCCGCGGAGATCCTGTCGCACGACCCGGACGGGGTGTTCCTCTCCAACGGCCCGGGCGACCCGCAGGCGACCGCGGCCTACGCGGTGCCGGCGATACGCGGCGTGCTCGATGCCGGCAAGCCGGTGTTCGGGATCTGCCTCGGCCATCAGCTGCTGGCGCTCGCACTCGGCGCGCGCACCTACAAGCTCGACCAGGGCCATCGCGGCGCCAACCAGCCGGTGCGCGATCTCGCCACCGGCCGGGTCGAGATCACCAGCCAGAACCACGGCTTCGCGGTCGACGATGCGAGCCTGCCGGAGGGCGTCCGGGTGACCCATGTCAGCCTGTTCGACGGCAGTAACGAGGGCATCGCCAGCGACCGATGGCCCGCCTTCAGCGTCCAGTACCATCCCGAGGCCGGTCCCGGCCCGTCGGACAGCGTCCACCTGTTCGAGCGCTTCACCGCGCTGATGGACGGATCGGGGTCCGGGGCCTGAGGCTCCGGCCGGTCCAGGGCAGCGCCCTGGCCTTGCCTGCCCCGCACTAAGAGGTCCCAGAAGATGCCGAAACGCACAGACATCCGCTCCATCCTGATCATCGGCGCGGGTCCGATCGTGATCGGCCAGGCCTGCGAGTTCGACTATTCCGGCGCCCAGGCCTGCAAGGCGCTGCGCTCGGAAGGCTACCGGGTGATCCTGGTGAACTCGAACCCGGCCACGATCATGACCGATCCCGGCCTGGCCGACGCGACCTACGTCGAACCGATCACCACCGAGTTCGTCGAGCGGATCATCCTGCGCGAGCGGCCCGACGCGATCCTGCCCACGATGGGCGGCCAGACCGCGCTGAACACGGCGATGGCGCTGGATGCGAGCGGCTTCCTGGCGGCGCACGGCGTCGAGCTGATCGGCGCCAGGGCGGAGGTGATCGACCGCGCCGAGGACCGGCTGAAGTTCCGCGACGCGATGACCGCGATCGGCATCGAGAGCCCGCTGAGCCGGATCGCGCACTCGCTCGCCGAGGCGAGGGAGGCGCTGGCGGCGGTCAAGCTGCCGGCGGTGATACGCCCCTCCTTCACGCTCGGCGGCACCGGCGGCGGCATCGCCTACAACCGCGAGGAGTTCGAGCACATCGTCGGCACCGGCCTCGAGGCCTCGCCGACCCACGAGGTGCTGATCGAGGAGAGCGTGCTCGGCTGGAAGGAGTACGAGATGGAGGTGG
>CAXTAY010000072.1:0-7067 GCA_964242335.1 uncultured Acetobacteraceae bacterium | reverse complement strand
CTGACCGACAAGGAATACCAGCGCATGCGCGACGCCTCGATCGCCTGCCTGCGCGCGATCGGCGTCGATACCGGCGGCTCCAACGTGCAGTTCGGGGTCAACCCGGTCGACGGCCGCATGGTGGTGATCGAGATGAACCCGCGCGTCTCGCGCTCCTCCGCACTGGCCTCCAAGGCGACCGGCTTTCCGATCGCCAAGATCGCCGCCAAGCTCGCGGTCGGGTACACGCTGGACGAGCTCGCCAACGACATCACCGGCACCACCCCGGCCGCGTTCGAGCCGACCATCGACTACGTGGTGGTCAAGATCCCGCGCTTCACCTTCGAGAAGTTCCCCGGCAGCCCGGCGCTGCTCTCCACCTCGATGAAGTCGGTGGGCGAGGCGATGTCGATCGGCCGCTCCTTCGCCGAGGCGCTGCAGAAGGGGCTGCGCTCGATGGAGACCGGCCTCGCCGGGCTCGACCCGGTCGAGCCGCCGGGCGACGGCAGCCGCGACGCGTTCAAGGCGGCACTGTCGTCGCCGCGTCCCGACCGGCTGCTGATGGCGGCACAGGCGCTGCGCGCCGGGGTGTCGGTCGAGGAGATCCACGAGGCCTGCCGCTTCGATCCCTGGTTCCTGCGCGAGCTGGAGCGGATCGTGGGCGCCGAGCACGAGGTCGAGCGGGACGGTCTGCCGCAGCAGGCGACGGCGCTGCGCCGGCTCAAGGCGCTGGGCTTCTCCGACACCCGCCTCGCGGCACTCGGCGGCACCAGTGCCGGCGCCGTCGAGGCGCTGCGCGAGCGGCTCGGGGTGCGCGCGGTGTACAAGCGCATCGACACCTGTGCGGGCGAGTTCGCCTCCTCCACCCCCTACATGTACTCCACCTACGAGGGCGGCTTCGGCACGCCCGTGTGCGAGAGCGCGCCGAGCGGGCGGCGCAAGATCGTCATCCTCGGCGGCGGACCGAACCGGATCGGCCAGGGCATCGAGTTCGATTATTGCTGCGTGCACGCCGCCTACGCGCTGCGCGAGGCCGGCTTCGAGACCATCATGGTCAACTGCAACCCCGAGACCGTCAGCACCGACTACGACACCTCCGACCGGCTGTATTTCGAGCCGCTGACCAGCGAGGACGTGATCGCGCTGATCCGGCGCGAGCAGCAGGCGGGAGAGCTGCTCGGCTGCATCGTGCAGTACGGCGGACAGACCCCGCTCAAGCTGTCGCAGGCGCTGTCGGCGGCCTCGATCCCGATCCTGGGCACGCCGGCGGACGCGATCGATCGCGCCGAGGATCGCGAGCGCTTCCAGGCGATGCTGCGCAAGCTCGGGCTGCGCCAGCCGGAGAACGGCATCGCCCGCTCGGGCGCGGAGGCGGAGGCGATCGCCGAGCGGGTCGGCTACCCGGTGGTGATCCGTCCCTCCTACGTGCTCGGCGGCCGGGCGATGGAGATCGTCTACGACCGCGCCAGCCTGCAGCGCTACATGCGCGTGGCCCTGCAGCTCGCGGGGGCCGAGGTGGCCGCGGGGCCGGTGCTGATCGACCGCTACCTGAGCGATGCGATCGAGACCGACGTCGACTGCATCTGCGACGGCAGCAGGGTCTACGTCGCGGGCGTGATGGAGCATATCGAGGAGGCCGGCATACATTCCGGCGATTCCGCCTGCTCGCTGCCGCCGTACTCGCTGTCGCCGGCGATCGTCGACGAGCTCAAGGAGCAGACCGCGGCGATGGCGCGCGAGCTCGGCATCGTCGGGCTGATGAACGTGCAGTACGCGATCAAGGACGACGAGATCTACGTGCTCGAGGTCAACCCCCGCGCCTCTCGCACGGTGCCGTTCGTGGCCAAGGCGACCGGGGTCGCGGTGGCCAAGATCGGGGCACGGGTGATGGCCGGCGCGTCGCTCGCCGAGTTCCGGCTCGACGACCGCGCGATCTCGCCGCACGTCGCGGTCAAGGAGGCGGTGTTCCCGTTCGCCCGCTTCCCCGAGATCGACACCATACTTGGCCCGGAGATGCGCTCCACCGGCGAGGTGATGGGACTCGATGCCAGCTTCGAGCGCGCCTTCGCCAAGTCGCAGCTCGGCGCCGGGGTGAAGCTGCCGCAGGCCGGATGCGTGTTCCTCTCGGTGCGCGACCGCGACAAGCCGATGCTCACGGCACTCGCCCGCCGGCTCGTCGAGATGGGGTTCTCGATCCTGGCCACACGCGGCACCGCGTCGCGGCTGGGCGAGGCCGGGATCGCGGTGTCGGTGGTCAACAAGGTGCTGCAGGGGCGGCCGCACTGCGTGGATGCGATACGCAGCGGCGAGGTGCAGATGGTGATCAACACCGCCTCTGGCGCGCAGTCGGTGGCGGACAGCTTCGACATCCGACGCTCGGCGCTGATCCACGGCATCCCGCACTACACGACCACCGCCGGAGCGCGTGCGGCGGTGCACGCGATCGCGGTGCTGCGGGAGGGCCCGCTTGAAGTGGCACCGCTTCAGTCCTACTTTCGTGGATCGTTCTGAGCGGACCCGAGGTGCCGGACGCTGACGCGGCCGGGTCGCCGGGCTCGGCCGTAACCCCAGCTATTCCGAGGACTGGCGCCTTGCAGAAATTCCCGATGACCGGCCGCGGCCTGCACCGGCTGGAGGACGAGCTTCGCAGGCTCAAGAGCGAGGAACGTCCGGCGATCATCCGCGCCATCGCCGAAGCGCGCAGCCACGGCGACCTGTCGGAGAATGCGGAGTATCACGCCGCACGCGAGCGCCAGTCGTTCGTCGAAGGCCGCATCCAGGAGCTCGAGGAGATCATGTCATCGGTCGAGGTGATCGAGCCCTCCACCCTGTCGGGCGACCACGTCAAGTTCGGCGCCATGGTCAGCCTGGTGGACGAGGAGACCGACAAGGAGGCCACCTACCAGATCGTCGGGGTCTACGAGGCGGACATCAAGTCGGGTCTGCTGTCGGTGTCCTCGCCGCTGGCGAAGTCGCTGATCGGCAAGAAGAAGGGCGACAACGTCTCGGTGCCGGCACCGGGCGGCGACCGCACCTACGAGATCCTCGCGATACGTTATGGCTGAAGGCGGGATGGCTGAAGGCGGGATGGCCGAAGGCGGGAGTGCGGGCGGGAGCCTGACGAGGCGGTCGTGATCGGTCCGGAGGACGTGCGCGCGGCCGCCGCGCGCATCGAGGGGCGGGTCATCCGCACACCGACCCTGGTTTCGGAATCGCTGTCGCGTGCGACCGGTGCGGCGATCACGCTCAAGCTCGACAACCTGCAGGCGATCGGCTCCTTCAAGGAGCGCGGCGCGGCCAACAAGCTGGCGCTGCTGACGCCCGACGAACGCCGCCGCGGCGTGATCACGGTATCCGCCGGCAACCACGCCCAGGGCGTGGCCCGGCATGCCAGCCTGTACGGGATCGATGCGGTGATCGTGATGCCGCGCTTCACGCCGGCGGCCAAGGTCACCCGCACCGCCGCCTGGGGTGCCCGGGTGGTGCTGCACGGCGACGATTTCACCGAGGCCGCGGCGCACGCCGACGCGCTGTGCCGCAGCGAGGCGCGCGTCTTCGTCCATCCCTACGACGACCCGGCGATCATGGCCGGCCAGGGCACCTGCGGGCTGGAGCTGCTCGAGGATGCGGGGCCGCTGGACTTGCTGGTGGTGCCGGTCGGCGGCGGCGGGCTGATCGCCGGCTGCGCCACGGCGGCGGCCGGGATACGGCCGGAGCTGGAGGTGATCGGGGTGCAGGTGGAGAGCCACGCCTCGCTCAGCGGCCATCCCGGCGACGAGATCGTGCCGGCCGGCGGTGCCACCATCGCCGAGGGGATCGCGGTGATGCGGGTGGGGCGCTACCCTCTGGAGGTGATACGGGCGCGCGTCGGCACGGTGCTGTCGGTGCCGGAGCGCGCCGTCGAGGACGCGATCACCCTGCTCGCGGAATCCGCCAAGCTCGTCGCCGAGGGCGCCGGTGCCGCCGCCCTGGCCGCGGTGCTGACCTATCCGGAGCGGTTCCGTGGCAGGCGTGTGGGGATGCCGATCTGTGGCGGCAACATCGACAGCCGCATCCTCGCCAACACGCTGCTGCGCTCGCTGCTGCGCGACGGGCGGCTGCTCCGCCTGCTGATGGAGATCCCCGACCGTCCCGGCGTGCTCGCCGACATCGCCACCCGGATCGGCGGCATCGGCGGCAACATCATCGAGGTCTCGCACCAGCGCCTGTTCGCGGCACCCAGCGTGCAGGCGGCCGAGCTCGAGGTGATGGTCGAGGCGCGCGACCCGCAGCATGCCGAGCAGATCACCGCGACGCTGCGCGAGAGCTACGTGCTGCGCCGGGTATAGCCGGGCCGCACCGGGGCCGCAGGAAGCCACGCTGTTTCCGCAGGCTGCGATTCGTATCGATTATTCGACATCCACTGCGATCCCGCCGCCGTATCCCCAGATCGGCATCGAGGCGAGGACAGATGGACTCCGAGACCTACACCTTCATCGTCACCCTGAACCCGGACGGGCGGATCACCCTGCCTGCGGTGGCACTTGCCGAACTGCACTGGTCGGCCGGCATGCAGCTCGTGGTCATCCAGGAGCCGGAGGGCCTGATGCTGCGGCTCGGACCGCTGGAAGGGGAGCACTGAGCCGGCCTCGGCGACGTCGCCTACTTGGTGCCGAACAGGCGGTCGCCGGCGTCGCCGAGGCCGGGGCGGATATAGCCGTTCGAGTCCAGCTCGCGGTCGATCGCCGCCGTGATCAGCTTCACGTCCGGATGCGCCGCACCGAAGCGGGCGAGCCCTTCCGGTGCCGCGAGCAGGCAGACGAAGCTGATCTGCCTGGCCCCGGCGGCCTTCAGCCGCGACACCGCCGCGATCGCGCTGTGTCCGGTGGCGAGCATCGGGTCGACCACGATGCTGAGCCGACCGGCCATGTCGTCGGGCAGCTTGAGGTAGTACTCGACCGCCTCCAGCGTCTCGTGGTCGCGATACAGCCCGACATGGCCGACCCGTGCCGCCGGCACCAGGTCGAGCATCCCGTCCAGGATGCCGTTGCCGGCGCGCAGGATGGAGACGAAGCAGAGCTTCTTGCCCGACAGCATCCGCCCGCGGGTGCGCTCCAGCGGCGTCTCGATCTCGACCTCCTCCAGCGGCAGGTCGCGCGTGGCCTCGTAGGCCATCAGCAGGCTGATCTCGCGCGCCAGGCGGCGGAAGCCGGCGGTCGAGGTGCTGGCCTGGCGCAGCCGCGTCAGCTTGTGCTGCACCAGCGGGTGGTCGACGACCAGCACGTTGGCGAGGGCAGCCATCGGCGGGCGCTACCGGGGGGTCGGCATGACCGGGCGGTTCGCGGACTACGGGCCGGCCGGCACGAAGTCGAGCGAGACGCCGTTCATGCAGTAGCGCTCGCCGGTCGGCTTCGGGCCGTCGGGGAACAGGTGGCCGAGATGGCCGTGGCACTTCGCGCAATGCACCTCGACCCGGCGCATGAACAGGCTGTTGTCCTCCTGCGTCTCGACCGCGCCCGGCAGCGGGGCGAAGAAGGACGGCCAGCCGCTGCCGCTCTCGTACTTGGTGTCCGACGCGAATAACGGGTTGTTGCAGGCGGCGCAGTGGAACAGGCCGTCGCGCTTCTCGTAGTTCAGCGGGCTGGTGCCGGCGCGCTCTGTGCCGTGCTCGCGCAGCACCCGGTACTGCTCGCGCGACAGCTTGTCGCGCCAGGCCTCGTTGCCCTGGATCCCGCCGTCCCGGGCATCGTCCTTCGTCGAATGGCTGCTCATCGGTGCCTCGTCTCGCTGGATGCCAATGCAGATGGGATCGGTGCTGCGGAAACCTAGCACCGCCGCCGTCCTTAGGACGATTGAAGCACAGGAGGGATGGGATGTCCGAGACCAACCAGCCGACGGACGAGGACGAGAAGGTGGACGACGCGGTGGAGGACACCTTCCCGGCGAGCGACCCTCCTTCGACCGGCGGCAGCACCGGTCCGGACGATCCGCTCGCACCCCCTGCCCCGGTCTCGCCCTGAGGGCCGGATCGGTGGCATGGTCCCGGATCGGTCCGTCCGGGAGCACGTCAATCGATGCCAGTTTCCACGCCAACCCTGCGGCCGCCGCGACCGGTCATGCTCGTGATCCTGGACGGGTTCGGCTGGCGCGAGGAGGTCGCCGACAACGCGGTGCGCCAGGCCCGCATCCCGAACTTCGACCGGCTCTGGGCCGCCGGACCGCACGCCTTCCTGCGCACCTGCGGGCCTGACGTCGGTCTGCCAGGCGGCCAGATGGGCAACTCGGAGGTGGGCCACCTCAATATCGGCGCCGGCCGCGTGGTGATGCAGGAGCTGCCGCGGATCTTCTCGGCGATCGAGACCGGTGCCATCGCCGAGTTGCCGGCGATGCAGGCCCTGATCGCGGCACTGCGCCGCAGCGGCGGCACCTGCCACCTGATGGGCCTGGCCTCGCCGGGCGGGGTGCACGCGCACCAGGACCATGCGCTGGCCCTCGCCCGCATCCTCACCGGAGCCGGGCTGCCGGTGGCCCTGCACCTGTTCAGCGACGGACGCGACACGCCGCCGCGATCGGGACGCGACGACTTCGCGGCCCTGCGTGCCGCCCTACCGGAGCGGGCCAGGATCGCCACGATCTGCGGCCGCTACTTCGCGATGGACCGCGACCATCGCTGGGAGCGGGTCCGTCGGGCCTACGACGTGATCGTGAGCGGCGAGGGACCACGGGCCGCCGATCCGGACGCGGTGCTGGCCGACGCCTATGCGGGCGATGTGACCGACGAGTTCGTGCCGCCCACGGTGATCGGCGACTACGCCGGCATGCGCGACGGCGACGCGCTGCTGTCGTTCAACTTCCGCGCCGACCGCATCCGCCAGCTCTACGACGCGCTGCTCGATCCGGACTTCGAGGGCTTCGAGCGCACGCGCGTCGTCCACTTCGCCTGCGCCGTCGGCATGACCCGCTACAGCGATCGGCTGGCCGGGCGGATCGAGGTGCTGTTCCCGCCGCAGAGCCTCGACGACCTGCTCGGCGACGTGGTCTCGGCGGCCGGGCGACGGCAGCTGCGCATGGCGGAGACCGAGAAGTATCCGCACGTCACCTACTTCCTC
>CAXTAY010000071.1:5542-7559 GCA_964242335.1 uncultured Acetobacteraceae bacterium | reverse complement strand
GAATCCGAGCAGGAATCCGCTCCGTTTGCGAGCACGAGCGCCGATGATTGCAAGCGCCTACAGCTAGCGGCTCTGGCCGGATCGTAGGCGGACACGCCGTTGAGCGCGGCCATGGTGGCGACCGGATCGATCGTCGGGCCGGCGGTCAGCCCCGCCGCAGCTGTATCGGCGGTGCGGCGGTGCCGCAGGTCGGCATAGGCGGAGCGAACCTCGTGGTTTGCGACGAGGGCAGCGCCGACGAGGCGTTGACGCTGGCGGGCGAGATCGGCCCGTTCGAGCACGCGGCCGGCGAAGAAGTCACTGGCGATCAACATGGCCAGCAGGGCGGCGGCAAAGGCCAGCACTCGCGACCGGATCGACGATCCACACGACGGGCGCCCGGCCATACGTTCCACTCTACCGCCGCGTTTGAGTCTAACAAGAATCTAGTCGGCTGCAACTGCGCCGAAGCCAAAGATTGAACAAATGCGTCGCGAGCGGGAGTCGCTGCTTCCACCGTCAGCTTCGCAAGAGAACCCTCGTGACACCCTGGACAAGTGATACGTGACGCAGCACAGTAGCGCATTACATCCATTGATTGAGGAGGTTGCGTTCATGGACAGCGTCGCTTTCACCAACAGGCAGGGGCCGGATAGTCGCTCTGCCCAGACCGTGCGGCGTCCGCCGACCGGAGATACGGGCAGCATGACGCCCGGCATCGCTGCGGCACTGCACCGGTTGGCGCTTTCCGCGGAGAGGGCTGCGGTGCAAGGCTCATCCGGCACCTCCGCGTCGGCAGAGCTCCCGGCGCGTTTCGTGCTCGCGGTTATAGCCGATCTTGAGGCTAATCGGGTTGAGCCCAAGGCGGGCGTGGTGCCGGCCTATGTGCATCGGGCGGAGACTTATATGGGCCTGCATGCCGATCGCCCGATCGCTCTGACCGACATTGCCCAGGCTGCTGGCTGCAGCGTTCGCGCGCTCCAATATGCGTTCCGGCGTTTTCGCGGGACCAGTCCGAAGGCGGCGCTGCGACAAGTCCGTCTCGATCGCGCCCGCGCCGAACTATCTCGCGGCGACAGTCCCGTCGACTCCGTCGCCCGACGCTTCGGGTTTAGCAACGCCAGCCGCTTCACCGCCGCATATTTCCGTCGGTTCGGCGAGGCTCCCTCCGCTACTCGACAGCGCACGTAGCCGTACAGCGCCGTCGGATGCATGACTCTTCCTGTCTGCTGGTCATGGCAGACGCTTGCAGCCGGGTCGTCGAGGCTCCTAATCGTGGTCCACAGTCCGATCATGGCGATCGCGCGCAAGGCGGACGGAATGCGCCAGAAAGTGCGTTGCATGTCGTAAGCAGGCATAAGCGGCGCGCGGCCGGCCACTAGTTCACGGCGCGGTTTGATCCTCGGCCGAGTGCTTTAATCTCCCGCTCGGCGAGGGCCGCGGTGAAGATCGGCTTCCAGGCAAGAATGTGAAGGCTAAGCAAGGTCGAGGCCGGCTCGCCTTTGCCCGCCAGCGTGAGATCGATCAGCCGGAAGTGCTCGGCGACGGAGGCGACCTGGCGTTTGCGCCCGGCGAGCGAGTCGATGCCGTACAGGCGCATCGCGTCACGGGCTTCCATCACCATTCGCGTCAGCAAGGGATTCGCCGCCTGCGCCACCAGTTCGTGATGGAAGGCGCGGTCAGCCTCGATGTAGGCCGCCACGTCCTCGCGCTCGACCGCGGTCTCGATGCTTCGGGCGCGTCGACGGAGTTCGTCCGGGTCGCTGGGTCGGCACTCGGCCAAGCAGGTAATGGCGAACCGCTCCAGCAATTCGCGAATGGCGAACAGGTTATGCAGCGTTTCAAGTGAGGTTGGCTCGACGCGGAAGCCACGGTTGCGGACTGCCGTCACCAACCCGGCACGGGCGAGTTCGAGGAGAGCTTCCCGAACGGGCGTGGTGGAGACGCCAAATTCGCCAGCTAGGGTCGGCACGGAGAACAGCGTGCCCGGCGCACTGTGGCCAGAGACGATTGACGAGCGCAGCCGCTCGACGATCCT
>CAXTAY010000071.1:0-5442 GCA_964242335.1 uncultured Acetobacteraceae bacterium | reverse complement strand
CACTCTCCGCCACCCGGCCGCCGTCGATCACCACGATGCGGTCTGCCGCCGCCACGGTGCTGAGCCGGTGCGCCACGACGATGCGGGTCGCGCTCAACTGCGCGAGCGTGTCGGTGACCCGGCCCTGGACGCGGTTATCCAGCGCGCTGGTCGCCTCGTCGAGCAGGAGGATCCGCGGCCGGTGAACGAGCGCGCGCGCCAGCAGGATGCGCTGGATCTGCCCACCGGAGAGCCCGCCTTCCATCGCGATCGTCCGCATGCCCATCGGCAAGGCCCTGATGTCGTCGGCGATGCCCGCCTCTTCGGCCGCAACCCAGGCCGCCTCAGCGCCGAGTCGGAGACTGGCGCCAAGGATATTCTCCTCGAGCGACAGGCCGAACAGACGCCCCCGCTGCAGGACCACGCCCAGCTGCGCGCGAACGGCGCGACGATCAAGGCTGCGAAGATCCTTGCCGTCGTAGAGAACGGCCCCGCGCGTCGGCGTTTCGAAGCCGAGGAGCAGGCGGAGGATGGTGGACTTACCGCCGCCGGACGGGCCGACCAATGCCACGAACTCACCGGCCCGAATCTGCAGCGAGAGCCCCGCCAGCACCGGCTCGCTGCTGGTGGGGTAGCTGAAATCCACCGCGCCGATCTCGAGGGCGCCCGACAGGCGGCCCGGGGCGACCGCCCCCTCCACGCGCTCCGGCGTGCCCGACAGGATCGGCGAGGCGTGCTGCAGACTCGGCTTGAGCGAAACCAAGGCGAGTGCGCTCGACGCGAGGCTCGCCGCGCCGCCGACGGCCTGGTTGAACGCGGCGAGGAACGTGACCAGCGACCCCAGCCAGACTCCGTCCGCCCCGGCGTCCGACCCGGCAACCGCGGCAAAGAGCAGGGCCTGTGCGCCGAGAGTGAACCCCGTCACGACTAAGACCGCTGCTCGCTCGGCCCGCTTGGCCGCGTTCACCGTTTGCGCCAGGGCAACATACAGCTCCGCCCACCGCGCATAGGCGCGGTTCTCGGCCGCTGCCAGGCGGAGCTTTGCGACCCCGCCCACGATCTCGAGCATCCAGCCCGAGATGCGACCCCGCAGCTTCACGGCCCGCTTCTCGTGGGCATGTCGGCCATAGCCCAGCACGACCGAGATCGCCGCCAGCACCGCGAGCGCCGCGAGCGCCGCCGGAACCAGCATGGGCGACGACCAGATCATCACCAAAAGCGAGGACATGAGCACGGAGAGGCCGAACAGCACGCCCATGACGTTGCCGGTGAAGCTATCGACGTTTGCCTTCAACGAGGTGATGCGGAACGCGGTTTCGCCGGCGGAAGCGCCGCGGAAAAAGCCGGCGGGTAGCCGCAAGACACGGTCCATGATCGCGGCCTGCAACCGCGTCCCGTTCTTGCCATCGAGCCGGAGCAGCGCCCGTTGTGTGCCGAGACGCAGCAGGAATTGCAGAAGGGCAATGACGCCGAGAATGGTCGCGACCTGGAACAGGCCCGGCACATCGCGGGACGGGATCAGGTCCTCGGCAATGGTGCCGGTCAGGATCGGCGCGAGCAGGCTGAGCAGGCCGGCAATGGCGCTGAGACCCACGGCGCCGACGATTTCGCGCCGGCCGAGCTGCCAGGCGCGCCGCAGCAGGTAAGCGGAGGCAACCGGCCGCTCCGGCAGGCTCTCGTAGAGCATGCAGGCTGGGCCGCGGAGCCGCGCTGCCTCGGCTCGGCTCAGCCGGCGCTCCTTCCCGTCGGCGGCGACCAGCAGCACGCGCCGCCCCCGGCGGAGCAGGGCGGCGGGCTTGCCGTCGGGTCCTTCCTGCAACAGGACGGGGCCGATATCGTCCCGCCACCAGCCGGACTCAAGCACGAGGTCGCGCTTGCGGAGCCCGCTCGACCGCAAGATGGTGTCCAGCGTCGGCGCCGGGTCCTCGCCCGTCTCGGCCGGTACCGTTAGCGCCCACTGCATCTCCCGCACGATTACGCGGAGCATGGTGACCAGAGGGTCCGCCTCGTTGTGCGGCGTCACTTCCTTGCGGGGTCTGACCACCACGCCGGCCAGGCCCGCCTCGGCCCGGTCGAGCGCCTTCCGCTCGTCCGCGATCCGCCGGTTCAGCCGGTTGAGCTCGTCTACCGCGCCGAGTCGCAGCACGAGCGGCAGCAAGCCGCCCAGCGTGCGATGGAAGGCCTCCAGCGCGTCCCAGACCTGACGCGTTGCGAGCGCCTGCTCCGTGGTCAGGCAAGCCACCGCGCCCCTGACGCCGACCGCTGCCCAGGCTGCCGGAGCGAGCGGGAACAGCCCGGTGCCGCCGACCTCCTCTGTGTCCAGATAGAGGGCGCGACGCCCCTCGAGCGCAAGCCAGCCGAGCGCCTCCCCCGTCGTGACCCGCGCCCCTGCGTCCACCACCGCCCTCCCGCCCAGGGCGAGGGCGGTTTTTACCGCCGGCGGGTCCGCCAGGCCTCTTGCGGCCGCGTCCGAGAGGGCGAGTACCCAGGCCTCGATCAACTGCGCGGCGTCGGCTGCGTGCTCGCGCCAGCGGGCGAGAGCGGCGAAATCGTCGAGGGAGAGATCGATCAGCACCGTCCCGACCGATGCCACCGCCATGTACCCCGTGGGCGGAAGACTGTCGATCTCGCCGACGCCAAACAGCATGGCGCCGCCATACACCGTGCAGAGATGGGTCCGCGCGCCACCGGGCTGGCCGGCGCGGAGCTCGACCAGGAAGAGCTCGACCCGGCCTTCCGCAACCAGGTGGCAGCGATCGCTGCGATCGAGCAGAAAAGGCGTGCGCCCGCTGGCTGGCCGAGCCGAGCCGGCCTGCACGAGGTGTGCGGCCAGGCGAAGCGGATCGGCCGGAAGTCTTTTGCGCTCAGTCAGCATGATCCGGCGCGTCCAGCAGGCGGCAATAAGCGCCCTTCGCGGCGATCAGCTCCTCATGCGTGCCGCGCTCCACGATCACACCCTTGTCGATTACGACGATCTCGTCGCAGTCGCGCACCGTGCTCAGCCGATGGGCGATGACGATGCACGTGCAGCCGCGCCGCCGCAGGTTGTCCATCACCGCTTTCTCGGTCGGAGGGTCGAGCGCGCTCGTGGCCTCGTCCAGGATCAGGACGGTCGGTTCCGTGACCAACGCACGAGCGATCTCGATGCGTTGCCGCTGACCGCCGGAAAAATTGGCGCCGTCCTCCTCGACCACGTCGTCGTAGCCCCGGGCGCGACGCAGGATGTCGTTGTGGATCATCGCGTCCTTGGCGGCGCGCACCACCCGCTCTTCCGGGATGGAGGCGTCCCACAGCGTGATGTTGTCGCGGATCGTGCCGGTGAACATCGCGATGTCCTGATCAACCACCGACATTGAATTGCGCAGCAGCGCCCGCGGCAGCTCCGGTAGCGGGACGCCGTCCACCAGCGCGGCGCCGGACCACGGCTCGTGCAGCCCGGCAACGAGCTTGGCGACGGTAGACTTGCCGCTGCCGGACGGACCCACCAGCGCGATGCTGCTGCCGGGCGTCACCCCGAACGACAACCCGGTCACGAGCGGCCGGGCGAGCCGCGCATAGCCAAAGGTGACGTCCCGCAGCTCGACCCGGCCCTCCAGCTTACGCACTCGGCCGAGCCCGCTGGCGCGCAGGCGCTCGGCCGAGGGCTCGGGGCTCGCGAACTCCGGGGCGAGCGGCGAGAGCTCCACATCCTCGAACTGGTCGAGCGTCGCTCGGGTGCGGCCCATCACGGTGGTCGCGCCGATCAGCGTGCGGACCGGACCGAGGAACGTGGCCTGCAGCAGGAGGAAGGCGAGCAGCAGACCGAGCGTGAGCTGTCCCTGCATTGCGACATAGGCGCCGACCGTCAGGCTGGCGGCCGAGCCCACCGCGCCCAGCGTATCGCCGATCGCGCCGCCGATCCCTGCGAGTCGGCCGAGCTCCTGCTGCTGGCTCACCACCACGGCCTGCTGCCCGGTCCAGGCCTCGATGAAATTATCCTCGGTGCCGCTCGCCTTGATGGTCTCGATCAGCATCAGGCCCTGCATGGTACGGCTGCCGAGCTTGAGTAGATCGAGCGTCGCTTTGCGCTCGCCTTCGCCTATTTTGCGTTGCGAGAGCAGCGCGACGATCGCGGCGGCGGTCGCGATGCCGATCGAGATGGCGGTGAGCACCGGGCTGTATTGCGCCATCAGCCCGGCGAACAGCGCGGCGGAGACGAGGGCGACGACCAGGGTGGGCAGCGGGCCGCTCGCCTGGTCCGCAAGCCGGGCGGCGAGGTCGCTGCGAGCGCCGATGCTGGCCGGCGAGCGCTGCCCGAAGAAGGCGATCGGCATGCGCAGCACGCGCCACATGAAGTCGGACGCGGTGCCGACCGCGATCCGATTGCGCAGCGCGAGCTGGGACCAGCCCTGGACCCAAAGCAAGCCGAGCTGGACGGCGAGCGTGGCCAGCATGGCGGTGAGGAGCCAAGGCACGAAATCGTCCTGCCGCTCGATCACGAACTGGTCCACGAAGGCGCGGGTGAAGGCCGGGATCACCATCGCGGGCACCGCGAGCGCCACCCCGCTCGCGACCACCAGGGCAAACACGCCCCGGGCGCCGCGCAGCCGCCGGGCGAGCGGCCAGAGCACGCGCGGCCGCTCGCCGCCGCGGCGGAACGCGTCCCCCGGCGCGAAGGTGAGGGCGATGCCGGAATAGACCGCGGCGAACTCGTTGAGTGTGTAGATCACCCGGCCGCCGGCCGGGTCGTTGACCTGCACCCGGCCGCGGCGCATGCCCTCGAGCACGACGAAGTGGTTCTCGTTGACGTAGACAATCGCGGGTTTGGTGACGGTGGCGAGCTCTTCGAGATCGAGCCGGTAACCTTCCGCCTCCAAACCGAGGTTGCGAGCGGCGCGGAGCAGGGAGGCGGCCTTCGAGCCATCGCGCGACACCCCGCAGAGCCGCCGCAGCTCGACCAGGGGCGTCCAGCGCCCATGGTGGGCGAGCACCATGCCAAGGGCGGCGGCGCCGCATTCGAGCGCCTCGAGCTGCAGCACGGTCGGCACGCGCCGCAGCCGGGCCATGCGGGCTTTGCCCGCCACGTCAGCGCGTCCAGGCGTGTAGCGAGCGGATCAGCGTCTCCGCCCGCGGCACGATGAGGCCGATCACCGGCACGCGGTCCACCACGATCTTGGCATTGACCAAGGTGCCGACCTGGATGGGGGTGGCCGGACCCGTGCCGGTCGACCAGCGGAAGCCGCTCGGCGCGTCAGGGGCGGTCGCGAGCGAGACAATTGCTTGGTAGGGCGGCCCTGCGCGCGTCAACTGATCGACGAAAGCGGCGTTCTTGAGCACGCGGAGAATGCTCTCCCGCGTGGCTGGCAAATCGGCGACGGCCACGACCCGGCCCTCGATGAACCCATCCCGCTGCTGGCGCGCCGTCGCTGGCACGACCTGGACCTCCATGCCGGGCTGCACGCGCTTGCCGCCGCCGCCGGCGAC
>CAXTAY010000070.1:0-7681 GCA_964242335.1 uncultured Acetobacteraceae bacterium | reverse complement strand
TCCAACCCCCAGATTCGTAGTCTGGTGCTCTATCCAATTGAGCTACGGGTGCCGCCGTGGGCGCGGAATTAACCCACATGACCGGGCGGTGCAACCCCCCGGACGCGACCCTCGCGCGACCGGCTCAGCGGCCGAGCGCACGCTGCAGCGGCCGATCCTGCGGCCGTTCGAGCCGGATCTTCGCCCGGCAGGTGGGAGTGCCGTAGACGCCCGCGATCGCGTCGCCGTCGGGGCGACCTTCGAACACCATCGGCACCGGCTTGTGGTCCACCCCCGGCAGGCTGAGCTGGGCGTGCAGGCGGCTGGGCTCGGCGCCGCGCCTGCCGTGCAGCACCAGCGCGCCGTCCGCGGGGGCGAAGCTCAGGTGCCTGCGGTCGATCACCAGCGTCGAGCTGCGCTGCTCCGGACAGACCCCCTGCAGCGTGTGCAGGCTGCCGGTCCAGCGGCCGATGAGGTCGGGTGCCGCGGCCGCCTCGGTGGCCAGTCCGGCTATCGCGACGCTGACGAGAAGGAACGGCAGGCGCATGGCGGGATCCGGTGCTGGTCGAGGATCGTACGCAGCCTAGGCCGGCGGTCGGATGCCGGCCAGCACTCCGTGGCGCAGCCGATGCTTGCGTGCGGCCGGACTTCCATGCTGCAAGCCGGCCAGGCCCGCTCCCATGCACGACCCGCCGAAGGCAACCGAGATGAACCCGCTGGAACAGACACTGCACGACGATCGCGTCCTGATCCTGGATTTCGGCAGCCAGGTCACCCAGCTGATCGCCCGGCGCGTGCGCGAGAGCGGCGTCTACTGCGAGATCTGGCCATACGCCACGACGATCGAGCGGATCCGGGCGTTCGCGCCACGCGGCATCATCCTCTCCGGCGGTCCCTCCAGCGTGCCGGAGGCGGGCTCGCCGCGCGCGCCGGACGAGCTGTTCGGGCTCGGTGTGCCGGTGCTCGGCATCTGCTACGGACAGATGGTGATGTGCGTCCAGCTCGGCGGCGAGGTGGTGTCCTCCGAGCAGCGCGAGTTCGGCCGGGCGCATGTCGACATCCTGGAGGAGTCAGCCCTGCTGCGCGGCACCTGGCAGCGCGGCGCTCGCGAGCAGGTCTGGATGAGCCATGGCGACCGGGTCAGCCGCCTGCCGCCGGGGTTCCGCGCGGTCGCGGTCAGCGAGGGCGCGCCCTACGCCATCATCGCCGACGAGGGCCGTCGGCTGTACGGCCTGATGTTCCATCCCGAGGTGGTGCACACGCCGCATGGGGCGGCGCTGCTGCGCAACTTCACCCACGAGGTCGCCGGCTGCCGCGGCACCTGGACCATGGCCGGGTTCCGCGACATGGAGATCGCGCGCATCCGCGAGCAGGTCGGCGCGTCGCGGGTGATCTGCGGCCTGTCGGGCGGCGTGGACTCCTCGGTGGCAGCGGTGCTGATCCATGCGGCGATCGGCGAGCAGCTCACCTGCATCTTCGTCGATCACGGCTTGCTGCGTGCCGGCGAGGGCGAGGAGGTGGTCCGCACCTTCCGCGACCGCTTCAACATCAGGCTGGTGCATCGCGACGCGAGCGAGCTGTTCCTGTCCGCACTGGAAGGGGTCACCGATCCCGAGACCAAGCGCAAGACCATCGGCCGGCTGTTCATCGAGGTGTTCGACGAGGAGGCGTGCAAGCTCGGCGGTGCCGACTTCCTCGCCCAGGGCACCCTGTATCCGGACGTGATCGAGAGCGTCAGCTTCACCGGAGGGCCGTCAGTGACGATCAAGTCGCACCACAACGTGGGCGGCCTGCCCGAGCGCATGCACATGAAGCTGGTCGAGCCGCTGCGCGAGCTCTTCAAGGACGAGGTGCGGGCACTCGGCCGCGAGCTCGGGATCCCGCACAGCATCGTCGGACGCCATCCGTTCCCGGGACCGGGGCTGGCGATCCGCATTCCCGGCGCGCTGTCGCGCGACGGCCTGGCGCTGCTGCGACGCGCCGACAGCATCTTCCTCGAGGAGATCCGCGCCGCCGGCCTCTACGATGCGATCTGGCAGGCCTTCGCGGTGCTGCTGCCGGTGCGCACCGTCGGCGTCATGGGCGACGGCCGCACCTACGACCAGGCCTGTGCGCTGCGCGCGGTGACCAGCACCGACGGCATGACGGCGGAGGTGTATCCGTTCGACATGGGCTTCCTGAACCGCGTGGCCGGCCGGATCGTCAACGAGGTGCGCGGCATCAACCGGGTGACCTACGACATCACCTCGAAGCCGCCCGGCACGATCGAGTGGGAGTGACCCGGAAGCTCGCCGGGGATCGCAGGCCGTCCACGCCTCGGCTGACTCACCACCCGGTCGTCATGCCCGTGCCGTCGCGGCCCGGGATCGGCTCGCCGCCGGCCGCAGCCGGTCGAGATACAGGTAGACGATCGGCGTCGTGTAGAGGGTCAGCGCCTGGCTCACGAGCAGGCCGCCGACGATCGAGATCCCGAGCGGCTGGCGCAGCTCGCTGCCCTCGCCGAAGCTGAAGCAGAGCGGCAGCGCGCCCAGCAGTGCCGCGGTCGTCGTCATCATGATCGGGCGGAAGCGCATCACGGCCGCATGGAAGATCGCCTCGCGGCTGTCCATGCCGTCCTCGCGCTCCGCCTGCAGCGCGAAGTCGATCATCAGGATCGCGTTCTTCTTGACGATGCCGATCAGCAGGATCACGCCGATCAGCGCGATGATCGTGAACGGGATCCGGAACAGCAGCAGCGCCAGCACCGCGCCCACGCCGGCCGACGGCAGCGTCGACAGGATCGTGATCGGGTGCACGAAGCTCTCGTACAGGATCCCCAGCACGATGTAGATCGCGGCGAGTGCGGCGAGCACTAGGATCTGCTCGTTGGCGAGGGATTGCTGATAGACCTGCGCGGTGCCGGCGAAGCCGCCGCTGAGATCGGCGGGCAGGTGGATCGCCTGCACCGCGCGCTGGATCGCCCCTGTTGCGTCGCTCAGCGACTTCCCCGGCGGCAGGTTGAACGAGATCGTGCTGGCCACGAACTGGCTCTGGTGGTTGACCGCGAGCGGTGTGTTGCCGGGCGCGTAGCGCGCCACCGCCGAGAGCGGCACCATCGTCTCCACCGCCGTCGCCACCGCGGCACCGCTCGACGCGCTGCCCTTGCCGGTGGTGGCGATCGCGGCTTGCGCCGCGGTGCGCACCGCGTTGTTCGAGGCGGCGCTGGTCGTGCTCGTCGTCACGGCACCGGTCGCGACGACGTTGCTGATCGCAGCACTGCGGTTCGCCGCCGAGGCGACGGCGGAGGAGCGCGTGGTCGTGACCGGCGCCACCGCGGTCGCCGATGCGGCGGTGACGCCGGTCGCCGAGCCTGCGCTGACCGAACCGGCGCTGAGTGCGCTGGTCTCGGAGCCGCCCGGCTGGGCGCCGGAGGTGCTGATCCAGACCTGCCTGAGCATGGACGGGCGCTGCCAGTACTGCGGCGCCACCTCCATCACCACGTGATACTGGTTCAGCGCGTTGTAGATCGTCGACACCGAACGCTGCCCGAACGCGTCGTACAGCGTGTTGTCGATCTGGTACATGG
Source organism: uncultured Acetobacteraceae bacterium (assembly GCA_964242335.1). Taxonomy (GTDB): domain Bacteria; phylum Pseudomonadota; class Alphaproteobacteria; order Acetobacterales; family Acetobacteraceae; genus Lichenicoccus. Next base: position 4,137 of record CAXTAY010000070.1, on the reverse strand, counting down.
TCAGGCCGAGCCGGGACGCGGTGTCGCGGTCGACGACCAGGTTGGTCTCCATCCCGTTCTGCTGCTGGTCCGAGTTCAGGTCGGTGAAGGTGTGATCGCGCTCGAGTGCGGCCAGCAGCTTCGGCGCCCATTGCTGCACCTCGGCGGCGCTGTCGCCCAGCACCGTGTACTGGTATTCGGCGTTGCTCTGCCGCGCGCCGACCCGGATGTCCTGCACCGGCTGCAGGAACAGCCTGCCGCCCGGCACCTGTCCCAGTCTTCGACGCAGCCGCGCGATCACCTGGGCGATGCCGACGCGCTGGCGCAGCGGCTTGAGCGAGATGTACAGCGTCCCGGTATTGGTCTGCGCGGACGCTCCGCCGCTGCCCGATCCGGTCGAGCCGACCACGTCCTGCACCGCCGGATCGGCCTGCACGATCGCCATCATCTGCGTGAACTTGCGGCTCATCAGCTGGAACGAGATGCTCTGGTCGGCCTGCAGGCTGCCGATCATCCGCCCGGTATCCTCCTCCGGGAAGAAGCCCTTGGGGATGATCGTGATCAGCCATACGTTCAGCGCGATCGTGCCGATCAGCAGCAGCAGCACCAGCAGGCTGTGGTCGAGCGCCAGCTTCAGCGTGCGCGCGTAGCCGTTCTGCACCCGCGCGAACAGGCTCGGCCGGCGCAGTACGTCCGGCGCGCCGCCCGGGCGCAGGAACAGCGCGCACATCATCGGTGTTGCGGTGAGCGAGATCACCATCGACACCAGGATCGCCACCGACAATGTCATCGCGAACTCGCGGAACAGCCGGCCGACGATGCCGCCCATCAGCAGGATCGGCAGGAACACCGCGATCAGCGACAGCGTGATCGAGATGACGGTGAACCCGACCTCGCGCGCGCCGCGCAACGCGGCCTGGACGCGCGGCACGCCGTCCTCGAGATGGCGCGAGATGTTCTCCAGCACCACGATCGCGTCGTCGACCACGAAGCCGGTGGCGATGGTGAGCGCCATCAGGGACAGGTTGTCGAGCGAGTAGCCCAGCAGGTACATGACCCCGAAGGTGCCGATGATCGAGACCGGCACCGCGACCGCCGGGATCAGCGTGGCGCGGCCGTTGCGCAGGAAGGCGTAGACCACGCCGACCACCAGCAGCATCGCGATCACCAGCGTGCGCTGGGTATCGTTCAGCGCCGAGCGGATGGTGGTCGAGCGATCGGAGGCGAAGGTGATGTCGAGGTCGGTCGGCAGCGCCGCCTTCAGCCGCGGCACCGCGGCGCGCACGCCGTCGATGGTGGTGATGATGTTGGCACCCGGCTGGCGGAAGATGATCACCAGCACCGCCGGCTTGCCATCGGCCAGCCCGAGGTTGCGCAGGTCCTGCACGGAGTCCTGCACGTCGGCGATGTCCGACAGCCGCACCGCGTCGCCGTTGCGGTAGGCGACGATCAGCGGCCTGTAGTCGGCGGCACGGTTCGACTGGTCGTTGGTGGTGATCTGCCAGCGCTGCGCGCCGACCTCGACGTCACCCTTCGGGCTGTTGGCGTTGGCGCTCGACAGCGCCGAGCGGACATCCTCCAGCCCGATGCCGGCATGGAACAGCGCCAGCGGATCCAGCTCCACCCGCACCGCCGGCAGCGCGGCACCGCTGATGATCACCTGGCCGACGCCGTCGATCTGCGAGAGCTGCTGCTGCAGCACCGTGCTCGCCGCGTCGTACATCTGGCCGCGGGTGAGCGTGCCCGAGGTCAGCGCCAGGATCAGCACCGGCGCGTCGGCCGGGTTCACCTTGCGATAGGTCGGCTGCGACAGCAGGTTGGCCGGCAGGTCCGCCTGGGCCGCGTTGATCGCCGCCTGCACGTCGCGCGCGGCCCCGTTGATGTCGCGGTCGAGCCCGAACTGCAGGGTGATGCGGGTCTGCCCGATCTGGCTCTGCGACGTGATCTCGGTGACGTCGGCGATCTCGCCCAGATGCCGCTCGAGCGGGGCGGCCAGGCTGGTCGCGACCACGTCCGGACTGGCGCCGGGCAGCTGGGCCTGCACGCTGATGGTGGGGAAGTCGATCTCGGGCAGCGGCGACACCGGGAGCTTGGCGTAGCCGAGCACGCCGGCGAGCGCGATCGCGATCAGCAGCAGCGTCGTCGCCACCGGCCGGGCGATGAACGGCGACGAGATGTTCAAGCGCGCGTTCCGCCGGTCATTCGGCCGGTCATTCCGCCGGTGCCGGCCGGGCATCGCCGGTGTCGCGGTTCGCCCGGCGGTGGAACAGCCGCTCGGCGGCGCGGTCGAGGGCGAGGTAGATCACCGGGGTGGTGAACAGGGTGAGCAGCTGGCTCACCAGCAGGCCGCCGACGATGCATAGCCCGAGCGGGCGGCGCAGCTCCGAGCCCGCACCCGTGCCGAGCATCAGCGGCAGCGCGCCGAGCATCGCCGCCAGCGTGGTCATCAGGATCGGCCGGAAGCGGAGCAGGCAGGCCTGGTGGATGGCCTCGCGCGGGCTGCGGCCCTCCTCGCGCTCGGCGGCGAGCGCGAAGTCGATCATCATGATCGCGTTCTTCTTGACGATGCCGATCAGCAGGATGATGCCGATGATGCCGATGATGTCGAGATCGGAGCCGACCAGGCGCAGCGCCAGCAGCGCGCCGACGCCGGCCGACGGCAGCGTCGAGAGGATGGTGAGCGGGTGCAGGAAGCTCTCGTAGAGCACGCCGAGCACGATGTAGACCGCGACCAGGGCGGCGGCGATCAGCAGCAGCTCGTTGCCGAGCGACTTCTGGAACGCCGACAGCGCGCCCTGGGTCGCGGTCTGGAAGCTGTCCGGCAGGCCGATGTCGCGCTCGGCGTGGGAGATCGCGGCCACCGCGCTGTCGAGCGAGGCGCCGGGTGCCAGGTTGAACGAGATCGAGGTGGACGGGAACTGGCCGAGATGCTGGATCTGCAGCGGTCCGGTGGTCTCCGACGGCTGCACGATCGCCGACAGCGGCACCTGTCCGGTGCTGGCGGTGGACGAGGGCAGGTAGATCCCGGCGAGTGCCGCATCGAGGCTGCGCAGGTCGTGCAGGTCGGCGTTCAGGATCACCCGGTACTGGTTCGACTGGGTGTAGAGGGTGGAGGCGATGCGCTGGCCGAACACGTCGTAGAGCGCGTTGTCGATGCTGGACGGCGTGATCCCGAACCGTGCCGCGGTCTGCCGGTCGATCGTCATCTGCAGCACCCGACCCTGCCGGGTGAGGTCGCTCGAGACGTCGCGGAACTGCGGCGTCTCGGCCAGACGGGCGACCAGGCGCGGCACCCAGGCGTCGAACAGGGTCTGATCCGGGTTCTCCAGGAAGAACAGGTACTGGGCGCGGCCGATGGTGCTGTCGATGGTCAGGTCCTGCACCGGCTGCATGGCGATGCGTATGCCGGCGAGCGACTGTGTCTCCTGCTCCAGCCGGCGGATGATGGCGCTCGCGTCGTCGCTCCGCTGGTCGCGCGGCCGCAGCGAGATCAGCATCCGGCCGCTGTTCAGCGTGGCGTTGGTGCCGTCGACGCCGATGAAGGACGATAGGTCGACGACGTCGCGGTCGCGCAGGATCGTATCCGCCAGCGCCTGCTGCTTGCTCGCCATCGCGCCGAACGAGATGTCCTGCGCCGCATACGAGATGCCCTGGATCAGACCGGTATCCTGCACCGGGAAGAAGCCCTTGGGGATCTCCACGTACTGCACGCAGGTCAGCCCCAGCGTCAGCAGGGCGACGGCCAGCGTCAGCTTCTGGTGGTCCAGCACCCAGCCGAGCCCGCGGTCGTAGCGTCCGATGAGCCACTCGAAACCACGCTCGGCGGCGAGGTCGAGGCGGTTGCGAGCCTGCGCCGGACGGTGCTTGACCAGCAGCGCGCACAGCATCGGCACCAGGGTGAGCGAGACTACCGCCGAGATCACGATGGTCATCGCCAGGGTCACGGCGAACTCGTGGAACAGGCGCCCGACCACGTCGCCCATGAACAGCAGCGGGATCAGCACCGCCAGCAGCGACACGGTGAGCGAGATGATGGTGAAGCCGATCTCGCCGGAGCCGCGCAGTGCGGCGGCCAGCGGCGCCTCGCCCTGCTCGACGTAGCGCGCGATGTTCTCGATCATGACGATGGCGTCGTCGACCACGAAGCCGGTGGCGATG
>CAXTAY010000069.1:0-7702 GCA_964242335.1 uncultured Acetobacteraceae bacterium | reverse complement strand
GCACGACGCTGTGCTCCTGCAGGTTGTGGCCCTCGCCGGGGATGTAGCTCACGACCTCGTAGCCGTTGGTCAGGCGCACCTTGGCGACCTTGCGGAGTGCCGAGTTCGGCTTCTTCGGGGTGGTCGTGTAGACGCGCGTGCAGACGCCGCGCTTCTGCGGGCAGCCCTGCAGGGCCGGCACCTTGTTGCGCTTGGCGGCGGGCTCGCGACCCTTGGCGATGAGCTGGTTGATGGTGGGCATACGCCTGTGTCCCGATCCTCTCTGTGCCGGCCCGCCTCGTCTCCGTCCCCGCGACCGCCGCCGGATCACAGCAAAAGACCGCACTCGGAGGGATAGCCCTTCCGCGCGGTGGTCCTGATCACGTCCGGCCTGAGTTCCCCGGTGCCGGGGAGCGGCGCCGCACGCTTCGGTGCTGCATTCGACGGCTGTCGCGGACCCGAAGTCGAGGTCAGCCGAGGGCGCGGAACCTACGAAGGCGACCGCCCCGAGTCAAGCGCCTGCCCGCCCGCGGGCCTTCACTTGTTGCAACTCTCACTCCAGGCCGGAGATGCCGTCGATCCTTCAGAGCAGCCCGAGGAAGTCGGCCGCCGCCTCTGCCGGCACCAGCGCGTGATTCCACGCCTCCGGATGGACCTGCACCTGCGTCTCCTGCCGCAGCGGCGCGTCGGGACGGATCGGCACGTCGACATAGCCCTCCTCGTCGAGGAAGCGGGTCAGGCTCGCGGTGTCGGCACGCGGCAGCACCTCCAGGAACAGCAGCGGACGCGAGCGCGCGATGGTGCGCCGCGCCCCTTCCAGCACCGCGGCGTCGTGGCCCTCGACATCCACCTTGATCAGGGTGATGCGATCGCGCCCGCGAGGATGGCCGGCCAGGAACCCATCCAGGGTGGCGGTGCGGATCGCCTGCGCCTCGCTGTGCATCGTCTTGAAGGCGGCCTCGAGCGAGCTGCTGGTCTCCATCAGCCCGTGCTCCTGGGTCGGCACGTAGAGCGTGGCCGGGCCCTCCTGCCGGCTCAGCGCCAGCGGCACCGCCTCGATGCGCCGGCCGCACGCGTTGGCGGCGATGTTGCGCGCCAGCACCTCGAACACCGGGGGGTAGGGCTCGAACGCCAGCACCTGCGCCCTGAGCGAGGCGCAGGCGGCGAGCAGGGCGTAGAAGCCGGTATTGGCGCCGACATCGACCACCAGACCCTGCGCGCGGGCGACCCAGCCATGCAGCAGCGCCGGCAGCGGCCGCTCGAACGCTGCCCAGGAGGACAGGGCCGCGGTCGCGACGATCTGGTCGCGGCCGCCGAGCCTGTCCATGACCATGACCGACGCGCCGCCCGGGCCGCCGGGGACGTCGATGGCGAACTGGTCGCCGCCGCCGTCCTGGCGGCGTCTCGGCAGCATAGGAGAGGCCCCGCGCCGCATCGCTCAGACCCGTGGCAGGCCCGGCAGCAGCTTGTCCAGCGTGATCGGATAGTCCCGCACCCGCACGCCGCAGGCATTGTAGATCGCGTTCGCCACCGCCGCACCGGCGCCGCAGATGCCGAGCTCGCCGACCCCCTTGCTCTTCAGCGGGTTGGTCTTGTCGTCGATCTCGGTGAGGAAGACGGCGTCGAGGTCGGGCACGTCGGCATGCACCGGCACGTGATACTCGGCCAGGTCGTGGTTGACGAAGTGGCCGAACCGGTCGTCGAGCGCCAGGCTCTCCTCGAGTGCCGCGCCGATGCCGAACACCATGCCGCCGATCGCCTGCGAGCGCGCCGTCTTGGCGTTCAGGATGCGGCCCGCCGCGAACACGCCCAGCATGCGGCGCACCCGCACCTCCCCGGTATCGGCATCGACGCCGACCTCGACGAAGTGCGCGCCGTAGGATTGCTGCGAGAACTTCTTGCGCATGCTGCCGGGCTTGACCTCGCCGTCGGCGGTGATGCCGCCCGGCCCCGCCAGGCTGGCCAGGCTCACCGATCGCGCGCCGCCGTGCACCGAGCCGTCGGCGAAGCTCGCCTGCGCCGGATCCATGCCGGCGGCCTGGGCCAGCTTGGCGCGCAACGCCTCGCAGGCATCGAACAGCGCCGAGCCGGAGCTGCCGGCGCCGAACGAGCCGCCGGAGCCCGAGGCCGGCGGGAAGTTGGTGTCGCCCAGCTCGACGCGCACGCGGTCCATCGGCACGCCCAGCATCTCCGCGGCGATCTGGGTCAGGATGGTGTAGGTGCCGGTGCCGATGTCGGTCATCGCCATGCGCACGGTCACGATCCCGTCGGGATCCAGCCGCAGGTTCGCCTTCGACGCCTGCAGCGGGTTCTGCCGGGTCGCCGCCGCCATGCCGATGCCCACCAGCCACTGCCCGTCGCGCACCTGGCCGGGGCGACGGCGCTTGTCCCAGCCGAAGCGCTCGGCGCCGGCGCGCATGCAGCCGATCAGCTGGCGGCTGGAATAGGGCACGTCGTTGGTGGGATCGCGCGCCGGCTCGTTGCGCACCCGCAGTTCGATCGGATCGAGCTGCAGCTTCTCGGCGAGCTCGTCCATCGCGCATTCCAGCGCCAGCATCCCGACCGCCTCGCCGGGAGCCCGCATCGCCGAGGCCACCGGGATGTCGAGCGGCACCAGACGGTGGCGCGTCTCCCGGTTGGCGCCGGCATACAGGGTGCGGGTCTGGTTCGCCGCCCCCTCGTAGTCCTGCTCGGAGGCGAGGTTGCCGGACACCACGTCGTGCCCGATCGCCAGGATGTGGCCGTCCCGGTCGGTGCCGAAGCGCAGGCGCTGGATCGTGTCCGAGCGATGGGTGGTGACGTGGAACACCTGCTGCCGGGTGAGCGCGAGCTTCACCGGCCGCCCGGCGGCGCGGGCGCCGAGGGCAGCCAGGATGGCGTCGGCATTGACCCAGAGCTTGGAGCCGAAGCCGCCGCCGATGTAGCGGCTGACCACGCGGACGTTCACCGGCGACATCTTCAGCGTGTGCGCGATCGTGTTCTTGGCCTGGCTCAGCATCTGGTTGGAGGTGTAGAGCGTGAGCTGGTCGCCGTCCCACCGCGCCACGGTGGCGTGCGGCTCCATCATCGCGTGGGACTGCAGCGGCGTGGTGTAGGTGACGTCCAGCTGCACCGGCGCGGCGGCGAAGGCGCTCTCGAAGTCTCCGCTCGCCGTATCGGCGGGGTTCTGCGACTGCTCCGGCTTGCGCGCCAGGCTCGCATTCGCCGCCATCGCGTAGCGCGCCGGCTGCGGCTCCACCTCGACGCGCACCAGGTAGGCGGCGGCGCGCGCCTGCTCGAAGCACTCGGCGATCACCAGGGCGACCGGCTGCCCGTAATGCTCGATGCCCGGCTCGTACAGCACCGCGCAGGCCTGGCGGTGGTTGCCGCGGCCCTGCGGCGGCACGTCGCGCCAGGTCAGCACCTTGATCACGCCGGGGGCCGCCTCGGCGGCGGAGACGTCGATCCCGGCGATGCGGGCCTTGCCGACGCCCGCCGGCACGACGAAGCCGTAGGCGGCGGCTCCGGCCTCCCGCACCTCGTAGGCGTAGCGCGCGGTGCCGGTGACCTTCAGCGGACCGTCGACGCGGTCGATCGGCCTGCCGACCAGGCCGCCGGGACCATCCAGCAGGTTGCCGCCGACCGGCGCGTTCATCTCGATCATCGGTCCGCTCCTCAGGCGCGCGTGGTGTCGGCCAGCACCGCGCGGAGCACGCGGTGGGCGAGCGGCACCTTGAAGTCGTTGCTGCCCCAGCCGCGGGCGCCGGCGAACGCGACCTCCGCGGCCGCGCCGAAGGCGGCGTCGTCGGCACGGGCGCCGGCGAGGCGGGCCTCGGCTTCCGGGACGCGCCAGGGCTTGTGCGCGAGGCCGCCGAAGGCCAGACGCGCCGAGCGGATCCGGCCGCCGGCGCAGTCGACGATGGCGGCCACCGAGACCAGCGCGAAGGCGTAGGAGGCGCGGTCGCGCACCTTGCGATACACCTGCACCCCGGGCGGCGGCGGCGGCAGCACCACCGCGGTGATCAGCTCGCCGGGACGCAGCTCGGTCTCACGCTGCGGCGTGTCGCCGGGCAGGCGGTGCAGCAGGCTCAGCGGGATCGAGCGCACGCCGCCCTCGGCGTCCACGGTCTCGACCTCGGCACCAAGTGCGAGCATCGCCACCGCCATGTCGGAGGGGTGGGTCGCGATGCAGTGGCTGCTGGTGCCGAGCACCGCGTGGATGCGGTTGAACCCGCCGATCGCGGCACAGCCGGAGCCCGGCTGACGCTTGTTGCACGGCTTCGTCACGTCGTAGAAATAATAGCAGCGCGTCCGCTGCAGCAGGTTGCCGCCGGTGGTCGCCTTGTTGCGCAGCTGCCCGGTGGCGCCGGAGAGCAGGGCGCGGCTGAGCACGGCATAGTGGCTGCGCACCCGGGGATGTGCGGCCAGGGTGCTGTTCGGCACCAGCGCGCCGATGCGCAGCCCGCCCTGCGGGGTGTCCTCCACCCGGTGCAGCGGCAGGCGGGTGATGTCGACGAGGTGGGCAGGCGTGACCACCTGCAGCTTCATCAGGTCGAGCAGGTTGGTGCCGCCGGCGATGAAGCTCGCATCGGGGTTCGCGAGCACCGCGCGCGCGGCACCCGGCGCGCTGGTGGCGCGCTCGTAACCGAACGCCTTCACGTGATGTTCCGCGCGACGTCGCGGATCGCGGCCACGATGTTGGGATAGGCCGAGCAGCGGCAGATGTTGCCGCTCATCCGCTCGCGTATCTCGGCGTCGCTCAGCTCGGGATGGCTCGCGAGGTCGTCGGTGACGAAGCTCGGCGCGCCCGCCCGCGCCTCCGCCAGCATGCCGGTGGCGGAGCAGATCTGCCCCGGCGTGCAGTAGCCGCACTGGTAGCCGTCATGGTGCACGAACGCGGCCTGCAACGGGTGCAGCCGGCCGGGTTCGCCCAGCCCTTCGATCGTGGTCAGCTCGTCGCCGTCATGCATCACCGCCAGCGACAGGCAGGAATTGATGCGGCGGCCGTTCAGCAGGATCGTGCAGGCGCCGCACTGCCCGTGATCGCAGCCCTTCTTCGATCCCGTCAGGTTCAGGTGCTCGCGCAGCATGTCGAGCAGCGTGGTGCGGCTGTCGAGCACGAGGTGCCGGGTCTGGCCGTTGACCCTGAGCGTCAGCGGCATCGGCTCGCCCGCGATCGCCGCCGCCGGTTCGGGCGGCGAGAGAGGCGGCGCCGACGCGGCCTCTCGGCCGACCACCGCGAGGCCGCCGGCTGCGGTGCCGGTCGCGAGCACCGCACGCCGCGTCACTGCCGGATCCGGTCGATCATGCTTCATAGGGGCCTCCACATCGGCGGGTCGGCAGCAGTGCGGACATCGGCCGGCCGGTTCAGGCAGGAACCACACTGCGCTTGACCCTGTCGAGCGAGTTCATCACCTGATCGTTCAGTTCCAGGTGACCGCGCACCAGCTCGGGCGGCGTCAGCGCCATCCACTGGTTGAGCGAGACGTCGGCATATCTCGGGCTGCGGAACATCTCCAGGAAGCGCAGCGTGGTGCCGCCGGTGTTCTCGATATAGTGGCCCATCGCGAACGGCACGTAGCCGACATCGCCCGCGCGATAGTCGAAGCTCCTCGCATCGCCCGAAGCGCCGAACACGCCCATGCGCGCCTCGCCGGCGATGTAGTACTGCCACTCCGCGGCGTTGGGGTGCCAGTGCAGCTCGCGCAGGCCGCCCGGTTCCACCTCGACCAGCGCCGCCGCGATCGTCTTCGACGCCTCGAAGTTGCCGGAATCGACGATGCGCACGCTGCCCGAGCGGGTCCGCACCGGCGCCATCGCGCCGAGCCGGAAGCTGAAGCCCTGCGGCACCGCTCCGTTGCTGGCCCGGCGGTCGGCCGCGAGCGGACCCGGCACCGGCAGCGGGAAGATGTAGCGCTGCTCGGGCGACGGCGTGTGGCCGAAGTTCGAGGCCGCAACGCCGAAGTTCTTCGCCAGCACCTCGGGAGGCACGTGCTTGAACCAGTCGCTGATCAGGAACGTGCTGTCCTCGTCGAAGCTGCCGTCGTCGAACACCAGCAGGAACTCGCAGCCGTCCGGGCCGAGGCCCTGTATGGAGTGCGGGATGCCGGAGGGGAAATACCACAGGTCGCCCTCGTGCACGTCGTCGAGGAAGGTGCGGCCCTGAGCGTCGACCGCGGAGATGCGGGCACTGCCATAGAGCATGTAGGACCACTCCCCCTCCTTGTGCCAGTGCATCTCGCGGGCGGATCCGGCCTTCAGGCGCATGTTCACCCCCGCCATGCTGGTCGCGACGCCGAGCTCGCGCTGCGTGACCTGGCGCGTCCAGCCGCCGTCGGTGAGGCGCATATGCGCGTCGGCGAAGGAGAAGCGCAGGTTCGGCAGAGTGCCGTGATCGGTGCCGGGCGGGGCGAGCAGGTCGGGGTTCTCGCCGTCCCGCAGCGGGTCGCGCGGCCCAGGGTCGCTGCCTCCCATCCCGCCGCGGCTCGGCTGCGACGCCACCCGGCGCACCGCACCCGGTACCGCCTGGGCATGGGCCACCGAAGCCGCGGCGACGCCCGCCACCCCGATGCCGGTGGTCAGGGCCCTTCTGCGGGAGAATGGGTTCATGCGGCACCTCCGATGCTGCGCCGCCAGTGCGTGCGCTGCCAGTGCAAGCGCGGGCGGCGCGGCGGCCGTTGCATCATCCCGGCGCGAGGCGGTGAACCGGACGACAATTCATTACGGCCGCGCACTGGGACAAACTACGATCGGGCTCATCCCGGGTGCCGCGACGACGCTGCCGCGAGCACCCGGAACCCGACGACGGACATCAGAGGCATCCGCACATGAAGCATCTCGCACTCGCCGTTCTCGCCGCTGTCAGCCTCGGCGCCTGCACCACGACCGCCAGCACCACGGTCCAGAGCGACCTGGCGACTGCCAAGGCCGATCTCAGCCGGGCGGTCGACGCCTACGGCATCGCCAAGGGCATGGCCGACGTCGCGGTCGCCGCCAACCCGGCGCTGGCGGCACCCGTGGCGCAGGTCGAGGGCGCGATCGACCCGCTGATCCCGCAGGCGCAGGCCATGCTCGCCGCGGCGAACGTGGACGCGCTCCAGGTCACGCAGCTGGTCCAGCAGATCCAGCAGCAGATCGTCGTGATCGAGACCACGACGGCGCCGCAGGTCAAGGTGGTCGCGAACAGCTAGGGTCGCGCGGACAGGACAAAGAAAAGGCCGGGTGAGGTAATCCTCAACCCGGCCCAGTCTTGGGGCCTGCGGCTTATTCTGCCGCGCGGCCCGTGACCGCCGGTGTGCTCGTCGCCGCCGGGCCTTGGCCCAACGTATGCTGACGATCGCGACCGGCGGCTACGGCTCGGAGCTTGTTCATCACGCTGCCGGTGCCGGCAGGGATGAGACGGCCCACGATAACATTCTCCTTTAGACCATTCAGCGTATCGACTTTGCCCGCAGTCGCGGCCTCCGTCAACACCCGCGTGGTCTCCTGGAAGGAGGCGGCGGAGATGAAGCTGTGCGTCTGCAGGCTGGCCTTGGTGATGCCCTGCAGTACCGGCATCGCGTTCGCCGCCCGCTCGCCTACGTGCAGGCGCTTGCCGTTCTCCTCCTCGTACTCGAAGCGGTCGACGGTCTCGCCGACCAGGTAGGTGGTGTCGCCCGGATCCAGGATCTCGACCTTCTGCAGCATCTGGCGGACGATCACCTCGATGTGCTTGTCGTTGATCTTCACGCCCTGCAGCCGGTAG
>CAXTAY010000068.1:0-8794 GCA_964242335.1 uncultured Acetobacteraceae bacterium | reverse complement strand
GAAGCCGGTGGCGATGGTCAGCGACATCAGCGACAGGTTGTCGAGCGAGAAGCCGCAGAGGTACATCCCCGCCAGCGTGCCGACCAGCGAGATCGGCACCGACAGGCTGGGGATCAGCGTCGCCGGCAGGTTGCGCAGGAAGACGAAGATCACCAGCACCACCAGCACGACGGCAAGCCCGAGCTCGAACTCCACGTCGGCGACCGACGCCCGGATCGTGGTGGTCTGGTCGGAGAGCACCGCGACGTCCACCGCGGGCGGCAGCGATTGCTGCAGCTTGGGCAGCAGTGCTCGCACCGAGCGCACCACCGCGATCACGTTCGAGCCGGGCTGGCGCTGCACGTTGACGATGATCGCCGGCGTCCGGTTCGCCCACGCCGCCAGCTCGCTGTTCTCGGCCCCGTCGATCACCGAGGCGACGTCGGACAGCCGCACCGCCCCGCCGTTCCTGTAGGCGACGATCAGCCGCTTGTACTCGGCGGAGCTCTGCAGCTGGTCGTTGTTGTTGATCGTGCTGTCCTGCGCGGGGCCGTCGAAATTGCCCTTCGGGATGTCGGTGTTCTGGTTGGCGATGTCGGTGCGTATGTCGTCGATCGGGATCCCGTAGGCGGCGAGTGCGCGCGGGTTCACCTGGATCCGCACCGAGGGCCGCTGGCCGCCGGCGATCGAGACCAGGCCCACGCCCGGCAGCTGCGCCAGCTTCTGCGCGATCCGCACGTCGGTCAGGTCCTCGACCTGGGTCAGCGACAGCGTCCGGGAGCTGATGGCGAGCGCGATCACCGGGGTGTCTGCCGGGTTGACCTTGGCATACACCGGCGGCGCCGGCAGGTCCGACGGCAGCAGGCTGGTGGCCGCGTTGATCGCCGCCTGCACCTCCTGCTCGGCGACGTCGAGCGACAGCGACAGGTCGAACTGCAGCGTGATCACCGAGGCGCCGGCGGAGCTGTTCGAGCTCATCTGCCCGAGCCCCGGCATCTCGCCGAACTGCCGCTCCAGCGGCGCCGTCACCGCGGTGGTCATCACCTCGGGGCTGGCGCCGGGATAGAAGGTGGAGACCTGGATGGTGGGGTAGTCCACCTCCGGCAGCGCCGAGACCGGCAGGAACTGGTAGCCGGCGATGCCCACCAGCACGATCGCCAGCATCAGCAGCGTCGTGCCGACCGGCCGCAGGATGAACAGGCGTGAGGGACTCATCGGCCGGGCTCAGTGCCCATCCTGTGCGGGTTGGGCCGGCTGGGCTTGGCGCCGATGGTGCGGGTGCGCGCCCGCCGCAGCCGTCGCGGCATCCGACTGCTGGCCCGCAGACTGCTGGCCCGCAGACTGCTGGCCCGGAGACTGCTGGCCTGGCGGCGCGCCGGGGCCGCCATTGCCGGTGGTGGCCGGATCGCCGGCGTCGGCGGTGATCCGCACCCTCGCGCCGTCGCGCAGCCGGTCCACGCCGTCGACCACCACCGTGTCGCCGGGCGCGACGCCCGAAAGGATCTGCACCTGGTCGTCGTCGGTGACGCCGGTCTTGACCACGGCGATGCCGACCGTGCCGCCCGGCTTGACGCGGTAGACGAACGCGCCGGGCGCGCCGTGCTGCACCGCCGCCACCGGCGCCACGGTCACGCCGGGCAGGGTGCGCACCAGCAGCCGCGCGTTGACGAACTGGTTCGGGATCAGCGCCTCGTCGGCGTTGGCGAACACCGCCCGCAGCTTCACCGTGCCGGTGGTGGTGTCCACCTCGTTGTCGACGCTGTCCAGCGTGCCGGTGGCGATCCGCGTCGCGTTGGTGCGGTTATAGGCCTCGACCGGCAGCGTCCGGCCGGCGCGCAGCTGCTGCGACACCGCGGCCACGTCGTCCTCCGGCAGCACGAAGATCACCGAGATCGGCTGCAGCTGGGTCAGCACCACGAGCCCGGTGCTGCTCGAGGTCTGCACGTAGTTGCCGGGATCGACCAGCCGCAGCCCGACGCGCCCGGTCACCGGTGCCGTGATGTGGCAGTAGGCGAGGTTGACCTTCGCGTTGTCGACGGTGCCTTGGTCCGCCAGCACCGCCCCCTGGTCCTGCTCCACCAGGAACTGCTGGTCGGCCGCCTGCTGCTGGGCGATGCTGCGCTGCTTGATCAGCGTCGTGTAGCGGGCGAGGTCGGAACGCGCCTGCCGCAGCAGGCCGGTGTCGCGGGCGAGCGTGCCCTGCGCCTGCTCCAGCGCTGCCTGATACGGGCGCGGATCGATCTGGGCGAGGAAGTCGCCCTTGTGCACGATCTGGCCCTCCCGGTAGCCGATGGAGAGCAGCTGGCCGTTGATCTGCGTCTGCACGGTGATGGTCGCGAGCGGCGTCACCGTGCCCAGGCCCGACAGCACGACGTGCAGGTCGCCGGTACCGACCTTGGCCGCGCCGACCGGTTGCGGCGGCACCGCCGGCTTGGTCTGCTTGGCCGTGGATCCCGCCAGCAGCCACCAGGCGACCAGCCCCGCCAGCAGCAGGAGCAGCAGCAGCACCAGCAGCCAGCCTCGACGACGCCTGCCGGCGTGCGACGTGGTGTCGGGCTTGACCTCGATGCGTCTTACCAGATCGTCCATCAACCGCCTGACCGCCGCCTTGCTGAGCCGGCGCCCCTATAGCACCATCGCGTCCTGGGGCATCACGATCGGCAGGTTGCGGATTGTATCGGGGGCCTGGGACCACGGCGCGGCGGTCGTCCTGGCCTCCAATGCGCCGGCACTTGAACCGGCGCGGCCGGCCCTCTATACACCCGCCCCTGTTCGCGCGTCCGGGCCTGATGGGCATGCCCGGCCGCGACGGCTGCCGTGCGGTCCGTTCCCGGGCTTGGGCAGCGATCCAGAAGGAGAGCAAAATGCCCAAGATGAAGACCAAGTCGTCGGTCAAGAAGCGGTTCAAGATCACCGCGACCGGCAAGGTGCTCGCGGGTCCCGGCAACAAGCGCCATGGCCTGATCAACCGCCCGCAGAAGATGAAGCGGACCAACCGCGGCTCCCAGACGCTGACCGAGATGGACGGCAAGACGGTGAAGCAGTGGGCCCCCTACGGGCTGGCATGAGGAGCATCTGAGCCATGGCACGCGTCAAGCGGGGCGTCACCACCCACGCCCGTCACAAGAAGGTCCTCGCACAGTCCAAGGGCTTCGTCGGTCGTTCCTCGACCAACTACCGCATCGCCCTGGAGCGTCTCGAGAAGTCGCTGCAGTACGCCTATCGCGACCGCCGCAACAAGAAGCGCGACTTCCGCGGGCTGTGGATCCAGCGCATCAACGCCGCGGTGCGCGAGCACGGCCTGACCTACAGCGTGTTCATCCATGGGCTGGACAAGGCCGGGATCGAGATCGACCGCAAGGTGCTCGCGGCCATCGCCTACGACGACGCGGCGAGCTTCGCCGAGATCGTCGGCAAGGTGCAGGCGGCCCTCGCCTGAGGCGCAGATCGCGGCCCGTCGTCGGGCTCGCGGTCCCGGAGTGACGCGATGCCGGACGACCTCGAGAGCCTGAGGCAGGAGACGCTCGCCAGCCTGGCGGCGGCAGCGGACCAGCGCGCATGGGACGCGGTCCGTGTCGGCACACTCGGCAAGTCGGGCCGGCTCACCCTGCTGCTCAAGGAGCTGGGTCGCGCCGCACCCGACGTGCGACGCGCCCGCGGTGCCAGCCTGAACCGCCTGCGCGATGAGCTCGGCGCCGCGATCGACGCACGCGGCAAGGCGCTGGAGGCGGCCGCCCTCGACGCACGTCTCGCCGGCGAGCGGGTCGACGTCACCCTGCCGGTGCAGCGCGATCCCAGGGGCTCGATCCATCCGATCAGCCGCACCATCGAGGAGATCGTCGCGATCTTCGGCGTCATGGGCTTCCGCCTCGCCGAGGGGCCGGACATCGAGACCGACTGGCACAACTTCTCGGCCCTGAACACGCCGGCGCACCACCCGGCGCGCACCGACCACGACACCTTCTACCTGCCGACCGCGGACGGACAGCCGACGCGGCTGCTGCGCACCCAGACCTCGCCGGTGCAGATCCGCACCATGTTGGAGCAGGCGCCGCCGATCCGGGTGATCGTGCCCGGCCGTACCTACCGCGCCGACCACGACGCCACCCACTCGCCGATGTTCCACCAGTGCGAGGGGCTGGTGGTGGATCGTGGCATCACGCTCGGCCACCTCAAGGGCTGCCTGATCGAGTTCCTGCGCGCCTACTTCGACCAGCCCGCGCTGCCGGTGCGCTTCCGCGCCTCCTACTTCCCGTTCACCGAGCCCTCGATGGAGGTCGACATCGCCTGGAGCCGGCACACCGGCGAGATCGGCGCCGGGTCCGACTGGCTCGAGGTGCTGGGCAGCGGCATGGTGCATCCGCGCGTGCTGGCCAATTGCGGCATCGACCCGCGCGGCTACACCGGCTTCGCCTTCGGCATGGGCATCGAGCGCCTGACCATGCTCCGGCACGGCATTCCGGACCTGCGCTCCTTCTACGAGAGCGACATACGCTGGCTGCGGCACTACGGCGCGTCGCCGCTGCTGCCCGCGCTGCTGCATGAGGGCCTCTGAGCGATGAAGTTCACCCGCTCCTGGCTGGGCGACCATCTCGACAGTACGGCCAGCCTGGACGAGCTGCTCGCCGCCCTGAACCGGATCGGCCTGGAGGTGGAGGCCGTCACCGACCGTGGTGCGGCGCTGGCCGCGTTCCGCACCGCGCGCATCCTGGCCGCCGAGCCGCACCCCAACGCCGACCGCCTGCGTGTCTGCCGGGTCGATGTCGGCGAGGCGGACGCCGAACCGGTGCAGGTGGTCTGCGGTGCCCCGAACGCGCGTGCCGGGCTCGCGGCGATCTTCGCCCCGCCGGGTGCCGTGATCCCCTCGACCGGCGCGGTGCTCAAGGTCGGCGAGATCCGCGGCGTCGCCAGCCGCGGCATGCTCTGCTCGCTGCGCGAGCTCGGCCTCGGCGAGGAGCATGACGGCATCGCCGAGCTGCCCGACGGGACCGCGCCCGGGCAGCCCTATGCCCGGGTCGCTGGTCTCGACGATCCGGTGATCGAGATCGCCATCACCCCCAACCGCGGCGACGCGCTGGCGGTGCGCGGCATCGCCCGCGACCTCGCCGCCGCCGGCTGCGGCCGGCTGAAGCCCTGGCTCGCCGAGACCGTCACCGGGACCTTCACATCCGCCATCGCCTGGCGCGACGAGTTCGCTGAGGCCTGTCCCTATGTTCTCGGCCGCACGCTGCGCGGCGTCCGCAACCGGCCCAGCCCGGCCTGGCTGCGCGATCGCCTGCTCGCCGTCGGTCTGCGGCCGATCTCGGCACTGGTGGACGTAACCAACTTCTTCACCTTCGACCTCGGCCGGCCGCTGCACGTGTTCGACGCCGACAAGGTGGCGGGCGACGCGCTGGTGCTGTGCCGCGGCGCCGGCGAGGGCTTCCGTGGCCTCGACGGCCGCGACTACATCGCCCATCACGAGGACTGCGTGATCGCCGACCGGTCCGGCGTGCAGTCCTTCGCCGGCCTGATGGGCGGCGAGGCGACCGGCGTCTCGGACGCGACCAGCAGCGTCTTCATCGAGTGCGCGCTGTTCGATCCGATACGGGTGGCGCTCTCCGGGCGCCGTCACGGCATCACCTCCGACGCGCGCCAGCGCTTCGAGCGCGGGGTCGATCCGGCGCTGCCGGCCGCCGCGCTGGAGGCGGCGACGCGCATGATGCTGGAGCTGTGCGGCGGCGAGGCGAGCGACGTCGTCGCGGCCGGCGAGACGCCCGCCTGGCAGCGCGAGGCGCGGCTGCGCTTCGCCCAGGTCGCGGCGCTGGGCGGCCTGCAGGTGCCGGCCGACGAGGCGGTGGCGTCGCTCGAGGCGCTGGGCTTCACCGTGCGTGCCCGCAGCGACGACGCGGCGACGTTCGACGTCCCCTCGTTCCGGCCCGACATCGCCGCAAGCGCGGTGCTCGACCCGTCTCCCGGCCTCGATCCCGGCCGCCGCCTGCTCGCCGACGACGTCACCCCGATCGAGGCCGAGTGCGACCTGATCGAGGAGGTGCTGCGTCTGCGCGGGCTCGACAGCATCCCCCCGGTGTCGCTGCCGTCGCTGGGGGTGGTGCCGCTGCCGGCGCTGACGCCGCGTCAGGTGCGCACCGCCGCCGCCCGACGCACGCTCGCGGCGCGCGGCATGGCCGAGTGCATCGGTTTCTCCTTCGTCTCGCACGAGGAGGCCGAGCGGTTCGGCGCCATCCCCGACAGCCTGCGCCTGCTCAACCCGATCGCCGCCGACCTCGACCAGCTGCGGCCGACGCCGCTCGCCTCCCTGGTCCTGGCGGCGAAGCGCAACGCCGCGCGCGGTGCGGACGCGCTGGCGCTGTTCGAGGTCGGTCCCGGCTTCGGCGAGCACGGGCAGCGCCTGATCGCGGCCGGCCTGCGCACCGGCCACGCCCCGCGTCGGCCCGGCGTCGGCGCCCAACCGGTGACGCTGTGGGACGTCAAGGCCGACGCGCTGGCGCTGCTCGACGGCCTGGGCGTGCCGATGGAGGCGCTGAGCGTCGGTGCGGACGCGCCCGGCCATTACCATCCGGGACGCGCCGGCACCCTGCGGCAGGGGCCGAAGACCGTGCTGGCCCGCTTCGGCGACCTGCATCCGGCGCTGCTGCGCGAGATCGGGCTCGGCGTGCCGGCCGCCGGCTTCGAGCTGTTCCTCGACGAGGTGGCCGATCCCAAGCGCCGGCGACGCGCCGCACCGGAGCTGCCGCCGTTCCAGCCGCTGTTCCGCGACTTCGCCTTCCTGGTCGGACGCGAGGTGACCGCCGAAGCCGTGCTGCGCGCGGCGCGGGGGGCGGAGCGCACGCTGATCGCCGAGGTCAGCCTGTTCGACGTCTACGAGGGCGACACGGTGCCGGCGGGGCAGAAATCGCTCGCCATCGAGGTGGTGCTGCAGCCGCGCGAGCGCAGCCTGACCGATGCCGAGATCGAGGCTGCCTGCGCCCGGGTGGTGGCGGCGGTGTCGAAGGCGACCGGGGCGGTGCTGCGGCAGTAGCGGCGGCCATCGTTCGGCTATCATATCTTTCTTCGGGCATGCCATAAGGGCGCGCAACGGATCGAGCCGCGCCGCATGGATCAGGGTTCGCGACGGCACTTGCCGAAGCCGTCGGCTTGGTGGTCCGGCAGCATGGCCACCTTCATGGCGACCGACGACGCCGCGCTGCTGCGACAGCTTTCCCACGCCGCAGCGCGTCACTTCCGCAGCCACGAAACTGCCCAGCTCCGCGCCTGGTCGCGCGAGATCGACGTCCTGCGCGACGTCGTCGCACAGCTGCCGGAGGTCCTGCAGTGGCAGCTCCTGCTGGAGTTCGAGATCCCTCGGCTGGGCGGACGCATCGACGCCGTGCTGCTCTCTCCCGCCAGCGTGTTCGTGCTCGAGTTTAAGGTCGGTGCCAGCAGTTTCGCCGAGACCGACCGCCGACAGCTGCTCGATTACGCGCTCGACCTGCAGGACTTCCACGCCGGCACGCGCGGCCACCCGATCGTGCCGATCCTGGTCGCGACGGATGCGGTCGCGCAGACGCAGACGCTGCCGTTCTCTTTCCCCGGGCTCGGTCCGGACGTGCTGCATGCCGACGGCACGTCGCTTCACGCGCTGCTGCGGACGCTGGCTGCACGTCCCTCCACCGGCTGCCGTCCCATCGACCTGCGCGGCTGGGAGTACGCCGCCTACGAGCCGGTGCCGAACATCATCGACGCCGCCTGCCTGCTGTTCGCGCGCCACGCGGTCGCGGAGATCGTCAGCGCGCGAGCCGACACCACCAACCTGACCCGCACCGCGGATCGTATCGCGGCACTGATCGCGCTGGCGCAGGCCGAGCAACGCCCGACGATCCTGTTCGTGACCGGGATCCCCGGCGCCGGCAAGACGCTGTGCGGCCTGAACTCGGCGTTCGGCGTCGAGGCCAGGACGGGTGCCGCCTTCCTGACCGGCAACCCGACCCTGGTGCACGTGCTGCGCGAGGCGCTGGTGCGCGACGCGGTGAAGCAGGGCCAGACCCGCCACGACGCGGTGCACCGGATGAAGGGGGTGATCCAGGCGCTGCCCCGCTTCCGCGACGATCTCGTCGCCTCGGGGCGGCCGCCGCCGGAGCGGGTGATCATCATCGACGAGGCGCAGCGCTGCTGGACCGCGCGCCAGGCGATCGCCAAGACGCGGGACCGACCGGTGCAGCTCGATCGTTCCGAGCCGGCGCACCTGCTCGACATCATGTCGCGTCACGCAGGCTTCGCCTGCGTGCTCTGCCTGATCGGCCACGGCCAGGAGATCCATGACGGGGAGGGCGGTCTCGCCGAATGGGGCGAGGCGTTACGCGAACGGAGCGACTGGCGCATCCACGCCGCACCACGGACCCTGACCGATCCCGAACCGCGAAACCGGCTTCCGCCGCTCGCCGGCATGGTGGCGGAGCCGGACCTGCATCTCGACGTCCCGGTGCGCTCGCTGCGCAACGATTCCGCGGCCGCCTGGGCGGATGCCTTGCTGCGCGGCGACGCCGCCGCCGCAAGCGGCATCGCCCGCGACACGGAGATACCGTTTCGGCTGACCCGCAGCCTCTCCAGCCTGCGACGCGGGCTTCGTGCGGCCAGCCGCGACATCCATCGCTGCGGTCTCGTCTGCAGCGCCAAGGCGCACCGGCTGCGCGCGGAGGGGCTCGGCGCGGAATTGCCGCATATGGACCCGGATGCGGTGGCGCGCTGGTTCCTCGACCGCTACCCGCGAGACGTGCGCGCGTCGGATGCCTTGGAACAGGTCGCCACGCAGTTTTCCGTGCAGGGGTTGGAGCTC
>CAXTAY010000067.1:0-9412 GCA_964242335.1 uncultured Acetobacteraceae bacterium | reverse complement strand
CCCCACCCGCGCGCCGCCGCCGCCGGACAGCCGGAAGGCGCCCGGTTCGCCGCGGCGCTGCGCGATGCGGTCGGGAAACGCGGCGGCGAGCAGGGCGGCCGGATCGCCGGCGGCGGTCGCGCGGGTGCCGAGACGGCGGCGATAGGCCTGCGCCGACTGGCGGATCCGGCTGACGGCGTTGCGGTCGGCGAGCGGATGATCGCCGCCCGCGAGCAGCGCCAGCCGCGCCCCGACATCCGCCGGCGGATCCGCCGCCGCCCCGCCGGAGCTGCGCGGGCGGAGCGGGTCTCGTTCCTCCAGCAGGGCCGCGAGGTCGGCGGCCAGCGCCGCCTCCGCCGCATCGCGCGCCGACAGCATCATCGCCGCCAGCCGCGGATGCGCTCCGAGTGCGGTCATGCGCAGGCCGGACGCGGTGATGGCATCCGCCCTATCTTCCCGGCCGTCCAGCGCGCCGAGACCGGTCAGCAGGGCACGCGCGGCTTCCAGCGCACCGGCCGGCGGCGGATCGGCGAGCCGCAGCGCCGACGCCGCGGTGCCCGTGGCCGCGGTCCAGGCCGCGGCGTCCAGGCAGAAGCCGGCGAGCTCGGCATCGAGGATCTCCGGCCGGTCGCGAAGGGCGAGGCCGCGTCCGCTGGCTTCCGTCCAGAGCCGGATCGCCAGCCCCGGCGCCTCGCGTCCGGCGCGTCCGGCGCGCTGCGCCGCGGCGGCCCGGCTGACGCGCAGCGTCTCCAGCCGCGACAGCCCGCTGCCGGCATCCAGCCGCGGCGCGCGGCGGAATCCGCCATCGACGACGATCCGCACCCCCGGCACGGTCAGCGAGGTCTCGGCGATCGAGGTGGCGAGCACCACCCGACGCCGGGATCGCGACCCGGCCCCGTCCGGCGCCCCCGGGCGCAGCACCCGGTCCTGCTCGGCGGGCGGCAACTCGCCGTGCAGCGGCAGGATCTCGGCCTCGATGCCGGCGAGCGACGCGGCGGTGCGGCGGATCTCGCCGACGCCGGGCAGGAAGGCGAGCACGTCGCCAGAGGCGACGCCCTCCGGCGCCGAGCGGTCGGCAAGGGCAGCACGGATCGCGCGCGCCATCATCTCCGGCAGCTCGCGCAGGCCTGCCGGGTCGCGCGCGGCGTGGCGTATCTCGACCGGGAACAGGCGACCGGTGCTCTCGATCACCGGTGCCGCGAGGATGCGCGACAGGGCGGCGCCGTCGGCGGTCGCCGACATCGCCAGCAGGCGCAGCTCCGGCCGCAGCATGCGCTGCAAGTCGAGGCAGAACGCCAGCGCCAGGTCGGCGTCGAGGCTGCGCTCGTGCACCTCGTCGAAGATCACGCAGCCGACCTCGTCCAGGGCCGGATCGCCGAGCAGGCGGCGCACCAGCAGGCCCTCGGTCACCACCTCGATGCGGGTGCGCGCCGAGACCGCGGAATCGA
This sequence comes from uncultured Acetobacteraceae bacterium, assembly GCA_964242335.1. Lineage (GTDB taxonomy): Bacteria > Pseudomonadota > Alphaproteobacteria > Acetobacterales > Acetobacteraceae > Lichenicoccus. Next base: position 7,985 of record CAXTAY010000067.1, on the reverse strand, counting down.
GCCGGGTGCGGTAGCCGACCAGGCCGCCCACCGGCTCGCCGAGCAGCGAGGCCATGCGATGTGCCGCAGCCCGTGCGGCGAGGCGGCGCGGCTCCAGCATCACGATGCGCGCCTCGCCGAGCCATGCCTCGCCCTGCAGGGCGAGCGGCACCAGCGTCGTCTTGCCGGCACCGGGAGGGGCGATCAGCACCGCGTTCGGGCCCAGCCGCAGCGCCTCGCGCAGCGCCGGCAGGGCGTCCGCGACCGGCAGGGTCTGGAGCAGCCAGTCGGGCAGCGGCGGGAACGGGTCGGCCATCTCTCCCGCTGTATGGCCCGCGCCGCCGCACCGCGGAAGGCCCCGGGCAGCGGAGACGGCTTCATGCTATCAGGACGCGCATGAACCGCATCCGAGCCGCATCGCCTGCCGCCTGCCCGGCCGCTCTCGTGGCGCTGCTCCTGACGCTGGCATCGGCCCTGGCACCGGCCCTGGCACCGGCCTTGGCACCGACCTTGGCACTGGTCCTGGTCCTGGCGCTGCCGGCCGAGGCCGCGCAGAGCAACCTGGTCGCCACCGCGCACGACACCGCGAGCCTGGTCAGCGAGGATGACGGTTTCGCCGCCGGACACGAGCTGCGGCTGGGCCTGCGCCTGCAGCTGGCCCCCGGCTGGCACACCTACTGGTCCAACCCCGGCGACGCTGGTGCTGCCGCGACGCTCTCGGTCACCGCGTCGGGTGCCGCCTCCGGCACCGCCGGCACGATCGACTGGCCGGCGCCGCAGCGGCTGCCGGAAGGGCCGCTGATGAGCTACGGCTACACCGGCGACGTGCTGCTGCCGCTCACCCTGAGGCCGGTCCCGGCCGGCGCCGTCGGGTTTGCCCAGGCCGGGAATGCCCAGGCCGATACTTCCCAGGCCGGAGGATCGCGCGGCGTGCTGCATCTCGCGGCGACCGCCGACTGGCTCGCCTGCGCCAATGTCTGCGTGCCCGAGCATGGCGCGTTCCGGCTGGATCTGCCCGCGGGTGCTCCCACGCCGTCGAGGCTCGCGGCGCTGTTCGCCGCGGCCCGGGCGCGCCAGCCGCTGCCTTCGCCGTTCGCGGCGCGCCTGTCGCCGGACGGCGTGCTGTCCCTGACCGGCAGCGGGCTGGGCCCGCGCGCGGTGCGGGATGCCTGGTTCTTCCCGGCCGCGGCTGGCCTGATCGACCAGGCAGCGGCGCAGCGTGTCTCGTTCGGTGCGGGCACCGTCGCGATCGCGCTCCGCCCTACCAAGGCGCTGGCGGCCGACGCGCGCCTCGATGGCGTGGTGGTGCTGCGCGATGCCGCCGGCAACGAGAGCGTGCTGAGCGTCAGCGCGCCGCACGGCTCCGCGGCCGCCGCCGGCGCCGCCAGCGCCTCCGGCTGGGCGGCGCTGCCGCGACTGATGCTGTTGGCGCTGCTCGGCGGCATCGTGCTCAACCTGATGCCGTGCGTGTTCCCGGTGCTGGCGATCAAGGCGCTGGCGCTGAGCCGGATGTCCGGCGCCGCGCGCCCGGAGATGCGGCGCAGTGCCGGATCCTACACCGCCGGCGTGCTGGTCGCGTTCGCGGGCCTCGGCGGCGTGATGCTGGGGCTGCGCGCCGCCGGCTCGCTGGCGGGGTGGGGCTTTCAGTTCCAGTCGCCGTCGTTCGTCGCCGCCACCTGCTGGCTGCTGTTCGGTGTCGGGCTCAACCTCGCCGGCCTGTTCGAGGTCGGTGCCGGGGTGACCGGGCTCGGCCAGGGGCTCGCCGCACGACGTGGCCATGACGGCGACTTCGCCACCGGCCTGCTGGCGGTGCTGGTCGCCACCCCCTGCACCGCCCCCTTCATGGGCGTGGCCGTGGCGGGCGCGCTGTCGGCGCCGCCGGCAGCCGGCATGGCGGTGTTCCTCGCCCTGGGGCTGGGGCTGGCGCTGCCCTACGTGCTGGTGGCGTCGATCCCCGGCCTGGCGGCCAGGCTGCCGCCTCCGGGCGCCTGGATGCTGGTGCTGCGGCAGGCGCTGTCGTTCCCGATCTTCGCGTCCTGCGTCTGGCTGGCCTGGGTGGTCGCGGTCGAGGGCGGCGACCGCGGCATCCTGGTGCTCGGAGCCGGCATGGTGCTGCTGGCGCTGGCGGCATGGCTGCTCGGCCTGTCGCAGCGGCTGGCGATGCACCGTCCGCTCCCGTGCAGGGCGATGGCCGGGATCTGCATCCTGGCGGCACTTGCCCTGCTCCCCGGCCTCTCCGCGATGCGGCCGGCGCAGCCGGCGACGTCGATGACCGGCACGGAGGCGTTCAGCCAGGTCCGGCTGGCGGCGCTGCGCGCGCAGGGTCGGCCGGTGTTCGTCGACATGACCGCCGCCTGGTGCGTGACCTGCCTGGTCAACGAGCGCATCGCGCTGACGCCGCGGACGGTGCGGGACGCGTTCGCGGCACACCGGGTCGCCACGCTGCGCGGCGACTGGACCCGCCGCGACCCGGCGATCACCGGGTTCCTGCGGGCGCACGGCCGCGAAGGCGTGCCATTCTACGTCTACTACCCGCCCGGCGGCGGCGAGGGCCGCGTGCTGCCGCAGATCCTGACCGCCGCCGCGGTGCTGCAAGAGATCAAGGGCGCCCTCTAAACCGCACCCGCACGGTCGGGGTCCGGGGCCTCAGGCTCCGGCGGGTCCGGGGCAGTGCCCCGGCCTCGTCCCGCCTAGCCAATCGCCGTGCGCGGTGGCCTCCTGACGCAGCTTCGGAGTTCGGGTGTCCATGTCCAGCCTCGTCAAGATCATCACCGGTCACAAGCGCAGCTTCATCAGCCTGTTGATCGGCCTGGCCACCTACGTCGCGATCACCGCGCTGGGATTGCCGTTGCGCGGCGATGCGCGGCTGATCGTCGGCTGGGACGTCGGCAGCCTGCTGTTCCTGCTGCTGTGCGCGATCTGGTTCAGCACGACTCCGGCCGCGGCGATGCCGGCCAACGCGGATGCGCAGCAGGAGGGCGAGTGGACGATCTTCGCGGTGACGCTGCTCGGCGTCTCGGTCAGCTTCGCGGCGATCATCAGCGGCTTCTCCGGCGGCAAGGATCTGACCGTGCGCCTGCGCGAGCTGCATGTCGGGCTGGTCGCGCTGACGCTGCTGCTGTCGTGGCTGGTGATGCAGGCGACCTTCGCCATGCGCTACGCGCACGAATACTACCAGCGCAGCGACGGCGCGCACCTCGATGGCGGCCTGCAATTTCCGTCCGAGGACGATCCCGACTACTGGGACTTCGCCTATTTCTCGATCGTGCTCGGCATGACGTTCCAGGTCTCGGACGTGCAGATCGCCTCGCGCAAGCTGCGCCGGGTGGCGACACTGCACGGCTTCCTAGGCTTCGTCTTCAACACCGTGATCATCGCCGTCACGGTCAACATCGCCTCCGGCTTCCTGTCCTGACGCCCGGCGGGACCGTCAGGGCGGTGCGGATCCGCCGCCGCCATCGACGGCCGCCGGGGACGACGCACCGGGCGGCTGCAGGAAGCCGGGCGGCGGCGAACGGGGCGAGGGCACCAGGGCCGGCGGGGCTGCCGAAGCCTGCGGAGCTGCCGAAGCCTGCGGAGCTGCCGGAGCCTGCAGGGGCACCGGAGCTTGCGGCGACGGGGCAGGGACGTCCGGCGCCAGCGGGATCGGTGCCGAGCCCGGAGCCGGTGCACCGAACGGCATGGCGCCGACCGGGGTCGTGCCGACGGGTGCGGTGCCGACGGGTGCGCTGCCGAGCGGGGTGCCGCCGGGCGGAGCGGCCGAGGGGGCGTCCGCACCGGGAGGGGCGAGCGTCTGCTGCTCCACGCTGCCGGCGACCGGCGCGCCGGAGGCGTCGACCAGCCAGTCGCGCAGCGAGCGCCGGACCTGGTATTCCAGCTCCACGTTCATGTCCTGCATCATCTGCGTGGTCAGGTCGTAGAGCTGCGCCCGGGTGCCGCTGTCGGCGGTTCCCGCACCGGGCACGAACTGCCGCGAGACGCGGGCCTCCGCGTAGCCGGCGTGGCCGCCATTGGCGGTCAGGATGTCGAGATGCGCCGACAGGTGTCCCTCCAGGGCGCCGCCGCCGGTGCCGTCGATCGAGGCCTGGTCGATCGTGAACACGCCGGTTCCGGAATTGCCGGCGGCCACCAGCCGGTCGCGCGCCATCTGCTGCATCGCCTGCGCCGGCGGCACCGGCGCCTGCTGGCCGAGCTCGTTCGGATCGGTCCCCGTTGCGGCGTGGTCCTCGACCGTGATCGCGCCCACGTTCAGCCGCAGCTTCGGCAGGTAGCTGTAGTCGGGCTGGGCAAAACTGGCCTCGCTCCGGTCGGCACCGCCGCAGGCGGCGAGCAGCAGGCAGGCGCCGAGCGCACTTCCTGCCAGCCAGGCGGATCGTCGCCGCATCAGGGGTTCCCCAGTCCGAACAGCCTCGTCCACCATCTCGGGTGCGGCACCTCCGCCGGCCTGTCGAGGGCGGCCGGCGCGTCGGAGACCGGCTCCGCCTCGGAGCGTGCGGGCTGCGGCCGCACCACCCGGTCGGTGTGCGACGCGTAGTGGCTCATCAGGATCGTCATCACCTGCGCTCCGGTCAGATCCTGCCGGGTGGTGAACACCGTGTTCATCGCCGGGATGTACAGCGCCGGGGTGCCGTCCTGCGGGAACAGCAGGTAGAAGGCGAGCTCGCCGCCGGGATCGAAGAAGCGGTAGGCGTGGCGGATCGGGCCGTCGGCCGGCACGACGTGCTCGTGCGCGTCCAGCAGGGAGGCGTCCACCGGAGAGGCCACGCGGAACGGCTCCGACGCCGGTTCGCCAGCCGGTTCGCCAGTCGGCTCGCCAGCCGGTTCTCCCGCCGACGCCGGCAGCGCGACATCGAGGCAGTGGCGCAGCAGCGAGGCCGACAGCCGCACGCCGCCGGCCATGTAGTGCGAGCTGATCCGCTCCAGCCGGTCCGCCGCCACCAGCTCGGGTGCCGACAGCGCCGTCTCGACGACGAGCCCGATCAGCTCGCTCACGAAGACCGGGTTGATGCCGTCGAAGGCGTGGCTGGACGGCGCGACGGCGGGGCTGGGCGCGCACAGGGTCTGGTCGTGCAGGTCGCGCAGCAGCGGCGAGAGGCCGGAGACCAGCTGGGCGGTCTGCTCGGGGGTGAAGCGTCTCGCGTCGTTATTGACGAAATCGAGCTCTTCGCTCAGGTACCAAACCGCATCCAGGCCGCCGGCCTCGTCGTTGCGCAGCTCCAGCAGGTGGAACGGCCTCAGCCCGGTCTGCAGGCCCACCGGATGCCAGCCCGGCTGCAGCACCTCGACCGGATTGCGGCCCATGGTGATGGGATACAGGATCCCGTCGGTGTCGGTGACCTGGTATTTCCCGTCGCGATGCGAAACCGGCCAGCACGGCAAACCGCTTCTCCCAGCTGTAGAGACATGACGCGTCCGGCGCGAGGTCGGCCGCTCAGCCACTACCCTTGACGCTGCCGCGCGGGAAGCGGAAATCCAGGTTGCAGAATTCGCACGTCATGACGATGTCGCCTTCCACCATCATGTGGTCGAGATCGTCGACCGGGAAGCCCTCCAGGATGCCGGCGAGCCGCGCGCGCGAGCAGCGGCAGCCATAGGCCAGCGCGCGCGGCCGGTCGGCGGCCACGCCCTCGCTGTGGAACAGCCGGTAGAGCAGCTCCTCGGCCGGCAGCGCGTCGTCGAGCAGCTCGTCGTCGCCCAGCGTCGCCGCCAGCATCAGCGCGGTGCGCCAGCTCTCGGCGTCGGCGCCGTCGGACCCGGCATCGGTCGTGTCCGCGCCTTCCGGCGCCGCCGCCGAGGCCGGGCCGTCCTGCGCGTCGGCTTCCGACGCGATCCCGCCGCCATGGGCGATGCGCTCCAGCACCAGGGCCGCGGCGCGCCAGCCGGCCCCGGTCTCGCGGCAGGCCAGCCGCACCGTGCAGTCATGCTGCTCCGAGGTCTCGAAGTAGTGCTGCGCCATCGCGGCCAGCGTCTCGCCCTCGATCGCGACGATCCCCTGGTGGCGCTCGCTCTCGCCGCCCTGGTCGACGGTGAAGGCGAGGTAGCCGCCGCCGAGCAGCCTGGCGGCGTTCGGCTGCGAGTCCGCCTGCTGCAGGGTGGCGAAGCGCTCCGCGTCGATGTGGGCGTAGAAGCGCAGCGCGCCGGCGTCGGTGCAGTCGGCCAGCAGCATCGAGACCGGGCCGTCGCCCTTCGCCTGCAGGCTGAACGAGCCGCGGAACTTCAGCGCCGAAGCCAGACCCGCGACCAGCGCCAGCGCCTCGCCGGCCAGCTTGGTGACCGCGTCCGGATTGTCGTGGCGCGACAGCAGCGCGTCGGCCAGCGGGCCGAGCCGGATCAGCCGGCCGCGGACCGGGCGATCGGGCAGGAAGAACGGGGTGATGCCGCGGGGCACCACGATGTCGGGGACGTCGGGGCGGTTGGTGTCGAGAAAGGCGGGTGTTTCGACCATGCCCGGCAAGATAGGGGGCGACGCGGTGGATCGCCAGACCGGGCCCTGCGGGAGCATCGCCCGCGTCCGGGCCGGTCAGATGCGTTCGCTGATCTCGGCTTCCAGCGCCTCGAGCTTCTGCTCCAGGACGCGCGCCCGGTCGGCCGGCAGGCCCTCCTGCTCGACCAGCGTCGCCAGCAGCGTGCGTCGGCAGCGGTCGTGCGATTCGTCGATGTCCGCGCCGCGCCCGGAGGCCGCCAGGCAGTCGAGATAGGCGTTGCGGTGGCGGCGCAGGCTGGGCCGGCTCGGCAGGCCGCAGGCCGGGTCGGCCAGGATCTCGTCGAACCCCTGCTCGACCCAGCCCGGCGCCGCCGGGACGTCTTCGGTGGTGGAGGGCGTCGCGTTGACGGGAGGCTCGCTCACGGACCGGATCCTTGCGGGAGAGAAGCTGGGGCGGCGCTCAGGAAGAGGCGGTCTCGTCGATCCGCGCGAGCCGGGTCCAGTCCGCACCGCCGAGCACCCAGGCGAGCAGCCCCTTCTGGGCATGCAGCCGGTTCTCGGCCTCGTCGAACACCACCGACCAGCGGCCGTCGATCACCTCGTCGGTGACCTCCTCGCCGCGATGCGCCGGCAGGCAGTGCATGAACAGCGCGTCCGGCGCCGCCTGCGCCATCAGTGCGGCGTCGACCCGGTAAGGCGCCAGCAGATGCGTGCGCTCCTCCGTGGGATCGTCCGACATCGACATCCAGGTGTCGGTGACCACGCAGCCCGCCGCGGCGACGGCGTCGGCGGCGTCGCGCGCCAGCGTGACCGAACCCCCCGCCGCGTCGAGGTTCGCCGCGGCCCAGCGCAGCAGCGCCGGTGGCGGCGCCAGGTCCGTCGGGGTCGCGATGCGCAGGTGGAAGCCGAACCGGACCGCGGCCTCGATCCAGGAGGCCAGCACGTTGTTGCCGTCGCCGCACCAGGCGATGCGCTGGCCGCGGATCGGGCCGCGATGCTCCTCGAAGGTGAGGATGTCGGCCAGCAGCTGTGCCGGGTGCGAGGCCGCGGTGAGACCGTTGATCACCGGGATGGTGCTGTAGGCGACCAGCTCGCGCAGCTTGTGCGGATCGTCGGTGCGCAGCACCAGCGCGTCGAGGAAGCGCGACAGCACGCGCGCGGTATCGGCGATGCTCTCGCCGCGTCCGAGCTGCATGTCGCGCGCCGACAGCACCACCACGTCGCCGCCGAGCTGGCGCATGGCGACCTCGAACGACACCCGCGTGCGGGTGGAGGGCTTCTCCAGCAGCAGTCCCAGCGTGCGCCCGGCGAGCGGCCGGCCCGGGTGCGTGGGCCGGGCGCCGCCGCGCTGCGCGCGCTTGATCGACGCCGAGAGATCGAGGATCGCGCGCAGGGTGGCGGCGTCGAGATCGCGCAGCTCGAGATAATGCCGCGGCGCCTGCCGCGGATCCGCCGCCGCGACCGCGCCGCGCGCACTGCTCGTCATGGCGCCGCGCGCACCGCTCGTCATGGCGCCGCGCGCACCGCTCGTCATTGCGCGGCGCGCAGCGCCGGCCGCAGCCGCGCCGCAGCCGCGCGCAGC
>CAXTAY010000066.1:2629-10129 GCA_964242335.1 uncultured Acetobacteraceae bacterium | reverse complement strand
GCGGCAGGTTGGCGACGATGCCGGCGAAGATGATCAGGCTGATGCCGTTGCCGACCCCGCGCGCGGTGATCTGCTCGCCGAGCCACATCAGGAACATGGTGCCGCCGACCAGCGTCACGACGCAGGAGAAGCGGAAGAACGTGCCGGGATCGATCACCGCGGCGGCGCCGCCGCGGCCGTGCATGGCCTCCAGCCCGACCGCGAAGCCGTAGGCCTGGAACAGCGCGATCAGCACCGTGAGGTAGCGGGTATACTGGTTGAGCTTCTTGCGGCCCTGCTCGCCCTCCTTCTTGAGGGTCTCCAGCGAAGGCACCGCAGACGACATCAGCTGCACGATGATCGAGGCGCTGATGTAGGGCATGATGTTGAGCGCGAACACGGTGGCGCGGCCCAGCGCGCCGCCGGTGAACATGTCGAACATGCCCAGGATGCCGCCCTGGTGCTGCGCCAGCAGCTGCCCCATCACCGCAGCGTCGATCCCCGGCACCGGGATGTAGGTGCCGATCCGGTAGACGATCAGCGCGCCCAGCGTGAACCAGATCCGCTTCCACAGTTCGCTCGCCTTGGACAGCGCACCGAAATTCAGGTTGGCTGCCATCTGCTCGGCCCCGGAGGCCATGCGCGCATCCCTTCTCACGAGAACAGCGCCTCCCGGAGGAGGCGCTGCCTGTTCTGATCCACAGCGGTGTCGCAGTCTAAAGGCTCAGGCTCGGAGCGGGTCAAGGGCCGCGCGAGGCGGAGCCTCCGATCGGCCCGGCCTCGTGTCAGGCCGCCTCGGTCGCCTTGACGTGCGGCGGCACCGACACCTTGACGCTGCCGCCGGCCTTCTCCACCGCCGCGATCGCGGCCACCGAGGCGCCGGAGACATCGAACGCGACCGCGCGCGTCAGCTCGCCGCCGGCGAGGATGCGTATGCCCGCATACTTGCCGCTGCCGACCAGGCCGGCGCGGCGCAGCACCGCCTCGTCGACCGGCTGGGCGGCGTCGAGCTTGCCGTCGAGGATCGCCTTCTGCACCGCACCCAGGTTGATCGGCGCGTAGACCTTGCGGAAGATGTTGGTGAAGCCGCGCTTGGGCAGGCGGCGATAGATCGGCAGCTGGCCGCCCTCGAAGCCGTTCAGCGACACGCCCTCGCGCGCCTTCTGTCCCTTGACGCCCTTGCCGGACGTCTTGCCCTTGCCGGAGCCGATGCCGCGGCCCAGCCGCTTCTTGCGGTAGTGGGCGCCGGCGTTGTCGCGCAGTTCGTTGAGGTTCATCTTATTCCTCCACCTTCACCAGGTGGGATACCTTGCGGATCATGCCGCGCACCGAAGGGGTGTTCTCCAGCTCGCGGGTCTTGCCCATCTTGTCCAGACCGAGGCCGCGCAGCGTCGCCTGCTGGCCCGGCTTCTGGCCGTTGCCGGATCCCGTCTGGGTGACGCGCACCTTGCCGCCGACCAGCCTGGTCAGGGCCGCGAGGGTCTCAGACATGCGCCGCACCCTCCGCGCCGGTCTCGGCTCCGGCGCCTTCGCGCTTGCCCAGGATGTCCGACACCTTCTTGCCGCGTCGGCTCGCGACCGAGCGCGGGCTGGCGCAGCGGGTCAGCGCGTCGAACGTCGCCTTGACCATGTTGTGCGGGTTGCGGCTGCCGAGCGACTTGGCCACCACGTCGCCGATGCCCAGGCTCTCGAACACCGCGCGCATCGGGCCGCCGGCGATGATGCCGGTGCCGGCCTCGGCCGAGCGCAGCACCACCTTGCCGGCGCCGAAATGCCCGGCCACGTCGTGATGCAGCGTGCGGCCCTCCTTCATCGGGACGCGGATCAGCGCCCGCTTGGCGCGCTCGGTCGCCTTGCGTATCGCCTCCGGCACCTCGCGCGCCTTGCCGGCGCCGTAGCCGACGCGGCCCTTCTGGTCGGCCGCCCTTCACCACCTTGGCGACGCGGTTGATGGTGACCAGCTTGTCGACCAGGTCGTCGCCGTCGCGATCGCGCTCGCGACCGCCGCCGCGGCCACCGTCCCTCGAATCACGTGCCATGCGAGAGAACTCCTTCAGAAGGCGAGGCCGCCCTCGCGGGCAGCCTCCGCCAGCGCCTTGACGCGCCCGTGATAGAGATAGGCGCCGCGGTCGAACACCACTTGGCTCACGCCGGCAGCGACCGCGCGCTCGGCGACCAGCTTGCCGACGGCAGCGGCCGCATCGGAATCCGCACCCGACTTCAGCCGCTCGCGCAGATCGTGGTCCAGGCTGGAGGCGGCGGCGACCGTGCGGCCGGCGGCGTCGTCGATCACCTGGGCGTAGATGTTCTTGCCCGAGCGGAACACCGACAGGCGCGGACGGCCGCCGGCCTTGCGGCGCAGCTGGAAGCGCAGGCGGATACGCCGGCGCTCCCGCAGATCCTGTTGCGTGGCCATTACTTCTTCTTGCCTTCCTTGCGGCGAATGACTTCCGTGTCGTAGCGCACGCCCTTGCCCTTGTAGGGCTCGGGGGCACGGAAGTTGCGGATGTCGAGCGCCACCTGGCCTACGCGCTGCTTGTCCAGGCCCTCCACCGTCACCGCGGTCGGACGCGGCGTGGTGATCTTGATGCCGGCGGGGATCGCGTAGACGATGTCGTGCGAGTAGCCGAGATTCATCACCAGGTTGGTGCCCTGCACCGACGCGCGGTAGCCGGTGCCGGTGATCTCCAGCGTCTTGCTGTAGCCGGTGGAAACGCCGCGCACCATCGACGCCACCAGCGCCCGGGTGGTGCCCCACATCATCCGCGACGGTGCTGCCTTGCTGCGCGGCACCACGCTGACGCGGTTCTCCTCGACGGTGGTCTCGACATGTTCCGAAAGCGGCAGGCGAAGCACGCCGAGCTTGCCGGTCGCCGTCAGCACGCCGCCCTCGATCGCCACCTGCACGCCCTGCGGGATCTCGACGGGGTATTTGCCTACACGTGACATGATGCCCCCCTCAGAAGACGCGACACAGGACCTCGCCGCCGACATTGGCGGCGCGAGCCTCTGCATCGCTCAGGACGCCGCGCGGCGTCGACAGGATGGAAACGCCGAGGCCGGCATAGACCCGCGGCAATTCCCTGATCTTGGAATAGACCCGGCGTCCCGGTTTGGAGACGCGATGGATCTCTTTGATGACGGGTTCGCCGTCGGTGTATTTCAGCTCGATGCGCAGCTGGGCGATGCCCGGACGCAGCTCCTCGGCCTTGAAGCCGCGTATGTAGCCTTCGCGGCGCAGCGCCTCGAGCACGTTGGCGCGCAGCTTCGAGGCCGGCGCCACGCAGGCGGCGTGCCGGCTGCGCTGCGCGTTGCGGATGCGGGTGAGCATGTCGCCCAGGGGATCAGACATGGACATGGGTCGTCTCCCTTACCAGCTCGACTTGACCATGCCCGGGATCTGGCCGCTGCTGGCCAGGTCGCGCAGCACGATGCGGCACACTTCGAACTTGCGATAGTTCGCGCGCGAACGACCGGTGACCTTGCAGCGCAGCTTGACGCGCACGCGCGCGCCATTGCGCGGCAGCTGCGCCAGCTTCATCGACGCCTCGAACCGGTCCTCGACCGGAAGCGTGCGATCCATGACGATGTTCTTGAGCGCGACCCGCTTGCCCTTGTCGCGCGCGGCCATCGCGGTGCGCTTGAGGTTGCGGTTGACGGCGGATGTCTTGGCCATGCCTTGTTTTACCCTCCGGAACCTGCCGGGCTCGCCCGGCGGTTTTCCAATTCGAATTCAGTCTTGAAGACGTCCTAGGCCGCGAACGGCAGGTCGAACGCCTTGAGCAGCGCCTTTGCCTCGGCATCGGTCTTGGCGCTGGTGACGAAGATGATGTCCATGCCGCGTATCTGGTCGACCTTGTCGTAGTTGATCTCCGGGAACACGATCTGCTCCTTGAGACCCATGGCGAAGTTGCCGCGACCGTCGAAGCCCTTGTTGGCGGCGAGACCACGGAAGTCCCGCACCCGCGGCATCGCGATCGTCACCAGCCGGTCGAGGAACTCGTACATGCGCGTGCGGCGCAGCGTCACCTTGCAGCCGATCGGCAGACCCTCGCGGATCTTGAAGCCGGCGATCGCCTTCTTGGCGATCGTCTTCACCGGCTTCTGACCAGCGATCAGCATCATCTCGCCGACCGCGGCGTCGAGCTTCTTCTGGTCGCCGGCTGCCTCGCCCACGCCCATGTTGATGACGATCTTCTCCAGGCGGGGCACCTGCATCACGTTCTTGTAGCCGAACTGCTCGCGCAGACTCGCCCGCATCTCGTTCTCGTAGCGCTGCCGCATCCGCGGCAAGGCGCGTGCAACGGTGGCGCCGCTCTCCGTCGCGTTCGTCTCGCTGGCCTCAGACATGTCCTGCCTCCTCAGCCTTCGATGATCTGCCCGGTCGCCTTGGCGACGCGGACCTTGCGGCCGCCCTCGAGCACCCGGAACCCCACCTTGGTGGGCTTGCCGCTCTTGGGATCGACCAGCTTCAGGTTGGAGAGGTCGATCGACGCCTCGCGCTCGACGATCCCGCCCTGTTCACCCGCGCCGCGCGGCTTGGTGTGCCGCTTGGCAATGCGCACACCGCGCACCACGGCGCGTCCCGCCGTCGGCAGCACGCTGAGCACCTCGCCCTGCTTGCCGCGATCGGAGCCGGTGATGACCACGACCTGATCGCCCTTGCGAATGCGCGCGGCCATCACAGCACCTCCGGCGCGAGCGAGATGATCTTCATGAACTTGCGCGCACGCAGCTCGCGCACCACCGGTCCGAAGATGCGGGTTCCGATCGGCTCGGACTGCTTGTTGATCAGCACCGCCGCGTTGCGGTCGAAGCGGATCGCGCTGCCGTCCGGCCGGCGCACCGGAAACGAGGTGCGCACCACGACAGCCTGGTGCACGTCGCCCTTCTTCACCTTGCCGCGCGGGATCGCCTCCTTGATGGAGACGACGATGACATCACCGACCGACGCGGACCTCCGCTTGGAGCCGCCCAGCACCTTGATGCACTGCACCCGACGCGCGCCGGAGTTGTCGGCGACGTCCAGGTTGGTCTCGACGATGATCATGGCTCAGATCCCCGCTGGCTGCGCGACGTCGGCCGCCGGCGCGGCGGTCGCCGCCGCCACTGCGGCAGGGGTCGCATCCCCGGCCGGAACGGCATCGAGGCTCGCCTCGTCGCCGAACACGTGGCCGTTGCGCGCCACCACCGTCCAGGTCTTGCGCTTGGAGATCGGCGGGCACTCGATGATGCGCACGGTGTCGCCGACGCGGCACAGGTTGGCCTCGTCATGCGCTGCATACTTCTTCGACCGGCGGATGAACTTCTTGTACAGCGGATGGATGACGCGACGATCGACGAGGACCGTCACGGTCTTGTCCATCTTGTCACTGGTCACCCGACCCGTCAGGACGCGCCTCGGCATCGTCCAACTCCTCTCAGGACTTCGACGCGGAGGCAGTGGCCCCCGCGCGCTTTGCATGAACGACCGTCTTGATGCGGGCGATCTCGCGACGCACCTCGCGCACGCGCCCCGCCCCCTCGTTCTGGCCGGTGGCGCGCTGGAACCGCAGGTTGAACTGCTCGCGCTTGAGATCGAGCAGCTGTGTCTGCAGCTCGTCCTCGGTCTTGACCCGCAGGTCGGCAGGCTTGCTTGCGCGCGCCATCTCAGGCTTCCCCGATGCGGGTGACGAACTTGGTCTTGATCGGCAGCTTGGCCGCACCGAGTGCCAGCGCCTGCTTGGCGATCTCGGGAGAAACGCCGTCGATCTCGAAGACGATGCGGCCCGGCTTCACCCGTGCCACCCAGAACTCGGGCGAGCCCTTGCCGGAGCCCATGCGCACCTCGGCCGGCTTGGTCGAGACCGGCACGTCCGGGAAGATGCGGATCCAGACGCGGCCGGCGCGCTTCATCGCGCGCGTGATCGCCCGGCGCGAGGCCTCGATCTGCCGCGCGGTGACCCGCTCCGGCTCGAGCGCCTTGAGGCCGAAGGCGCCGAAGTTCAGCGCCGTTCCGCCCTTGGCAAGGCCGTGGATGCGGCCCTTGTGGGCCTTGCGGTACTTGGTCCGCTTCGGAGACAACATGTTCGGTGATCCTCAGCGCCGGCTTATCGCTGCGGCGCTTGTTCGGCGGCGCGACGATCCTGCGCCTGCGGGTCATGCGCCAGGATCTCGCCCTTGAAGATCCAGACCTTCACGCCGCAGGTGCCGTACGTCGTCTTGGCGGTGGCGACGCCGTAATCGATGTCGGCGCGCAGCGTGTGCAGCGGCACCCGGCCCTCGCGATACCACTCGACGCGGGCGATCTCGGCGCCACCGAGGCGGCCGCCGCAATTGATCCGGATGCCCTGCGCGCCGAGGCGCATCGCCGACTGCACCGCGCGCTTCATCGCCCGACGGAACGCCACCCGGCGCTCCAGCTGCTGGGCGATGTTCTCGGCGACCAGCTGCGCCTCGATCTCCGGCTTGCGGATCTCGACGATGTTCAGCGAGACGTCGGACTTCGCCATCTTGGCGAGATCGCGGCGCAGGTTGTCGATGTCCTGGCCCTTCTTGCCGATCACCACGCCGGGACGCGCCGCGTAGATCGTGACCCGCGGCTTCTTCGCCGGGCGCTCGATCACGACGCGCGACACGCCGGCGCCGGCCAGCTTGCGGCGCAGGTGGGTGCGCAGCTTCAGGTCGTCATGCAGCAGCTTGGCGTAGTCGCGGCCGGCGAACCAGCGGCTGTCCCAGGTGCGGTTGATGCCGAGGCGGAGCCCGATCGGATTGACCTTGTGACCCATGGTTCAGGCGGCCTTCTGCTCTGGCGCGGGGGCGGCCGCTGCCGGCGCCCGCTCCGCGACGACGATCTTCAGGTGGCTGAAGAACTTCTCGATCTGCGCCGAGCGGCCACGGCCGCGGGCATGGAAGCGGCGCATCACGATCGACTTGCCGACCTCGGCATGGATGACGACGAGCTGGTCGACATCGAGCTGATGGTTGTTCTCGGCGTTGGCGATCGCGCTCTCCAGCGTCTTCCGCACCTGCTGGGCGATGCGGCGCTTGCTGAAGGTCAGCGTCGCCACCGCCTGCGCGGCCGGCTTGTTGCGGATCAGGCCGGCGACGAGGTTGAGCTTGCGCGGGCTGACGCGGATGTTGCGCGTCACCGCCTGTGCCTCGGTCTCGGACAGCGCCCGCGGATGCTTGGGCTTGCTCATGTCAGCCGCGCCTCGCCTTCTTGTCCGACGAGTGCCCGGTGAAGGTGCGCGTCGGCGAGAATTCGCCGAACTTGTGCCCGACCATGTTCTCGCTGACCTGCACCGGCAGGAACTTGTGCCCGTTATAGACGCCGAAGGTCAGGCCCACGAAGTTCGGCAGGATCGTCGAGCGGCGCGACCAGATCTTGATCACCTCGTTGCGTCCCGACGCGCGCGACGCCTCGGCCTTGTTCAGCAGATACCCGTCCACGAACGGGCCCTTCCAGACGGAACGTGCCATCTTATGCCCCTTACTTGCCGGTCTTGCGGCGACGGATGATCAGGCTGTCGGTGCGCTTGT
>CAXTAY010000066.1:0-2619 GCA_964242335.1 uncultured Acetobacteraceae bacterium | reverse complement strand
GCCGCCGCCGTGCGGATGGTCGACCGGGTTCATCACCACGCCGCGATTGTGCGGACGGCGACCGAGCCAGCGCGAGCGTCCCGCCTTGCCGATCGACTGGTTCATGTTGTCGGGATTGGACACCGCACCCACGGTCGCCATGCACTCGGAGCGCACGACGCGCAGCTCGCCCGACTGCAGCTTGATCTGCGCGTAGCCGGAGTCCTTGCCGACCAGCTGGGCATAGGTGCCGGCCGAGCGTGCGACCTTGCCGCCGGCACCCTGCTTGAGCTCGATGTTGTGCACGATGGTGCCGACCGGGATCGCCGCCAGCGGCATCGCGTTGCCCGGCTTGATGTCCACGCGGGCACCGGCCACCACGCTGTCACCGACCTTGAGGCGCTGCGGTGCGAGGATGTAGGCGAGTTCGCCGTCGGCATACTTGACCAGCGCGATGAAGGCGGTGCGGTTCGGATCGTACTCGAGCCGCTCCACCGTCGCCGCGACGTCGAACTTGCGACGCTTGAAGTCGACGAAGCGGTAGGTCTGCTTGTGACCGCCGCCGCGGAACCGCGACGTCGTGTGGCCGTGGTTGTTGCGGCCGCCCGAATGGTTCTTGCCCTCGGTGAGGGTCTTGACCGGCTTGCCCTTCCACAGCTCGCTGCGGTCGATGAGGACCGTGCCGCGCAGGCTGGGGGTGACCGGGTTGAAATGTCTCAGTGCCATCGTTGCTCTCTTGCGCTGGCTGGCGTCAGGACAGGCGGGCGGACAGGTCGATCGACTGCCCTTCCGCGAGCTGCACGTAGGCCTTCTTCACGTCCGAGCGCACACCGGGACGGCCGCGGAAGCGCTTGGTCTTGCCCTTCTGCACCAGCGTGTTGACCCCGGTCACCTTGACCTTGAACAGGCCCTCCACGGCGGCCTTGATCTGCGGCTTGGAGGCCGAGATCGCGACACGGAACACCACCTGGTTCTTCTCGGACAGCGCCGTCGCCTTCTCGGTGATCACTGGGGAGCGGACGATGTCGAACATCGCCTCGCGCGACAGGTTGGCCGCCCGCCTGCGTATCGCCAGGATGTCGGTCATGCCGCCTGCTCCGTCGCCACGTCGCCGCCGCCGAGGCGCCGGGTCAGGCCCTCGAGCCCGGCACGGGTAATCGCCAGCACCTCGTGGTTGAGGATGTCGTAGACGTTCAGGCCGATGCTCGGCAGCACGTCGATCTTCGGCAGGTTGCGCGCCGCGCGCAGGAAGCCCTCCTCGACGGTGCCATCGACGATCAGCGCCGAGCGCCAGCCGAGCAGCTTGAGCTTCTTCGCCAGCTCCGCGGTCTTGGTGCTGCCGGTCGCGGCGTCGAGCACCACCAGCCGTCCCTCGGCCCGCTTCTGCGACAGTGCGGAGATCAGCCCTAGGCGGCGCACCTTCTTGGGCAGGTCGAAGCCGTGGTCGCGCACCACCGGACCATGCACGGCGCCGCCGGTGCGGAACTGCGGTGCCCGCAGGCTGCCCTGACGGGCGTTGCCGGTGCCCTTCTGCTTGTACGGCTTCCTGGTGGTGCCGGACACCTCGCCCATGCCCTTCACCTTATGGGTGCCGGCGCGACGCCGGGCGAGCTGCCACTGCACCACCCGGGCCATGATGTCGGCGCGCGGGGTGGCCATGAAGAACGCGTCGGGCAGGCCGATGGTGCCGACGCTGCCGTTGTCGAGGGTCTTGATTTCGAAGTCCATCGCCTCTTCCTCAGTCGGCCGCGGGAGCGGACGGCGCCGCGTCGACCGGCGCGGTCTCGATGAGCCCGGCCGGATAGGGCGCCTCCGCGTGGCGCGGCTTCTTGACCGCGTCGCGCACCAGGACGAAGTCGTTCTTGGCACCGGGGATCGCGCCGCGCACCATCAGCAGGTTGCGTGCCGCATCCACCGCCGCGATCTCGAGGTTCAGGGTGGTGACCCGCTCATGCCCCAGATGGCCCGCCATCTTCTTGTTCTTGAACGTCCTGCCCGGATCCTGCCGGTTGCCGGTCGAGCCCAGCGAGCGATGGCTGACCGATACGCCGTGGCTCGCCTCGAGCCCGGCGAAGTTCCACCGCTTCATGCCGCCGGCAAAGCCCTTGCCCTTGCTGGTGCCGGTGACGTCGACCTTCTGCCCGACCACGAAGTGTGTGGCCGACAGCATGGCGCCAGTCTCCAGCACCGCGTCGGGAGAGACGCGGAACTCGATCAGCTTGCGCTTCGGCTCGACCTTGAGCCTGGCGAAGTGGCCGCGGTTCGGCTGGGTCACGTTCTTCACCTTGGCGGTGCCGCTGCCGAGCTGCAGTGCGACGTAGCGGTCGCGTTCCTCGGTGCGGACATCCACCACCTGCAGCTTGTCCAGGTGCAGGACCGTCACCGGCACATGGGTGCCGTCGTCCTTGAAGATGCGGGACATGCCCAGCTTCTTCGCGATCAATCCGGTGCGCATCGTGTTGCCTCGATTTCCCTGGACCCTAGAGCTTGATCTCGACGTCCACGCCGGCGGCGAGGTCGAGCTTCATCAAGGCATCCACGGTCTGCGGCGTCGGCTCGACGATGTCGAGCAGCCGGCGATGGGTCCGGATCTCGAACTGCTCGCGGCTCTTCTTGTCGACGTGCGGCGAGCGGTTCACG
>CAXTAY010000065.1:0-10330 GCA_964242335.1 uncultured Acetobacteraceae bacterium | reverse complement strand
GACGGTCTCGCTGATCGCGGTGCTGATCCCGCTGCTGTTCATGGGCGACGTGGTCGGGCGGCTGTTCCACGAGTTCGCCATCACGCTGGCGGTGACCATCGTGATCTCGGCGCTGGTCTCGCTGACCCTGGTGCCGATGATGTGCGCGCGCCTGCTGCGCGAGGAGCCGCACGGCTCCGGCAACGCGGTGTCGCGCCGGCTCGAGGCTGGGCTCGACCGGCTGATCGCCGGCTACGGACGCGCACTGGCGGTGGTGCTCGACCACCAGCCGCTGACCCTGGTGGTGACGCTGCTGACCGTGGCGCTGACCGTGGCGCTGGCGGTGGTGATCCCCAAGGGCTTCTTCCCGGTGCAGGATACCGGCGTGATCCAGGGCATCTCGGTGGCCAGCGAGACCACCTCGCTGGAGGCGATGAGCACCCACCAGCAGGCGCTCGGCCGCGCCATCCTGTCCGATCCCGACGTGGTCAGCCTGTCCTCGTTCATCGGCGTCGACGGCCAGAACATGACGCTGAATTCCGGCCGCTTCCTGATCAACCTGCGCCCGCACGACGACCGCGCTCTGTCCTCGCAGGGCGTGATCCAGCGGCTCGGACGCGAGGTGGCCGGCATCCCCGGGGTGCGCCTCTACATGCAGCCGGTGCAGGACCTCTCGCTCGACACCGCGATCTCGGCCACCGAATACCAGGTGGTGCTGGAGAACCCGGACGCGACCGCCTTCAAGCAGTGGGTGCCGCGGGTGATGGACCGGCTGCAGCAGGAGCCGACGCTGGCCGACGTCGCCAGCGACATGCAGGCGGACGGCCTCACCGCCTTCATCACCCTGGACCGCGCCACCGGGGCGCGCTTCTCGATCACGCCGCAGACCATCGACAACGCGCTCTACGACAGCTTCGGTCAGCGCCAGATCTCGACCATCTACACCCAGTCGAACCAGTACCGGATCATCCTAGAGGCCGATCCCCGCTTCCAGTCCGACCTGTCCAACCTGGGCCAGATCTACCTGCCGGGCACCTCCGGCACCACCACCGCCGCCAACGCGATCGGTGTGGCGCACTCGCCGACCGGCGGGCTGGTGCCGCTGACCGCGGTGGCCTCGGTGCACCTGCGCACCTCGCCGCTGCTGATCAGCCATCTCGGGCAGTTCCCGTCGACCACCATCTCGTTTAACCTGGCTCCCGGTGCCTCGCTCGGGCAGGCGGTGGATGCGATCGAGCGGGCCGAGCGCGGGCTCGGGCTGCCGGCGAGCTTCACCACCTCGTTCCAGGGCACCGCGGCGGCATTCCAGAGCAGCCTCGGCAACGAGTTCTTCCTGGTGCTGGCCGCACTCGCCGCCGTCTACATCGTGCTCGGCGTGCTCTACGAGAGCTTCATCCACCCGGTGACGATCCTGTCCACCCTGCCCTCGGCCGGGATCGGCGCGCTGCTGGCGCTGATGCTGGCGGGGATGGACCTCGACGTGATGGGCATCATCGGCATCGTGCTGCTGATCGGCATCGTCAAGAAGAACGCGATCATGATGATCGACTTCGCGCTCACCGGCGAGCGCGAGGGCGGGCTGTCCCCGCGCGAGGCGATCGCCAGGGCGGCGGTGCTGCGCTTCCGGCCGATCCTGATGACCACGCTGGCGGCGATGCTGGCGGCACTGCCGCTGATGCTCGGCACCGGCACCGGCTCGGAGCTGCGCCGGCCGCTCGGCGTCGCCATCGTCGGCGGCCTGCTGGTCAGCCAGCTGCTCACCCTGTTCACCACCCCGGTGATCTACCTGTTCATGGACGGGCTCAGCCGGCGCACCCGCCGCCTCGGCCGGCGTGACGCGGCTGCCCCGGGCGCTGCGGGGCAGCCGGCGGAATGAACATCTCGCGTCCCTTCATCCTGCGGCCGGTGGCGACCACGCTGCTGACCGTGGCGCTGCTGCTCGCCGGCCTGTTCGCCTACACCAGGCTGCCGGTGGCGCCGCTGCCGCAGGTGGATTTTCCCACCATCATGGTGGAGGCGCAGCAGCCCGGCGGCTCGCCGGACGAGGTCGCGACCTCGGTCGCAGCACCGCTGGAGCGCCATCTCGGACAGATCGCCGGCGTCACCGAGATGACCTCGCAGAGCACGCAGGGCTCGGTGCGCATCATCGTGCAGTTCGACTTCTCGCGCGACATCAACGGCGCGGCCGGCGACGTGCAGGCGGCGATCCAGGCGGCGCGCGCCGACCTGCCGGCCTCGCTGCGCAGCAACCCGCAATACTTCAAGTTCAACCCGGCGAACTCGCCGATCATGGTGCTGACGCTGACCTCGAGCACGCGCACCATGCCGCAGCTGTTCGACTACGCGACCAACGTGCTGCAGCAGAGCCTCTCGGCGATACGCGGCATCGGCCGCACCGAGCCGGGCGGCTCGTCGCTGCCGGCGGTGCGGGTCGAGATGAACCCGCTGCCGCTGTTCAAGTACGGCATCGGCTTCGAGGACGTGCGCGCCGCCCTCGCCTCGGCCAACGCGAACAGCCCGAAGGGCTTCATCGACCAGGGCAGCCGACGCTACCAGCTCGACACCAACGACCAGGCCAGCCACGCGACCGACTACCGCGACCTGGTCATCGCCTATCGCAACGGCTCGCCGGTGCGGCTGCGCGATGTCGCGGAGGTGCAGGACAGCGTCGAGGACCTGCGCAACATGGGGCTGTCCAACGGCGTGCCCTCGGTGATCGTGCTGATCTACCCGCAGGCCGACGCCAACATCGTGCAGACCATCGACCAGATCAAGGCGATGCTGCCGCAGCTGCGCGCGGCGATGCCGGGCGGCGTCGAGCTCAATCTCGCGATCGACCGCTCCGCCACCATACGCGCCTCGCTCGCCGACACCCAGTTCACGCTGGGCGTCTCGGTGGCGCTGGTGATCCTGGTGGTGCTGGTGTTCCTGCGCACGCTGCGCTCCACCCTGATCCCGGCGGTGGCGGTGCCGACCTCGATCATCGCCACCTTCGCGGCGATGTACCTGATGGGGTTCTCGCTCGACAACCTGTCGCTGATGGCGCTGACCATCGCCACCGGCTTCGTCGTCGACGACGCCATCGTCGTGCTGGAGAACATCGCGCGGCACATGGAAGCCGGCATGGGGCGGCTCGAGGCGACGCTGCAGGGGGCGCGCGAGGTCGGCTTCACCGTGCTGTCGATCACCGTCTCGCTGGTCGCCGTGTTCACCCCGATCCTGCTGCTCGGCGGCATCGCGGGCCGGCTGTTCTTCGAGTTCTCGATGACGCTGACGCTGACCATCCTGATCTCGTTCGTGCTGTCGCTGACCACGGTGCCGATGATGTGCGCGCTGCTGCTGCGGGTGCGGCCGCACGGCACGCTGCCGGCACCGCGCCAGGTGGGTCCGGTCGGCCGCTTCTTCGCCGACCTGTCGTCGCGCATCGAGATCGGCCTGGCCGGCATGCAGGAGGGCTACGAGCTCAGCCTGGCCTGGGCGCTGCGGCACCGCAGGCTGGTGGCGCTGACCCTGCCGCTGACCATCGTGCTCACCGTGCTGCTGTTCCGCGCCATGCCGAAGGGCTTCTTTCCCAACGAGGATGTCGGGCTGCTGATCGGCACCATACGCGGCGAGCAGTCGATCTCGTTCCAGAACATCAGCGCCAAGCTGGTCGACGCCGAACGGGTGATCATGGCCGACCCCGACATACAGAGCGTGTCCGGCTACACCGGCGGCGGCGACCACGGCTCCAACACCGGGATGGCGTTCATCCAGCTGAAGGACATCCATCTCCGCCACGACAGCACCGACGAGACCATCGCCCGCCTCACCCGGCACCTGTCGCACATGACCGGGGCGCAGTTTTTCTGCCGCTCGGCGGCCGACGTGCGCGCTGGCGGCCGCCAGAGCAACGCCAACTACCAGTACACGCTGCAGGCGGACTCGTCGGACCTGCTCTACGAGTGGATGCCGAAGCTCGAGCGCGCGCTGCAGCGGCGTCCGGAGATGACCGACGTCAGCTCCGACGTGCAGCAGGGCGGTCCGGCCACCGAGGTGGTGATCGACCGCGACACCGCGGCGAAGCTGCAGCTCACGCCGCAGCTGATCACCAACACCCTGTTCGACGCCTTCGGCCAGCGCAGCGCCTCGGTGATCTTCAACGCGCTGAACCAGTACCACGTCGTGCTGGAGGTGGCGCCGCGCTTCTGGCAGAGCCCCGACATCCTCAGGCAGATCTGGGTCAGCACCGCCGGCGGCACCGCCAACGGCAGCACCGCGAGCAACACCATACGGGTCGCCTCGCCGAGCAGTGCCGGCAGCGCGCGTGGCGGCGGCTCCGGCGCGCAGACGATCGGCACCCAGGGCTCGGCGATCCTGACCACGAGCACGCCAGGCGGCGGCACCGGCTCGCAGGCCGCTCCTTCGGCGAGCAGCACCCAGACCGGCACCACGCTCTCCACCAGCGCGCAGTCGCTGCAGAACAGCATCAGCAACAGCCTCGCCAACGGCCGCGGCACCTCCAGCGGCTCGGCGGTGTCGTCGTCGGTGGAGACGATGGTGCCGCTCTCGGCGGTGACCCGGATCGTCAGCTCCACGACGCCGCTGCAGGTCAACCACCAGGGCAACTTCGTCGCCGCCACGGTCTCGTTCAACCTGGCCGCCGGCAAGTCGCTGTCCGACGCCTCGCGGATCATCCAGGAGACGATGCTCGCGATCCACATGCCGGCCGCCATACACGGCAGCTTCGCCGGCACCGCCGCACAGTTCCAGAAGACCCTGGCCAGCGAGCCGCTGCTGATCCTGGCCGCACTCGCCGCGGTCTACGTGACGCTGGGCGTGCTTTACGAGAGCTACATCCACCCGCTGACGATCCTCTCCACCCTGCCCTCGGCCGGAGTGGGGGCGCTGCTGGCGCTGCAGCTGTTCGGCGAGGAGTTCTCGCTGATCGCGATGATCGGCGTGATCCTGCTGATCGGCATCGTCAAGAAGAACGCCATCCTGCTGGTGGATTTCGCGCTCAGCGCCGAGCGCATCGACGGGCTGCCGCCGCTGGAGGCGATCACGCGCGCCTGCCAGCTGCGCTTCCGGCCGATCATGATGACCACCTTCGCCGCCGCGCTCGGTGCGCTGCCGCTGGTGTTCGGGCACGGCTACGGCAACGAGCTGCGCCGCCCGCTCGGCCTGTCCGTGGTCGGCGGCCTGATCGTCAGCCAGGCGCTGACGCTGTACACGACGCCGGTGGTCTATCTCTACCTCGACCGCATGCGGCACTGGTGGAACGCACGCTGGCAGCAACGTCGCCGAACCGGCCGCAGCCCACTGCCACAGGATGCTCCTGCCGAATGAGACACCGACCGCTACGAACGTCCTCCGCCCGGTCGGCGCGATGGCTGGGTGCTGTCCTGGTCGCGGCCGGCGGCGGCTGCCTGGACGCCTCGCTGTGCGTTTCCCTGGGCGGCTGCATGGTCGGCCCCGACTACCACCGGCCGCGGGCCATCGTCTCGGCCCGCTTCAAGGAACTGCAGCCGCCGCCCGGCTGGCAGCGCGCCAGCCCGGCCGCGGCCGAGCTCGATCGCGGGCGCTGGTGGTCGATCTACGACGATCCGGTGCTGGACGGGCTGGAGGCGCAGGTCAGCCTGTCGAACCAGAACGTCAAGAACTTCGAGGCGAACTACCGCGCCGCGCGGGCGATCACCGACGAGGCGCGCGCCAGCCTGTTCCCCACCCTGAGCGCCTCGCCCAGCGTGGCGCGCAACTCCACCGGCCTCGGCAGCTCGCGCGGCACGTCGGGGGGCCTAGTCGGGTTCCCGGGGGAGTCGAACAGCTTCACCTCCACCACCTACCAGCTCGAGGGCACCGCGAGCTGGGACCTCGACGTGTGGGGGCGGATCCGCCGCCAGGTGGAGAGCGACGTCGCCGGCACCCAGGCCAGCGCCGCCGACCTCGCCAACGCCACCCTGTCGTACCAGGCGACGCTGGCTACCGACTACTTCAACCTGCGCGCGCAGGATCAGCTGCAGGATCTGCTCGACCGCACCATCGCCAGCTACGAGCGCTCGCTCCGCATCACCCAGAACCAGTACGATGCCGGACTGGCCACGGCGACGCCGATCGCGCTGCTGCAGGCGCGCACCCAGCTCGAGCAGACGCGCTCGCAGGCGATCAACGTGGGCGTGCTGCGCACCCAGTACGAGCACGCGATCGCGGTGCTGACCGGCCGGCCGCCGGCCGACCTCACCCTGTCGCCCGCGCCGCTCGCCCGCGAGGTGCCGGCGACGCCGGTATACCTGCCGGCGTCGCTGCTGCAGCGCCGTCCCGACATCGCCTCGGCGGAACGCGCGATGGAGCAGCAGAACGCGCTGATCGGCGTCCAGGTCGCGGCGTTCTTCCCCGACATCAGCCTGTCGGCGGCATACGGCTACAGCGGCAACCCGATCGGCTCGCTGATCCAGGTCGCCAACCGGACCTGGTCGCTCGGCGCCAGCGCCACCGAGATCCTGTTCCAGGGCGGCCTGCGCTCGGCGGAGATCGACCAGGCGCGGGCGCAGTACGACGCCGCGGTCGCGACCTACCGGCAGACCGTGCTGACCGCGCTGCAGGACACCGAGGACGCCCTGTCGGGTCTGCGCATCCTGGCGCAGCAGGCGCAGGCGGAGGCGCGCGCGGTTGCGCTGTCGGAGCAGGCGGTGACGGTGGCGCTGAACGAGTACGAGGCCGGCACCATCGACTACACCACCGTGGTCACCAGTCAGGTCACGGCACTCAGCAACGAGCAGAACGCGCTGGCGATCCAGCAGCAGCGCCTGACCGACAGCGTGTCGCTGATCCAGCAGATGGGCGGCGGCTGGCGCGACACCGACCTGCCCAGCCGGAACTCGCTGCAGACCGACGACCCGCTGATCCCCTCCTTCCTGGAGGGACGGCGTTGACCGCGCGGCGCGGCGACCGTGGGGATCCGGCGCCGGCCGGCGGGTCCGGCCGCGGCGCCTGCCTGCACCGGCTCCTGTCCTGCGCCGCCGCGATCCTGATCGCCGCCGCACCGGCTCGCGCCGCGGAGGGCTGCTTCGAGGCGCTCGCGGCGACGCATGACGGCAGCTACGGCGCACCGCAGCACGCCGAGCCGACGCCGGACGGCCGCTCGGTGCTGTTCCTGCGCAGCGGGCCGCGCGACACGCGGCTGCGGCTGTTCCGCTTCGACGTCGCGACGGGGACCACCACCGAGCTCGCGCGCCCGGCCGAGGTGCCCGAGCAGCTCTCGGTGCAGGAGAAGGCGCGACGCGAGCGCGCCCGCATGGCGCTGACCGGCATCACCGACTACGCCCTCTCCCGCGACGGCGGCACGCTGCTGGTCAGCGAGGCCGATCGGCTGACCCGCATCAGCCTGCCGGGCGGCGACAGCACCCCGGTTCCCGGCAGCGGCTGGATCGCGCCGCGCCTGTCGCCCGACGGCCGCTTCGTCGCCGCCGTGCAAGGCGACGACCTGCACGTGGTCGAGCTCGCCGGCGGCCACGATCTGGCGCTCACCAGCGGCGGCAGCGACAGCCTCTCGCGCGGCCTCGCCGAGTTCGCCGCCGCCGAAGAGCTGGACCGGGCCGACGGCACCTGGTGGTCGCCCGACAGCTCGACGCTGCTCTACGAGGAGGCCGACAGCAGTGCGGTGGAGCGGCACTTCATCGCCGATCCCGAGCATCCGGCGTCGGCGCCGGTGGAGTTCCGCTACCCGCGCGCCGGCACCGCCAACGCGCACCTGCGGCTCGGCCTGATCGGGCGCGGCGGCGGCGCCACGCGCTGGGTGGACTGGGACAGCACGGCGTTTCCCTACCTCGTCCGCGTGGTATGGCCGCAGCACGGCAGGCTGTCGCTGGTGGTGCTGAACCGGGCGCAGACCGAGCAGCGCGTGCTCGCCGTCGATCCGGCGACCGGGCACGCCAGCACGCTGCTGTCCGAGCGCGATCCGGCCTGGATCAATATCTCGCCCGGCCTGAACTGGCGTGCGGGAGCGCTGCCGCGCTGGCTGCCCGACGGTTCCGGCTTCCTCTGGGCGGCCGAGATCGACGATCGCTGGCGGCTGGAGCTGCGCCATGCCGACGGCAGCCTCGACCACGCGCTCACCGGCGCCGACCTGCCCTTCCTGTCGCTCGAGGATCTGGACGCACGGGCCGGCACGGTGACGGTGCTCGCCGACCCGGACCGCCTGGACGCGGCACTGTTCCGCATCTCGCTGCGCACCAGCGGCGCGACGCCGCTCGCGACCGAGCCCGGACTGCACGACGCGCGCTTCGCCGAGGACGGCCACGCGATCTTCACGGACGCCTACGAGGCTGCGGACGGCAGCACCGCGACGCGGGTGCGCGACGCCTCCGGGCGCGTGCTGGGCACGCTGCCGAGCGTCGCCGAGCCGCTGCCGATCGCCAGCCACGTCGCCTTCACCGCCGCGGGCGCGCGCCGGCTGGATGCCGTGGTGATCCGGCCCGACGGGTTCGTGCCGGGACGGCGCTACCCGGTGATCCTGTCGGTCTATGCCGGGCCGGGGGTCAAGATGGTGCAGCGCGCGCCGCGCCACTACCTCGAGGAGCAGTGCCTCGCCGACCACGGCTTCGTCGTGGTGGCGCTGGACGGGCGCGGCACGCCCGGCCGCGGCCATGACTGGGAGCGGGCAACTAAGGGCGACCTCATCGACCTGCCGCTGCGCGACCAGGCCGACGGGCTGCGGGGGCTGGCGCGCCGCTACCCGGAGATGGATCTCGGCCGCGCCGGCGTCACCGGCTGGTCGTTCGGCGGCTACTTCACCGCGATGGCGACGATCCGGCGGCCGGAGCTGTTCCGGGCAGGGGTCGCCGGCGCCCCGGTGGTGGATTTCGCCGATTACGACACCGCCTATACCGAGCGCTATCTCGGCCTGCCGTCGCAGGATCCCGAGGGCTACCGGGTCAGCAACGTGCTGACCTATGCCGCCTCCCTGTCGCGGCCGCTGCTGCTGCTGCACGGCCTGACCGACGACAACGTCTATTTCGAGAACACGGTGAAGCTCACCCAGGCGCTGGTCGCGGCGGGACGTCCGTACCGGCTGCTGCTGCTTCCCGGCACCCACATGCTGTCGGACCCGAAGCTGCGGGCGCGGGTGGCGGAGGCGCGGGTGGCGTTCCTGGCCGAACAGCTTCGGGCACCCGCACCGACGCGCTGATCGATGCCGATCCCGGCTGGGGACGCGGTAGCCTGCGCGCTGTATGGCGAGGACACGACATGGCATCGAACCCGAACCTGCCGCCGCAGCTCACGATGTCGCTCGGCGGCGAGAGCGTGCCGTTCACCGTGCAGGCGGAGGGCAGCCGGATGTCGCTGGACGAGGCGGTCGGATCCGGACTGCTGGAGCTGCCCGACGAGCCCGGCATGGAGCGGTTCGCGGTCAGCATCAACGTGATGCTCCCCCACCATCTGCTGCAGCCGCCCTCGCCCGCCGCGGCGGATCGGCCCCCGGCAGCGGCGGCCGGCGACGCCGCGCCGCACCCCCGGCACCATACCGGTCCGGTCGCCGCCGAGAAGATCGCGACGAGCCTGCGCCGCGCGGCGAGCCCCGAAGAGGCCAGCTCGTTCCGGAGCATGCTCAGGGCGACCCGCCCCGGCCGAGGTCCCTCGGCAGACTAAGGCCCGACTAGGATGGGATCCGGGGCCTCAGGCCCCGGCGGGTCCGGGGCAGGTCCTGGCGCCGCAGCAGCTCCATGATCTATCGCGCACGAGGCAGCCTAGCCCCCCGCCATGTCGCTCGCGAGCACCGAGCGGATCTTGGAGGCGAGCGTCTCCATCGCGAACGGCTTGGCCAGCACGTGCATGCCCGGCTCGAGCTGGCCGTGGCCGATGACCGCGTTCTCGGCGTAGCCGGTGATGAACAGCACCTTCAGCTCCGGACGGGTGCGGCGTGCGGCGTCGGCCATCTGCCGGCCGTTCAGCCCGCCCGGCAGTCCGACATCGGTGATCAGCAGGTCGACGCGCGCGTTCGACTGCAGCAGCCGCAGGCCGTGGGCGCCGTCCGCCGCCTCGATGGTGGCGTAGCGCAGCTCCTGGAGCACCTCGGTGATCAGCATGCGCACCGTCGGCTCGTCATCGACCACGAGCACCGTCTCGTCGGCAGCCGGATGCGTCAGCTGGGCCGGTCCGCCCGGCGCGGGCTCCTGCGGCGACTCCCCCTGGTAGCGCGGCAGGTAGATGCTGATCGTGCTGCCCGTGCCGAGCTTCGAGGCGATCCGCACCTGGCCGCCGGACTGCTTGGCGAAGCCGTAGATCATCGACAGGCCGAGCCCGGTACCCTGGCCGATCGGCTTGGTGGTGAAGAACGGGTCGAAGGCGCGGGCGATCACCTCCGGCGCCATGC
>CAXTAY010000064.1:0-10930 GCA_964242335.1 uncultured Acetobacteraceae bacterium | reverse complement strand
CATGTTGACGATCGTAGGCGCCTTCTCGGCCATGTCGTCCTCTCGTATCCGCGCCAGACAAGCGCGGGCCGAGCTTCCGGCATGCGCGCCGCGATCATTACGTCGTGCCAGGAAGGAATAGCGCGCAGAGCGGATCGGAGTTCCCGCCACGGCCGGCTACATGTGGCGGTCGAAATGCGGCGGGATGGAGGTGTCGGAGACGCGGCGTCCCAAGGTTCTGGAAGCGGAGAACGCGAGGCTGAAGCGGCTCCTGGCGGAGAGTGTCATGGACGTCTCGACGCCGAATGACTCTCCGGCAAAACCTCGCGACGCCCGCTTTGCCACGGGATGCCGCCGCCTGGGCGGAGCCGGTCAACGCCAAGATTGCGCCACGCTTCACGGTAGCGATCTTCTGGGAGAGAGTACGACCGGCTCAAGCGCCGGCGTCAGCACCCTGACCGCCCTAGATCGACTAGGAGCGGTCGTTGCCGCCCGACCGAGGACAGGTATCGAGGCGCCGACGGAGGGCGTGGCTCGATCGGAAGAGGAACAAGGATCGGCCCGAGGTGACGATCGATCAACGCAGACGGTCCTCTCCATCCTGACCGCACATGTCAAACCTCCGCCCAGATCGAAATGACATATGTCCGCGCGTCGTCCCATCATCCTCGTTCGCTGCCGGAGCCGTGGAGCGCCCGCATATCGAGGTGATCTCACCGGCCTGCCAGGGGGCGGCATGAACCTCGTCAAGCAGAGGGAGCCTATGCGGCCCGTCGATCTCCTCTGCTCGCTGGCGCTGTCCGTCTCGCCGCCAGCAGGCGCCTGCGAAGCTCCTCCCTGGCAGAGCATCATCACGGCTGACGTTCCGGCCACGCGGCATGACCTGCTCGATTATCGCTACGCCGCGTCGAGCCCGCTCTGCCCCAGATGCGAGGCAACCGAGGGGAATCTCGCCTTCCGCTTCAAGCAGGGCACGATGACCGCCGTGGAGCCCACACAGGTATCCATCGGGGAGTAGGACCGGCGCCCTGAGCTGGATCAACTCTGGTCGAGCGGAGTTCGCATCCGGAGCGCGGAAGTCAGCAGGACACCAGGGACTTCTCGTACACCCGGTAGGTCTTGTAGGCGTGACCGCCGATCGCCTCGGCGAGGTGGCGCATCGGCAGGTTGTCCTCCAGGATCCAGGACATCTCCATCGCCTCGATGCCGCACGCGACCGCCTCGCGTCGCAGCGCCTCGACCACGTGCAGCGCCAGCAGCCGGCCGAGCATTCCGTCCGCGAAGCGGCGCCGCACGCCCATCAGCGGCACCCGCGCGGTCCTGATCCCGGCGACCTTCAGCCGCCACAGCAGCTTCGCCCAGCCGAACGGCAGCAGACGCCCGGAGAGGTCGCGGATCGCCGCGTTCAGGTTGGGCAGGCACAGGCCGAACGCCGCCGGCTCGCCGTCCACGTCGGCGAACCAGATCAGCCGCTCATGCAGCAGCGGCCGCATCGCGCGCGCCATGTGGTCGACCTCGTCGCGGGTGATCGGCACGAAGCCCCAGTGGCCGTCCCAGCCGTCGTTGAAGATCTCCACCAGCGAGGCGATATCGTCCTTGAGGTGCTCGCGCCGCATCGGGCGCAGCGTGACGTTGGCCGGCAGGCCGCGTCGCACCATCGCCGCCGCCGCCGGCGGCAGCGCCGCCGTGGTGTCGCAGAGATAGGCGTAGACGTCGCGCACCTTGGCGTAGCCGAGCCCCCTGAGACGGGCGTCGGCGTAGCGCGGGTCGTGCGGCATCATCAGCATCGGCGGGGTGTCGAAGCCGTCGACCAGCAGGCCGGTCTCCTCGTTGATCGACAGGCTGAACGGGCCCTGCGCCCGCTTCAGGCCCCGGTCGGACAGCCAGGCTTCCGCGGTGGCCAGCAGGGCGGCGAACACCGCCGGATCGTCCACCGCGGCGAGCATGCCGAAATGGCCGACCGGACGCTCCGCGTCTGGCTTGGCCAGGTGATCCTGCTGGGCGCTGATGCGGCCGACATCCTCGCCGTCGCGGCGCGCGATCCAGAGCGCGGCGTCGGCATGGCGGAAGAACGGATTGGACTTCGGGGTGAGTGCAGCGCGCCGTTCGGAGCGGAGCGGCGGCACGTAGTGCGGATCGGCGCGATACAGCCGCTCGGGCAGGCGGATGAAGCGCTCCAGCGCCGCGCGCCCCGCCACCGCGACGATCTCGACCCCGCCGGTCGGCGGAGCCGCATCGTTCATGCCGCCTCGCCGCGACGTGGCGGGCGGTCGCGCGGCGGTCCGCCGGAAAGCTCCGCCACCCACGGGTAGCGCGCCGCCTCGCCCAGGTCGTAGCCCAGGTTGAAGACGTGCGGCGAGCGCGGCCGCTCGCGCGCCGAGCCGTAGTACGTGCCGAGCACCCGGTCCACCGTGAACGAGGTGATGCCGTAATTGCCCTGCTCGTGGTGGAAATGATGCGTCAGGTGCAGCTCCTTCATGCGCCGCAGCAGGCGCAGGCGCGGCTTGAAGTTGAGGTGCTGGACGCAGTGGCAGAACTCGTAGGCGCAGGTGATCAGCAGGCCGGCGCACACGGACGCCGCGGCACCCGCCGCACCGCCGCCGATCACCCAGCCCAGCGGCACCACGATGACGAGGATGGTCGGCAGCGTGTTGAGCGGCGAGCCGAACAGCACGTCCATCCGGTTCGGGTCCTGGTGGTGGTCGAAATGGATGCGCTTCCACAGCGGCGCGGTCAGCCGCGAGCGATAGAGGAAGCGGCCATGCAGGACGAACCGGTGCAGTACGTACCAGATCACCGGATAGGCGAGCATCGTCACCAGCACGCCGCAGAGCGGCCGCAACGGTGTCGCGGCGGCACCGACCGCGTAGGCCCCGCTGAGCAGCGCCAGCAGCGCGTAGAGATGGACGGCCGGATGGCTGGAATAGGCCGCGAGCAGGTCGCGCAGGCTCATCCGGCCGAGGTCGAAGCTGCTTCCGTGTTTTCGCCAGCGCTGGTACATCAAGCTCTCCTCGAGGCCTTCGAGTGAGGCCGGCGGCCCGGAGTGTCAAGCGGACCAGCTGGGCGCCCCGCTCGAAGCGCGACCGAATGCTACTGGGCGGCCGCCATCGCGTACTGCACGCCGGCGCCGGGGATGACCTTGAGCTCGGTGCCGACGGCGGTGATCGTGCCGATCGCGTGATCGATCTGTGCCGTGTCGTGCGCGGCACTCACGCTGGTGCGCAGCAGCGACTGCCGGTCCGGCGTCGCCGGCGGCAGGGCGAGGTTGACGTAGAGGCCGAGCGCCAGCAGCCGGCTCCAGAACGAGGCGGCGATGTCCGGATCGCGCAGCCGGATCGACACGATCGGGCTCGGCGTGGGGCCGAGCGCGAAGCCGGCGGCGGACAGGCCGCCGTACAGCCGCGCGGCGTTGCGTGCGAGGTCGGCGCGCAAGCCGGGCCGGCTCTCGACCAGCTCGAGGGCGCGCGACACGCCCGCGGTGATCGAGGAGGGCAGGGAGGCGGTGAACATGTAGGCGCGCGAGGCGAGGCGGAGCAGCTCGAAGTCGGGCAGGTCGGAGGCGCAGAAGCCGCCGATCCCGCCCAGGCTCTTGCTGAAGGTGCCGACGACGAAGTCGACGTCGGCCTCGATCCCGGCCGCCTCGGCCAGCCCGCGGCCGCGGCTTCCCAGCACGCCGAGCGAGTGCGCCTCGTCGACCAGCAGGTAGGCGCCGGTCTCGCGCTTGATCGCGGCGATCTCGCGCAGCGGCGCGCTGTCGCCGAGCATGCTGTAGATGCCCTCGACGACGATGAGGTTGTGGCCCGCCTGCTTCTGGCCGGACCTCTCGCGCAGGAAGCGCAGGCGGCGATACAGGTCGTCCGGGTCGTTGTGCCTGAAGCGGGTCACCGGGGCGTCGCTGAGCCGCGCCCCGTCATAGATGCTGGCGTGGCTGTCGGCGTCGAGCAGGATGTTGTCGTCGCGTCCGGCGAGTGCAGGCAGGATGCCCAGGTTGGCCTGGTAGCCGGTGGTGAACAGCATCGCGTCGCGGCGGCCGAGGAAGCGGGCGATCTGGCGCTCGAGCTCGGCGTGGCTGCCGTAGGTGCCGTTGGCGATGCGCGAGCCGGTGGTGCCGGTGCCTTCGGCCTGCAGCGCCGCCGCGGCGCGGCCGATGCAGCTCGGATCGAAGGTCAGCCCGAGATAGTTGTTGGTGCCGAGCAACAGGATCCTGCGGCCGTCGAGCAGCGCCTCGGTCGGCGAGACGATCCGCTCGAAGGCGACGTTGAACGGGTCGTGGCCGCCGTCGCGGAGCCGCGCGTGCGCCTGCTTCAGGTCATGGTATTTTGAGAGCATGGCCTACTGCGACACCCGTGAAGATCTCGACTCGAGCATCCGTGCCAGATCGCCGATCGTTTCGACTTCTGTGATGGTGTCGATCGGAATGACCGTATCGAATTTAGTCTCAAGCTCCATGATGAAGTCCATCACGGTAATCGAGTCAAGTCTGAGGTCACGAACGATGTTCGTATCCGAAGTAATCTTGCCCGTAACATCCGCCGGTATTGCATCCATGGATCTGACGACGTCCGCGATCTTCTCGACCAGATCCTCTTGAACTGACACCAGTGCGACTCTCCGTCGTGCCTGTGACCCAACAACTGGAATTGGTGGACATAACAGGCATTTTATTTTTGGGCAACGTGCCGGAACCTGAGGCCGTTCCGGGTGGCGGATGAGGGCGTGTCACTCCGTCGGCGGGTCCGGCGCCGGAAACAGCGCCGTGCTGCGGCCGGACAGGTCGTAGGCGATCAGGCCGAGCCACTCGTGCGCCGCCCAGTCCAGCACCGCCAGCTTCTGGCCGAACGACAGCGCGTAGCCGGCGATGCGGTCGCGCGACTGGTAGCCTACCGGCCAGGCCAGCACCGTCCACCCGGCGCGGCGGAACACGCCGACCGCGCGCGGCATGTGGCTGGCCGAGGTCAGCAGCACCCAGCGCTCCCCCGGCCGCGGCGCCGCCAGGTCGAAGCTGTAGACCGCGTTCTCCCAGGTGGTGCGCGAGCGGTCCTCGAACACGACGCGCCCCGGCGGCAGGCCGAGCTGGTCGAGCAGGATGCGCATGTACTCGGCCTCGTTGGCGATCCCCTGCCGGAGGTCGCCGGAGCCGCCGGTGAACACCAGCTTGGCGTGCGGATAGCGACGCGCCAGCATCACGAAGCTGGTCACCCGGTTGGCCGCCGCGGTGAGCGTGGGGGTGCCGCGGTCGCGGCTGGTCAGGTCGTCGATCGCGCCGCCCAGCATCACGATCCCGTCCACCCGCTCTGGCGCCGCGGTGACCGCCGGGAAGCGATCCTCCAGCGGGCGGATCGTCCACCGGTCGACCGGCAGCACCAGGCAGGCGGCGAGTGCCGCGGCGCCTAGCGCCTGCAGCACCCGGCCGGCGCGATGCCGGCGCAGCAGCATCCCGATCAGGACGCACTCGACCATCAGCGCCGTCGGCAGCATCACCATGGTGAGCAGCTTGCCCAGGACGAACATCCGCGCGGCGCCTCAGTCGGCTTCTTCGCGGGTCAGCTCCGCCATCTCGACCATCGCCGCCTTGTTGCTGAGTGCGGGCAGCGGCGCGCTGGGCGATCCGGGCCGGCCCGGACGCAGCCGCCCGGTGAGCAGGAACGCGGTGATCACCGCCAGCACCCCGAATACGACACCGCCCAGCGCCTGGCCGATCAGCACCCCCTGCGGGCCGTAGCGCATGCCGATCAGCACGAACGGGATCGTGCCCAGCGTCGCCCGTCCCCAGTTGAACAGCGTCGAGAGCAGCGGCGCGCCGAGGTTGTTGAAGGCGGTGTTGGCGACGAACAGCGCCCCGGTGAACAGGAAGCCGGCCACGGTCCAGGAGCAGAACAGGTGCAGCAGCCGCGCCGTGTCGCCGGTGGCGGAGAACAGCGCCACCAGCGCATCCTGGGACAGCGCCAGGATCACCCACATGGTCAGCACGCAGGCCTGCACCAGCAGCAGGGCGCAGCGCAGCGTCTGGCGCACGCGCGGCACCTGCTCGGCGCCGAGGTTCTGCGCCATGATCGGCCCCACCGAGCCGGTGAGGGCGAAGACGAAGGCGAACGCGACCGGCACGATGCGGTCGATGGTGGCCTGTCCCGCCACCGCTCCCAGCCCGAAGCGTGCCATGAAGTGGGTGGTGAAGGCGCTTCCCGCCGGCGTCGCGAGGTTGGTCAGGATCGCGGGCAGCGCCACGCCCGCCACCGGCCGCGCGTCGGAGAGCAGGCGGCGCCACTCCGGACGGCGCAGGATCCGGTGCATGCCGACGGCGCGCAGCCCCAGGCAGGCGACGGTGGCCCGCGAGACCACGGTGCCGATCGCCGCACCCTCGAGCCCCAGATGCAGCACGAAGATCAGCAGCGGGTCGAGGCAGGCGAGCAGGAAGGCGGCCCACAAGGTGACGGTCATCGAGCGGCGGGCGTCGCCGACCGAGCGCAGCAGCGCCGAGCAGCCCATGCCGACCGAGATCAGCGGCAGGAACGGCGAGACGATCGACACGTTGCGCGTGGCCGCGTGCAGCACGGCACCCTGCGCGCCGAGCCCGCGCAGGATCGGCTGCAGCAGCAGCACCGTGCCGACGCCGATCACCAGCATGATCGCCGCCATCACCACCATGGCCGCGGACGCGATGCGCTGCGCCTGCGCCATCCGGCCGGCGCCGATATGTCGCGAGACGACGGCGCCGAGCCCGATCGACATGCCGATCGAGACCGCGAGCTGCAGGTAGCCGACCGCACCGGTGAAGGCGATCGCCGCCGTCAGGGTCGGGTCGTGCAGCATCGAGATGTAGACCAGGTTGAGCAGGTCGACCACGAACACCGCGACCAGCCCGAGGGTGCCGGTGCCGGCCATGACCACGGTGTGGCGCAGGATCGACCCGGTGCAGAAGCGGGCGGCCCTGCCGGGGGGCACCGCGGCGGAGAGCGCGCTCACGACGCGCCGCCGCAGCAGGCCAGCGCGCGCCGCATGTGCTCAGGTGGCGGCGCCACCGCATCCACCGGCGGCGACAGCGGCAGGTGGATCGCGCGGGCGAGCAGGTGCAGGGCTTCGGGCGCGTCCGCGTCGGCGCCGTAGATCCGGTCGCCCAGGATCGGGCAGCCGAGGCTCGCGAGATGCACCCGGGCCTGGTGCGTGCGTCCGCTGCGCAGCCGCAGCTCCAGCCAGGACAGCCCGTCGCCGGCGCCGCGCAGCACGTAGTCGGTGCGTGCGGCGGCACCCTCGGCGTCCACCAGCATCCGCCAGCCGCCGGCGCGGTCGCTGCGCCGGCGCAGCGGTGCCACGACGGTGCCGGACGCGGCCGGCGGCGCGCCGCGCACCACCGCCCAGTAGGTCTTGTGCACGCGACCCTCGGCGAAGCAGGCCTGCGCCTCGTGCAGCGCCGCGCGCCGCAGCGCCACCACCAGGCAGCCGGCGGTGTCGGCATCCAGGCGATGGGCCAGCCAGGGCCCGTCGCGGCGGCGCGACAGCTGGCCGAACCAGTCCTCCACCGAGGCGCCGCCGCTCGGCCCCGCATGCACCTTCAGCCCGGCCGGCTTGTCGAGCACGACGAAGCGCGCATCGCAGAACAGCAGCGTCGGCAGCGGTGCGACGGCTACGGGTTCGGGTGCTTTCAGGCGGGACGCACTCAGGCGGGCGCGGCCGGCTCGGGATCGGGCAGCAGCAGCGCCAGGATGCCGATCGCGGGCAGCCAGGCGCACAGCCGGTAGACGGCGACGATGCCGGCATGATCTGCCATCACGCCCAGCACCGCCGCACCGAGTCCGCCCATGCCGAAGGCGAGGCCGAAGAACAGGCCCGAGACCATGCCGACCCGTCCGGGCAGCAGCTCGGTGGCGTAGACCAGGATCGCCGAGAAGGCGGACGCCAGCACCACCCCGATCACCATGCTCAGCGCGATGGTCCAGCCCAGCCCGACATGCGGCAGCAGCAGCGTGAACGGCAGCACCCCCAGGATCGAGCCCCAGATCACGTGCTTGCGCCCGATGCGGTCGCCGATCGGGCCGCCGGCCAGGGTGCCGGCGGCCACCGCGGCGAGGAACAGGAACAGGTCGGTCTGCGCCGCCTGTGCGGACTGGCCGAAGCGCTGCATCAGGTAGAAGATG
The DNA here is from genome assembly GCA_964242335.1 of uncultured Acetobacteraceae bacterium. Lineage (GTDB taxonomy): Bacteria > Pseudomonadota > Alphaproteobacteria > Acetobacterales > Acetobacteraceae > Lichenicoccus. The sequence goes on along the minus strand of CAXTAY010000064.1, from coordinate 2,819 downwards.
TAGTAGCTGCCGATGCTGGCGAGATAGAAATACTTCGAGAACACCAGCGCGACCAGCAGCCCCACCGCCACCGCGACCTGCCGGCGCGACAGGCCGTGCCGGTGCAACGTGGCGGGGCGGCGCGAGGCGGCGCGCGTCTGGTGCGAGTACCAGCGCCCGATCCCGCCCAGCAGCACCATCCCGCCCAGCGCCACCAGGCAGAACCAGGCGAGGCTGCCGCGGCCGTTCGGCAGCACCACGAAGGCGGCGAGCAGCGGCCCCAGCGCGGTGCCGAAATTGCCGCCGACCTGGAACACCGACTGCGCCAGGCCGTGCCGGCCGCCCGATGCCAGCCTGGCGATGCGCGAGGATTCCGGGTGGAAGATCGACGAGCCGACACCGAGCAGCGCCGCCCCGCAGAGCAGCCCGCCGTAGGAATGCGCCAGCGCCAGGATCAGCAGCCCGCTCATCGACAGTCCCATCCCCGCGGACAGCGACCAGGGCAGCGGCTTGCGGTCGGTGAACAGCCCGACCATCGGCTGCAGCAGCGATGCCGTGACCTGGTAGGTCAGGGTGAGCAGCCCGATCTGGGCGAAGGAGAGGTGGAAGCCGCCCTTGAGCAGCGGATAGATCGCCGGCAGCAGCGACTGGATGGTGTCGTTGAGCAGGTGGCAGACGCTGATGGTGCCCAGCACCAGACCGGCGACGCCGGCCTGATCCTGGCCGATACGTCCTTGCGCAATGCTCTGAGCCAAGTCGGCCTCCCCGCGTGTCGGCCTCAGCCTCTACCCCCGTCAACGCGCGGGTTCCAGGTCCGATGCCCGTCCGCGCCGGGCACGGGTGGATTTCGTGGCGCCGGACCTGTAGCTGCAGGGCGATGTCCGTCCTGCTTCCCGAACCGCCGACGCTGCGCGACGGCCTGCACGCCAGCGCCCGGCGCCGGGCGATGGCGGCGCTGGCGCTGGCGGTGCTGCTCTCCACCCTGGACTACTCGGTCGCCAACGTGGCGCTGCCGACGATCGGGCACGACATCCACGCGAGTGCCGCGGACTCGATCTGGGTGATCAACGCCTACCAGCTGGCCAGCCTGATCGGCCTGCTGCCGCTGGCCTCGCTCGGCGAGATCAGGGGCCAGGACCGCATGTGCCGGGTCGGCCTGGTGGTGTTCATCCTGTCGTCGGCCTGCTGCGCCGCCTCGCAGACGCTGCCGGAGCTCGCGGTCTCGCGGGCGCTGCAGGGGCTCGGCGGGGCCTGCATCATGAGCGTGAATGCGGCCCTGGTGCGCTTCATCTATCCCGCCCGCCTGCTCGGCCGGGGCATGTCGCTCAACGGGCTGGTGGTGGCACTCGGCGTCGCGGCCGGTCCGACCATCGCGGCGGCGGTGCTGTCGGTGGCGAGCTGGCGCTGGATCTTCCTGATCAACCTGCCGCTCGGGCTGGCGGCGATGCTGTTCGCGATCACGAGCCTGCCGGTGGCGCCGCGTCCGTCCCCGCCGCCTCGCTTCGACTGGATGAGTGCCGGTCTCACCGTGCTCTCGCTGGCGCCGCTGGTGGTGGGGCTGGACCGGCTCGCGCATCACGGCGGCGTCGCGTCGTCGCTGCCGCTGGTCGCGGCGGGCGGCGTCTGCCTGGTCTGGCTGGTGCGGCGCCAGCTCGACATCGCCTCGCCGCTGCTGCCGGTCGACCTGCTGCGGCTGGGCGGGTTCCGCACCGCGTTCACGGTCGGCTTCCTCGGCTTCGTCGCCTCGAACTTCTTCATCATCGCGATGCCGTTCTTCTTCGAGATGCAGCTGCACCGCTCGGCGGCGCAGACCGGCCTGCTGATCACGCCCTGGCCGCTGGCGATCGTGGCGGTGTCGCCGCTGGTCGGACGCATCGCCGACCGCTACCCGGCCGGCCTGCTCTCGAGCATCGGGCTGTGCCTGACCGCGACCGGCTTCGCCCTGCTCTGGCGCATGCCGACGCAGCCGTCGAACTTCGAGATCGCCTGGCGCATCGCGCTCGCCGGCTGCGGCTTCGGCCTGTTCCAGCCGCCGAACAACCGCGCCATGCTCACCTCCGCACCGGTGCATCGCTCCGGCGGCGCCAGCGGCATGATCTCGGTGGCGCGGCTGCTGGGCCAGACCATCGGCGCCATGCTGGTGGCGCTGGTGTTCGAGCTGGTGCCGCGCGACCAGGCCCGGCACTGCCTCGCGTTCGGCGCCCTGGTGGGGCTGCTGGCCGCCGCGATCAGCGCGCAGCGCCTGTGGTCGCGCCGGCCGCCGCCCAAGGCTCGGGCGTAGCGGGGCCTACTCCTCGCTCTCGCGGCGGACCAGCACCTCGCGCTTGCCGACATGGTTGGCGGGTCCGACGATGCCCTCCTTCTCCATCTGCTCGATCAGCTTGGCGGCGCGGTTGTAGCCGATCGAGAGGTGGCGCTGGATGAACGAGGTGGAGGCCTTGCCCTCGCGCGCCACCAGCGCCACCGCCTGGTCGAACAGCCCGGTCTCGCCGTCGAAGCCGCCGCCGCCCAGGCCGTTGCCGCTGCCGGAGAGGCCGCCGCCGCCCGGCGTGCCGGCCTCGTCCTCGAAGGCCGAGGTGACGTCGTCGAGGTAGGCCGGCTCGCCCTGCTGGCGCAGGTGCCGCACCACGTCCTCGACCTCGGCGTCGCCGACGAACGGGCCGTGCACGCGGGTGATGCGGCCGCCGCCCTGCATGAACAGCATGTCGCCCTGGCCCAGCAGCTGCTCGGAGCCCTGCTCGCCGAGGATGGTGCGGCTGTCGAACTTGCTGATCACCTGGAAGCTGATGCGGGTCGGGAAGTTGGCCTTGATGGTGCCGGTGATGACGTCCACCGAGGGC
>CAXTAY010000063.1:0-11112 GCA_964242335.1 uncultured Acetobacteraceae bacterium | reverse complement strand
CAGCGGCGAACGCGGATTTAGGCCCTGACCCGCACAGCGTCAATAACTAATCGGCGGAGGGAGATAAAATCGCCGCCTCAGCCGACGCCGTGATAGGTGCGGAACCAGTCGACGAAGCGCGGTATCCCCTCCTCCAGGCGCGTCCGCGGCGTCCAGCCGGTCAGCTCACCGATCGCCTCCACCGAGGCCCAGGTGGCCTCGATGTCGGTGGCCGGCCGTGGCACCAGCCTGATCTCGGCGGCGCGTCCGAGGGCTCGCTCCAGCAGGGTCACCAGCAGCCGCACCGGCTCGCTGCGGCGGTTGCCGATATTGAGCAGCCGGACCGGCTGCGCCGCCTCAGGCGGGTGATCCAGCACGCGCAGCACGCCGTCGCTGACGTCGTCGATATAGGTGAAGTCGCGCGCCAGCCCGTCGCCCTCGTAGAGCGTGATGGTGCCGCCGTCGACGATGCTGCGGGCGAAGCCGTAGTACGCCATGTCCGGCCGTCCCCAGGGCCCGTAGACGGTGAAGAAGCGCAGGCCGGTCTGCCGCAGCCCGAACAGGTGGCCGTAGGCGTGGGAGATCAGCTCGCCGGAGCGCTTGGTCGCCGCGTACAGCGAGCTCGGCGTGTCGACGCGGTCGCGTTCCCGGAACGGCAGGCTCTCGTTGAGCCCGTAGACCGACGAGGACGAGGCGAACACCAGGTGCTCCAGCCGCCGCAGCCGGCGCGCCGCCTCCAGCAGCGTCACGTGGCCGAGCACGTTGGCCGAGACGTAGGCGTAGGGGTCCACCAGGGAATGCCGCACCCCGGCCTGGGCGGCCAGATGCACGATGCCGCGGATGTCTGGTTCGTCGTCGAGCAGTGCCGCCAACCCGTCGCGGTCGGTGATGTCCAGCCGCTCGAAGCGCAGCGCCCGGGCGTGCTCTGTCGTCAGACGGTGCAGCCTGGCCTGCTTGAGGCGGGGGTCGTAGTACGGATCGAGGTTGTCGATCCCCACCACCCGCTCTCCACGCGCCAGCAGCGCGTGGGCCACGTGCGATCCGACGAAGCCCGCGCAGCCGGTCACCAAGATCGTCATGAGAACCTTCCCATACCGTAACGGAATCGGACGCTCTTGCCCGCTGCGCAGGCCGGATGCAAGCGAAGTCGGTCCACCGGCGGCGGTCTTTATCGTGAGATCATCATCGTGAGATCACCATGGTGAGATCATCCTGTGGCCGCCACCTCCGCGTCCAGCCGCACGTCCGATCGCGGCCGGGCTCGCGACGTTCGGTCGACCGCCTCGCGGAGAACGTCAGGCAACGCCTCGCCGCATGTCGCGTTCAGCAGCATCACTTCCCCGCTCAGACTACGGAGATCCGACCGATGGCCCCCCTCAAGCCGCGTCTGCACACGACCCGAAACGCGATGCCGTCGAACGCGCGCAACGTCGCGGTCTCGCTGCTCAATGCCCGTCTCGCGGACGGGCTCGATCTCGCCCTGATCACCAAGCAGGCACACTGGAACCTGAAGGGGCCGCAATTCATCGGCATCCACGAGATGCTGGACGGCTTCCGCACCGAACAGGACGACTGGAACGACAAGATGGCCGAGCGCTGCACCGCCCTCGGCGCCACTGCCTACGGCACCACCCAGGACATCACCAAGAACAGCCAGCTCACGGCCTATCCGACCGACATCTACCGCGTCGCCGACCATCTCGCTGCCCTGATCGACCGCTACTCGACGGTAGGAAACTCGATCCGGCAGAGCATCGACGACACCGCCGAGGCCGGCGACGCCGATACCGCGGACCTGTTCACCGAGATCTCGCGCGGCCTCGACAAGCAGCTCTGGTTCCTCGAGGCGCACGTGCAGGAGCCGACCGGCGAGATCCGCGACGGCGACGGCCAGGGGGAGCGCTAGGCACCAGACCGCCCTCGGCACGGTCGGAGGGCGTCGCGGCCGCCCGTGACGGGGCTGCCTAGCGCATGGCGTCCTTCGACTGCTCGAACGCCTTGCTCTCGATCCTGTCGCCGACGCGTATGCCGAGCTTGGCGGTGATACCGCCCTGCAGTTCGATGGTCGCCTTGACGACGCCGCCGCTGGAGATGTGGGCGAGGCTCTCCGGCACGGTGTTCTCGGCGATGCTGTGGATGGTCCCGGTCGCGTCGACGAACAGCATGTCCTCGGGGATCGGGCAGTTCTCCATCCACATCTCGCTCTGCTGCGGATAGGGCCAGATGAACAGCATGCCGCCGTCATCGGCGATGTGGGTGCGAAACATCAGCCCGACCTGCTGCTCGCGCGGCGTGCGCGCGAGCTCCACCGAGAAGACGTGGCGGACACCGCCGCGCGAGACGATCGTCAGGGGCTGCTTCTCCAGCTCGGGCTGCGCCTGCGTCGGCTCCGACAGCAGGTCCTGCGATCGCGCCGGCGCTGACGCCGGTCCCGGGCTCGCCAGGCCGAGCAGGGCGATCAGCAGCACGCGTCGCGGATCTGGCTCGATCATGGATCAGTCGGTCTCCTCGAGGGATTCGGCGGCCAGCTGCCGCACGACGTCGCGCACAGGACCCTCGCGCGGCGGATCACGCAAGGTGGTCAGCCAGTGCAGCGGCGGATCCCGACCCGCGGCACGCGGGTAGTGCAGCCCACGCAGCACCGCCTCTGCCGCGGCAGTGGCGCGCCTAGGGACGGGGAACCCGTTCAGGGTGGCCCAGACGCAGGCCCAGCAGCGTCCGGTCGAGTACGGGTTGTAGCCGCCGCCACCGCTGACGATCAGCGGGATCCCGGCCGCCGCCGCGTAGGCGAGCAGCCGGGCGGCGATATCGGTATGGGCATTGTTCGACAGCGACAGGCGGGATAGCGGATCCTCCTCCAGCGCGTCGGCGCCGCATTGCAGGAAGATCGCCTGTGGCCGGTGCGTCCGCAGCAGCGGCAGCACCGCCCGTTCGACGAGCAGCCGCATCTCGCTGTCGTTGAGACCGGCCGGCACCGGCAGGTTGCGTGTCCCGTCGGCACGGTCGTCGGCGAGGCCGCTGCCGCGCGGGTCGGCCCCCAGCTCGCGCCGGCGCAGCGGCCAGCGCATCGCCTCGTGGATGCTGAGGGTGAACACCAGCGGGTCGTCGGCGAAGGCATCCTGCACCCCGTCGCCGTGATGGGCATCGATGTCGAGATAGAAGATCCGCCGCCAGCCGTGATCGCGCCAGAGCATCAGCGCCAGCACGATGTCGTTCAGGTAGCAGAACCCGGCGGCCCGATCCGGCCGCCCGTGATGCGTCCCGCCCCCCGGGCAGTGCACCACGCGGGCGGCGCCGGAGGCGGTCAGGCGCGCCGCCAGCATCATCCCGCCGGCGCCGGTCATCGGACGGCGATAGACCTCCGGGTAGACCGGATTGTCGCCCACGCCGAGACGGAAGCGGACGCGCACCGCCTCGCTCACCGCCTGCTCCCGCTCGGCGGCGCGCAAGGCCGCGAGATAGGCCGGATCGTGGAAGCGAAGCACCTCGTGCGGCTCGGCCATCGGCGCGTCGCGGTAGGCTTCGTCGACGAGCCAGCCCATGCTCCGGCACAGATCGGTAGCCACGCTGACCCGCGGGATCGAGAGCGGGTGCGACCGGCCGAACGAGGAGTGCCGATAGATCTCGCTGCCGATATAGAGCGGCCTCAGCGCAGGAATGGATTGCTCCTGCGCTCGTCGCCGATGCGCGTGGCCGGTCCGTGACCGGGCATCACGACGACGTCGTCGCCGAGCGGCAGCAGCTTCTCCCTGATGGAGCGGATCAGCAGCGGGCCGTCGCCGCCAGGGAGATCGGTGCGGCCGACCGAGCCCGCGAACAGGGTGTCGCCGCCGATCAGCAGGCCCGCCGCGCGATCGAAGAACGCGACGTGCCCGGGGGTGTGGCCGGGCACCGAGAGCACTTCCAGCCTTCGACCCGCGAGCTCCAGCACCTCGCCCTGATCGAGATAGCGATCCGGCGCGGCATCGCGCATCCCGCTCGCGCCGAACAGGCGCGCCTGCTCGGCGATGCCGCTCAGCAGGAAGCCGTCGCGCCGGTCCGGACCGATCACCGGGACCGGGCTACCCTCCGGGCGCGCCGGCAGCGCCTCGCGCAGCTCCTCGACGCCGCCGGCGTGATCGAGGTGGCCGTGCGTCAGCAGGATCGCCTCGACCGTGACGCCGAGTGCCCCGAGCCGTGCTAGGATCGCCGGCACGTCTCCGCCCGGGTCGATCACGACGCCGCGTCGGCTTTCCGGGTCCCACAGGATCGAGCAGTTCTGCTGGAACGGGGTGACGATGACGGTCTCCAGCCTCGGAGGCTGAAGCTGCGACTGGGCCTGAGACTGGGCCTGGGACTGGGACTGGGGCTCGGACGGCATGGCCTGAAGATCCCTCTGCGATGATCTGCGTTACATGATGCGCCGTGGTTAGGGCAGTCTCGGTCGAGCGTAACGTGGGAGCGGTGTCAGGCGATGCACATCACGGGAGAACGTCGGATCCCGGCACCCAGGGAACGGGTCTGGCGCTGCCTGACGGATCGGGGCGTGCTGCAGGACTGCGCGCCGGGCAGCCGCATCGAGCCCGACGGCGACGGCCTGATCCTGTCGAATGCCGGGGTGGGTTCGGTGCGCGCGCTGCCCAGCATACGCGAGCCGTTCACGACGCTCGGCTGGCGGATCGACCCGGCCGGTGCGGCGACCCAGATGGTCCTGGTGCGGCTGGTCGAACAGGGCGTGTTCACCCTGCTGCGCTACGAACTTTCCCTCGCCGATCCCGACGGCACGGACTCTCCGGTGCGGACGGCGAACCTGCGGGCGCGGATCGACCAGGCGCTGGAGCGGCTGGTGCACACCGTCGCCGGCCCTGGCGAGATCGGCGCCGGCGGCATCGCCGGCGCGGTGCAGGCGGCCACCGAACCGTCGCCGCAGCCGAACGCCAGCCTGCGTCCGGCCGCCGCCTCCGGGCCTGGCATGGCAGAGACGATCGAGCGCCTGATGAACCCCTCGGTGATCGGCGGGGTGCTGTTCCTGATCGTTCTGCTGTTCATGGTCGGGCTGCTGTGATGCCCGCGGTCCCGGGGCGCGACGTCCTGGCGCATGCCCTGTCGTGGCACGACGCGGGCGATGCGGTGGCGCTCGCCACCGTGACCCAGACCTGGGGCAGCGCCCCCTGCCCGGTCGGCAGCATGATGGCGGTCAGCCGCGGCGGCCGCATCGAAGGCTCGGTCAGCGGCGGCTGCGTCGAGGCCGCGGTGATGCAGGCGGCCCAGGAGGCGATCGGGGACGGCCTGCCGCGACTGCTCGCCTTCAGCGTCAGCGACGGCAGCGCCTGGTCGGTCGGGCTGGCCTGTGGCGGCTCGATCGCGGTGCTGGTCGAGGCGCTGCGTCCAGAATGAGCCTCTCCTGACACCGTCCGTCCTGCGCGCCCTGGTGCAGGCGCGAGCGGCGCGGCGCACCGCGGTCCTGCTCAAGCGGCTCGCCGACGCGACCCAGCACCTGCTGATCGAGATCGACGGCCGGCTCGAGCCGGTCGATCCTGCGCTCGATCCGGCGTTGCGCGATGCGGCCGTGCAGGCCGCACGCACCGGACACAGCCTCATCGTCCAGAGCGGCGAGGAGACGTGGTTCGTGCAGGCGCACGCGCCGCGGACCCGCCTGATCCTGGTTGGCGCGGTGCACGTCGCCCAGGCGCTGGCGCCGCTGGCGGCCACGCTGGGCATGGCGGTCACCGTGGTCGATCCCAGGAGCGGCTTCGCCACCGCCGAACGCTTCCCCGGCGTGGCCCTGCTGGACCGGTGGCCGGACGAAGCCCTCGCCGAGCTGGCACTCGACCGCCACAGCGCCGTCGTCACGCTCAGCCACGAGGCACGGCTGGACGACCCGGCGCTGGACGCAGCCCTCTCGGGACCCGCCTTCTATGTCGGCGCGCTGGGCTCGCGCAGGACCCAGGCGGCGCGGCGCGAGAGGCTGGCACAGCGCGGTCACGACGAGGCGGCGCTGGCGCGGCTGCATGGTCCGGTGGGCCTCGCCATCGGCGCCGTCGGGCCGGAGGAGATCGCGCTGTCGATCATCGCCGAGATCGTCGCGGTGCGCCGCGGGGTCGTGGCATGAGGCCGATGGCGCTCGTGCTGGCCGCCGGCGCGTCGCGTCGCGCGGGCGGTGTCAACAAGCTGCTGGCGCGCGACGCTGCCGGACGATGCATGGTCACGCGCACCGTCGAGACGGCGCTGCGCAGCCGGGCCGCGGCGGTCGTCGTGGTGCTCGGCCATCAGTCCGCTGAGATCGCCGAGGCGATGCGCGGCGACGGCCTGCACGCCGACGCGGCGGTCCGCCGGGGCCGGCTGCGCCTGGTTCGCGCGCCGGACCACGCGGCGGGCCTGTCGGCCAGCCTGCGCTGCGGCATCGCCGTCGCCCGCGAGCGCTGCGCATCGGCAGCGCTGATCTGCCTGGGCGACATGCCGCTGGTGCGGACGGCGACGCTGGACCGGTTGATCACGGCCCTCGACGACGACGTGCACGCGCTCGCCTGCGTGCCGACGCTGCGCGGCAGGCGCGGCAACCCGGTGCTGTGGCGCAGCACCCTGTTCGAGGCGTTGCTGACGCTGTCGGGCGACCAGGGCGGCCGGCCGCTGCTGGCGCGCCACGCGTCGGCGGTGCGCGAGGTGGCGGTAGGCGATCCCGGCGTGCTGGAGGATTTCGACACCCCGGAGCGGCTGGCGCGGTTCGCGCGCCTGGCCGAAGCCGTCCGGCCGCCGGAGCCGGTTGACCCGCCTTCCGGCCTCGACCAGACAATCAGCCTTTCGCAGGAGAGACCGACGCCATGAGCAAGATCATCCGCACCGAGCCTAGTCCCGTGCTGTCGAAGGCGGTGGAGTATCACGGCTTCATCTTCACCCAGGGCATGGTGGCACGTGACCTGACGGGTGACGTCCGGGCGCAGACGAGCGACGTGCTGGATCAGCTCGACGTGCTGCTCGAAGAGCACGGCACCGACAAGACGCGGCTGCTGCAGGCGCAGATCTGGCTCAAGGACATCGGCGACCGCGACGCGCTGAACGCGCTCTGGTCGGCCTGGCTGCCGCAGGGCGGAGCGCCCGCACGGGCCTGCGTGCAGGCGGTCCTGGCGGACCCGCGCATGCTGGTGGAGATCATGCTGATCACGACGAAATGACCACGGAGCCGATGCAGCATGTCGCCGAGGCTGCCGCATTTTTGCGACGTGTCGCTGAATTAGCGACAGGATCAGCCGGCAAGATCACCGGTTCGGCAGCGTCTTTTCTCATCTGGCGCGCGGAGTCGCGAGAAAGCGAGCGGGATGGGAAAGATCTCCTATTACCGTCTCATCAAGATGTGCGATTTCGTGTTATTTAATCGCGCCCGGTGGACAGCGGCGTCTTCATCTTGTCAGGGTTGCATTTGCGTTGCTACCAGCGCTTCACGACAGAGTGAGGCGATGGGTGATGCGGCGTATGAGGCTCACGGGATCGACCAGCGCAATCGTGGCCTTGATAGCCGCCTTCAGCCTCCAGGGATCGCCCATACAGGCGGCCGCACAGCGTCACCGTCGTCCGGGCACCCATCTCGCCACCGCCTCTCGCGTGATCCAGTGCGTGGCCTTTGCGCGCGCCGCCTCCGACGTCGCCTTGCCGGGCAACGCGGTGAACTGGTGGCAGAATGCCGAGGGCGTCTACGCCCGCGGCACCGCGCCGGAGGTCGGCAGCGTGCTGAATTTCCGCGCCAACAGCCGCATGCGCCTCGGACACGTGGCCGTGGTGACCCAGGTCGTCGATAGCCGCACCATACAGATCGACCAGTCGCACTGGCACGCAAATGGGATCAGCCGCGACGTCTCGGTGATCGACGTGTCGCAGAACAACGACTGGAGCGCGGTGCGGGTCGCCATCGGCCACGCCGCCACGTTCGGCAGCATCTATCCGACCTTCGGCTTCATCTATCCGCGTGCCGACCGCAGCGGGCGCATCGTGACGGCACGCGGCGAGGCGGCACCTCGACCGACCGGCGATGTCGCCCCGATCGATTTGCGTGGTGGCGGCGAGGCGGAAGTCGCCGAAGCCCCTGCGGCGAGCCCGGAGCTGGTCATCGACGACGCGCCCAACCGCAGCCTTCGCTAGTCGCCGGGCGAGATCGGCCTGGGACGTGGGTCAGGCGGCGGACAGATGAAGGCAAGGACTCTGCCCTCGACCCGTTGGAGCCGTGGCCGCACCCCCGTGTTCTAGATCACGGATCTCAAAGGCTTGCCTTCGATGCGGTTCAAGCGGCAAAGCCCTTGCTTCGTCTCAGGGGCGCCCCGCGCGATGATAGGGATGCCCGGCGGCGATCGAGCGGGCGCGGTAGAGCTGTTCGGCGAGCAACACCCGCGCCAGCATGTGCGGCCAGGTCAGCGTCCCCAGCGAGAGGGTGCGGTCGGCCCGACGCAGCACCGGCTGGTCGAGTCCCTCGGCGCCGCCGATGACGAAGCAGAGCGGCTTGGATCTGGCGAGCCAGTCCTGCAGCAACGCCGCCAGCTCGAGGCTGCCCGGCCGTTCGCCGCCCTCGTCGAGCGCCACCAGGAACGCATCCGCCGGCAGCGCCGCGAGCAGCGACTGTCCCTCGCGCCGCTTGATCTCGCTCGCGGCACCGCGTGCCTCGGCGAGTTCGACGATCTCCAGGGCCGGCCGCAGCCGTCCGGCGTAGCGCTCGAACAACTCGCGCTCGGGGCCCTGCTTCGCCCGCCCGATCGCGAGCAGACGCACCGGCTCAGACCTGCGTCACGTCGCCGGGCTGCTCCTGCTCCGCCTCGGGAAGCTCGTCGAGTTCCGCGCCCCACATCCGCTCGAGCGCGTAGAGCGCGCGCGCCTCGCGCTTGAACAGGTGGACGATGACGTCGCCGGCGTCGATCAGCACCCAGTCCGAACCGCCCGCCCCCTCGATCAGCACCCGCCGCAGGCCGGCCTCGGCCAGCTTCTCCTCGAGATGCGTGGCCATCGCGCTGATCTGCCGATCGGCCAGACCGGTGGCGATCACCATGCGGTCGGCGAACGAGGCGCGGCCGGTCAGGTCCAGCACCACCACCTCCTCCGCCTTGTCGTCGGACAGGCTGGTGGTGATGATCTCGATCCAGCGCTGCAGCAGCGCCGGCTCCGCCGGAGCCCGGCTCACGACGCGGCGGCGTGGCCCGGCGGCGGCGGCCTTCTTGCGCGGCGTGCCCGGCGCCCGGGCCGCTTCGGCGAGCGCCGTCAGCGTGGGTCCGGGAGCCTTCCTGGCGCGCGGCTTCACGTCGGTCCCCGGCGAACGCGGCGGCTTGGTCGGGTCGGCGGGGGGCTTCCTGGCGATGGTCTCGATCTCCTGTGTCGGTCGGGGCGATCAACCCCGCTCGGGGGCCTCGCGCAGCCTGGTTGCGGATATATCGTTCTGCGGCGCCGGCAGGAAGATCCAGCCCGGCGCACGGTCTCGCGCGAGCAGCGGCGCTTGCCGGGCCGGCCGGCGGGCATGTCTCAGGCGCACTGCCGCACGCCCGGCCAGCGCCGCATGGTTATAACCCGGCCGGGGCAGCACCGCGAGCGGCACCATGCGCGCGATCCGGCGCCAGCGACGCCAGCGCGGCAGGTCGACCAGGCCGTCCGCGCCCATCAGCCAGACGAAGCCGACCCGGGGAAAATGCCGCAGCAGGGCCGCCAGCGTGTCGACGGTATAGCGGGTGCCGAGCCGGCTCTCGATGTCGGTCGCGATGATCCGCCTGCCGTCGGCGATCCGCCGCGCGCCGTCCAGGCGCGCCTCGAGTGGCGCCATGCCGGCGGCGGCCTTGAGCGGGTTTCCCGGCGAGACCAGCAGCCATACCTGGTCGAGCCCGAGCACCGAGAGCGCGCGCCGCGCCAGCTGCAGATGGCCGTCATGCGCCGGATTGAAGGAGCCGCCGAGCAGCCCGACGCGCATGCGTCGCCGGTCGCCAGCGTGCGGCAGGCGGGAGCGTCCGCCCCCGGATCGCGGGCTCGAGCGGTTCAGGGCCGTATCTGCCCCTCGCCGATCACCTCGGTGCGATAGCTCGTCAGCTGCTCTAGGCCGACCGGGCCGCGCGCGTGCAGGCGTCCGGTGGCGATGCCGATCTCGGCGCCGAAGCCGAACTCGCCGCCGTCGCAGAACTGGGTCGAGGTGTTCCACATCACCACGGCGCTGTCGGTGCCGCCCAGGAAGCGCTGCGCCACCGCCTCGTCGGCGGTGATGATCGCCTCGGTGTGCGCGCTGCCGTGCCGGGCGATGTGCGACAGCGCGCCCTCCACCCCGTCGACCACCGCGACCGACAGCACCTGGTCCAGCCACTCGGTGTCGAAATCCGCTTCCGTCGCCGGGGGAAGCCAGGGCGCGATGGCGCGCGCCGCGGCATCGGCGCGGAACGCGCAGCCGAGTGCCTGCAGGTCGGACAGGATCGGCGGCAGCAGCACCGCGACGCACGCCGCATCGATCAGCAGCGTCTCGGTGGCGCCGCAGATCCCGGTGCGGCGCATCTTGGCGTTGGCGACCACGGCACGCGCCATCGCCGGGTCGGCGGCGCCGTCGACATAGGTGTGGCAGAGCCCTTCGGCATGCGCCAGCACCGGCACCCGCGCCTCGCGCTGCACCCGCTCGACCAGGGACCTGCCGCCGCGCGGGATGATCACGTCGACCAGCCCGGACGCCGCCAGCATCGCGCTCACGTAGGCGCGGTCGGCATCGGGCGGGATCTGGACGCAGGCTTCCGGCAAGCCTGCCTCGCGCAGGCCGACCTGCACCGCGCCGTGGATCGCGCGCGCGCTGTGCAGGCTCTCCGAACCGCCCCGCAGGATCACCGCGTTGCCCGATTTCAGGCACAGGGCGGCGGCGTCGGCGCCGACATTGGGCCGGCTCTCATAGATCATGCCGATCACGCCGAGCGGGGTCGCGACGCGTCGCAGCCGCAGCCCGTTGGGCCGGCTCCACGCGGCGAGCACGCGCCCGACCGGATCCGGCAGCGCCGCCACCGCGGCCACCCCGGCGGCCATCGCCTCGATGCGCGCCGGGGTCAGCGTCAGCCGGTCGCGGAACGCGGGCGTCGCGCGGGAGGCTTCGAGGTCGCGCGCGTTCGCGCTCAGGATCGCCCGGCTGCCGTCGCGGAGCGCACGGGCGGCGGCGTGCAGGGC
>CAXTAY010000062.1:0-12985 GCA_964242335.1 uncultured Acetobacteraceae bacterium | reverse complement strand
ACGCCTCCTGGCCCCAGCGCAGGAAGGCGTAGCGCTCGCCGTTGCGCTCGAACTCGACCTCGACGTTGCGCTGCAGGCTGTCCGCGGTGCCGGCATAGTCCACCATCACCGAGTGGTCGATCACCAGGTCGACCGGCACCAGCGGATTGACCTTCTGCGGATCCCCGTTCAGGCGGGTGATGCCGTCGCGCATCGCGGCCAGGTCGACCACCGCCGGGACGCCTGTGAAGTCCTGCATCAGGATGCGGGACGGCTTGAACGGCACTTCTCGGTTGCTCTGTCCCTGCTGCAGCCAGCCCGCGAGTGAATGCGCGTCGTTCACGCTGTAGGAGCGGCCATCCTCGAAGCGCAGCACGTTCTCCAGCAGCACCTTCAGGCTGACCGGCAGGCGGCTCACGTCACCGATGCCCGCTTCGGCGCGGGGGATGGAGAAGTAGTGATAGGTCCTGCCCTCCACCTCGAGCGTCTCGCGCGTGTGCAGGCTGTCGTGGCCAACCGATTTCATTCTGTTCCCCTTCGAGGGCCTCGCGAAGCGCGACGCTGGATCAGCCTTCCGAGGCCTCGTCCGATGTCGGCTTGATAAGCGGCCTGCGCTAGAACATACCCCTCCAGGTGTCCGAAACAAGCGGCCCTGCCGACTCCCCGCCGCCCCGGGCGGCCATGCTGCGTGCCGTGGGGCTCGTGGTCTTCCGAGGGGAGCGACTGGTGCTGGACGGCGTCGACCTGTGCTGCGGCGCCGGTGAGGCGATCCTGCTCACCGGGCCCAACGGTGCCGGAAAATCCACCCTGCTGCGCACCCTCGCCGGCCTGCGCCCGCCGGATGCCGGCAGCCTGCTCTGGAACGACGTGCCGGTCACCGAGGATGGCTTCGCGCATGCGCGCCGCACCGCCTATCTGGGCCACCAGGACGCGCTCAAGCCGGGCCTGACGCTGGAGGAGAATCTTCGTCTCGCCCGCGTCACCGGCGGCGGCGGGCTCGAGGACGCGCTGCGGGCGGTGGCGCTGTCCGAGCTGCGCGACCTGCCGGCGCGGCTGCTCTCGGCGGGGCAGAAGCGGCGGGCCGCGCTGGCCCGCGTGCTGCTGCTGCGCGCGACGCTCTGGCTGCTCGACGAGCCCAGCCTGGGTCTCGACCACGGCGCGATCGCGCTGCTGGGCGCGCTGCTCGCCCGGCACCGTGCGGCGGGCGGGCTGGTGATCGCCACCACGCACGTGCCGCTGCCGCTGCCCGATGCCGTGGAACTGGGGCTCGGCGGATGAGCGACGCCGCGGGCGGTGCAGCCGGCACCTTCTACGCCCTGGTCGCGCGCGACCTGCGCCTGGCCCTGCGGCACGGCGCCGATACGCTCGGCGCGCTGCTGTTCTTCCTGCTCGCGGGCAGCCTGTTCCCGCTGGCGCTCGGTCCATCGCCGGAGCTGCTGCGGCGCATGGCGCCGGGGATCGTCTGGGTGTGTGCGCTGCTCGCCGCACTGCTGCCGCTCGACCGGCTGTTCGGTGCCGAGCTCGAGGATGGGGCACTCGACCAGCTCATGCTCTGCGGGCTGCCCGCCGCGGCCCTGGCATCGGCCAAGATGGCGGCGCACTGGCTGACCACCGGCCTGCCGCTGCTGCTGGCGGCTGGCCCGCTGGCGATCATGCTGGGCATGCGTATCGACACGCTGCCGGTGCTGCTCGCGGGGCTGGGGCTCGGCACGCTGGTGCTGTCGCTGATCGGCGGCATGGCGGCGGCGATCGTGCTCGGCGCGCGGCGCGGCGGGGTGCTGCTGCCGCTGCTGGTGCTGCCGCTGGCCACGCCCGCCCTGATCTTCGGTGCGGCCGCGGTCGACGCGGTGCAGTCCGGCCTGCCGTTCGCGCCGGACCTGCTGCTGCTCGCCGCCTTCCTCGCCGGGGCGCTGCCGCTCTGCCCGGTCGCCGCCGGCGCCGGCCTGCGCGCCGCTGTGGAGTAGAACCCGGCGTCGCCGCTTGCTATCTCTGTCGGCGACACGACGCAGGGAGCCTGCCGATGCTGATCGAGACGATCCTGGAGGAGAAGGGTCGAGCCTGCGCCACGGTGCGTCCCGATACGACGGTCGCCGCGGCGGTATCGCTGCTCGCGGAGCGCCAGATCGGCGCGGTGGTGGTCGAGGATCTCAAGGGCAACATCGTCGGCATCTTCTCGGAGCGCGACCTGGTGCAGCTGCTGGCTTCGCGCGGTCCCGAGGCCCTGCTGGTCAAGGTCCGGGAGGTGATGACCAGCCCGGTGATCACCTGCAAGCCGGACGACCGGATCGACACGGTGATGGCGATCATGAACGGCCGCAAGCTGCGGCACATGCCGGTGGTGGTCGGCGGCAGCCTCGCCGGCATGATCAGCCTGCGCGACATCGCGCGCTATCGTCTCTCCGAGAAGGAGACGGAGGCGGCGGTGCTGCTGGATCTATCGCGGTTCCACGGCTGAGACGCGCCGGCAGGTCAGATATAATGCTCGGCCAGCGGCGCGAAGCCGTTGAAGCGGGTCGAGCAGTAGGTCGACACGTAGGCGCCGGTGGAGAGCAGCTCCACCCGCTCGCCGGAGGCGAGATCGAGCGGCAGCCGGTAGTTGCTGCGCTCGTAGAGGATGTCGGCACCGTCGCAGGTGGGCCCGGCAATCGCCACCGGACCGGTGCGGCCGCCATCGTGCGGGGTGCGGAAGCAGTACTTGATCGCCTCTCCCTCGGTCTCGGCCAGGCCGCCGAAGCGGCCGATATCGAGGTAGACCCAGCGGACGTCGTCCTTGCTGTCGCCGGTGGCGCGTCGGCTGACCAGCACCACCTCGGACGAGACGACGCCGGCATCGCCGACGATGAAACGTCCCGGCTCGACCACCATCTCGGGCAGCGCGTTGCCGAACGCCCCGGTCATCGCGCGCGAGATCGCCAGCGCGAACTGGTCGATCTCGGGCACGTCCTCGCGGTACCGGGTCGGGAAGCCGCCGCCCAGATTGACCATGCGGATATCGAGCCCGCTGCGCGCCAGGTCGGTGAACAGCATGCCGACACGGCCGATCGCCGCCGCGTAGGCCTCGGTGCTGGTCTGCTGGCTGCCGACGTGGAACGACAGGCCGTACGGGTCGAGGCCGAGATCCTGCGCGCGCAGCATCAGCGCGCGGGCGTGGCCGATGCTGGTGCCGAACTTGCGCGACAGCGGCCAGTCCGCGCCCTCGTTCTCGACCAGGATGCGGCAATAGACGCGGCTGCCCGGCGCATGGTGGGCGAGCTTCTCCAGCTCCTCGTCGCTGTCGAAGGCGAACATCGAGACCCCGGCCTCGTAGGCGCGGGTGATCGCGGAGACCTTCTTGATGGTGTTGCCGAACGAGATCCGCGACGCCGGCGCGCGGGCCTGCAGGCACAGGTCGATCTCCTCCCACGAGGCGGCGTCGAACGACGAGCCGAGCGCTGCCAGACGCCGCAGCACCGGGGCGGCGGGATTGGCCTTCACCGCGTAATAGATGCGCGCGAGCGGGAGTGCCGCGCGCAGCGCGCGGTAGCGCTCCTCGACGCGATCGACATCCACCACCAGGCACGGCGTGCTGGGTGCGTGGTCAGCCAGAAAACGGGCGATCTTGGGGGTCATCGCGCCCTTAATTCCCATCTGTTCGATCCATCCGGATTAGGCGATGGACGAGTTGCGAAACGGTCTAACGGACCAGCGACCAAGACTGGATCCCCGACGGGAACCCGATTGCCAGAACGCTTGACGTCGTTGCGTAACCTCAGAGGGCCAGTGGCACGTGCGTTGCTGCGTGGGCGCTGATATGAGGCCGCAGCGCCCCTGATGCAACCGAAATTCGACCGGCCGACTTCAAGTCTGGTCGCGGCCCGCCGGGACACGACATGAAGGCGGCCAGGATGGAGAAACTAGGTGATCCGTAGCAGGGTGTTCGTACGGCAACGCAACGAGCCCGGTGGCGAGGCGCGACGCGACGCGAGGCGCGATGCGCGCATCGGCCGTCATGCCCACGTGCCGACGCAGATCCCCTGGAGCGGCTGGAAGCAGGTGCTGCGGCGCACTCTGACCGAAATGATCTCGGACCGGATCGGGCTCGCGGCGGCCGGCTGCGCCTTCTACGCCACCCTGGCGCTGTTTCCCGCGATCAGCATGCTGGTCTCGGTCTACGGCCTGGCGTTCGATCCGCAGACGGTCGAGCCGCAGATGAAGGTGCTGAAGCATCTGCTGCCTGGGCCCGCCTACACGCTGATCGCAGACCGCATCCACATCCTGGTCAGCAAGGACCACGGGACGCTGACCATCAGCCTGATCGTCAGCGTGCTGGTGACGATGTGGTCGTCCTCGGCCGGAACCAAGTCGATGCTGGCCGCCCTCAACATCGCCTACGACGAGAAGGAGGAGCGCTCGTTCCTGCGCTTCCAGGCGACCGCGTTGGGCATGACGCTGGGCGGCATCCTGGGTGCCGCGCTGACCCTGGCGCTGCTGGTGTTCCTGCCGGCGGTGCTGGATTTCGTGCCGGCGCATTTCGGCATGGAGCTGATCGAGCAGCAGACCCAGCTGCTGATCCGGCTCGGCAGCCCGGTGCTGATGGTGCTGTTCGTCGCCGCCGCGTTCTCCCTGCTCTACCGGTTCGGACCGTCACGCCAGGAGGCGCGCTGGCACTGGGTCACCCCGGGCGCCATCGTCTCGACCGCGCTGTGGCTGCTGGCCTCCGCGGGCTTCTCCTTTTATGTCGGCCACGTCGCCAGCTACGACGCCACCTACGGCCCGCTGGGCGCCGTGATCGGCATCATGATGTGGTTCTTCGTGACCGCCTACGTCGTGCTGCTGGGTGCCGAGCTGAATGCCGAGCTGGAGCTGCAGACCGCCCAGGACAGCACCACCGGCGAGAGCAAGCCGCTGGGCAGCCGAGGTGCCTTCGTCGCCGACCATGTCGCGGAGGAATGAGGCCGGACGCGAGCCGCCGGTCTGTAGGTCGCCAGTCTATCGGTCGCCGGTCGAGCGCTGGCCGTCGGCGTCTCGGCTCGCCGCGATCGCCTGGTCGGTGCTGTCGGCATCGGCCGCCTGCGCCACCTCCACGTCGTCGCGCGCCGGCACCACGCGCTTGACGGTGACGACGCTCAGCCCGTCGCGCACCATGCCGATCCGCGCCGCGGCCGCGCCGGAGAGGTCGATGATCCGGCCGGGTCCGGCGAACGGTCCGCGATCATTGACCGTCACCACCACGGAGCGACCGGTTTCCTGCGAGGTCACCAGCAGGCGCGTGCCGAGCGGCAGGGTGCGGTGGGCGCAGGTCAGCCGCATCGGGTCGAAGCGCATGCCGCTGGAGGTGCGCCTGCCGGTGAACTCGTGGCCGTACCAGCTGGCCAGGCCGCTCTGCACGAAGACGTGGCGGGCGGCGGCGAGGGCCTGGTGCGCCTGACGCGCCAGGGCGGCGTGCACCGAGGCGGTCCAGGCCGTCCTGGGGGATGGTGCCGCAGGCAGTGCGACGGCGGCCCGCGCACCCGGCCCGGCGCCGAGGGATACGGCGGCAACCAGCAGACCGCAGAGCAGCCGGGAGCGGGAGAATGCGCCGCGTGCCGCGGGCGGCCCGCCCGGGTAGATCCTCGACGTATCGATCAGCCTTACTCCACCTGTTGCACAGTATTAGAGGATGATCACAGACGCGAGATCAAGCTGAAACGTCGCAAGTCCGACACGGGCGGCAGCAGCGGCGCGCTCCGGCGCGGGTTCCGGGCAGTGCCGACCGCTACGGCGTCGGGATCGATTTGCCGACCCGCAGGAATTATTTCCGCGGCCGCCGCATGACCCCGGAGCATCCTCGGCACGGCGTCGTCGCGGGCTGGCTCGCCACGGCGGCCGACCGCTCCCGGTCGATCGACGAGCGGCGCTGCCGCCCGGGCGCCACCGGCGCGGCCGCTTGGAGAGTGCTCGTCGTCATGCTAACGCCCGCGTCATGGGGCCGCCGCTGATCGCCGTGCTGAACGGACCGAACCTGAACATGCTCGGGCTGCGGCAGCCGAGCATCTACGGCCGCGCGACCCTGGACGACGTCGAACAGGTATGCATCCAGGCCGCCGAGCGGCTCGATGTGGCGATCGATTTTCGCCAGACCAACGGCGAAGGCGAATTGATCTCGTGGGTGCAGGAATGCCGGGGCCGGGCACGTGGAATCGTCATCAATCCGGGTGGCTACAGCCATACCTCGATCGCGCTGCTGGACGCCCTGCTGGCGGTGGAGCTCCCGGTGATCGAGGTGCACCTGTCGAACATCCACCGACGGGAGGAATTCCGCCGGCACTCCTACGTCTCGCAGGCAGCGCTGGGCGTGATCTGCGGGCTTGGGGTGCGTGGCTACGCCCTGGCCCTGACGGCGATGGCGGACACGCTAATGGACGAGGACGACCGATGAGCCGCCTGCTCGTGGATGCCGACGTGATTCGCGCGCTGGCCGACATCCTGACCGACACCGGCCTGACCGAGATCGAGATCGCCGAGAAGGACAGCCGCATCCGGGTGGTGCGCGCGGCCCCGGTGGTGCAGGCGATGGCGCCGACGATGGTCGCCTCGCCGGTCGCCGTCGTCTCCGGCGCCGAGGCGGTCGCCGCCGTGCACGCCGCGGACCATGCCAAGCATCCGGGCGCGGTCAAGAGCCCGATGGTCGGCATCGCCTACCTGTCCCCGGAGCCGGGTGCTGCCCTGTTCGTGACCGAGGGCCAGCAGGTCGCCGCCGGCCAGACCCTGATGCTGATCGAGGCGATGAAGACCTTCAACCAGATCAAGGCGCCCCGCGCGGGCACCCTCACCCGCCTGCTGGTCGCCTCCGGCGCGCCGGTCGAGTTCGGCGAAGTGCTCGCGATCATCGACTGAAGCCCGATCCCCGATTGCAGCCTGCCGACTGAACTGAAACCGGTCATGTTCGAGAAAATCCTCATCGCCAACCGCGGCGAGATCGCGCTGCGTATCCTGCGCGCCTGTCGCGAGATCGGCATACGCACCGTCGCCGTGCACTCCACCGCGGACGCGGACTCCATGCATGTCCGGCTCGCCGACGAGAGCGTCTGCATCGGCCCGCCGGCCTCGCGCGACAGCTACCTCAACGTCGCCGCGATCCTGACCGCGGCGACCATCACCGGCGCGGATGCGATCCATCCCGGCTACGGCTTCCTGTCGGAGAACGCCGACTTCGCCGAGACGGTGGAGGCGCACGACCTCACCTTCATCGGCCCGTCGCCCGAGCATATCCGCATGATGGGCGACAAGATCACCGCCAAGGCCGCCATGCGCACGCTCGGCGTGCCGCTGGTGCCGGGATCCGAAGGCGGGCTGGCGGATCTGGAAAGTGCCCGCGAGATCGCGGCGATCGTCGGCTATCCGGTGCTGATCAAGGCGGCCGCCGGCGGCGGCGGACGCGGCATGAAGGTCGCCGCCAGCGAGGCGGAGCTGGAGGAGGCCTGGCGGGTCGCCCGCACCGAGGCGCGCGCCGCCTTCGGCAACGACGAGGTCTACCTGGAGAAGTACCTGGACCGGCCGCGCCACATCGAGCTGCAGATCCTGGCCGACAGCCACGGCGCGGTGGTGCATCTCGGCGAGCGCGACTGCTCGCTGCAGCGCCGGCACCAGAAGCTGCTGGAAGAGGCCGGCTCCCCGGCACTCGATGCCGCGGCGCGCGATGCGATCGGCGCGGTGGCGACGGCGGCGCTTAGGCAGCTCGGCTACCGCAACGCCGGCACGCTGGAGTTCCTCTACCAGGACGGCCAGTTCGCCTTCATCGAGATGAACACGCGCCTGCAGGTCGAGCATCCGGTGACCGAGATGGTCTGCAACGTCGACCTGGTGCGCGAGCAGATCCGCATCGCCGCCGGCGCGCCGCTCGGCTACACGCAATCCGACATCCGCTTCTCCGGCCATGCGATCGAGTGTCGCATCAACGCCGAGGATCCGGAGAGCTTCATGCCGACGCCCGGCCGGGTCGAGATGTTCCACCCGCCCGGCGGCCTGGGGGTGCGGATCGACAGCGCGCTCTATGCCGGCTACGTGGTGCCGCCGTACTACGACAGCATGGTGGCCAAGCTGATCGTGCACGCCCCGACCAGGCCCGAGGCGATCGCGCGCATGCAGCGCGCCCTCGACGAGTTCGTCATCGGCGGCATCAAGACGGTGATCCCGCTGCACAAGCGGATCCTGGCCGATCCGGGCTTCCGCGCCGGCGAGTACAGCATCCACTGGCTGGAAGACTTCGTCGCCCGCTCAGCCGCCCGCTCCACGTAGCCCCAGATCCGGGGGGTCCGGGGCCTCAGGCCCCGGCGGGTAAAGGGCAGAGCCCCGGCCCACCTCGATCAAGACGAGCTCAAGCCCACGGCCCCCTCAGGCCGCCGGCTCACGGCCATGCGGCAGCGCGTGATAGGTGCGGCCGAAATAGGCCAGTCCCTCGCGCGGATCGCCCATGTGGATCGCCTCCACCTCGCAGAACAGCACGCTGTGTGTGCCGACCTCGACGATGCTGGTGATGCGGCAGTCGAACGAGGCGGCCGCCTCCTCCAGGATCGGCGCGCCGGTGACCAGCTTGATCCAGCTTCCCTGGGTGAACCGCTCCTCCATCTCGATCGGCCCGGCGAATGCGGCGGCGAGCGCCTGCTGATGTGCCGCGAGGGTGTTGACGCAGATGCCGGCGCCGACCGCGATCTCGCCGCGCGAACGCGACTTGCGGTTGACGCAGATCAGCAGGGTCGGCGGGTCGTCGGTCACCGAGCAGACGGCGGACGCGGTGAAGCCGGTCGGTGCCTGCGCGGCCGCGGTGGTGATGATGTTGACGGCGGCGCCGAGCCGGGACATCGCCTCGCGGAAGGTCTGGACTTCCACTGTCATTCGCTGATCCTCCTGCATGCCGATCGCTCGAGCAGCCTTGTGCCCGTTTCACGTCAAAGATGCCACCGGCCGCGGGACACGATCCCCTGCTACGCCGCCTCCCCCGCGGCCCATCCGCTGGCCCAGGCCCACTGGAAGTTGTAGCCGCCGAGCCAGCCGGTGACGTCGACCGCCTCGCCGATCGCGAACAGGCCCGGCACCGCGTTCGCCGCCATGGTGCGCGAGGACAGGCCGCGGGTGTCGATGCCGCCGCGGGTGACCTCGGCCTTCGCGTAGCCCTCCGATCCGCACGGCGTCAGGCGCCAGCGCGACAGCTGCCCGGCCAGGCGGCGCAGGTCGCGATCCGCCAGCGCGCCGATCGCCAGCGCGGCCGGCTGGGAGGCCAGCTGGGAGGCAAGATGACGCTCGACGAGGCTGCAGGCCAGGCGCTGCGGCAGCCATTGCGCCAGCACCGTGCGCGTCTCCGCCCGCGGACGCAGGCGCTTGCCGTCGAGCAGGGCCGCCTGCGCGTCGCGTCCCGGCAACAGGTCGAGATCCACCGCACCGCCGGCTTCCCAGAACGACGAGATCTGCAGGATGGCGGGCCCCGAGAGCCCGCGATGCGTGAACAGCGCGGCCTCCTCGAAGCGCATCGCGCCGCACGCCGCCGCCACCGGCAGGGACAAGCCGCTGAGCGGCTGCATCAGGGTCAGGTCGTCGGCCTCGAAGCGGAGCGGCACCAGGGCCGGTTCGGTGCGCGTCACCGCGAGGCCGAACCGGCGCGCCAGGTCGTGCGCGAGCCCGCTCGCTCCCATCTTCGGGATCGACAGGCCGCCGGTCGCCAGCACCAGCGACTGCGCCTCCACCGTGCCGTGATCGGTGCGGACGGTGAAGCGGTCGGACCGGCCGACCTCGACGATGCGCACGCCGCAGCGGACCGCGGCCTCCGCGGCCTCGCACTCCGCCAGCAGCATCGCGACCACCGCGCGGGCGGAGCCGTCGCAGAACAGCTGGCCGAGACCCTTCTCGTGGTAGGCGATGCCGTGCTTCTCGATCAGGGCGACGAAGTCCGCGGGCCGGTAGCGCGAGAGCGCGGAGCGCACGAAGTGCGGGTTGCCGGACAGGAAGCGCTCGGGCGCCGTCTTGCGGTTGGTGAAGTTGCACCGCCCGCCGCCGGAGATCAGGATCTTCTTGCCCGGCTCATCGGCGTGATCCAGCACCAGCACCGAGCGGCCGCGCCGTCCGGCGCTGATCGCGCACATCAGGCCGGCGGCACCGGCGCCCAGTACGACGACATCGACGGAATGCGGCAGGATGGCGCTCATCCCGGCTGCGGCGTCGGCCGCCTCATTTCGGGTTGCGCTTCGGCGCGCCGCCGACGATGTGACCGATCGGCGTCAGCGCGTCGACGTGGTCGCAGACGATCTTGAATACCGCGAGCAGCGGCACGCTGAGGAAGGCGCCGGGGATGCCCCAGAGCCAGTCCCAGAACATCAGCGAACTCATCACCAGCACCGGGTTGAGCGTGAAGCGCCGCGCCAGCAGCATCGGCGTGATGGTCTCGCCCTCCATGACGTGGATGCCGAAATAGATCGCGGGAGGCACCACCGCCTGCAGCACCGAGCTGAAGCTGAACAGCCCCACGAAGAAGTAGATCACCACCCCGGTCATCGGCCCAAGGATCGGGATGTAGTTCAGCAGGAACGCGAGCACGCCCCACAGCAGCGGATTGGGCAGGCCGAGCGCCCAGCACTGGATGAAGTTGGCGATGCCGACCAGCAGGTTCATGCCGGTGATGGTGGCGAGGTAGAGCGAGACGTTGCGCTCGATCTCGAAGGCGATCTGCACCGTGCGCCGCTTGTCGGCCCAGGTCGGCATGATCTCGATGAAGCGCCGCAGCAGGCTGTCGCCCTCGTAGAGCAGGAAGAACAGCATCAGCAGCATGGTGAAGATCTGGCCGAGGAAGGCGCGCGTGCCGATCAGCAGCGACGAGCCGACGCTGGTCAGGCCGTTGCCGGATTGCTGCACCTGCACCACCTGCTGCGAGCCGTGCACGGCCGGGCTGCTGGTCTGGTCGAGCAAGCCCTGCAGCTTCTTCATCATCCCCTGGGTGGCCTGGATCGGGCCGTGCAGGAAGGCGAGCTTGGCCTGCAGGGCGGGAAGGCTCTGCGGCGCCTTGCTGATCCACCCCGAAGCAGGCACCGAGATGGCGGCGCCGATGCCGGCCACGACCCCGAACAGGGCGAGGATCAGGAACAGCGCGGCCAGCGGCTTGGGGATACGCAGCCGCTGATGCAGGAAGCGCATCGGGCCGCTGAGCAGCAGGTTGAGCACGCCGGCCAGCACGAAGGGCAGCACGATGTCGCTGGCGAAGTACAGCGTATAGAAGGTCGCGAGCACGCTCAGCAGCAGCAGGCACGTCGACAGGGTGGAGAGCACGCGCTGGCGCCGCGCCTCGATCGAGTCGTCGCACAGCTGCGCCTGAGCCCTCTCCTGGAGCTGTGCCGGCTCGTCCCGCATCAGCTCGTCGTCCTGCGCCTGCTGATACGCCATGCTGGCCACCTATCGTGCTGCACCGCAACGCAGACGCCCGGTCTTCGTTGTCCCGTCCTCGTCGTCGCCCCTTGGTTGCCGCCCGCTCCTGTTCGTCGGCTCAGGCCACCGGCGGTTTCGGCAGCCGTACGACGAAGCGCGCCCCGCAGACCCGGTTCTGCGCGTCGTTGCGGTTTTCCGCAATGATCCTGCCCTTCAGCGCTTCCACGATCTGCCGGCTGATCGACAGGCCGAGACCGGAATGCTGCCCGAAATGCTCTCCCTCCGGACGCTCGGAGTAGAAACGGTCGAAGATGCTGTCGAGCTTGCCCTGAGGGATCCCCGGCCCCTCGTCGCTGACCGCGATCTCGACCAAGCCGCCGGCCTCCGCCGCTTCCAGCGTGATGCGCCCGTTCGGCGGCGAGAAGCTGACCGCGTTGCCGATCAGGTTGCGCAGCACCTGCACCAGACGGTCCTCGATCGCCAGCACCACCAGGGACTGGGCGCGCGCCTGCACCTCGGCGGACAGCTCCAGGGTCGGGCCGTCCGGCGCCCGCGTGGCGGCGTGGATCTCGGCCAGCACGGCGAGGATCGGCCCCAGCGCCACCGGTTCGGCGGTGGCGCGAGACAGCTCGGCGTCGATCCGACTGGCGTCGGAGATGTCGGTGATCAGCCGGTCCAGCCGGCGCACGTCCTCGCCGATGATGCGGAGCAGGCGGCGCTGCTGGTCGAGGTCCTCGATGCGCAGCAGGGTCTCGATCGCCGAGCGGATCGAGGAGAGCGGGTTCTTGATCTCGTGGCTGACGTCGGCGGCGAACCGCTCGATCGCGTCCATCCGCGTCCACAGCGCCCGGGCACTCTCGTCGAGCGCCAGGGCCAGCTCGCCGATCTCGTCGCGCCGGCCGCGGAGCCGTGCCGGCACGCTGCCGGTGCGGCCGATCCCCTCGCGCATGACGTGCGCGGAGGCGGCGAGGCTCAGCAGCGGCCGGGCGATGGTCAGGGAGAGGTACCAGGACAGCAGCACGGTGATCGCCAGCGCCACGAAGAACAGCACCAGGATGGAGGAGCGCACCGCGAACAGCGAGCGGTCGACGTCGCGCGCCTCGCGGGTCAGCTGGATGATGCCGACCGTATGCCCCTCGTGCGCCACCGGCTCGGCCACGGTGACCAGCAGACGATGATCGGCGGTGCGGCGTATGTAGGGTGGCGTCTCGGAGCTGTCGGGATCGCCGAAGCCGAACGGCTGCGGCAGGTCCGGCTGCGCCTCCGGATCGGCGCCGACGCCGAGCGTCGCGATGCGCAGCCCGGTCGCCGGCAGCAGGGCGAGCATGCGGTCGTAGGCGAGATGCAGCGGGTCGGCAGCCGACCGCGCCACCGCCCGCGGTGCGACCGGCGACGTGGCCGCGCCGCGATCGGAGGCCGCGGTGCCGGCCCCGTCACCCTGGGTCTCGGCACGGCTATCCGCGACCTGCTGCCCATCGGGCGCGAACAGCCGCGCGTGCGCGCTCGGGCTCGGCTCGGTAAGGCGCAGCAGCAGCGGCCGGGCGAGCTCCGGTGCCAGCACGAGCTCGTCCGCGCCCGGCGCCGTGGGCGGGCGCGGGCGGGCGCGGGCGCGGGCGCCGCCGTGCGGCCTGCTCTCGGA
>CAXTAY010000061.1:0-13244 GCA_964242335.1 uncultured Acetobacteraceae bacterium | reverse complement strand
GGCTTGGTGGTGAAGAACGGGTCGAAGGCGCGGGCGATCACCTCCGGCGCCATGCCGCTGCCGGTATCGGTGACGCAGATCACGACGTAGTCGCCGTCCTGCAGCTCGTGCGCGCGGGCATCGTCACCGTCCAGCACCGCATTCGCGGTTCCGACCGTCAGCAGGCCGCCGTCCGGCATCGCGTCGCGCGCGTTGATGCACAGGTTGAGCAGCGCGTTCTCGAGCTGGTTGGGATCGCACAGGGTGGGCCACAGCTCCGGCGCCAGCACCGTCGTGAGGCTGATCTGTGGACCGACGGTGCGCTGGATCAGCTCACCCATCTCGACCACCAGGGCGTTGGCGCCGATCGGCTTCGGGTCCAGGGTCTGCCGGCGCGAGAACGCCAGCAGCCGGTGGGTCAGCGCCGCGGCGCGGCCGGCGGCGCCGAGGGCCGCGGCGACGTAGCGGTCGACCTCTCCGGCCCGGCCCTGCCCCAGGCGCGTCTTCAGCAGCTCCAGGCTGCCGGTGATGCCGGTCAGCAGGTTGTTGAAGTCGTGCGCCAGGCCGCCGGTGAGCTGCCCGACCGCCTCCATCTTCTGTGCCTGGCGGAGCTGCGCCTCGGTGGCGCGGAACTGGGTGATGTCGCGGCCCTCGACGACGATGAACTCGATCCGGCCCTGATCGTCGCGCACCGGGTTCAGCGACAGGTCGTAGATCCGCTCGCACCCGCCGGGCAGCCGCAGGTCCAGCTCGGTGCGCGCCAGGGTGCCGGAGAGGGCGGCCGCGAAGGCGCTCCTGAACACGGCGACCGGTCCCGGCAGCCGGCGGAACCAGGGCGAGTCCCAGATCGGTAGCCCCCTGGCGTCGGAGGCGGCGACGGCGACCAGGGCGAGCGCCGCGCGGTTCGCCTCCAGCACCGTGCCGTCGAGGGCGATGAGCCCGATCAGCTGGGTGGTGGAGTCGAAGATGCCGCGGAACCGCGCCTCGGCCAGCCGGACCGCGCGGGTGCGTTCCTCGACCCGTTGCTCGAGGCTGTCGTTCAGCTCGCGCAGATCGCGCTCCGCCTGCCTGCGTCCGGTGATGTCGCGTCCCGCCGCGACCAGGCGCTCCGGCCTGCCGTCCGCGCCCGGCAGCGGCGAGACCACCACGTCCCACCATCTCAGCGTGCCGCCGAAGGTCGGGCAGAACCCCTCGAAGCGACCGGTGCCGCCGGCGCGCGCGGCGGCCAGTGCGGCGGCGGCGGCGGCATGGTCGGCGTCCTTCCACAGGCTCAGCCAGGACCGGCCGAGGACCTCGCCGGGCTCGGTGATCTCCATGCTCCGGGTTCCGCCCGGGCTGATGAACTGGGCGATGCCGTCGAGATCGAGCACGACGATGCAGTCGCGGCTCGAGTTCAGGATCAGCGTGTTCAGGGCCTGCGCCTCGCGCAGCGCGATCTCGGCCTGCCGGCTGGCGCTGACGTCGCGTGAGACGGAGAGCAGCCGCTCCGGCTTGCCGTCGGCGCCGAGGATCGGCGTGACCTGCACGTCCCACCATCTCGGCGAGCCGGCCATGGTCGGCGCGGCGCCCTGGAAATGCCCGAGGCCGCCGGCGCGGGCGGCCTCCACGGCGGCACGCGCATCGAGGTTGCCGCGGTCCTGCCAGAAGTCCGGCCACGGGCAGCCCTGGATCAAGTTGAAGTCGCTCACCTCCATCAGACGCTGGCCGCCCTCGCTCATGAAGATGAGGTTGGCGTCGAGATCGAGCACCTTGATGCAGTCGCCCGAGGCGGCGAGCACGCTGCGCAGGAACTCCGCGTCCGCCCGGTGCCGTTCGTTGGCCAGGCGCTGCGCGGTGCGGTCGCGCACGATCTTGATGAAGCCCTCGACCGTCCCCGCCCGGTCCAGGGCCGGCATCATCTCGCCGCTGCCCCAGAAGCGCGAGCCGTCGCGACGCTGGTGCCAGCGCTCGTCGATGCCGCGCCCGGCCTGCAGGGCCGCCTGCATCTCCGCCTGCGGCGCGCCGCCGTGCTGATCCTCGGGGGTGAAGAACAGGTGAGCCGGCTGGCCGAGCATCTCCGCCTCGGTCCAGCCCAGCAGCTGCCGCGCACCCTCGCTCCAGACCGTCACCAGGCCGGCCAGGTCGGTGGCGATGATCGCGTAGTCGATGGCGCTGCGCAGCAGGGCCTCAAGGAAGCGCTCCCGCGCCGAGGGTTCCTGTTCCGGTCGAGGGTGATCCATGGCCGGCGGCACGGTCAGTCCTGGTTCAGGCGCGCGCGCAGGCGCTGCGACAGCGTGCCACGTCCCGGCCGCGGCAGCGACGCGCCGGAGCGGTCGGAGAGCTGTGCGATCAGGCGGCTGGCGATCAGGCCGCGATGGCCGCCCTGCCAGTGATCGGCGGCGTCGTGCGCCGGGATCCAGCCGGGCAGCGGCAGCAGCAGCGCTGTGCCGAGCCCGTCGAGCAGCGGCTCGTAGGTGGCGCGCAACGCGACCAGGATCTCCTGGGCATCCGGGCCGCCGTTCCAGCGCAGCCCGGCATCGGCGAACAGGGCTTCCATGCGTGCGTAGTCCTCGTGCGGCATCCGGTCGCCGCCATCGTAGCGCGACGGCCTGACGCCCAGCGAGCGCGCCATCTCCACCACCACCTGACGGGCCATGGTGAAGGTCATGCGCGCCTGCAGCGGCGGCAGGGCCTCGATGCCGACGAGGATCAGCGCGCAGGTGTCCATCACCGCGGTGATCGCCGCCAGCCAGGACTGGTTGTCGTGCTGCGAGCGGTAATAGACCAGCATCGGGTAGGAGAGATGGCTCTCCAGCAGCTCCGCCCCCCAGATTTCCCACTCCCGCAGCAGCTCGTCCAGCTTGTCCAGGCCGTTGCCCTCGACGTGCCGGATCAGCATCGTGCAGGCGGTGGGCGGCGAGCCGGCCCGCGCATCGAGCTGGATCACGTGCGCCTCGCGCCGGGAGAACAGCTGGTAGAGCACCGGCAGGTAGCCGATGACCACGGCGATGAAGCCGATGCCGGTGCCGGCCTCGAACACCGAGAGCACTCGCGCGGCAGCGGTCCGGGGCACCACGTCGCCGTAGCCGAGGGTGAAGAAGGTGACGCCGCTCATGTAGATCTGGGTCGGCAGCGGCGAGACGGCGCCGGGACCGTGCCCCTGCAGGACCCAGTCCAGCAGGCCGAACGCGATCACCAGGGTGCCGGCCCAGAGCGCGAACAGCACGACCATGGAGAGGGCTCCGAACACGCCGAGGACGCGTTCGCGACCGACACCCGCGGGCAGCCGCAGGGCGACGGCGCTCCACATCACCCAGGTCGTCCGGAAATAGAGCCGGGTCAGGCGGAAGCGTCGCTGCACGCGGCGCGGCAGCAGCATCACCTCGAATGCATCCTGCAGCACCAGGACGAGCAGTCCGGTCGCGAGGACGAGGGTCAGCGCCGAGAGCATGGCGCCCCGCTCGGGCGGACGACGACCTCGTTACGGACGGCCCGAAGCGATCGGTCCGGATTGCCGCCCATCCGCAGGAAGCGAGGCGGCCGGGAAACGGTGGAGCGGTATCTGGGGGCGGCCACGCGAGATCCTAGCTGAGCCGGCCGCGGAGCGGCCACGGCTTTGTTCATGAGCTGCCGCTGCAGGCAAATCATCGCTCCGGCAGAACTTGATCGACCCGCAACCGTTGCGCAGGGCAGTCGGGACTCGTCGAAACGATGCCCCCACGTGTCGAGAACGCGAAGCGGCGCCCGATCGGGTTCGGCCGCCATCGTCACATCTGTCTAGCATACCGCGATGCGATCTGCCGCATCGCGTCACGCGCCGACGGGGGACCCCGAAGGTCCTCGGGCATCCAACGGAAGGAAATCGTCATGGGTATTCTGGAGTCGGTGATCGGCGGCCTCATGGGCGGCGGCGGCACGGCGTCGCCGATGGGCGGCGTGCTGATGAACATGCTCGGCGGCGGCGGCCAGGGCATGGGTGGCGGCATGATGGGCCAAGGCATGGGGCAACAGGGCATGGGCCAGCAGGGCATGGGCGGCGGCATGATGGGCCAGGGCATGGGTGGTGGCCTCGGCGGGCTGCTGCAGAGCTTCGAGCAGGCAGGCCTGGGCCATGTCGCCCAATCCTGGGTCGGCAACGGGCCGAACCAGCCGGTGTCGCCGCAGCAGCTGCAGGGCGTGTTCGGCCAGGATCAGGTGCAGAACATGGCGAGCCAGGCGGGCATGGAGCCGAACGATTTCCTGTCCCAGCTCAGCCAGCACCTGCCGAACGCGGTGCACGGCATGACGCCGAACGGACAGCTGCCGGACGAGGGCACCGTCTCGGTCTAATCGGGCGACGCCGGACCGGTCGAGAGACCGCCCGAGCCGACTCCCCGGCGAGTGGGCCGGTCCGAAAGGACCGGTCCGCCCCGGGATCGCCTCCCGCTCCCGCGCGGCGTCCTAGAAGATGGCCTTTCCCGCCATGACGCCGAGCACCAGGAACAGCAGAAACACCACGATGCAGATGAAGAACAGGATCTTGGCGATGCCTGCCGAGGCAGCGGAGACCCCGCCGAAGCCGAAGATGCCGGCGATGATGGAGATCACGAGGAACAGCAGGGCGAGCTTGAGCATGGCGGGAGACTCCGGCTGGGTCTGGTGTGCCCGCGACATGAGGCTGTCGCGGGCGGGGCTGCCGCAGGATCAGCGGCGCGCGAAGATGCCGCCGACGATGAAGCCGAGCAGGCTCGCGACCAGGATCGCGATCAGCGGCTGGTCGGCGGTGAAGTCGCGCGCGGTGTCGAGCGCCTCGCCGTAGAAGCCCTGCGCCTGTCCCGCGACCTGCTTCGCCTTGCCGCGCGCCTGGGCAGCGCTGTCGCCCAGCAGACCCCCCATGCCGTCCTGCACCTTGCCGACCGCGTCCTCGGCTGCCCCCTCGATGCGGTTGCTGTCGACCATGCCTGTTCCTCCTCCGATGTCGCGCCGCCGGTATGGTGCGCGCCTTGCGCACAGCACAACGCGCCATCGATCTGCGGGATGCGACTGCCCCCGCGCCGAACTGCCATGCATCCGGCCGGCGCCGGATCGTGGCGATCGAGCATAGGCGGCACCGTCGCCGCTCGGCCGCCACGCGGCTGCCGTCGGACGTAGCGATGGCAAGCGTATCCACCGCCGGTGCGGCCGTGCCGGGCCCCGCCCCCACCTCTCGGCGACGAACGACCCGGACCGGTCGGAGCGCCGATGGCGTATCGGCCGCCCTCGCGCTCACTCCCAGGCGGTCAGATGCTCGACCAGGGTCCGGTTCAGCGCCTCGCCGGGCAGCGGCCGCGGCTTGAACATCGCCATCCGGCCGGCCATCCCGACCAGGTCGGCGTGACGCTCGATGATCGCGTAGCCGGGGCGCCCGACATAATCGTCGACCAGGATACGCGCGCGCGGGTCGGCGTGCAGCCGCTGGCAGCACAGCAGCGCCGCGGCCACGCGGAACCGCCCGTCGACGAGGACCAGATCGGGTGCGTCGTCCGGCGCGATGATCTTCCACGGCGTCGCCGCGTAGGCCCGCCACTTCCGCAGCCGGCGCCGCGACGGCGTCCTGCTGCGCAGCGGCTTGCCCCACGGCCCGGTCGGGCCGATGTCGGCGTGGACCAGGCGCTGGTCGGTCGACAGGGTGCCGATCGCCCGTCCCACCGAGCGCAGGAACCACCGGTCGGTGTCGACCGAGATGAAACGCTTGCCGGCGCGCGCCGCGAGCAGCGTACTGCCGCCGCTGCCGTACTCGAGGTAGAACCGCGACCGCAGCAGCAGGTCGGTGAAGGCCGGGGCCGAGGCCGCATCGAACTCGGGTTCGGACGGAACGGCGAAGCCGGAGACGCGCTGTCGGATGAGGAACTTCCCCAGATCCCAGCCTCGACGAAGCTTTCCCCTGACGGCACCGATCATGCGTCGATCCTCCGTTGTCTGCTTTCGGCCGCTGTCGCAACCGCGCCTGCGCCGGTCATCGAGCGGTTCGCCGGGCCGACGAGGCCGACGCGGATCCGCGCCTCCTCTGGATGCACGCGAGGCGCATGGCCGCGACCGCGTCGGGCGAGCGGCGCCGACATCCCGCGCCGGCCGCATGTAATTACATTTCAGATCGAGACGCCGCACAAGCCGTCATCGGCGCGGTGTGTCAGGCCCGCGGCTCGCCCGGCGCCGCCCGTCGCAGGTCGAGCGTGCGCGGCAACTCCAGCCCGGGCTCGAGGCGAGGCTCCGGCATGGCGCCCGCCGTGTGGCCGAACGGCTGGAAGCGCACTCGACGGCGCGCCTCGGCCTCGTTCGCGTTGACCGGGCGCGCCTCGTAGCTGCGGCCGCCCGGATGCGAGGCATGGTGTGTCATGCCGCCGATCGAGCGTTGCGACCAGCGGTCGAAGACGTCGAAGGTGAGCGGCGCCTGCGCCCGCAGGGTCGGATGCAGGCAGTGCACCGGCTCCCATGCCTTGAAGCGCACGCCGGCGACCTGCTCGCCGGCGCGCGCGGTGGCGGAGAGCGGCACGCCGACGCCGTTGCAGGCCAGCAGGTAGCGCTCGGCGTTCCAGCCGCGCACGCGCAGCTGCACGCGCTCGGTGGACGTGTCGACCTGGCGCGGCATGCCGTCCTTCGGCATCTCGCCGAGCACCGGCCAGGGTTCCAGCGCCTGATGCAGGGAGAGCTCGATGCCGCGCAGCGTCACCGACCCGATCAGCGGAAAGCGGAACGCCTCATGCGGCGCGAAGCACTCCGGATCGAGCCGGACGCCAGATCCGGCGAGGTCCTCCAGTGCGTCGAGCAGGTCCTCGTGCACGTAGTGCGGCAGCATGAAGTCGTCGTGCAGCCGGGTGCCCCAGCGCACCAGCCGACGCTGGTACGGATGCTGCCAGAAGGCGGCGATGGCCGCGCGCAGCAGCAGCGCCTGCGCGGCCGCCATCTGCGGGTGCGGCGGCATCTCCAGCGCCCGCAGCTCGACCAGCCCGAGCCGGCCGTCGCTGCCGTGCGGCGCATACAGCGTATCGATGCCGAACTCGCCGCGACGGGTATCGCCGGTCACGTCGGTGAGCAGGTTGCGCAGCAGCCGGTCGACCAGCGCGGGCGGCGCCTCGATGCCGGGCCGGATCCGCGCCAGCGCGATCTCCAGCTCGCCGACGCCGGCCTGGCGCGCCTCGTCGACGCGCGGATGCCGGCTGTTCGGGCCGATGAGCAGGCCGGAGAACAGGTAGGACAGGCTCGGGTGGTTGTGCCAGAAGCCGAGCAGCGACTTGAGCAGGTCAGGCCGTCGCAGGAACGGCGACTGCTCCGGGGTCGCGCCGCCCATCACCGCGTGGCCGCCGCCGCTGCCGACGTGACGCCCGTCGAGCATGAACCTTTCGGCACCCAGGCCGGTCTGGCGCGCTGCCTCGTAGAGCTGCCGCGTGCGCTGCACCTGCTGCCCCCAGCTCGCCGACGAAGGCATGTCGACCTGGATGACGCCCGGTCGCGGGGTCATCGAGACGCTCCGCAGGCGCGGGTCGCGGGGCGGCGGGTCACCCTGCAGGACGATCCTGCGGCCGATCCCGGCCGCCGTGGCCTCCACCGCCGCGACCAGCTCGAGCCAATCCTGCACTGCCTCGAGCGGCGGCAGGCAGACGTGCAGCAGGCCGTGGCGGGGCTGCACGGTGAGCGCCGTGCGCCCAGTCCCGCCGGTGGGCGGCGCGTCCGCCGGCGGGACCGGCTGCGGCGAAAGCGGATCGGGCTGGAACTCCGGCTCGGTGCTCGCTGTGCCAGCCCGGGGCAAACCCTGCAGCGGCAGGCGGAAGCCGACCGAGCTCTCGCCGGGCAGCCGGCCCTCCCGCCACGGATCGTCGTGCACGTCGTCGTGCGTCGAGGATAGCTGGGCAGGGTCGAGCTGCAGGCGGATCGCCAGCGCCCGGGCGAAGTGCTGCGCATCCTCCACCTTCGCATCGTCCTCGTCATCGTCCGAGGCCAGCAGCACCGGATCGCTCCACACCGGCGACCCGTCCTCGCGCCAGTGCGCGCGCAGCACCCAGTGCGACCGCGGCTCGCCCGCACGCTCCCCGCCGACGCCGTACTGCAGCACCGCCCCCGGCGACCACAGCGCCGCCAGCCGGCGGATCAGCCGGCCGGCCAGCCGGCGCTTGGTCGGGCCGAAGGCGGCGCTGTTCCACTCCTCGGCATCGGGGTCGCCCGAGGCGACGAAGCTCGGCTTGCCGCCCATGGTGAGCCGCACGTCGGAGGCTGCCAGCAGCCGGTCGACCGCCTCGCCGCGCTCCACGATCGCCTGCCAGGCGGCGTCGTCGTACGGTGCGGTGCTGCGCGGCGTCTCGAGGATGCGGGTCACGGCCATCGCGAAGTCGAACCGGGTCTCGCAGGCACCGACCGATCCGCTGATCGCGGCGGCGGAGGCCGGCTCCGGACTAGCCGCGAGAGGGATGTGGCCCTCGCCGGCGAGCAGGCCGGAGGTGACGTCGAAGCCGATCCAGCCGGCGCCGGGCAGGTAGATCTCGGCCCAGGCATGCAGGTCGGCGAAGTCGGCGGCGGCACCCTGCGGGCCGTCGCCCTGGGTGTCCGGATCCGGCCTGAGCTGGATCAGGTAGCCGGAGACGAAACGAGCCGCGAGACCGAGATGACGCGCCACCTGAACCAGCAGCCAGGCGGAGTCACGACACGAGCCCCTGCCCTGCGCCAGCGTCTCGTCGGCGCTCCATACGCCGGGTTCCAGGCGTACGACGTAGTCGACCCGGTCGCGAAGCCTCACGTTCAGCGCCGTCAGCATCGGCACGCTGGGCTGGGTCTCGCGCGGCAGGGCATCCAGCAGGTCGCGCAGCAGCGGGCCGGCCGGCAGCGCCGTGCGGAACGGCAGCAGTTCGGCGTCCAGCGTCGGGTCGTAGGCGAACGGCCAGCGCTCGGCGTCCGGTTCGAGGAAGAAATCGAACGGATTGATGGTCGCCATCTCGGCCAGGAGGTCGACCGTCACCTCGAACCGCGTCACCCGGTCGGGGAACACCACCCGGGCGAGGAAATTGCCCTGCGGATCCTGCTGCCAGTTCAGGAAGTGGCCGCCCGGCTCGATCTTCAGCGCGTAGGCCAGGATCGGCGTGCGCGCATGCGGCGCCGGCCGCAGGCGTATGGTCTGCGGACCGAGGCTGACCGATCGGTCGTAGCGGTACGAGGTGCGGTGGGTGAGGGCAACCTGCAGGGTCACGCGGGATGCAGCCCTCCCGGCGGTGCCGGAGCTCCCGCAGCTGCGGGCCGGCGGGGCGTCGCCTAGGCCTGCAGATCGTCCTCGAAGTCCGGGGCTGCCGGACGCGGACCGCTATCCTGCCCTTTGGCGGAGACGTCGCGGTCGATCAGCTCGATCACCGCCATGTCGGCGGCATCGCCGTGGCGCATGCCGGCGCGCAGCACGCGGGTGTAGCCACCCGCGCGGGTCTTGTAGCGGTCGGCGATGGTCGAGAACAGCTTGGTCACGATCACGTCGTCCCGAAGTTGCGCGTAGGCCTGACGGCGGGCATGCAGCCCGCCGCGCTTGCCGAGCGTGATCAGCTTCTCGGCGACCGGCCGCAGCTCCTTGGCCTTGGGCAGGGTGGTGGTGATCTGCTCATGCTTGATGAGCGCTACCGCCATGTTGCGGAACATCGCGAGGCGATGGGACGATGTGACGCCGAGCTTCCGGCCGGCAACCCCGTGACGCATGGTTCAAGCTTCCTGTGGTCTTGCTTCGGTCAGCCCGACGGGCCGCGGGGATCAGAACGGCTCGTCGAGCCTTTTGG
Organism: uncultured Acetobacteraceae bacterium; assembly: GCA_964242335.1. Classification (GTDB taxonomy): domain Bacteria; phylum Pseudomonadota; class Alphaproteobacteria; order Acetobacterales; family Acetobacteraceae; genus Lichenicoccus. Next base: position 3,525 of record CAXTAY010000061.1, on the reverse strand, counting down.
CGAGGTCTTCGATGTTCTCGGGCGGCCAGGTCGGCACGTTCATCCCCAGCGACAACCCCATGGAGGTGAGCACCTCCTTGATCTCGTTGAGCGACTTGCGGCCGAAGTTCGGCGTGCGCAGCATCTCCTGCTCGGTCTTCTGCACCAGGTCGCCGATATAGACGATGTTGTCGTTCTTCAGGCAGTTCGCCGAGCGCACCGACGGGCGCGGCTCGTCGAAGTTGATGAACAGCTGCAGCTGGTCCTGCAGGATGCGGGCGGCGAGCGCCACCGCGTCCTCCGGACTGACGGCGCCGTTGGTCTCCACGGTCAGCAGCAGCTTGTCGTAGTCGGTCACCTGACCCACGCGGGTCGGCTCCACCTTGTACGAGACGCGGCGCACCGGCGAGTAGATCGCATCGATCGGGATCAGCCCGATCGGCGCGTCCTCGGGACGGTTGGCGGCAGCCGGCACGTAGCCCTTGCCGAGATTGACGGTGAACTCCATGCCCAGCTTGATGCCGTCATCGAGGGTGCAGATCACCAGGTCGGGGTTCATCACCTCGATGTCGTGACCGACCTGGATCTGGCTCGCACGCACCTCGCCGGGACCGGTCGCGGTCAGCACCATGCGCTTCGGACCTTCGCCGTGCATGCGCAGCGCCAGCTGCTTGATGTTGAGCACGATGTCGGTGACGTCCTCGCGCACGCCGGCGATCGAGGAGAACTCGTGCAGCACGCCGTCGATCTGCAGCGCGGTCACCGCGGCACCCTGCAGCGAGGAGAGCAGGATGCGCCGGATCGCGTTGCCGAGCGTCATGCCGAAGCCGCGCTCCAGCGGCTCCGCGACCACGGTCGCGGTGCGCGCAGGCTCGGCGCCCGGCTCGACTTCCAGCTTTTCCGGCTTGATCAGGGACTGCCAGTTCTTCTGGAGCACCAAGGTGGTGGCCTTTCTCAACGGGGCGCCGCCCACGGGAGCGACGGCCATGACCCTGCCCTCTCGGACGCGGTCGGTAACTCAGGACCCGGCCCGGCAGTAACCCGGCCAGGCGTATCGCCCGCTCAGACCCGCCGGCGCTTGCGCGGACGGCAGCCGTTATGCGGGATCGGCGTCATGTCGCGGATCGCGGTGATCGAGAAGCCCACCGCCTGCAACGCACGCAACGCACTCTCGCGCCCGGAGCCCGGACCCGACACCTCGATCTCCAGCGTCTCCATGCCATGCTCGCGCGCCTTGCGGCCGGCATCCTCGGCGGCGACCTGGGCAGCATAGGGGGTCGACTTGCGCGAACCCTTGAAACCCTGGCTGCCGGAGGACGACCAAGCGATGGCGTTGCCCTGCGCGTCGGCGATGGTGATCATCGTGTTGTTGAACGTGGACAGCACGTGCGCCACGCCGGAGATGATGTTCTTGCGCTCTTTCTTGCGAACGCGTGGTGCTGCGGCGGCTTTCGCCATGGTCGGTCCGTCCTGACTGGATGCTGGGGCGCGTCGGCGCTCGTGTCGCGGCGGGCGCCGCTACTTGGTGGCCTTCTTCTTGCCGGCGATCGCCACCGCCTTGCCCTTGCGGGTGCGGGCGTTGGTATGGGTGCGCTGGCCGCGTACCGGCAAGCCGCGACGATGCCGCAGGCCGCGATAGCAACCGAGGTCCATCAGCCGCTTGACGTTCATCGCCAGCTCGCGGCGAAGGTCACCCTCGACCCGGAACTCGCGGTCGATCAGCTCGCGTATCCGCAGCACCTCGTCGTCCGAGAGCTCGTTGACCCTGCGTTCGGCGGGGATCGACAGCGTCGTGCAGATGGCACGCGCCTTCGCCGGCCCGATGCCGAAGATGTAGGTCAGGGCTATGAGAACCCGCTTGTTGGACGGGATGTTCACGCCGGCAATACGCGCCACGCCAGTCACTCCTCGTGCGCCCGGCGCGAACCGGGCAGTAAAGCTCTGCCCGCCAGGGCTGCAACGTGTTCCGCCGCATCGTCGTCCCACGCGGCGGAGGATCGGATAGAGGCCAGTCAGGGGCAGCATACGGGACGCCGCAGCACGGACCGGGCTGAGGGCGCGCACTATACGTGCAGCGCCTCGCGAGTCAATCGCGTGCGATCAAGTCTTCGTGTGTGGCGCCGCGGATCGCGGCATCGATCGCCGCACTGACGGCGTCTATGCCGGCCATGCCGTCGATATCGAACAGCCGTCCCTGCGTCTGGTAGTGCGGCAGGATCGGCGTGGTCTGGCGGCGGTATGCCTGCAGCCGCGCCGCGACCGTCTCGCGCTTGTCGTCGGCGCGACGGACGAAGCCGTGGCCGCCGCACACGTCGCAGGTGCCCTCGAGGCGCGGCCGCTTGAAGCTGTCGTGATAGCCGGCACCACAGGTGGCGCAGGTGAAGCGCCCGGCGATGCGCTCGACCAGTTCCGCCTCGTCGACCTGGAGCGCCAGCACGGCGTCGATCTTCAGGCCAAGACCGGTCATCAGCGCGTCCAGCGCGTCCGCCTGCGCCTCGGTGCGCGGAAACCCGTCCAGGATGAAGCCCCTGGCGCAGTCGGGTTGCCGGATGCGCGCGCCGAGCATGGCGATGATCACCTCGTCCGGCACCAGCCCGCCGGCATCCATGATCGCGCGCGCCTTGAGTCCGATCTCGCTGCCGGCGGCAACCTCGGCGCGCAGCATGTCGCCGGTGGAGATCTGCGCGATGCCGTAGACGCGCTCCAGCCGCTTCGCCTGGGTTCCCTTGCCGGCGCCGGGCGGGCCCAGGAAGATCAGGTTCATCGCGTCCTCGTCCTGCCGCGCGACTTGCGTATCAGCCCCTCGTATTGGTGCGCCAGCAGGTGCGAGGTGATCTGCGCGCGTGTGTCCATCGCCACCGAGACGATGATGATCAGGCTGGTGCCGCCGAAATAGAACGGCACGTTGTAGCGGCTGATCAGGATCTCCGGCAGCAGGCACACCACCACCAGGTAGAGCGCGCCGATCGTGGTCAGCCGGGTCAGGATGCGGTCGAGGAACGCGGCGGTGTTGGCGCCGGGACGGATCCCGGGCAGGAAGCCGCCCTGCTTGCGCAGGTTGTCGGCGGTCTCCACCGGATTGAAGGTGACCGCCGCATAGAAGAACGAGAAGAAGATAATCATCGCGGCATAGAGCAGCATGTACAGCGGCTGCCCGTGGCCGATCATCTGGCCGATGGTGGCGAGCCAGCCGGTGCTGCCGCCGTTGGCGGCGAAGCCGGCGATGGTGGCCGGGATCAGCAGCACCGAGGAGGCGAAGATCGGCGGGATCACGCCCGAGGTGTTGACCTTCAGCGGCATGTGGGTGGAGTCGCCGCCGAACATGCGGTTGCCGACCTGGCGCTTGGGATACTGGATCGTCACCCGCCGCTGCGCCTGCTCCATGAAGGTGATGAAGCCGATCACCGCGATCGCGATCAGCAGGAATACGGCGACGAAGATCGGCGACAGGCCGCCGGTGTAGCCGAGCTGCAGCAGCGTCGCCAGCGCGTGCGGCAGGTTGGCGACGATGCCGGCGAAGATGATCAGGCTGATGCCGTTGCCGAC
>CAXTAY010000060.1:0-15679 GCA_964242335.1 uncultured Acetobacteraceae bacterium | reverse complement strand
GTGACGCCGCGGTCGAAGGCGCGACGCACCACCGCGCGGCCGGTCTCGTAGACGTCGGTGCCGCCGAAATTATGCCACAGGCCGAGCGAGATCGGCGGCAGGTCGAGCCCGCTGCGGCCGCAGCGCCGGTAGGCGTGACGGGTATAGCGGTCGGCGTCGGGAACATAGGTCATGTCTGCCTCCTGAATCGGTCCAGCAATGCGAGCAAGGATGCGGCGTCCGGATGCGGCGCGGCCTGCACGGACTGCCATATCATCCCGTCGAGCGCCGACGCCACGTGGGGACTGATCGCCAGAGCCCGCACGGACCGCAGCGCGGGACGCAGAGCAACGGGACAGAGCCGGTCGAAGTTCCGCGCGGTCTCGGCGGAGAAGAACAGGCACGCCGCGACACCGCCCTGGCGCAGCGCCGCGAGCCCGGCCGGCGACAGGCCAGACGGGCAGCCCGCGGCGTAGACGGCGCGCCGGTGCACCGCGTATCCGGACTGCCGCAGTTGCCGGCACAGCGCCTGCCCCTGGCCGCTCGCGGTCGGCAGCAGCAGCGCCGCCCCCGCCGGCAGGCGCGCCCGCACCAGGCGCTCCAGCTCGGACGCATCGCCGCCGGCGCTGACGCTGCCCATGAAGCCGGCGTCGCGCGCGCGCGCGGCGGTGCCGTCCCCGACCGCGAGCAGCGGCAGCCGGCGGAGTTCGGGGTCCGACCCCGCGGCGTCGTGCAGCGACGCCAGCGCCTGGCCGCTGGTCAGCAGGATCGCCTGCAGCAGGCGCCCCGGCGGCAGGCGGTGCCGCAGCGGGCGGATGCGCAGCAGCGGACAGGCGATCGGCTGCAGCCCGAGGGCGGCGACCGCGCGGACGGTCTCGCCGAGGCCGGGTTCCGGCCGGGTCACCAGGATGCCGCGCGGTCCCGGTGGCGCCGGTCGAGCCTGTGGCGCCGGTGGCGCCGGTGGCGCCGGTCGGGCTCGTGGCGCCGGTCCGGCTGGATCTTCCCGGTTCAGCTGAACAGGTCGGGCGGGCTGTCGGCGCGCAGGCTGCGCCCGAGCTCGCGGCCGAGACGCTCGGCGTCGTCCGTGGCGCCGCCGATCGCACGCTTGAGCAGGAACGACCCGTCCTCGCGCGCCACCAGCCCGGTCAGCTGCAGCTGCGGCTCGGCGCCGGCGCGGCGCGCGCCCTCGGCGAGCGGCAGCAGCCTGGCATAACCGCCGATCGGGGTGCGGCAGGAACCGTCGAGCTCGGCCAGCAGGGCGCGCTCGGCGGTGGCGACCGCGCGCGCCCGGTAATCCTCGATCGCCGCCAGCAGCTCGCGCAGGGCGACGTCGGCGGCGCGCACCGTGACGCCGACGATGCCCTGCCCGGCCGACGGCACCATCACCTCCGGGTCGAGCACGATGTCGGCGCGATCCTCCATGCCGAGCCGGCGCAGTCCGGCGAGGGCCAGCAGGGTGGCGTCGCAGCGGCGCGAGGCGATCTTGTCGAGCCGGGTCTGCACGTTGCCGCGCAGCATGGTGATGCGCAGGTCCGGCCGCGCGTGCAGCAGCTGCGCCTGCCGGCGCACCGAGGCGGTGCCGATCAGCGCCCCGCGGGCGAGGCAGCCATAGGGATCGGCCGGCTCGGCGGCGGCGCGATCCGGGCCGAGGATGAGCACGTCGCGCGCATCCTCGCGCGCCAGGGTGCAGGCGAGCACCAGCCCGGGCGGCAGCGTCGTCTCCAGATCCTTGAGGCTGTGCACGGCGAAGTCGATCCGCCCGTCGGCGAGCGCCTCGTGGATCTCCTTGGCGAACAGGCCCTTGCCGCCGATCTCCGCCAGCCTGCGGTCCTGCACGCGGTCGCCGGTGGTGTTGATGGCGTGCTCCTGGAACGCGCCCATGTCGCGCAGCAGCGGGCAGAACCGGGTCAGCATGGTCAGGAAGGCGCGCGTCTGCACCAGCGCCAGCGGCGAGCCGCGGGTGCCGACGCGCAGCGGCAGCGCCTGGCGCGGCACCGCGATGCGCGCGGCCCCGGCGAGGCTGCGCGCGGCGGCCTCGGCGGCCACTTTCTGGAGTGCGGAAGAAGGCTGTGCGGGACCCATGCGCGTGTCCTATTACCGGTGCCGTGCGAAGGAAAGACACGATGCCGAAGGAGGGCTGGACGCATCCATCGATGACCCACCCGATGCTGGCACCCGGACTGGCACCCGGACTGGCACCCGGGCTGGCACCGGGGCTGGCACCCGGGCTGGCACCCGTGCTCGCGATCGAGTCGTCGTGCGACGAGACCGCCTGCGCGGTGCTGGACGCCGACGGCACGGTGCTGGCCGACGCGCTGCTGAGCCAGTCGGAGCACCGGCCCTTCGGCGGCGTGGTGCCGGAGATCGCGGCACGGGCACACCTGGCGCACCTGCCCGCGCTGGCCGACCGGGTGCTGCGGCAGGCCGGACTGCGCCCCGCCGATCTCGGCGCGGTGGCGGCGAGCTGCGGGCCGGGCCTGGTCGGCGGGCTGATCGTCGGCAGCGGCTTCGGCAAGGGTCTGGCGCTGTCGCTGGGCGTGCCGTTCGTCGCGGTCAACCACATCGAGGCGCACGCGCTCACCGCCCGACTGCCGGGGCTGGTCGCGGGCGGCGCCGCCTTCCCCTACCTGCTGCTGCTGCTCTCCGGCGGCCACTGCCAGTGCGTCGCGGTCGAGGGACTGGGGCGCTACCGCAGGCTCGGCGGCACCATCGACGACGCCGTCGGCGAAGCCTTCGACAAGGTGGCAAAGATGCTCGGCCTCGGCTGGCCCGGCGGGCCGGCGCTGGAGCGGCTGGCGCGTCAGGGCGACCCGGCGGCGGTCACGCTGCCGCGGCCGCTGCTCGGCCGCGCCGGCTGCGACTTCTCGTTCAGCGGGCTGAAGACCGCGGTGGCGCAGCGCCTGGCGCACCTGCCGGCCGGCGCAGCACTGCCCCACGCGCTGGCCGCCGACCTCGCCGCGAGCTTTCAGGAGGCGGTCGCCGACGTGCTCGCCGACCGGGCGGCGCACGCCAGCGCGATGATGCCGCAGGCCTCGCTGCTGGTGGTCGCCGGCGGAGTCGCGGCCAACGCGGTGCTGCGCCGACGGCTGACCACGGTCGCCGAGGCGCGCGGCTGGCGGTTCGCGGCACCGCCGCCGCAGCTGTGCACCGACAACGCGGTGATGGTCGGCTGGGCCGCGATCGAGCGGCGGCGGGCGGCAGCCGGTGCCGGACCGGAGGCGGTGCCGGGCGCGGGGCTGGAGGCGCCGGTGCGGCCGCGCTGGCCGCTGGACGAGATGCGCCCGTGAGCCGAATGCCGCACGGCGCCGGCCTCGGTGGGTGAACTACCGGCACGCCTACCATGCCGGCAACTTCGCCGACTGCATGAAGCACGCGCTGCTGGTCTGGCTGCTGGCCGCGCTCGCCCGCAAGCCGGGTGCCGTGTTCGTGCTCGACACCCACGCCGGTGCCGGCCGCACCGACCTCGCCGACGCGCCGGCGCTGCGCACCCTCGAGGCCGCGCAGGGTATCGGCCGGCTGCTCGAGGGCGAGACGCCGCAGCCGCTCGCGGCTTACCTCCGGCTGGTGCGCGGCTGCGGCAGGTACTACCCGGGCTCGCCGCTGCTGGTCCGGACGATGCTCCGCGCGCAGGACCGGCTGGCCTGCTGCGAGCTGCAGCCGCAGGAGCACGCGTCGCTGCGCCGGCTGTTCCTCGGCGACGCGCAGGTGGCGGTGCACGCGCGCGACGGCTGGCAAGCGGTGGCGGCGCTGCTGCCGCCGCGCGGGCCGCGTCGCGGGCTGGTGCTGATCGACCCGCCCTACGAGCAGCCGGGCGAGTTCGAGCGTGTGGCCGAGGCGGTGCGCCTGGCGCGCCGTCGCTTCGCCGGCGGCATCGTCGCCGCCTGGTATCCGATCAAGCACCGCGCCCCGGTGCGCGCCTTCCACGATCGGCTGCGCGCGTCCGGCGAGCCGGACCTGGTCTGCGCCGAGCTGATGCTGCGGCCGCCGCTCGATCCCGCCCGGCTCAACGGCAGCGGCCTGCTGGTGGCGGGGGCGCCGTGGGGCTTCGAGCAGGCGGCGACGGCCATCCTGGATGCGATCGCCGACCGGCTCGCCGGATCCGAGGGCGGCGCGCAGGCGGGCCTGCTCCGCCTCGCGCCGGAACGGCACGCCGCCTGAGCCGGACGACCGCCCTGCCGCGGGCCACGGTCGCCGTCATCGGCGCCGGCGCCTGGGGTGCAGCGCTGGCGATCCAGGCCGCCCGGGCCGGCCATCATGTGCTGCTGTGGGCGCGCGACCCGGAGGCGATGCTGCCGGACGGCAGCCTGCGTCGGTTGCCGGGGATGGCGCTGCCGGCGGCGGTGCGCGTGATCCACGAGCTGCCGCGGCAGGCCGACGCGGTGCTGCTCGCGGTGCCGGTGCAGCACCTGCGCCAGGTCGCCGCCGGGCTCGAGCTGCGCGCGCCGCTGCTCGCCTGCTGCAAGGGGCTCGAGCGCCGCAGCGGTCTGCTGCCGCTTGAGCTGCTGGCGGCGCTGCATCCGGGGCTGCCGCTGGCGGTGCTGTCGGGGCCGAACTTCGCCCGCGAGGTGGCGTCCGGCCTGCCCTGTGCCGCGGTCCTCGCCGCCGAGGATCCGGGGCTCGCCGCCACGCTCGGCCCGATGCTGGCGACCAAGAGGTTCCGGCTCTACGTCAGCGACGATCCGCTCGGCGTGCAGCTCGGCGGGGCTGCGAAGAACGTGATCGCCATCGCCGCCGGTGCCGCGACCGGGGCCGGGCTGGGCGAGAACGCGCGCGCCGCACTGATCACGCGCGGCGTCGCCGAGCTGGCCCGGCTGATCGTCGGGCTCGGCGGCAGGGCGGAGACCGCGTCCGGCCTGTCCGGGCTGGGCGACCTGGTGCTGACCTGCACCGGCACCGCCTCGCGCAACGGCCGCCTGGGCGCGGCACTCGGCCGCGGCGAGCGACTGGATGCGATCCTATCGGCGCCGCCATTCGCCACCGGCGGCATCGCCGAGGGTGTCGAGACCGCCCCGGCACTGGCCGCCCGCGCCGCGTCGTCGGGGGTGTCGGTGCCGGTGATCGAGGCGGTGTCGCTGCTGCTGGGCGGCGCCATCGACCTGCGGCAGGCGTGCGACCTGCTGCTCGCGCGTCCCCCCGGCAAGGAGTAGCACGATGCGGCTGGCCTCCCTCTGGATCGCGGCGCCGCTGCTGGCGTCGTCGGGTGCCGTATGCGCGGCGGACCCGACGGCGATGCTGTCGTCCGGCGCGCCCACCCCCGCCGACCTGGTGGCGCGGGCGCCGGACGACGCCTGGCGCACCGTCGAGCCCGACGCGCTGATGCTGCTCGACCTCGCCGGCGGCGCCCGGGTGACGATCGAGCTGGCGCCCGGCTTCGCGCCGGCCCATGTCGGCAACGTCCGGCGGCTGATCGCGCGGCACTGGTTCGATCTCACCAGCATCAACCGGGTGCAGGACGATTACGTGGTGCAGTGGGGGGACGCCACCGGCCGCAAGCGGCTGCCGCCCGACCTCGTGACCCGGCCGCCGGCGGAATACGAGCGCGCCGCCGACGGGCTGCAGATCACCCCGCTCGAGGCCCGCGATGCCTACGCGGCCGCGACCGGCTTCGCCGATGGTTGGCCGGTCGGACGCGATCCCGCCGCCGGCACCGCCTGGCTCGCGCACTGCTACGGCATGGTGGGCGTCGGGCGCGACCTGCCGCCGGACACCGGCAGCGGCGCGGAGCTCTATGCCGTCATCGGCCAGGCGCCGCGCCAGCTCGATCGCAACATCGCCCTGGTCGGACGGGTGATCGACGGCATCGAAGCGCTCGATACGCTGCCGCGCGGCACCGCCGCGCTCGGCTTCTACGCCCGGCCGGAGCAGCGCACGACGATCCTGCGGGTGCGGCTGACCTCGGAGCTGCCGGCCGGCGCGCGCCCGGTCTGGCAGGTGATGCGCACGAACTCGACCGCCTTCGCCGCCTACGCCCGGGCGCGCGCCGACCGGCGCGACGTGTTCTACGTCCGGCCGCACGGCGGCGCCGATCTCTGCAACGTGCCCGTGCCGTCGCGCCGGGCGCCGGCGCGTTGAGCTGCCGCCCGCACACCGAGGCAGGAGCCACGATGCGCCTCCCGATCGCCGCCCTGCTGCTCACCACCGCCTGCCTCGCCGGCTGCGCGGTGGCGCCTCCCGCCTGCGTGGCGGCCGGGCAGTGGGTCGCGCCGGACACGCTGCGCCGGCTCGACGATCCGCTGGCGCGGCCGGACGCTCGGGTCACGCTGCTCGGCGAGCGGCACGACAGCGCGCCCGACCATCGCTGGCAGCTCGCCGCCATCGAGCGGCTGTACGCCGGCGATCCGGGACTGGTGCTCGGCTTCGAGATGTTCCCGCGCGCCGACCAGCCGGTGCTCGACCGCTGGGTCGCGGGCGAGCTGTCGGAGCCCGGCTTGCTGCTGCAGTCCGACTGGGAGCATGTCTGGGGCTTCGATGCCGCCCTCTACCTGCCGGTATTCCGCTTCGCGCGCGACCATCGGGTGCCGATGCTGGCGCTCAACGTGTCCGACCGCGTGATCCACCTGGTCGCACGCCGGGGCTGGGGCGGCGTGCCGGTCGCCGATCGCGAGGGGGTCGGCACCCCGGCGCCGGCGAGTGCGGAGTATCGCGACCGGCTCGCCGAGGCGATGTCCGGCCATGGCGGCCCGGCGATGACGCCGGAGCGCCTGCAGCACTTCATCGACGCCCAGCTGGTATGGGACCGCGCGATGGCGGAGGCGATCGTGGCCGCGCGCGCCCGGGCGCCGCGGCGCCCGGTGGCGGCGCTGATGGGAGAGGGCCACCTGGAGAACCGCGACGGGGTGCCGCACCAGCTCGCCGCCCTGGATGTGGCGGGCGTGCTCGTGCTGGTGCCGGCGCATCCGGTCTGCGCCCCGCTCGGCCGCGGCTACGCCGACGCCGTCTGGGTGGACTGACGCCGCCCCGCGCCGCCGGGGATCAGGCGGCCTCGATGCGGCTCAGCCGGCGCAGCATCTCCGGGCCGCGCTCGACGGCGCAGCACAGGTAGCGCGACCTGCCGCCCGCACTCTCTTCGATCGGCCAGGCGGTCAGGCCGAGATCGTCGTACAGGTGCAGCAGCGCCGCGCCGACCTGCCAGAACACCGGGTCGCGGCCCTCCTGCAGCGCCAGGTCGCGCAGCCGCCAGATCGCCGAGACCTGCTCGGCGGCGGCGCCGACCGGATCGCCGAGTGCCACCAGCAGCGCGCCGTGCGGTGCCGCAAGGCGGGTGAAGGCGATCGCGGCGCGGCCGGTCTCGCCGAGCACCACCCCCTGCGGCGCTGCGTCCGGCCGGTTCTGCAGCAGCCCGCGCGGCGCGCAGGCCTCGGGGTCGATCATGGCGCCGTAGCGGGCCCGTCCCTCGCCGTCCCAGGGCAGGGTCGCGATCCTCCCGGGCGAGATCAGCCGCCAGAGTGCGGTCAGCATGATCAGCACCGCGCAGGCGAGCGAGGCGCGGGTGCGGTTGGTGGCATCGTGCGTCAGCAGCACCGACCACCAGCTGTTGGCGTCGATGAAGCGCAGGTTCGGCTCCAGCCGCCCGAGGATCAGCACGCAGCCGATCAGCAGCAGCAGCGGCAGCGCGGTGCCGGGCGCGAACGGCTCGCTGAGGATGCGGGCGTGGCGGTAGTACGAGCTGCGGAACGGCGCGATCAGCAGCGCCGACAGCAGCAGGATGCCGGGCACCAGCGGCATGCTGCCGCGCAGCGCGGTCAGCACCCCGGCGGCGCAGAGCAGCGCGATGGTGGCACCCCAGGCCAGGGTGACGCGGTTGGACAGGCCGATCGCGAGGCCCATCAGCGCCGCGCCGATCAGCGAGGGCACGTAGTCGCCGGCGAAGGCGGTGATCCAGGCGGCGAAGCCGTACGGGCGGTCGAACAGGCTGGCGCCCGGCGGCAGCACGACGTCGAGGTCCGAGGCAGGGTCGAGCACGCCGAGTGCCAGCAGCATCGCGCCGCACAGCGACACCGCGCCGACCGCGACACCCACCGAGAAATCCGCCTCGCTCTGGCGGATCACCAGGCTGGGCCGCGGCAGACGCGCGGCACCGGGCGCGCCGCGTCGCAGCACCGCGAGGATGGCGTCGCCGCGCAGCAGCAGCTCGTGGCTCGCGAACAGGATGCCGGCGAGGAACAGCGGCAGGATGTAGTAGAAGATCCGGAACACGAAGATCATGCCGAGGATGCGCGGCGCCGGCAGCCAGGCCGACAGGCCGAGCAGCATCGCACCGTCGAACACGCCGAGCCCGCCGGGGACGCTGGCGAGCAGGCCGGCGGTGTAGGAGGCGATGTAGATGGCGAGGAAGGTCGCATAGCCCAACCCGGGCGTGGGCGGCAGCAGGGTGTAGGCGATCGCGGCGGTGGCGGCGACGTCGAGGCTGGCGACGATCACCTGCCCGATCGCCATGCGCGGCCCGGGCAGCTCGACGTGCAGCCGCCCGAGCGTCAGGTGCCGGCGCCGGCTGGACAGCAGCACGTAGCCGATCACGACGCTCCAGGCAGCGAGCCCAGCCAGCCGCAGCAGCGCCGTCGGCAGCGCATGGCTCAGGAACGGCACCGCGCCGGGCTCGATCAGCAGTACCCCGCCGATCAGGCCGCAGGCGCCGAACACGAAGGTCAGCGAGCAGAAGGCGATGATCTGCGCGATCTGCACCGGCGGCACGCCCCAGTTGCCGTACAGCCGGAAGCGCACCGCGGCCCCGGAGAGTGCGGCGAAGCCCAGGTTGTGCGACAGCACGTAGGAGCAGAACGAGGCGAAGCAGGTGCGCCGGAAGGCGATCCTGCATCCGGCATGGCGGGTCGCCATGCGGTCGTAGAACGACAGGATGAAGTACGACAGCAGCGTGCAGCCGGCGGAGGCCAGCAGGGCGCGTCCGGGAATCGCGTGCAGCCCGTCGCGCACCTGGCGGAAGCTCAGGTGGCGGAACTCGCGCTGCACGACGAAGATCGCGGCGGCCAGCAGCAGCAGCCCGAGCAGGTGGGGGAACTGCCGGCCGAAGCGGAGCGCCAGCAGCCTGCCCCTGATCATCTCCCGACCTCGGTCATCGCGGTCACCCGGCTAGCGCGACAGCGCCGCCTCGATCAGCGCCGCCGTCTCGGCCACGCCGTAGAGCGCGATGAAGATGCCGAAGCGCGGCCCCTCCTTCTGGCCGAGCAGCACCTCGTAGAGGCAGCCGAACCAGGCGCGCAGCGGCTCGAAGTCGTGCCGCTTGCCGACCTCGAACACCAGGTCCTGGATCGCCTCCGGATCGCCCCCCAGCGCCGGCTCGATCCCCTTCAGGGTCTCGGCGAGATCGGCAAGTGCCGCACGCTCGCGCGCGTCGGGCGCGCGGAACTGCTTACGCGGGCGCACGAAGTCCCGGAAGTAGGCGAGCGCGTGCTCGACCAGGCGCGCCAGCAGCGGGTGCGAGGCGGGCGTGGTGCCGGGGTCGTAGCGGCGCAGATAGGCCCACAGCACGTCGGCACTCTCGGCGTTGGCGACCGAGGCGAGGTTCAGCAGCATGGCGAAGCCGATCTGGCTGGCATCGCGCCGCGGCAGCACGCCGCCATGGATGAACCACGCCGGATTGCCGTGCAGCGCATCGCCGTCCTGCTCGTAGGCGCGGGCCAGGTTGGCCAGGTACTCGTCGGTGGCGCGCGGGATCACGTCGAAGAACAGTCGCTTGGCGCGCTGCGGCGACACGAACATGTACTGCGACAGGCTCTCGGGCGGCGCGTAGCGCAGCCATTCCTCGACCGAGATGCCGTTGCCCTTCGACTTCGAGATCTTCTGCGCGTGCTCGTCGAGGAACAGCTCGTAGGTCAGGCTGGCCGGCGGCTCGGCGCCGAGCAGGCGGCAGATCTTCGCCGACAGCCGCACGCTGTCGATCAGGTCCTTGCCGGACATCTCGTAATCGACGCCGAGTGCCGCCCAGCGCATCGCCCAGTCGGCCTTCCACTGCAGCTTGGCGGCACCGCCGAACACCGTGGTCTCGAAGCGCTCGCCCTCCTGGTCGCGCCAGCGCACCGTGCCGGCCTCGGCATCGACCGCCTCGATGCGCACCTGCATCACCACGCCGGTGCGCGGATGCAGCGGCAGCACCGGCGAGTAGGTGGCGCGCCGGTCCGGCCCCAAGGTCGGCGCCACCGCGGCGACGATCTCGTCATGCGCCTGCAGCACCCGCCGCAGCGTCGCGTCGAACCGCCCCGACGCGTAGTACTCGCTCGACGAGGCGAACTCGTATTCGAAGCCGAAGCCGTCGAGAAAGGTGCGGAGGCGCGCGTTGTTGTGGGCGGCGAAGGACTCGTGGGTGCCGAACGGATCGGGCACCCGCGACAGCGGCTTGCCGAGGTGGCCGGCCAGCATCTCGCGACGCGGCACGTTGTCCGGGACCTTGCGCAGCCCGTCCATGTCGTCGCTGAACGCCAGCAGGCGGGTCGGCCGGCCGGTCAGCGCGGTGTAGGCCTGCCGCACCCACGAGGTGCGCGCGACCTCGCCGAAGGTGCCGATATGCGGCAAGCCGGACGGGCCGTAACCGGTCTCCAGCAGCGCCGGCCGATCCGGATCCGTCCCCTCTAGGCGCTGCGCCAGCCGTGCCGCCTCGTCGAACGGCCAGGCCCGGCTCGGCTGCGCCTTCGAGGGAGCGGGAGCTTTCGCCGAACTCGGGCGATCGTGCGGATCTGACGGCATGCCGCGGAAGCTATGAACGCGACAGGGCGCGGTCAATCGCCCTATACTGGTGGCCTGATGCCCGATACGCGAGCGACGCCGGACGCCACCGCCCTCGCCGCCGGTCGCGGCTCCCCGATCTCCCCGCCGCCCCCGGCGATGCCGCCGGCGCTGGTGGCCGGGCATGGCCGGGTGTCGCTGCTGACGCCGGACGGCGAGCTGCTGGAACTGTCGCCGCCGCAGGCGGTCGCGCTGCTGCGCGACATGGCGCCGCCGCTGGTGGTGCACGCGCCCGCGACATCCCGGCGCCTCGGCATCGCCGACCTGCCGGCGCTGGATCTTTTGGAGCTGTTCGCCTTCGTGCTGCCGGCGCGTCCGGCGGCACCCACCCCACGCGGCCTGGCGCTGGCGCTCGACCTGTCGGAGGCCGAGATCGGCCGCGCCGACGCGGCCCTGCTGCCGGAACTCGCGGGCCTGCTGATGCAGCGCGCCGCCCGACTGCTGCGCACCCCGTCCGGTGCCGACATGCAGGCGCTGGCGACGCTCGCACTCGGTGCCGGATGGAGCTGGGGTCCGTCGCTATGCACCGCCCTCGGCCTGTCCCACGAGGCCGGCGGCCTGCTGCCGCCGGAGGCGATGCAGCCGGCGCAGGCGCTGCGGGTCTGGCGCCGGCTGCCGCGCTGGGAGGAGACCGCGCCGCGTCCGCCGCCGGGCAGCCTGGAGGTCACGCCGCAGGAGGCGCGGGCGCGTCTGGACCGGCTGCTCGGTCCGCAGGCCGAGCAGCGCGCCGGGCAGGCCGACTACGCCGACGCGGCGAGCGGCGCGTTCCGCGTCCGGCTGGCGCGCGGCGACCCGCGCCTGGTGCTGGCCGAGGCCGGCACCGGCACCGGCAAGACGCTCGGCTACGTGGCGCCGGCGAGCCTGTGGGCCGAGCGCAACGGCGGTGCCGTGTGGATCAGCACCTACACCCGCCACCTGCAGCGCCAGATCGAGGGCGAGCTGAGACGGCTGCATCCCGATCCGGTGGAGCGCCGGCGACGGGTGGTGCTGCGCAAGGGCCGGGAGAACTATCTCTGCCTGCTCAACCTGGAGGACGCGGTCGTCCAGGCAGAGGCCGGCGCCGGTGGGTCGCGCCAGGGTGCCGCCGTGATCCCGCTGGCGCTGCTGGCACGCTGGGCCGCCGCCACCTCGGACGGCGACGTGCTGGGCGGCGACCTGCCCGGCTGGTTCGCCGAGATCTTCGGCCAGGCCACCGTCTCGGGCCTCGCCGACCGCCGCGGCGAGTGCATCCACGGCGCCTGCGGCCACTACCAGCGCTGCTACATCGAGCACGGCATCCGGCGCGCGCGCGAGGCCGACCTGGTGGTGGCGAACCACGCCCTGGTGCTGACCCAGGCGGCCTACCACACGATGTCGGGCGGCGGCGCCGACGAGGATCAGGTGCCGACTCGCTACGTGTTCGACGAGGGCCACCACCTGCCGGAGGCGGCGGACAGCGCCTTCTCCGCCGAGCTGTCCGGCAGCGAGGCGGCGGAGCTGCGACGCTGGCTGCTCGGCGCCGAGGGCGGCCGGTCGCGCGCCCGCGGGCTGCGCCGACGCCTCGACGAGCTGGTGGCGGGACAGGCGGAGCTGGAGACGCCGATGGAGGCGGCGCTGCTGGCGGCGCGCGCCCTGCCCGCCGCCGGCTGGTCGATGCGGCTGACCGAGGCGGAGCTGCCGCTGGCGACGGCCGAGCCCGCGCCCGTCAACCCGACCGAGGCGCTGCTGGCGCTGCTGCGCCGTCAGGTGCTGGCGCGGCTGCAGGGCGGCGGTCGACGCGAGGCGGGCGCGAGCGAGTGCGACCTGCACCCGGTCGACGAGACGCTGGCGCAGGCGGCGGCCACGCTGGAGCGGGCGCTGCTGCGTATCGTCGAGCCGCTGCGCACGCTGGTGACCCGGCTCGCGGCCCGCCTCGAGGAGGCCGCCGACAGCCTGGACAGCGCGGCGCGCGGACGCATCGAGGCGATGTGCCGGGTGATCCAGCGTCGCGCGGTGACGCGGCTGGAAGCCTGGATCCACATGCTGCGCGCGCTGCCGGAGCCGCCGGCGGCGGGCCTCACGCCGACCCACGTCATGTTCCTGCGACTGGACCGGCGTCCCGGCCCGCGCGCCGCGGACCGCGATGTCGGCCTGCACCGGCACTGGCTCGACCCGACGATCCCGTTCGCGCAGGCGCTGGCGGCACCCGCGCACGGCATCCTGATCACCTCGGCGACGCTGCGCGACGAGACCGGTGCCGACGCGAGATCCGCCTGGGAGGCCGCGGAGGCGCGCACCGGTGCCACGCACCTGCCCTCGCCAGCGCTGCGCGCGGCACTGGCGAGCCCGTTCGACTATGCCCGGCAGACCCGCGCCTTCATCGTCGGCGACGTCGCCCACGACGATCCCGAACAGCTCGCCGGCGCCTATCGCGCCCTGTTCCTGGCAGCCGGCGGCGGCGGGCTCGGTCTGTTCACCGCGATCAGCCGGCTGCGCCAGGTGCAGCAGCGGCTGGCGGAGCCGCTGGAGCAGGCCGGCATCCCGCTGTTCGCGCAGCACGTGGACGCGATGGACAATGCGACCCTGGTCGACGTGTTCCGCACCGAGATCGATTCCTGCCTGCTCGGCACCGACGCGATGCGCGACGGCGTCGACGTGCCGGGCCGGGCGCTGCGCCTGGTGGTGTTCGAGCGGGTGCCGTGGCCGCGTCCCGACATCCTGCACCGCGAGCGGCGCATCCATCTCTCCGGCGGCGCGCCGACGCTGTACGACGACCGCATCGCCCGGCTGCGCCTGCGCCAGGCGTTCGGCCGGCTGATCCGCGCCTCCACCGACACCGGCGTGTTCGTGCTGCTCGACCGGCGGGCGCCGAGCCGTCTGCTCTCCGGTCTGCCCGACGGCGTGCAGGCGCGACGGACCGGCCTCGCCGAGGCGGTGGCGCAGACCGCCCGGTTCCTGTCGCCGCCGAGCTGAGGCGTCAACTTCTCCGCCGATGCGACGTTCGATCCGTGACAAAGCCAAGGAACATCGCGATGAGCGACGCCGGCCAAGACCACACCATCATCCCGATCCTCGGCGGCACGGTGCGCGAGGTGCAGGCGCTGCTGCCGAACGAGGGCGCGCTGCAGCAGGCGACCTATGCCCTGCTCAGCGCCGGCTTCGATCGCGGCGACCTGAGCCTGCCCGACGCGCGGGCCAATCCGGCGGACCCGGTGGCGACCGAGAATCCGGCCGACGAGCACGACACGCGTCAGGCGCGCACGCTGGCGACCAGCACGATCGGCATCGCCGGGGCGCTGATCGGCGGCACTGTGGCCTCCATCGCCACCGCAGGTGCCATGCTGCCGGTCGCGGCGGCGGCGGTCGCGGCGGCGGCCGGTGCCGGCGGCCTGACCCAGATGGGGTTCCAGGGTGCGGCCGACACGCGCGAAGCGACGCACGACGCGCAGGGTGCCGGCGGCACGCTGATGCTCTCCGCCGTGGTGCGGGACGCCGAGAAGGAGAAGCTGGCGACGTCGATCCTGCGCGCGCAGGGCGCCACCGCCGTGGAGACGGTGGAGCGCCACGGCGCGGGCACCTGGGGCGCTTAGCATGGGGCGCCTAGGCAAGGGGCTTCGCCCCTTGACCCCGTCAAAGGCGGCGCCTTTGAGATCCGTCGATTAAGTAATGGGATCTGGGGCGGGCTGGCCCGCTAGGCCGGCTTCAGGTTGGTGGCGGCGGCCTTGCCGCGCTCCATGGCGATCTCGTAGGTGACCTTCTGGCCCTCGTTGAGGCCGCGCAGGCCGGCGGCCTGCACCGCGGTGATGTGGACGAACACGTCCTTGCCGCCATCCGAGGGCATGATGAAACCGAAGCCCTTGGTGGTGTTGAACCACTTCACGGTGCCGATTGCCATTGACCGTGCCACTCCTCATCCCGCCTCGGCACCACGCCGGGGCTACGCCATTCCATGGGCCCGGTCCGGAACCCCAGTTAACGTTTCGTAATGGGCTCAGAAAACCAAGCTGGAGTCAATCACGACTGCATGATCGGCGCATCCGAAACCTAACCGGCATGAACGAAGAAGGGCGGCCCCTGCGGGCCGCCCTCCTCCGATACGATGACGTGTCGATGACAGGCGGTGGATCAGAAATCCATGTCGCCCATTCCGCCGCCCGGAGGTCCGCCCGCGGGGGCCTTCTTCTCGGGCTTCTCGGCGATCATCGCCTCGGTGGTGACCAGCAGGCCGGCGACCGAAGCCGCATCCTGCAGGGCGGTGCGAACCACCTTGGTCGGGTCGATGATGCCGGCATCGATCAGGTTCTTGTACTCGCCGAGCTGCGCGTCGAAGCCGAACGCGTATTCCGGGTTCTCGAGCACCTTGCCCGCGATCACCGCGCCGTCCTCGCCCGCGTTCTCGGCGATCTGACGCAGTGGCGTCTGGATCGCCTTGCGGATGATCTCGATGCCGAACTTCTCGTCCTCGTTGAGCGGGTGGATGGTGGCCAGCACCAGCGAGGCGCGCGCCAGGGCGGTGCCGCCGCCCGGGACGATGCCCTCCTCGACCGCGGCGCGGGTCGCATGCAGCGCGTCGTCGACGCGGTCCTTGCGCTCCTTGACCTCGACCTCGGTGGAGCCGCCGACGCGGATCACCGCGACGCCGCCTGCCAGCTTCGCCAGACGCTCCTGCAGCTTCTCGCGGTCGTAGTCCGAGGTGGTCTCCTCGATCTGCGCCCGGATCTGCCCGCAACGGCCCTGGATGTCGGCCTTCTCGCCGACGCCCTCGACGATCGTGGTGTTCTCCTTCTCGATATGCACCTTCTTGGCGCGACCGAGCATGGCGAGCGTCACGTTCTCGAGCTTGATGCCGAGGTCTTCGCTGATCACCTGGCCGCCGGTCAGGATCGCGATGTCCTCGAGCATCGCCTTGCGGCGATCGCCGAAGCCCGGCGCCTTGACGGCGGCGATCTTCAGGCCGCCGCGCAGCTTGTTGACCACCAGGGTGGCCAGCGCCTCGCCGTCGACG
>CAXTAY010000059.1:0-15791 GCA_964242335.1 uncultured Acetobacteraceae bacterium | reverse complement strand
GCTGAAGCGGGACTTCACCATCGCCATCGTCACCCACAACCTGCAGCAGGCGGCGCGCTGCGCCGACCAGGTGGCCTTCTTCTACATGGGCGAGCTGGTCGAGGTCGCGGATGCCGACCGGCTGTTCACCGCACCCCGCGAGAAGCGGACGCAGGACTATATCACCGGCCGCTTCGGCTGAGCCGGCGGACGCGTCACCCAGGGCATCACCCGGAGCATGAGATGAGGAACTCCGTCATGGGCACGATACGATGAGCAGCAGCGACCCGCGCCACATCGTGCGCAGCTACGAGCAGGAGCTCGACCAGATCCGCGGCATGATCGCCCGCATGGGCGGCCTGGTGGAGAGCCAGACCGCCCATGCGATCAGCGCGGTGCTGAACCGGGACGGCGAGGCGGCGCAGTACGCCATGGAGCAGGACCCCGAGGTCGATGCGCTGGAGCGCGAGATCGAGGGACGCGCGATCCGCATGCTGGCGCTGCGCGCGCCGATGGCCCAGGACCTGCGCGAGATCGTCTCGGCGCTGAAGGTGACCAGCGACCTGGAGCGGATCGGCGACTACGCCGCCAACGTCGCCAAGCGCTCGCTGCGGATCGGCCGGATCGGGATGGAGCCCAGCCTGGGCGGGCTGCGCAGCATGGGCAGGCTGGTGCAGGAGAGCCTGCGCATGGCGATCGACGCGCTGAGCCAGAACGACAAGGACAAGGCGATCGAGGTCTGGCAATCCGACAAGGCGGTGGACGAGCTCTACACCGCGATGTTCCGCGAGCTGATCACCTACATGATGGAGGATCCGCGCAACATCACCTCCTGCACGCACCTGCTGTTCATCGCCAAGAACCTCGAGCGGATCGGCGACCACAGCACCAACATCGCCGAGCAGGTGCATTACGCGGTGACCGGCGAGATGCTGCCCGCGGCCCGGCCGCGCGGCGCCTACACGCCAGACCGCGACGGCGATGCCGGCCCGGCCGCCGATCACGGTGCGGACCCGGCCTGAACGGGCCGGCTTGAACAGGGGAGAGACCATGCAGCTCGGAACCGAGATGATCCGCAAAGCACCAGCGTCGCGCGACGAAACGCAGAAGCCGCGCGTGCTCGTGGTCGAGGACGACCCGGCGCTGGCGGTGATGCTGCGCTACAACCTGGAGAAGCTGGGCTACCAGGTCGACGAGGCGGCGGACGGCCAGGAGGCGCTGCTGCGCATCACCGAGGCCACGCCAGACATCGTGCTGCTGGACTGGATGCTGCCAAGCCTGTCGGGCCTGGAGGTGTGCCGGCAGATACGCCGCCGGCCGCAGACCCGCGACATGCCGGTGATCATGCTGACCGCGCGCATGGAGGAGCAGGACTCGATACGCGGCCTCAACACCGGTGCCGACGACTACATCACCAAGCCGTTCTCGATCGACGCGCTGTCGGCGCGAATGCGCGCGCTGCTCAGGCGGGCGCAGCCGGCGCCGACGGAGCGGGCGCTGCGCTTCCACGACATCGCGCTGGATCCGGGCGAGCACCGGGTGCACCGCAACGGCCGGCCGGTGCATGTGGGCCCGACCGAGTACCGGCTGCTGGAGTTCCTGCTGCGCCATCCGCGCCGCGTGTTCTCGCGCGAGGACCTGCTCAATGCTGTCTGGGGTGCCGACATCCATGTCGAGGCGCGCACCGTCGACGTGCACATCCGCCGGCTGCGCAAGGCGCTGAACGGCCCGGGCGAGGCGGATCTGGTGCGCACCGTACGCTCGGCCGGATACGCGCTCGACATCGAGGCGTCCTGACCGCACGCACCTGCCGGCAGGACGGGGCCGCTTGAACCTCGATCTTCCGCTGGCGCTCGCGGCCTTCGCCGGCGGTTCGGTCACCTGCGCCGTCTGGCCGCGCCGGCCGGTGGCGGCGCCGGCGGCGGAGATCGTGGCCTCCGACCCGCTGTCGCGCCTGCGCGAGGTGCTGGAGCTGCTGCCCGAGCCGATGCTGCTGCTCGACCGGCAGGGCGCGATGCAGCACGCCAACCACGCCGCGCGCGAACCGTTCGGCGACGTGCTGGCGGCGCTGCTGCGCCATCCGACGCTCGGCGACGCGCTGCGCCGGCTGCGCGGGGAGGCCATCGTCACCGCCGTCGTCAAGATGGACGTGCCGGTGCGACGGGTGCTGCGGGTGTCGCTCAAGGCGCTGCCGCCGGCCTTTCCGGGGCTGCTGATCGCCTCGCTGTCGGACCACACCCAGCAGGAGGCGCTGGACCGGATGCGCGAGGACTTCATCGCCAACGCCAGCCACGAGCTGCGCACGCCGCTGGCCAGCCTGATCGGCTTCATCGACACCCTGCTCGGTCCCGCCTCCGACGATCCGCCGGCGCAGAAGCGGTTCCTCGGCATCATGCAGGGGCAGGCCGCGCGGATGCGCCGCCTGATCGACAACCTGCTGAGCCTGTCGCGCATCCAGATGATCGAGCACGAGCGGCCGCGCAGCGCGGTGGCGCTGGCCGCGGTGGCGGCGCACGTCGCCGGCGAGTTCGAGCCGCTGATGCGCGCGCGCGGCCTGTCGCTGGTGCTCGAACTGGCCGAGGACCTGCCGCCGGTGCAGGCCGATGCCGACCAGGTCGCCCAGATCGTGCAGAACCTGCTCGACAACGCCGCGAAGTATGCGGCCGGGCGAATCGTGCTCTCGACGCGGTGCGCGGAGGCGGGCACCTGGCCGGCCGCACCCGGGCTGGTGCTGAAGGTCGCGGACGATGGCCCGGGTATCGCCGCCCGCCACCTGCCGCGGCTGACCGAACGGTTCTACCGGGCCGAGGAGGGTGCGGGAAAGGGCGGCAGCGGACTCGGACTCGCCATCGTCAAGCACATCGTCGGGCGCCATGCCGGGCGTCTGCAGGTCGAGAGCACGGAGGGAACCGGCAGCAGCTTCAGTGTCTGGCTGCCCTGCCTCGCACCGGCAAAACCCGTCATCGAAGCGTCATGATACTGTCGTGAAACCATCGCGTTACCTTGTGCCGGCAATGGCTTATCGAGAGCGCGCCCGGACGGCAGGGGGGGACCCTGTCGGGCACGGAACCGGATCATGAGCACACGCAACCACGCGACCGGCCTGCTGGCCGCGACCGCCTTGACGGGCATCCTCTGCGGCAGCCTGCTCGGTGCGAGAGAGGCGCGTGCGGATGATCCCGGCTCGCAGATCGGCTCGATCGAGAAGCAGATCCGCGCCCTGCAGAACCAGCTCAACGGCATGAAGCACAGCCTGGCCAAGCGCGACGCCGACATACGCGCGGCGCGCGAGGAGGCGGCGGCCGCGAACCGTCAGGCGATGTCGATCTCCCAGCGGCAGACCAACGGCTTCGGCCAGCCGCTGGCGCCGCAGCCGCTCTCGGCACCGCCAGGATACCAGGTCAACCTCGCCGGTTCCGGCACGATCCCGAAATACGGTCCCTACGTCTATGTCGACGGCGTGCCGACCCCGGTGCTGTATGCCGGGCCGAAGCTGAAGCAGGGCCAGTTCCAGGTCGGCGGCGTCCGCATCACCCTCGGCGGCTTCATCGCGGCGGAGAGCATCTTCCGGACCCGAAACGAGACCGCCGACATCAGCAGCAACTACAACAACAGCATCCCGTACGCGAGCAGCCCGAACTACCACACCCCGGAGTTCCGCGAGACCGCGCGGCAGAGCCGCTTCGCGCTGCTCGCCGAAGGCAATCCGGACAGCGTCACCACGCTCACGGCCTATTACGAGGCCGATTTCAACACCTCCGGATCCAGCTCGAACTCGGTCGAGTCGAACAGCTACGCGATCCGCGAGCGACAGCTCTACGCCACCTACGCGCGCAAGGACCTCGACTTCTACATCCTCGGCGGCCAGTCGTGGTCGCTGCTGACCATGAACAAGATGGGCATCACGCCGAGACAGGAGGACATCCCGCTCACCATCGACGCCCAGTACGTGCCGGGCTTCGTCTGGACGCGCAACCCGGGGCTTCGTTTCGTCAAGGGCTTCGACAACGACCTGGTCGATGTCGGCCTCTCCTTCGAGAGCCCGCAGGCCGCGTACTATGCCGGCGGCAACGGCACCGGCTCGCTCGCCGGCACAGTGCTGTCGACCAACACCGGATCGGCGACCCTGAACCCGGATACGACCTACTCGGACGACATCGCGCCAGACACCATCGCCAAGGTCACCGCCGATCCGGGTTGGGGTCATTACGAGTTGTTCGGCGTCGCGCGCTTCCTGCACGACCGCACCACGCCCACGGCCGGCGGCAACTCGGGCCGCAACAACACGGTGCTCGCCGGCGGCGGCGGCGGCGGCATGATCCTGCCGATCATCAAGGGCAAGCTCGACCTGCAGGGCAACGTCCTGGCCGGCGAGGGCATCGGCCGCTACGGCTCTGCCGGCCTGCCCGACGCCACCTTCTCGCAGAGCGGCGCGCCGCTGCCGCTGCCCGAGGTGATCGCGATGGTCGGGCTGGTGGGACACCCGATCAAGCCGATCGACCTCTATGCCTATGTCGGCACCGAGCAGATCACGCACAGCGAGTCCTACACCGAGAACCGCAAGGGCTACGGCTACGGCAGCCCGCTGTACAGCAATGTCGGCTGCAACTTCGAGCAGCCGATCCCCGCCAGCGGCGCCTCGCTGGCCCGGCCCTGCACCGCCAACACCTCCGGCGTGACCCAGGGTGCGGTCGGCGCCTGGTGGCGCTTCCTCAAGGGCGACTACGGCACCATGCAGACCGGCGCAGAGGTGTCCTACACCCGCAAGAACGCCTTCGACGGCGTCGGCGGCAGCCCCAAGACCGACGACACCATGGTGTTCTTCAGCTTCCGCTACCTGCCGTTCCAGTAGGCGGCCCCGTCGGGCGGGGTGCCGGAGAGGGCAAGGGCTCTGCCCGTAACGCGCTGGGGCCGGTGGCCCCAGACCCCGATGCCGTAGGTTCAGGGATCCTGCTTGGCGCGGCTCCGATCTCGGCCCAGGCCGCGCGCTCGCATTCCGGCGATCGCTTCATCGGCTGCTCGTTCGAGTTCATCCCGGCTCGCGCCGTCGCGGGCCTGGATCGACAGGCCCTGCATCATGGCCGACAGATAGCCGGCGAGCGCGTTCGCGGTCGGTCGGTCGACCCAGCGTTCCAGGGTCGAGGCGATCGCATCGCGGATGCCTCGGCGCCGATCCACCAGTTCGTTCGCGACCGCCTGGTTCTCGACGGCACACTCGACCAGGCCGCTCGACACCATGCAGCCACGCTCCGAAGGCGAAGCCGTCGCAGCGCGGATCGCGCCCAGAAGCAGCTTCTCGACGGCCTCGTCGAGGTTTTCCGCCTGCGCGAGGCCGTCCAGCGCGCCGGGCAGGGATCGATAGCGATCCAGTGCCTCCCGGTACAGCCCGGCCTTGCTGCCGAACGCACTATAGAGGCTTGGCGGCGCGATGCCGATCGCGGCTGTCAGATCCCCGACCGACACGCCTTCGTAGCCACGGCGCCAGAACAGGCGCATCGCGGTCTCGATCGCCTCGTCTCGGTTGAAGCTGCGCGGCCCGCTGCGCCGCGACCTGACCGGCTTGTCCATAGCGATCACTAAAGACGACTTGACGTGCAGGCGCAAGTGCTTAGTGTAGCGATCGCTAAACAAGACCGGAGAAACCGCCATGCCGCGCCCGATGACCCGCGCCCCGACGTTCGTCCTGCTGCACGGCGCGTGGCACGGCGGCTGGTGCTACGCCAGGGTCGCCCGGCTCTTGAGGAGCAGGGGCTACGACGTCCTGACGCCGACCTTGACGGGCCTGGGCGAGCGTTCCCATCTCGCCTCGCCGGCGATCAACGCCTCGACGCATGTCCGGGACGTTCTCAACGTCATCGCCTTCGAAGGCCTCGATGACATCGTGCTCGCGGGCCATTCCTACGGTGGCCAGATCATCACGGCCGTGGCCGACGCCGTTCCCGACAAGATCAGGTCGCTGGTCTATCTCGATGCCTTCGTCGCCGAGGACGGGAAATCCATCTTCGACATGGACGCGCCCTCGGCCACGGCCGCCTATATCGACGTGGCGGGATCCCACGGCGGAGGGACCGTGCCGCCGCTTCCGTCGACGGTGTTCGGCGTCAACAGTGCCGACCAGGCATGGGTCGATCAGCGCTGCACCCCCGGGTCTCTCGCGACCTGGTCCGAGCGTCTGTCGCTGACCGGACGCCATGAGCTCATCACCAACCGATCCTACGTCCTCGCGACCGGCTGGAACGGTCCCTTCAGGCCGATCTACGATCGGGTCCGCGCGCAGGGAGGCTGGCGCACCTACGAGCTCGATTGCGGACATGACGTCATGATCGACATGCCGCGGCAGACCGCGGACATACTGGAACTTTCCGCGGATGGCGATGCCCGATCGGAGCCGCCTGCGCCGAGGCCCGGCGGCATCGGGCGGGTCGGGGCACAGCGAGCGGTCGCCTGACGCACGACTTCTCCCCGATGGACCCTCCGCCGTTCTTCCCGGCCTTCCGGCGCATCGCGACCGAGGCCGGCGGTGTGCGCTTCGCCGGTGTCGCCGGTGGTGAAGGTCCGCCGGTGCTGCTGCTCCACGGCTACCCACAGACCCACATCGCCTGGCGGCACGTCGCACCGGCCCTGGCGGAGCGCCATGCGGTCGTGATCCCGGACCTGCCGGACTACGGTGCCAGCCTCCCCGGCGACATGGCACCTCGCTGGACCAAGCGCCGCGTCGCCACGGCGCTCGCGTCACTGATGAGCCGTCTCGGCCACGACCGCTTCGGCATCGTCGGTCACGACCGCGGCGCGCGCGCCGGCTATCGTCTGGCGCTCGATCATCCGGGACGGGTCACGGCATTCGCGTTGCTCACGGTGGTACCGACTCTCGACGCCATGGCGGCCATCGATTACCGCGCTGCGGCGCAGGCCTTCCACTGGTTCCTCTTCGCCCAGGAGGGGGACCTGCCGGAGCGCCTGCTCGCGGCCGATCCGGACGCCTTCATCGAGCGGGCCCTTGCCACGATGACCGGCGGCCGCGACGTGATCCAGCCGGCCGCCCTCGACGCCTACCGGATCGCGTTCGGCGATCCCGCGGTGCGCCACGCCATCTGCGAAGACTACCGTGCCGCCATGAACGAGGACCTGGCGCTCGACGCCGCCGACCGTGCGGCCGGGAGCAGGCTGTCCTGTCCGGTGCTCGTGCTATGGCCGGAGGAGGCCGCGATGCCCGGTCGGCCGACGCCGATCGAGATCTGGCGCCGCTGGGCCGATCATGTCAGCGGCAGCGCGACACGAGGCGGACACCTGCAGCCCGAGGATGCGCCGGACGAGGTATTGACGTCGCTACGGCCTTTCCTCGCCGGCGGCACAGAGCGATGAATTTCCTGATCGCGGCCCAGGGGCCCGGATCACCCGTCGAGGTCGCGCCCACAAGGTGACGCCCGCTGGCCTAGCCGGTCAGCCGCAGCGGATCGAACGGCAGCGTCTGGTCCGGCGTCGGCAGGTCGTGGCTGTTCCAGCCGCCGCCCAGGGCCCGCACCAGTCCGACCGCGGCCTGCAGGCGTCGGGTGCGCACCTCCACCTCGGCGATCTCGGCGGTCAGGGCGGCGATCTGGCTGACCGTGACATCGAGATAGTTGTCGAGGCCGCCGGTATAGAGGCTGAGCGTCATGCGCTGCACCCTGAGTGCGGCCTGCAGCGCCGCCTGCTGCTGTGCCGCCTCGACGCCCAGCCGGTCGGTCAGCACCAGCCCGTCCTCGACCTGCTGGAAGGCGGTCAGCACGGTGGAGCGGTACTCGTCGCCGGCCTGGGCCAGCTGCGACCAGCTGCGCTGCAGCTCGGCGCGGCGCAGGCCGCCCTCGAACAGCGGCAGCGCCGCGTAGGCGCCGACCACCCACAGGCTGTTCGGCAGCGACACCAGGTTGAAGCCGCTATCCTCGAAGCCGGAGACCGCGCTCAGCCGGATGTCGGGGTAGAAGGCGGCGCGCGACACCCCGATCGCGGCGTTGGCCGCCGCCATCGCGCGCTCCGCCTGGGCGATGTCGGGCCGTCGCTGCAGCAGCTCGGACGGCACGCCGGCGGGGACCGCCGGCACCTGCAGCTGGTCCTCGCCGTGCGGCGGCAGGCTGAAGCCGCTGGGGTTGATCCCGGCCAGCACCGCCACCGCGTGCTGCAGCAGGGCGCGCTGCGCCAGCGTCTCGGTATCCAGCGCCTCGGCCGAGGCGAGCTGGTTCTGCGCCCGCGCGACGTCGAGGTCCGAGGCGATCTTGCCGGCGAGCCGCATCGAGGTGATGGAGACCGCCTTGGCGTAGAAGGCGATGGTCTGGCCGTAGACGGCGTGCTCGGCGTCCAGCCCGCGCATCGCCAGATAGTCGGAGGCGAGCTCGGCCTGCAGGCTCAGCCGCGCCGTCGCGAGCTGGGCCGCGGTGCCCTGCGCCTGCGCCTTGGCGACCCGGGTGCGGTTGCGGATCTCGCTCCAGAAATCCGGCTCCCAGTCCAGCGTGGCCTCGATCTGGTTCGAGGTCGCCTGGTTCGGGCCGCCGCCGCCGGAGCGGAACAGCCGATGCTGCGACTGCCGGTTCTGGGTGAGGTCGCCGTCGGTGTTGAGCTGCGGATACAGCCCGGCACGGGCCTCGGCGGCGAGGTCGCGCGCCTGGGTGTAGGCCTCCTGCGCCGCCTGCAGGTCGGGATTGTCCGCGTCGAGCTGCTGCTCCAGACGATCGAGCACCGCATCGCCGAACATGCGCCACCACAGCCCGCGCCCGAGCTGGTCCTGCGGTCGCGCCACCACGAAGGGCCGTGACGCCTGGTACTGCGCCGGCACGATCGGCGAGGGCGGCCGATAGGGCGGTGCGAGGTCGCAGCCGGACAGCAGCGCGAGCGCGCACAGCCAGGTCGCCGCCGCGCGGACCGTCCGCATCCGGCGGCGGGTCATTCGCTGCTGCCGGCCCGCGCCGCTTCGATCCGCGCGCTCTGCGCCGCCGTCTCGTGCTTCGGCGCGGGCACCGTGGCCTTGAACTGCGGCGAGGGCGCGATCCCGGGCACTCCCGGCACCACGTCGACCTTCTCGCCCTCGAGCAGTCCGGCGGAGGGATCGTTGATCAGCCGGTCGTCCGGCTTCAGCCCGGCGAGCACCTGCACACTCTGCCCCAGGTTGAGGCCGAGCTTGACGTCCTGGAGGTGTACGGTGCCGCTCGCGCCGACCAGCGCCACCTGCATCCCCTGGGCACGGAACAGCAGTGCCTGCTCCGGCACGATCAGCACGTCGGGGTCCGCCGGGGTGACGAAGTGCACGTCGGTGTAGGTGCCGGGCCAGATCGAGTGGTCCGGGTTGTCGACGGTGAGCTCGGTCACCACGGTGCGCGAGGTCGGGTTGAACGCGTTCGCGGTGGTCTCGAACGCGGCGTGGAAGGTGCGCCCGGGATATTGCGGCAGCGTCAGGGTCGCGGTCAGGCCCGGCCTGAGCATGCCGGCGTAGTCCTGCGGCACCGAGACGAACACCCGCATCCTGTGGATGTCGGCGACGCTGAACAGCTCGGTCGCGCCGCCGCGCGCGTTGAGGTCGCCGCCGGCGCCGTTGACGTAGTTGCCGATGTCGGTGTTGCGCGAGGTCACGACGCCGTCGAACGGCGCCACGATGTTCTTGAACTGCTCCAGCACCTGGTAGCGCGCGACCTGATGCTGCGCCGCCTGCACCTGCGCCTGCTGGGCGGCGGCGTTGGCCACCTGCACGTCGACTTCCTGCTGCGATACCGCCTGGGTGCCGGCGAGCGCCTGCCATCGCCTGGCGGTCACCGCGGCGAGCCTGTAGCGGGTCTGGGCGACGGTGAGGTCGGCCTTCGCGGTCTCGAACTGCTCGTCGAGGCCGGGGGCGTCGATGCTGGCGAGCAGCGTGCCGGTATGCACCGCAGCGCCGTAGTCCTTGTACCACATCCGCACGTAGCCGGCGACCTGGGCGTAGATCGGCGCCGCATACCAGGCGTTGATGTTGCCCGGCAGATCGAGCGTGTGCGTCGCCGGCCCGCGGCCCGGCGCGATCAGCTGCACCTGCGGCACCGCCTCCTCGTCGGCCACCGCGCGCAGTGCCGCGAGATGATGGCGTCGCCCGACGATCCCCCAGGCGACCAGCCCGGCCACCAGCAGCACGCAGGCCGCCATCGTCAGCCGGCCGCGCAGCCTGGCCGGAGGCCTGCCCAGGGGCGGGCGCTGCCGGACGGCGGTCATGCCGGCCGCCCCCCGCGACGGTGATGCAGCAGCGCGAACACGCAGGGCACGAACAGCAGGGTGGCGAAGGTCGCCGCCAGCAGCCCGCCGATCACCGCGCGTCCGAGCGGTGCGTTCTGGGTGTTGCTGAACGACATCGGCAGCATGCCGATCATCATCGCCAGCGCCGTCATCAGCACCGGCCGGATGCGGCCGAAGCCGGCCTCCACGGCGGCGGCGACGGCGTCGCCGTGTGCCGCCAGCCGCTCGCGCGCGAACGACACCACCAGGATCGAGTTCGCGGTCGCGGTGCCCATGCACATGATGGCACCGGTGAGTGCGGGCACCGACAGGGTGGTGTGGGTCAGGAACAGGCTCCAGACGATCCCGGCCAGTGCGGCGGGGAGTGCCGTGATGATCACGAACGGATCGAGCCAGGACTGGAAATTGACGACGATCACCAGGTAGACGAGCAGGATCGCCAGCGCCAGGCCCTCGAGCAGCTGGGTGTAGGCGACGCCCATCGTTTCCGCCTGGCCGCGCAGATGCACCGAGGCGCCGTGCGGCACCGAGTTCGCCATGCCGGCGACGATGCGGGTCACCGCGTCGTTGACCGCGCCCAGGTCGAGTCCCTGGGCGCTGGCGTAGATGTCGATCACCGGCAGGATGCTGTAGTGCGACGCCAGCAGCGGCGTGCCGGTCTGGCTGATCCGGCTCAGCCCGCCGAGCAGCTGGGTGCCGTTGCCCGCCGGATTGCCGTCGCCGCGGTCGATCGGCACCGTCTCCAGCGCGTTCATCGAGGTGAGCTGGCTCTGCGGCGTCTGCAGGTTGACCAGGTGCGACACGCCGCTCGAGGTGTCGAGCCAGTAGGTCGGCGCGGTCTGGCCGCTGCCCGACAGGGTCGACAGCGCGTTGTCGGCGATGTCCGCCTCGGTGAGGCCGATGCCGAGTGCGAACGAGCGGGAGGCGGCGACCCGCAGCGTCGGCTCGTTCAGCGCCTGCTGGATGTTGACGTCGGCGATGCCGGGGACGCGACGCAGCCGTGCCGCGACGGTCTGCGCGTAGGCGAGGTTGGCGCCCTGGCCGCGTCCGGAGATCTGCACGTCGATCGGCGCCGGCAGGCCGAAATTGAGGATCTTCGCGGTGATGTCGCCGGGCAGGAAGGTGAACACGGTGCCGGGATACAGCCGCGGCAGGGCGCGCCGCAGGCTGAAGCGATAATCGTCGACCGGGGAGGCTTCGTCGTTCAGGCTGATGGTGATGTCGCAATCCTGCGGGCCGATGGTGCCGGTCGCGTTGTACGCCTCGTTGATGCCGCTGGAGGGCAGGCCGCAATTATCGACCATGTCGGCGACCCGGCCGGGCAGGATCTGCCGGATCGACCCCTCCGCCAGCACGGCGATCTTGGCCGCCTCCTCCAGCCGGGTGCCGACCGGTGCCCGCATGTGCATGTCGATCTCGCCCGACTTGATGCCGGGGAAGAAGTCGCGGCCGAGGAAGCCGATCAGCCCGAGCGAGGCCAGCGACGCCGCGCCGAACAGCGCGATGAAGCGGCCGCGCCGTTGCACGATCCCGGCCAGCACCACCCGGTAGCGCCCGCGGAACGCGGTGAAGCGTCGCTCGAAGCCGCGCTGGAACCGGGTGAAGAGGCCCGGAGCGGCGGCGGGTGCGTGGCCGTCGCGCTCGCGCCGATGCTGTTCGACCTGGCCGCGCAGCAGGTAGGCCGCCATCGTCGGCACCAGCGTCCGCGACAGGATGAAGGAGGCGATCATGGCGAAGATGATCGCCTCGGCCAGCGGCAGGAACAGGTAGCCGGCGATGCCGGAGAGCTGGAACAGCGGCAGCCAGACGATGCAGATGCACAGCGTGGCGACGAAGGTCGGCACCACGATCTGGTTGGCCGCCTCGATGATGCCGGGCTCGAGCTCGGCCCCCTGTTCCAGGTGGCTGTCGATGTTCTCGATCATCACCGTGGCGTCGTCGACCAGGATGCCGACGGCGAGGGCGAGGCCGCCCAGGGTCATGACGTTGATGGTCTGGCCGAGCCAGGACAGCATTAGCACCGAGGACAGGATCGCCAGCGGGATCGAGGTCGCGACGATCAGCGTCGAGCGCCAGCTGCCCAGGAACAGCAGCACCGTCAGGCCGGTGAGGCAGGCGGCGGTGACCATCTCCTGCACCACCTCGTCGACGGAGTCGCGCACGAAGGCGGATGCGTCGTCGAGCGGGGTGATCGACACGCCGGCCGGCAGCGTGCGCAGGATCCCCGGCAGCGCCCGCTTGATGCCGCCGACCACCGCCAGCGTCGAGGCGTCGCCGCTCTTCAGGATCTGGATCAGCACCGCCTGCTTGCCCTGCACCAGCACCGCGTTCTGCTGCGGCGGCGCGCCGCGATACACGTGGGCGACGTCGCGCAGGTAGATGGTGGCGTTGCCCACGGTCTTGAGCGGCAGGTTGTTGAAGGTCTGCAGCTGGATCGGGCTCGCGTTGGTCTCGACCATGTAGTCGATGGCGCCGATCTTCTGGTCGCCGGCGGGCAGCACGACGTTCTGGGTCGCCAGCGCCCGGCCGACATCGGTCGCGGACATGCCGTGCGCCAGCAGCTTCTCCTGGTCGAGGTCGATCTCCACGTTCAGCGAGGCGCCGCCATAGGGGGACGGGATCGCCGCACCCGGCACCGCCACCAGCGCCGGACGGATCAGGTTCGAGGCCATGTCGTAGACCTCCGCCGCGGTCATGCCGCTGGCCGATACCTGCAGGTCGAGCACCGGCACCGAGGAGGCGTTGTAGGAGAGCACCTGCGGCGGGGTGATGCCGGCCGGCATCTGCTTGAGCACGGTCTGCGAGATCGAGGTGATCTGCGCCTGCGCCGCGGCGACATCGGTGCCGGGCAGGAAGAAGATCTTGACGATGCCGCGGCCGTACAGCGACTGGCTCTCGATATGCTCGATGTTCTCGACCGTCGCGGTCAGGGCGCGCTCGTAGTAGTAGATCACCCGTCCCGACATGTCCTGCGGACTGAGGCCGTTATAGGTCCAGACCACGGCCACGACCGGGATGCGTATGTTGGGAAAGATGTCGGTCGGCGTGCGCAGCACCGCCATCGTGCCGAACAGCACGATCAGGATGCTCATCACCACGAAGGTCAGCGGTCGACGCAGCGCGACCAGCACGATCGCGTTCATGGGCCAGCCTGCATCAAAGCCTCGTCTCCTCGCGCAGTGCCGGAGGTAGCGGCGGGGGCGGGTCCCGCCAATGAAAATCGAATTTAAGCGGCCGGCGCGGCCTGCCCGGGGGACAGCGGAAACGACAGCTCGATC
This sequence comes from uncultured Acetobacteraceae bacterium, assembly GCA_964242335.1. Taxonomy (GTDB): domain Bacteria; phylum Pseudomonadota; class Alphaproteobacteria; order Acetobacterales; family Acetobacteraceae; genus Lichenicoccus. The sequence goes on along the minus strand of CAXTAY010000059.1, from coordinate 2,307 downwards.
GCGCAGCCCGGCGGGTCGCGGTCCGGTCGCGCGTCGCCGATCGTCAGCGTCGCGTCGTGCAGGCGCGCGATCGCGCTGACCAGGCTCAGCCCGAGGCCGCTGCCCTCGACGTGGCGGCTCTTGTCGGAGCGGTAGAAGCGGCCCAGCACCGCCTCGCGTTCGCCCGCCTGTATGCCGGGGCCGCTATCGGCGACGCGCAGCAGCGCGCGCGGACCGGAGGTGCGGACGCGGAGCTCGATCCGGCCGCCCGGCGGGGTGAACTTGATCGCGTTGTCGATCAGGTTGGCGGCGAGCTCGATCAGCAGGTCGCGATCGCCGTGCACCTCGGCATGGTCGCCGGGAGCGATCGCGAGCGCGGTCCGGCGCGCCTCGGCGATCGGCTCGTAGAGGTCGACGATGTCGTCGGCGATCTCGCCCAGCGCCACCCGCCCGAAGGCTGCCCGCCTGCGGCCGTTCTCGATCTCGGTGATACGCAGCAGGGCGGTGATGATCGCGAAGCACTGGTCGAGGTCGACGATGGCGTGCTCGATGCAGCCGCGCAGCGTCTCGGCGTCGGGTGCGGCGCGGGCGCGGTCGAGGCGGGTGCGCACGCGGGCGAGCGGCGTGCGCAGGTCGTGCGCGATGTCGTCGCCCACGCCCTTGATCTCGTCGAGCAGGTGCTCGAGCCGGCCGAGCATGCGGTTGACGCTGCCGGCGAGCCGGTCGAGATCGTCGCCTTCCCCGGCGCCCTCCGCGTCGCGTGCCGGCAGCCGCTCCTGCAGGTCGCCGCCCATGATGCGCTCGATCGCCTGGTGCATGATGCCGACGCGCAGCAGGGCGCGGTTGCTCAGCCAGACGCCGCCGAGCACGGCGAGCAGGATCGAGGGCATCGCGCACAGCATCAGCGCGCTCCACACGATCCGGCGCAGCTCCTCGAGGTCGCGCAGGCCGCGCGCCAGCACCAGGATGTCGCCGCTCGGCAGCCGCAGCGCCTCGGCGCGCACCAGACGCGGGCCCTGGTCGGTGGGATGCACCACCAGCTGGTGCACGCGCCGGTCCAGCGCGAGCCCGGCCGGCCAGGCCGGCAAGTTGCCGCTGCGCACGTGCAGCCCGGCGTCGAACAGGCCGGCGGCGGGGAGCAGCAGGTGCAGGTCGTCCGACGCGCGCATGCGCAGCTGCCGGTCCAGGTCGGGTTGCGGCCGCGCTGCCAGCACCGCCGCCTCGCGCTGCAGCAGCAGGTCGGCGCGGGCGATCTCGTAGCTGCTGGCCTGCCAGAAGATCAACGCCGACTGCAGCAGCAGCGCCACCGCCATGAAGGCCGCGGCACCCAGGGTGAGGCGGAAGGTCGCGGTGCGCAGCAGCGGCAGCCGGCGCATCGTCTCAGGCGGCGGGTCGGGGGATGCGCAGCATGAAGCCGGCGCCGCGTATGCTGTGGATCAGCGGCACCTCGTCGGGCGCGTCGACCTTGCGCCGCAGCTTGCCGATATGCACGTCGACCAGGTTGGTCTGCGGGATGAAGCGGTAGCGCCACACATCCTCCAGCAGCATGTCGCGGGTCAGCAGCCGGTCGGGTCGGCGCAGCAGGTATTCGAGCAGGCGGAACTCGCGCGGCAGCAGCTCGATCTCGCGGCCGTCGCGAGAGACGCTGCGGTCGATCAGGTCCATCACGATCGGCCCGACCCGCAGCACGCTCTCGCGCGTCTCGATCGGGCGACGCAGCAGCGCCTCCAGCCGTGCCGCCAGCTCCACCATCGCGAACGGCTTGGTCAGGTAGTCGTCGCCGCCCGCCTTCAGGCCGGTGACCCGGTCGTCGACGGCCGACAGCGCACTGAGCACCAGCACCGGCACCCGGATGCCGGCCGCGCGCAGCTGCGCGATCAGCGCGAGCCCGTCCAGGCCGGGCAGCAGCCGGTCGACCACCAGCACGTCGAAGCCGCCGCCGGCGGCACGGCCGAGGCCGGCCGATCCCGACCCTTCCAGCGCCACCGAGAAGCCGCGCGCGGCGAGTTCGTCGGCGACGTCCCGGGCGAGTGCCGCGTCATCCTCGATCAGCAGCACACGCGGCTGCAGCGGAGGCGACGCGGGCGGCGCGGAGGCGGTCATCCGCCGTGGGATGCAGCCGCGGGCGGCGCGATGGAAGTAAATTCGGATTTAGCGCGGCGGGGCCACGCCTCGACAACCCCATGCGGCGACACGATAACATGGACGGCGCCGTGACGACGATGCATCCCGGGCTCTCCGGCCTGATCAGTGGTCGGTCGGGAAGGATTTCGAGATGGACTATGAGGCGTTCTTCCAGTGGAAGCTCGACGGTCTGCGTCGGGAGGG
>CAXTAY010000058.1:0-16656 GCA_964242335.1 uncultured Acetobacteraceae bacterium | reverse complement strand
CAACAAGATGGACCGCGAGGCGCAGGATCCGTTCGCGCTGCTCGACGAGGTCGGCGGCACGCTGGCGCTGGACACCGCGCCGGCGACCTGGCCGGTGGGACGTGCCGCCGAGTTCGCCGGCACCTACGACGTGCGCTCGCGCGCGCTGCGGCTGACCCAGGAGCTGCCGCAGTCCGATCCGCGCCTGCAGGCGCTCGGCGAGGAGCTCGACCTGGTCGCGGCGGCACTGCCGGAGTTCGACCGCGGGGCCTTCGATGCCGGACACCTGACGCCGGTGTTCTTCGGCAGCGCGATACGCGAGATCGGGGTGCTCGACCTGCTCGACGCGCTGGTGGATTTCGGCCCCCCGCCGCGCGCCCAGGCGGCGGACACCCGCCTGGTGCAGGCGGCGGAGCCCGGTCTGACCGCGCTGGTGTTCAAGATCCAGGCCAACATGGACCCGAACCATCGCGACCGCATGGCCTTCGCCCGCATCTGCTCGGGGCGGCTCACGCGCGGGATGCGGCTGCGCCACGTGCGCACCGGCAAGCAGTTCGCGCTGCAGACGCCGCAATTCTTCTTCGCCCGCGACCGCCAGCTGGCCGAGGAGGCATTCGCCGGCGACGTGGTCGGCATCCCCAACCACGGCGTGCTGCGGATCGGCGACACGCTGAGCGAGAGCGAGGCGCTGAACTTCACCGGCGTGCCGCATTTCGCCCCGGAGATCCTGCGCCGGGTGCGGCTGGACGACGCGATGAAGGCGAAGAAGCTGCGCCAGGCGCTGACCGAGCTGGCCGAGGAAGGCGTCGTGCAGCTGTTCCGGCCGCAGGACGGCGCGCCGCCGATCGTCGGCGTGGTCGGCACGCTGCAGCTCGACGTGCTGCAGGCGCGCCTGGGCGGCGAGTACGGTGTCGCGATCGGCTTCGAGTCGACGCCGTTCGTGCTGGCGCGCTGGGTGGCCGGCGATCGCGCCGCGGTGGAGGCGTTCGTCGCCGCCAACCGGAGTGCCATGGCCGACGACGTCGACGGCGATCCGGTGTTCCTCGCCAGCTCCGCCTTCATGATGCGCCGCACCGCCGAGCAGAACGCCGCACTCGCCTTCCACGACATCAAGCAGATCGGCCAGCAGGCCGGCTGATCCCGCCGGCCGCGCTCGCATCGCTTGCGCAAGGGTTTGGGTCAGGCTCTCTTCGTGTCGCGACGACGCGAGAGGCTCCGCGATGGGCGTGATCCTGAATACGAATTATCGAGTGCGGCAGGACGGCGCCGAGAGGGTGGGCTGGCCGGTGCCGTCGCCGGACGCGGCGCCGGATCGGGTGTCGGACCAGCCGCTCTGGGCCTACGAGCGCATCGCGCGGGATGCCGCGACGTATCGTCGGGCAGGGTTTACCGCGATCCTGCTGCCGCCCTTCACCAAGGGTGCGGCGGGTGCCGCGTCAGGCGGCTACGACAAGTTCGACGACTACGACATCGGCTGCAAGGACCAGTGCTTCAGCCTGCCGACCGCCTTCGGCACCGCCGAGATGCTGCGGCAGTGCGTCGCATCGATCCACGCGCACCAGATGCAGGCATACGGCGACATGGTGCTGCACCAGTACGGCGGCGGCACGGCGGAGGGCGTCTACGCGCCGGCGGGATCGCGCGCATCCGGTCGGTTCCCCAAGCACGCGGGCTGCTTCGTGGGCGCGCCGCCGCGGGTCGCCGCCGATCCGGTGCCCGACGCGCAGGGCAACTTCGCCTTCGGCGACATGGCGGCGTACGTCAACTCGGAGCCGCCCGGCTACATGCGCGACGGTGCGATCGCGGCGGCGGACTGGTTGACGCGGACGACGGGCGTGGATGGCTGGCGCATCGACGACGTCAAGGGCACCAACGCCGCACTGGTGCACGACCTGCTGCAGTCCGACGCGCTGCGCGAGCTGTGGGCGTTCGGCGAGTATTTCGACAGCTCCGACCGCGCGCTGTCCGACTGGGTGAATGGCGCCATGCAGCGTCGCGCCGCGGTGCTCGATTTCGGCTTCAAGTTCGCGGTCGGCGAGATCTGCAACAACAACTCGCGCGTCTGGATGGGGCAGCTCGCCGGCGTGGGCTTCTGCACCGTCGACGCCGACATGGCCGTCACCTTCATCGAGTCCGCCGACACCGACACCAGCGCGGGGGAGCAGGTCATCTGGAACAAGATGCTCGGCTACGCGATCATGCTGACGTCGACGGGATATCCGTCGGTGTATTACCGCGACTGGTCGACCGATCCGGGGTGCTACGGCCTGAAGGACCGGATCAACAACCTGATCTGGATCCACGAGAACCTGGCGCATGGCGACCTCGTGCCGCGTCTCGATACCGATCCGCAGGTTTTCGTGCATGAACGCACCGGAGTGGGCAGCCTGCCCGGTTGCCTCTGCGCCTTCAACAACGACCAGTACAGCAGCTACACCCGCACCGTGCAGACCGGCTTCGGGGCGTTCCAGGAGATCCACGAATATTCCGGGAACGGCTCTTACGACAACATCTGGACCGACGCGCAGGGACAGCTCACCTTCACGGTGCCGCGCAACCGGGACGGCATGTCCTACCTCGTCTTCGCCAAGCCGATGGGCGAAGCCGGGTTCGGCTGGCAGCCGCAGCGTACCGTGCAGACCTTCTTCGGCGCCGCCGACCTCGACATCCCGCCGCTCGCCGACGGCGAGCTCGATGTCGGCCGGGTATGGTGCGCGGCCGGCACGCTGCTCTCCGCGACGCTGACCCCGGATCGCAGCGGCTGGACGCGTGAGGCCGCGGTACGGCTCGAGCTGCTCGGCCCGGACGGGGATCCGGCGACGCTGCGGTTCGATCCTGACGGCGGCGGATCGCAGGGCCTGACGATCACGGTGGCGATCACCGGCTGGCACGCGCTGCGCGTGGCCTGCGGCGGGCTGCCGCCGGCGGCAAGCAGTTTCAGCCTGCAGGTGATCTACACCGGCGGCGACCTCTGAGGAGTTCTGCGCATGTCCATCGCGGTCACCACCCGCTCGTTCGACGGCTGCCGTTCCGGCAGCAACCTGCAGGAGACCGTGCTGACCCAGGACGCGGTCCGGCAGCGCGGCATGGTGCGCGTGGCCTCGCTGCCGCTTCCCGGCGACGCGCGCGGCTCGGAGGGCATGTCGCTGATCATTCCCGGCCAGGTCACGGAAGATGGCCAGACGCACGACCTGCTGATCCAGGCGACGATGGCCAACGACGTGTTCTGCTTCGACGCCACGAGCCTGGTGCTGCTCTGGCAGCAGCGCCTCGGTGCGCCGATCCCCGGCACGCGGGCGATGGACATGTACCTGATCAACGACCATTGGGGCATCCTCAGCACGCCGGTGATCAACCCGCAGACCAGCACCATCCACGTCGTCGCGATGACCGCGCCGGACGGCGATTTCGCGCAATCCAGCTTCTGGCTGCACTCGCTGAGCCCGGTCGACGGCAGCCCGGTGCTGCCTCCGCTCGACCTGACCGCGGCCACCTACCAGCCGCCGGGAGAGCTGGCGCTGCAGCGTATGGGGACGGTGCCGCGCAAGCAGCGCTGCGGGCTCGCGATCAGCACCGACGGCGCCATCGTCTACGTCGCCAACGGCTCGTTCGACGAGGACGCCGACACCAACCAGGGCTGGCTGATCGCCTGCGACATGTCCGGCGTGGCGCCGGAGATCAGCGCCACCTTCACCACCACCGCACGCTACGCCGGCGGCGGCGTCTGGATGGGTGGACAGGCGCCGGTGGTCGACCCAGCCAGCGGCAACATCCTGATGACGTCCGGCAACGGCGCGTTCGACGGCGTCACCGACTGGGGCGAGAGCGTGATCCGGCTGCGGCACACGCGGGCGAGCGGCACCGATCCCGGCAGCCTCACGGTGATCGACTCCTTCACGCCATACACCGATACCGGACGCGTCGGCGGCGTGAACTGCCAGACCCTGGCGGACACCTCGCTGATCCCGACGAGCGGTGCGGGCGCCGGTGCGGACGGCAGCGGGGGTACCTCGAACATGGACAGCGCCGGCGACGAGGACCTGAACTCTGGCGGCCCGATGCTGGTCACGACGGCGATGTCGGGGCTGCCGTGGAACATCGTCGTCGTCGCCGGCAAGGACGGCATCGGCTACTTCATCGACGCCGACAAGATGGGCTCGCCGACGCTGGCGGACTTCGCGCCCTCGCTGATCCAGTCCAGCGTCTACGACACGCTGCTGGTGCCGCCGTACTGGCTCACCTACTACAACCCCGACGCCAGTCCGGCGCCGACCGACCTGTCGACGATCCCCACCACCTATCTGCAGCGCACGCACCATCTGCACAGCACCTGCGTGTTCTACCGATCCTCCGTGCACGGGCCGATGATCTTCTGCATGGGCGAGAACGCGAACCTGCGCGCCTACGGGCTGGGGCAGGCGAACGGCCAGCTCACGGTCACCTATCTCGGCTGCTCGATCGAGTACGCCTCGCCCGAGGCGCCGGTGCCCTATGGCGGAATGCCCGGCGGGATGATGACGCTGTCGGCCAATGCGAGCCAGGCCGGCACCGCCCTGCTGCACGTCGTGTTCCCGTACGGCAACGCCAACAACAGCATCACCAACGGCCGCTACGTGATCTACGATCCCGAGAATTTCGGCCGATTCGCCGACGGCTCCGGCTGGCTGCGCAAGCTCTGGGACACCGAGGAGTGGAACATCCAGTTCCTGCACAACAAGTTCAACCTGCCGATGGCGGTGAACGGCCGGGTCTACCTGCCCACCTACGGCGGCACGGTCGACGTCTACGCGCTGGCGCCATAGGCGACGCCGGACGCAGATCGCGCGACCGGCGTGGAACGGGGCGCCTTCTGCCTCGTTCTGCCGCCGACGCTCGACGAACCCAGGAGTTGGATCATGGCCCGCATCTCAGGTCGCAGGATCGCTGTTCTCGCCACCGACGGCGTCGAGGAGGTCGAGCTGACCGAACCGGCGCAGGCACTCAGGCAGGCGGGCGCCACGGTCAGCATCGTCTCGCTCGAGGCCGGCCAGTTCCAGGCGATGCAACAGGACGTGAATCCGGCGGGCAAGATCGACGTCGACCTGACGGTGGCCGAGGCGACGGCGGATCAGTTCGACGGGCTGCTGCTGCCCGGCGGCACCACCAATCCCGACAAGCTGCGCATGGACGAGCGCGCGGTCGGCTTCGTCCGCGGCTTCGTCACGGCCGACAAGCCGATCGCGGCGATCTGCCACGGCTCCTGGACGCTGATCAACGCCGGTGGCGTGAAGGGACGCAGGATGACCTCGTGGCCGTCGCTGCAGGTCGACCTGCAGAACGCCGGCGCCACCTGGGTGGACGAGCCCTGCGTGCGCGACGGCACGCTGGTGACCTCGCGCAATCCCCGCGACCTGCCGGCGTTCTGCGAGGCGATCGTCGAGCTGTTCAGCTGAGGCTGCCGATCAGCGCCGCCCCGGCCAGCGCCACCGCGGCGCCGAGTGCCGGTCGGCCAAGCGGATCGTGACGGCACAGGGTGGCGACGCCGCCGAGCCAGATCGCGAACACGGCGAGACTGGCTGAGCTCACCCATCGTCTCCCGGCACGACCTGAATTAGCGGCGTTGTCGCAACGTAACCTCGACGCGAGCGCGAAATCCAGCGGCTTGGCCGCGTCCCGCGTCTGAGCCGCCAGCGGCGCCGCGCCGGTGCGTCAGCCGACGCCGCCGGGCGCGCGTCGGCGCGACGAACCGCCGGCCGGAAAGCGCGTCGCCCGACCGGAAGCCGCGGCGGCGGTCGGCCTGCCGGCATGCCCGGCGCGGCCAGCGCCGCCGCCAGCCGGGCGGGATGCGGAGGGCGCGCCGGCCGCCGCCTCGATCCGCACCTCGTCGTCGTCGGTCGCCGAGACGCACGACCTGAAGCGTTCGGCAATGCCCGGGCTGATCTCGAACAGCGTCTCGCGCTCGGCGATGCGGATCGCGCCGATGTCGCGCTTGGTGACGCCGCCCAGCCGGCAGATCAGCGGCACCAGCCATTTCGGATCCGCCTTGTCGTGGCGGCCGATCGGCATGCGGAACCAGATCCCTTCGCCGGGGGGGATGCGGTCCGGACGGTCGGCGCGGATGCGGGGTGCCGCGGAAGCTTCATGAGAAGCCTCATGGGCGACGCGCGCCGGCCTGCGGTCGGGGGCGCGCACCGTCGCCGCGCTGATCTCCTCGGGATCGGGCAGCCGGGCGCGGTGCAGTCGGATCAGGGCGGCGGCGATCTCCTCGGCACTCCGGCCCTCGAGCAGGGCGCGGGCGAGGGTGAGGTCCTCGGGCGCGATCTCCTCGGACAGCACCGGGTCGGCCAGCAGCCGCTCGCTGTCGCGGGCGCGGATCTCGTCCGGGCTCGGCGGCCCGCTCCAGCCCGCGGTGACGTTGGCGGCCGCGAGCAGCTGCTCGGCGCGGCGCCGGCGCGCTCCCGGCACCACCACGACGCAGATGCCCTTGCGCCCGGCGCGTCCGGTGCGGCCGCTGCGGTGCAGCAGGATCGCGGGATCGGTGGGCAGGCTGGCATGGATGACCAGTCCGAGGTCCGGCAGGTCGAGGCCGCGCGCGGCGACGTCGGTGGCGACGCAGACACGCGCCTGGCCGGTGCGCAGCGACTCCAGCGCCCGCGAGCGCTCGTTCTGGCTCAGCTCGCCGGACAGCGCCACCGAGGCGAAGCCGCGCTCGAGCAGGCTGCCGTGCATGTGGCGCACCATCTCGCGCGTGTTGCAGAACACCATCGCGGTCGGGCTCTCGAAGTAGCGCAGCACGTTGACGATGCTGTGCTCTTCTTCGTCGCGCGCGGTGACCACGGCGCGGTACTCGATGTCGGCGTGCTGCTGGCGGTTGCCGGACGCGGTGTCGATGCGCAGCGCGTCGTGCTGGTAGCGGCGCGCCAGGGCCGCGATCTCGCGCGGGATGGTGGCGGAGAACAGCAGCGTGCGCCGCGTCGCCGGCGTCTTGTCGAGGAGGGTCTCGAGCTCCTCGCGGAAGCCGAGATCGAGCATCTCGTCGGCCTCGTCGAGCACGACGATGCGCAGCGACGAGACGTCGAGCCGGCCGCGCCCGAGATGGTCGCAGAGCCGGCCGGGGGTGCCGACGACGATGTGGCAGCCGCCGGCCAGCGCCTGCGCCTCGCGACGGACGTCCATGCCGCCGATGCACGACACGATGCGCGCGCGGGTGTCGGCGTAGAGCCAGGAGAGTTCGCGATGCACCTGCACGGCGAGCTCGCGGGTGGGTGCGACCACCAGGGCGACGGGGCTTGCCGCGCGCTCGAACTGCGCCGCGGTGCCGAGCAGGGTGGCCGCGGCGGCGAGGCCGTAGGCGACGGTCTTGCCCGAGCCGGTCTGGGCCGAGACCAGCAGGTCGCGGCCCTCGGCCTCGGTGCGCAGCACGGCCTCCTGGACCGGAGTGGGTTCGGCGTAGCCGCGCGCGGCGAGGGCCTGTTCGAGCGAAGGATGGGTGGTTGGAAAGGGCATCGACGCTGTATAGGGCAAACCGCGCCGAAACCTAAGGCCGCTGCAGGTGGGTCATTCCGGTCCCGCGACCGGGCTGCGGCCGATCACCGCGTAGATCGGGTCGCGCCAGTCCGGGTCCCGCGCGTCCGGAAGCACCGCGCCGGTCTCGATCTCGGTGAGGCCCGCGCGCGCCAGGCACAGCGACACCAGGCGCTGCTGGTCCTCGGCGTCGAGCGCCTGCCAGATCGCCACCGCCTTGGTCGGAAAGCAGCGGTTCGAGAAGCTGATCACCACCGGGGCACCCGGCCGCAGCACCCGCGCGAGCTCGCGGAACACCGATACCGGCCGCTGCAGATACTGCACCGAGACGCACAGGCAGGCGGCGTCGAGGCAATGGTCGGCGAGCTTCAGCGACGGATCCTGGTTGAGATCCTGAACGAAGTGGTCGTCCAGCCGCGGATTGGCGGCGAGCTCGTCGGCGTTCATGCCGTGGCCGATCACGCGCTCGAACGACATCTCCTCCGGCAGGTGGCTGACCCAGCTGCTCATCAGGTCGAGGATGACGCCGCCTTCCGGCAGCACCGTGCGATACAGTGCCGTGACCGCGGCGATGGCGCCGTCGTCGATGTGGGTGAGAAAGCGCGGCGCGGCGTAGAACAGGGCGTCCGGAGCCGGATCGGCCTTGTCGAAGGCGTGCGGGTGGAAGCCGTCGAGATCGCCCGGCATCAGGCCGCCGTGGTGGCGTCGAGCCTGGCATCGATCGCCTCGCGCGCGTTCAGCACCGCCGCCTTGAACGAGCCGCGCAGGCCGCTGCCGCCCGAGATGCCGCTCTCGGACGCGCCGTCGAGGTGGATGGTCCAGTGGCGGTGGCCGTCCTGCTCGGGGCCGATCACGTAGCGCACCTCCCGGTAGAGCAGCGTCTGTTCCATGCCGTCCTTTCCTGGAAAATCCGGAGCGCCGCCGGGTCCGCGGCGGCGCGTTTCACCGCGGCAGACATAAGGTTCGTCCACCCCATCCACAACATGGGCGCCATCCACAAGATGCAGCCCGCCCGGCGCGTCTTGCCAATCCGGCGCAATCCGGGTGACCTGTCGTTTCCCATCGCCACCGGACGCCGAATGCCCGCATCGACCGTCACCGCCTATGCTCCGACCGCGAGGCAGCCGAGCCGGACGCAATCCTTCTCGGTCGTCCTGCTGATCGAGCTGTGGGAACGCTTCGGCTATTACGGCATGCAGGTGATCCTGCTGCTGTTCATGGTGCAGCAGCTCGGCTTCCAGGACAGCCGGGCGAACCTGCTGTGGGGCGCGTTCGGTGCGCTGACCTACGCGGCACCGGCGATCGGTGGCTGGATCGGCGACCAGGTGCTGGGCTCGCGACGCACCATGCTGCTGGGCGCGGTCACCCTGGCGTTCGGCTACCTGTTCATGTCCCTGCCGGTGCAGGGAACGCTGCTGCTCTACCTGGCGATGGGGACGATCACCATCGGCAACGGCATGTTCAAGCCGAACGCCGCCAACATGGTGCGCCGAATCTACGACGGGGACGATGCCGGGCTCGATGGCGCCTTCACCATCTACTACATGGCGGTCAATGTCGGCTCGACCGTCTCGCTGCTGCTCTGTCCGTGGCTGAAGGACAGCTATGGCTGGCACACCGCGTTCTCGGTGTGCTGCGCCGGCCTCGTGATCGGGCTCGCCAACTACGCCCTGATGCATCGCTGGGTCGCCCATGTCGGCTCGGCGCCGGACGCCCAGCGGCTGCGGCTCGGACGTGTGGCACCGGTGCTCGCCGGCGTGCTGGCGGCGATCGCGCTGGTGAGCTTCGTGCTGCAGCATCCGGGCCTGGCGCGCGACTGCGTCTGGCTGGCCGCGGCCATCGTCGCCGCGGTGTGGCTGAGGACGTTCCTTCGCAGCACCCGCGACGAGCGGCCCGGCCTGCTGCTGATGTATCTGCTCACCCTCGAGGTGATGCTGTTCTTCATCTTCTACCAGCAGATGTCGACCTCGCTGACCCTGTTCGCACTGCGCAACGTCAGGCTCGACTTCACGGTGGCCGGCGTGAGGCTGTTCCGCTGGTCCCCCGGCCAGTTCCAGGCGCTGAACGCGATCTGGATCATGATCGCGAGCCCGCCGCTGGCTTGGCTGTACAACCGGCTCGGCGCGTCGGGGCGCGATTTCTCGATCTCCGGCAAGTTCCTGCTCGGCTTCGCCTGCGTCGCCGGCGGCTTCCTGGTCTGGTGGCTGTCGTGCAGCTTCAGCCCGACGCCGCTGGTCTCGTCATGGGTGATGGTATGGGGCTACGGCCTGCTCTCGATGGGCGAGCTGCTGATCAGCGGCCTCGGGCTCGCGGTCGTGTCGCGCTACGTTCCGGCCCGGATGAGCGCCTTCATGATGGGCGCCTACTTCCTCGGTATCGGTGTTGCGATCTATGTCGGCAGCGAGGTCGCCAACCTGGCCGCGATCCCGAACCTCGGTGCCGCCGACCCGGCGCAGACCCTGCCGATCTACGCCACGCTGTTCTTCCGCCTGTTCCTGCTCGCCTGCGGCGGCACGCTGCTGTTCGCGCTGCTGCTGCCGGTGACCCGCCGCCTGGACGTGGCGCACGCACGGGCGCGCGGTGCGGGGCGTCGCGGCTGAGCCTCAGCGTCGCCGGACGCTGAGCAGGTAGGCGAGCCCGGCCCCGAAGAAGCCGACATAGTAGCCGATATCGGCACCGCCGAGCAGGCGTGCGACCGGCCCGGTATAGAGGTCGCTGACCGAGAACAGCGCGATGGTCAGGATCGCGGCCGCGACGAAGATGCTCGCGGCCAGGGTCCAGCCCGGCGGCACGGTGCGCGCACCGGCGCCGACCAGGTACCAGTCGGCGAGCACGATGCCGATCCAGGGCGCGATCCAGTACAGCGTGACCACCAGGTAGCTGGTGTAGAGCTCGGCGTAGCGCCCGGCGCCGAACACGGCGATCAGGTAGCCGAGGCTCGCGGTGACGATCGCCGCCAGCACCCTGGGAACGCGTATGCCCGCCGAGATCAGGCTGTAGCTCGCGGTGTTGTCGTTGAACGAGTTGCCGGTGATCGAGGACAGCGCGATCGCCGCCAGCACCAGCGGCCCCAGCGGCCCGGCCGTGTGCTGCAGCTGCGCGATGACCGCGACCGGCGAGGCGTCCCCGGTGCTGGCCGCGGTCAGCAGGCCGAGCAGCTGGAACGGGATCGCGGACAGCAGCAGCCCGGCGAGTGCGAGCCAGACGATGCGCCGCGACGGCGTCGCCGCCGGCAGGTACCGCGTGTAGTCCGACGAGTATGAGGCCCATGACAGGTTGAAGCTGGCCAGGATGGCGGTGGCGAGCAGGAAGCCCGGCAGCCCGGCCGGGTGTGCCGACGCGTGCGGCAGCTGCGCGTCCCGGGCGCCGAGCAGCCCGATCAGCGCGAACGCTGCCAGCAGCGCGCCGCCGAGATATTTCTGCAGCGCCTGCACCGCGTGGTGGCCGACGATGCTGGCCAGCATCTGCACGCCGGCGAGCAGCCCGAGGGCGAGCCAGAACGGCAGGGTGGGTCCGGCGAGGGCGAGCAGCGCGATCAGCGCCGCCGCCGCCGGCACGTTGTTCACCGCGTCCCAGCCGACGCAGTACAGCCAGTTCAGCAGCGAGGGCAGGCGGATGCCGCGCTGCCCGAGCACGCGCCGGGAGGCCTCCATCTGCGGCAGCCCGGTGACCGGGCCGATCGCGGCGGCCAGCGCCACCGGCAGCGCGCCGACCAGGTTGCCGAGCCCGATCGCCAGCAGCCCCTGGCGGAAGTCGAGCCCAATCGTCACCAGCAGCACGCCCACGACCCAGCCGCCCGGCCCCAGGTTGGGCGCGAAGTGGCTCCAGAACACGCGGTCGATCCGCATCGTCTTCTCGGCGGCCGGCACCGGCTCGGTGACCACCTGCGAACCCGCGCCTTCCATGCGCAGGCCCGGCGCCAGGCGCGAGGCGAGGGCCATCATCGTTCTCCGCCGGCGAGCGCCGCCACACGGTGGAGCATGACCCGGAACGATGCGCCCGACAACGCGAGCAGATCATCGGCCGGACGGTTCATCTCCTGTTAACCGGCGCGGCGCATCATCGTGCGATCGTCAACGACACCAAGAAACCCATGACCCATCATTGTGGCGCCTGCAGGCAAGGTCAGCAGGTCTTTCCGTTCTCGATGGCCTTCCAGCCGGTGATCGACCTGACCGAGCGTCGGATCGACGCCTACGAGGCGCTGGTGCGCGGCCCGGGTGGGGAGGGCGCCGCCGAGGTGCTGGCGCAGCTCAACGCCGAGAACCTGTACGCCTTCGACCAGGCCTGCCGGGTGCGCGCGATCGAGATGGCGGCCAGGCTCGGGATCGACCGGCAGCTCAACATCAACTTCCTACCCAACGCGGTCTACGAGCCGCGCGGCTGCATCCGGCTGACGCTGGACGCCGCCACCCGCACCGGCTTCGACAAGGACCGCCTCACCTTCGAGATCGTCGAGAGCGAGGACATCACCGATACCGAGCACCTCAAGGCGATCATCGCCGAGTACCGGCGTCACGGCTTCAAGGTGGCGCTCGACGACTTCTCCACCGGCTACTCGGGGTTGTCGCGTCTCGCCGAACTTAAGCCCGACATCGTCAAGCTCGATCGCGCGCTGATACAGGACTGCGACCAGGACCGGGTGCGGCTCGCGATCATCGCCAGCATGATCGCGCTCGGCGCCGAGGTCGGCATCAAGATGGTGCTCGAAGGCGTCGAGCGGATCGGCGAGGTCGAGGCGCTGCGCTCGGTCGGCGGCCGCTTCATGCAGGGCTTCTACTTCGCCAGGCCGCTGTTCGAGGGCATCGTGCGCGACCAGGCGATCTGGCCGTCGCTCGCGCAGGACCGCTCCGCCGCCTGAAGTGCTGGCCGCAGGCCGCGCGCACGCGCAGTGCGCTGCGCCGGCCCGCAGCACCCCGGCCCGCAGCACCCCGGCCCGCAGCACCCCGGCCCGCAGCACCCCGGCCCGCGGCACCCCGGCGCGTGCAACCCGGCGCCGGGCCGCCCGCTTGTAGGGACGCCACGCGCAGCCGGGAGAGCCTCGTTGAACAGCCGGTCCGATGCGGACCCGATCGTCGGCCGCCCGCATACCCGCGTCGACGGCCGTTCGAAGGTGACGGGGCGTGCGAGCTTCGCCTCCGACCAGCCGCTGCGCCATGCGGCGCACGCGGCCCTGGTGACCAGCCCGACCGGCCCTGCGCGCATCGTCGGCCTCGATCTCGAGGCGGCCTGGTCGCCCGGCGTGCTGCAGATCCTCACCTACCGCGACCTCGCCGGCGAGATCCGCCCGGTTCGTCACCTGATGGAAGGTGGATACGCCAACAGCTCCTGGCTTCCGCTCGGATCGGACCGCATCGCCTATCCGGGGCAGATCGTGGCACTGGTCACCGCGGAGAGCCGCGAGGCGGCCGAGCACGCCGCAGCGCGCGTCCGGGTCCGGCTCGAGGCGCTGCCGGCCGCGTTCGGCTTCGACGATGCGGGCGCGGAACGGGTGGCGCTCGCGCAGCTGAAGCCGGCGCACGAGGACCCGGCGGTCGGCGACGCCGACACGGCGCTGGCGGCGGCGCCCCATCGCGTCGACGCCCGCAGCAGCACGCCGACGCAGCACCACAACCCGATGGAGTTGTTCACCACCAGCTGCGTCTGGGAGGGCGACCGGCTGACCGTCCACGAGCCGACACGCTTCGTGGTGGCAGCACAGCATGGTCTCGCGCATCAACTGGGGCTCGATCCGGCCCGCGTGCGGGTGGTGGCGCCGTTCCTCGGCGGTCACTTCGGCTCCAAGATGGCGCTGTCGCAGCACACCGCACTGGTCGCCTGTGCCGCGCGCCGGCTGGGCCGCCCGGTCACGCTGGTGCCGACGCGCTCGCAGTGCTTCACCATCGCCAACTACCGGCCGGAGACGCGGCACCGCGTCCGGCTCGGCGCTGCCGCCGACGGCCGGCTGCTGGCGCTGATCCACGAGGCGGAGATGGTGGCGTCGCGCTTCGACACGTTCGCCATGGAAGGCACCGACGTCACCGGCAGCCTGTACGACTGCGCCGCCGTGCGCACCCACGAGGCGGCGGTGCGGGTGGATCGCAACACCCCCGGCCCGATGCGCGCGCCGCCGGAGATGCCCTACCTGTTCGCGCTGGAGAGCGCGCTCGACGAGTTGGCCTGCACGCTGCGGATCGATCCGATCACGCTGCGGCAGCGCAACGACGCGGCGCACGATCCGATCACTGGCAAGCCCTTCAGCACGCGTCCGCTGATGCGCTGCTTCGATGCCGGCGCGGCAGCGTTCGGCTGGGCCGACCGCACGGCGGCGCCGGGATCGATGCGCGACGGCGACTGGCTGGTCGGCTTCGGCTGCGCCAGCGCCGCCCGGCCGGTCAAGACCGCGGCCGCCGCGGTGCGCATCGTGCTCGACGGCGAGGGGCGCCTCACCGTCGAGAGCGCCCAGCACGAGATCGGCAACGGCCTCTACACCCTGCTCGCGATGCTGGCGGCGGACTGGCTCGGCCTGTCGGTGCCGCAGGTCACGGTGCGGCTCGGCGACACCGCCTTCCCGCCGGCCGGCCTGTCCGGCGGCTCGTCGAGCACGACGAGCATGGCGCACGCGCTGCGTCTCGGCTGCGACGCGTTGCGCGAGAAGCTGCTGCGCGCCGCGATCGACGGACCCGGCGCGCTGCACGGCCGCAACGCGGCCGACCTGCAGCTGCGGGACGGCCACGTGGTGGCGCCGGACGGCCGCGGCGAGAGCTTTGCCCGGATCGCGTCGGCGACCGTCGAAGGCCGGATCGAGGTGCTGAGCGACTTCATTCCCACCGGGATCGGCGACGACGCCCATGCCAGGCTGCATGGCGGCCGGCTCGCCCTGAGTGCCGGCGGCGCGCGGCTCGGCTGGTCGTTCGGGGCACAGTTCGCCGAGGTGCGCGTGCACGCCCGCACCGGCGTCATTCAGGTCCCGCGCCTGCTGGGCGCCTTCGCGGCGGGTGCGATCCTCAACCCGCTGGCGGCGCGAAGCCAGCTGGAAGGCGGCATGATCTGGGGGCTAGGCTCGGCGCTGCTGGAAGCGACGTCACTCGATCGGCGCAGCGGTCGCTACGTCAACGACAATCTCGCGGACTACCTGGTCGCGAGCGCTGCCGACTGCGGCCGCATCGAGGCCCTGCTGCTGCCCGATCCCGACCCCGACATCAACGCGCTCGGCCTGAAGGGGCTGGGAGAGCTGGGGTTGATCGGCGTCAACGCGGCGATCAGCAACGCGCTCCACCACGCGACCGGTCTGCGCCTGCGCGACCTGCCGATACGCATCGAGGCGGTGCTGGCGGGGCTGGAGCGGTCCGGCCCCGCGTCCGCTCGCCCCGCTCCGGCTTGATCGGCCGCCGCGCGCTGTCGTCGCTGCCGCTGCTGCTCGCCGGCTGCTCGCCGCTCGACATCATCGACGGACTGGCCCCGGATCGCCTGGTGGCGCGTTCGATCGCCTATGGCGACGGGCCGCGTCGGAGCCTCGACGTGTATGCGCCGGCCCGGCATCCGGTGACGCACGGCTCGCATCCGGCGGTGCTGTTCCTGTACGGCGGCGCCTGGAACAGCGGCGACAAGGCGATGTATCGTTTCGTCGGCGGCGCGCTCGCCGCACTTGGCTTCGTGGTGGTGATCCCGGACTACCGGCTCTATCCCGAGGTGCGCTATCCGGAGTTCCTGCAGGACTGCGCCCAGGCCCTGGCCTGGACGCGCCGCCACGGATCTCGTTTCGGCGCCGCCGCGACACCGCCGTATCTGATGGGCCATTCGGCGGGGGCCTACAATGCCGCCATGCTGACGCTCGATCCGCGCTGGCTCGGTGCGGTGGGGCTGGCGCCGCTGGTCGACCTCAGCGGCATGGTGGGGCTCGCCGGACCGTACGATTTCCTGCCGCTGGACAGCGACGAACTGCGCCGCATCTTCGCGCCGGGCCGGCCGCTGGAGACCACCCAGCCGATCGCGCACGTGGACGGTCGCAATCCGCCGATGCTGCTGCTCGCCGGGAGTGCTGACCGCGTCGTGCGGCCGTCCAACACCCTGAGGCTGGCGCGACGCGTGCGTCGGGCCGGCGGCGTCGCGGAAGTCAGGATCTATCCCGGCCTCGACCACGTCGAGATCATCGGCGCGTTCGCGGGACCGCTGCGCTTCCTCGCTCCCAGCCTGCGCGATAGCGCGAACTTCATGCATGCGCCGCCGGAGGCGATGCGCACGCTCTGATCGGGAAGCCCGGTCGCGGCCACATCCGATCTGCCGCGGCTGCCGTAGGAGAAGCATGACGATCATCGCGTCCGTGTCGCCAAGGAGGGACGAAGCGGCTAGTCTTCGTGCGGTGACGTGGGAGTGGCTGCAGCCGCGCATGGCCGACGAACCGATACGTGAGACGATCGAGTCACTGCTGGCGCGGTGCAGCGGAGGCGACCGGAACGCATTTCGCACGCTCTACGACCTGCAGGCGCCACGCCTCTACGGCCAGGCGCTGCGCCTGACCCGGCAGCCGCAGCTCGCGGCGGACGCCGTGCACGACGCGTTCCTGCAGGTGTGGCAGCGCTCGTCGCGCTTCGATGCCCGGCGCGGTTCCGCCGAGGTCTGGCTGTCCAGCCTGCTGCGCTACCGGGCGATCGACATCCTGCGCAAGCGCGGCCGGGAGAATTACGGGCTGGTGCTCATCGAGGAGCCCGATGCCGGGCCGGATCCGCTCGGTCAGCTGATGGCGAGTGCGGAGGCGGAGGCGTTGCGGCGCTGCCTGGAGCAGCTCGACGAGCCGCAGCGCCGCGTCGTGCTGCTCGCCTTCATCGACGGACTGAGCCATTCCGAGCTCGCGATCAGGCTGCAGGCGCCGCTCGGCACCGTGAAGTCGTGGGTGCGCCGGGCGCTGCTCGGTCTGCGCCGGTGCCTCGAACCATGAGCGGCAGCGTACCGGATCCTTCGGGCCGGGAGACCGAGCTGCTCGCCGCCGAGTATGTGCTGGGCACGCTCGATCCGTCGGAGCGCCTGCTGCTGTCGCGCGAGGCGGATACCGATCCGGAGCTGCGCGACGCGATCGACGCCTGGGAACGGCGTCTGGCGCCGCTCGGCCGGCTGACCGCGCCGGCGACGCCGCCCGCCGCGCTGTGGCCGAGGATCGTCGCCAGCGCCTGGGGCGGGGAGCGGGCGGGCGCGGCC
>CAXTAY010000057.1:0-16972 GCA_964242335.1 uncultured Acetobacteraceae bacterium | reverse complement strand
CAGGCCGGGCGGCGCCGGCACGGGATGCTCTGGGCCGGGATGCTCTGGGCCGGGATGCTCTGGGCCGGGATGGTCTGGGCCGGGATGGTCTGGGCCGGGATGGTCTGGGCCGGGATGCTCTGGGCCGGGACCGCGCCCGGCTGCCGCCTCGCCGCCGCCGGATCTGCCGCTCGCGCCTGGTATGCCGCTTGCAGGATGCAGCTGGACCCCATGCCGTCGTGCAGCCCGCACCGGGCTCGCATCGTCGGCGTCCCGAAGGAGCGTGTCGTGTCGAGCAGGATACGGATGGTGCGGCTCTCCCTGCGATGCCGATCCAAGGCGGGTGGCGCACGGCGCCCGGGCGGGCTGAGCCTCGCGCGAGCTATACGCGGATGAGGCAGGCCGGACCAGCGTCGGGTTCCGGATGATGGCGGGGCGGCACCGCAGCCCGGCGAAGATCTTCGCCCCGCCTCCATCGGGTGGGCGCCGACGCCATCCCGGGCGCCGAGCACAGCCGGCTCAACCGAGACATGCGCCATGACGAGGAACACGAGATGACCGACAAGCGCTTCCACCTGGGCTGGTTCACCAGCTTCGCCGGCAATGCCTGGAACGACCCGCTGGGTTCGGCGCCGGAGCCGTGGACCGGGGAGCTGCATCTCGACCTGGCGCGGTCGATGGAGCGCGCCTGCTTCGACTACATGCTGATCGAGGACACGCTCAGCATCCCGAGCGTGCATGGCGGCAGTAGTGCCACCTACCTCAAGTACGGCATCATGGCGCCGAAGCACGACCCGGCGCCGCTCGCCGCCATCCTCGGCTACGCCACCTCGCGGCTCGGCATCGCGGTCACGCTGTCCACCATGGCCTACCCGCCCTTCATGCTGGCGCGGCTGTCGGCGACGCTGGACCACCTGACCCGCGGCCGCTTCGGCTGGAACATCGTCACCAGCACCGAGGACGCGGCGGCGCGGAACTTCGGCAAGACTGCGATGCCGCCGCGGGCGCTGCGCTACGACATGGCGGACGAGTATGTCGAGCTGGTCACCCGGCTGCTGCACTCCTGGGAGCCGGACGCGGTGGTGCGCGACCACGCCACCGACACCTACGTCGACGCCAGCCGGGTGCATGCGGTCGACTTCGAGGGCCGGTTCTTCCGCTCGACGGGGCCGCTGAACACGGTGCGCTCGCCGCAGGGGCGCCCGGCCTACATCCAGGCTGGCGGCTCGCCGCGCGGGCGCGAGTTCGCCGGCAGGCACGCGGACTCGATCATCGCCACCACCAACGGCATCGCGGGCATGAAGCACTACCGCGACGACGTGCGCGGCCACGCCGAGCGGCAGGGGCGCGACCCCGACAGCATCAAGGTGCTGTTCCTGATCGCGCCCGTGGTCGCCGACACCATGCAGGAGGCACGCGACCAGTACGAGCGCGTGCTGGCGACACCGGGCTTCACCGAGCGCACCCTGGCGCTGTTCGGCTCGTTCGTGCACATCGACTTCTCGCGCTACGACCTCGACCAGCCGCTGCCGCCGCTCACCACCAACGGCGAGCAGGGCGCGCTGGACAAGTTCTGCCAGACCGGCAGCGGGCAGCCGAAGCACCAAAAGACGCTGCGCCAGCTGGTGCGCGACAGCGGCACCTCGAGCAGCCTGGAGCTAGTCGGCACCCCGGACCACGTCGCCGAGCTGATGGGCGAGGCGATGGCGGCGGTCGGCGGCGACGGCTTCCTGATCACCAAGCCCTACCACCGGCTGACCCGGAGCTACATCGCCTCGATCACCGACGGTCTGGTGCCGGCGCTGCAGCGCCGCGGCCTCACCCGCACCGCCTACACCACCAGCACCCTGCGCGAGACCCTGCTGGAGTTCTGAGCGATGCCGACGTCCGGTCCGCAGCATGCCGGCCCCCGGACGCCCGGGGCCGCGGCGAGCCCGACCGCGAAGACGCTGATCGAGGGCTGCACGATCCTCGACCCGGAGGCTCGCCGTGGCTACCGCGAGGGCGTGAGCATACTGATCGACGGGCAGAGGATCGCCGAGGTTTCGTCGGCCCCGATCGACACCGCTTCGCACCGTCGCATCGACGGCACCGGCCTGCTGGCGATCCCGGGGCTGATCAACGCGCACACCCACTCTCCGGAAAACGTCGCCAAGGCGACGAACGACCGCCTGACCTTCGAGCCCTGGCTGATCCATTCGATTTGGGCGCTTCGCGACCTCGGCCCGCGCGACTACTTCCTGAGCGCGATGCTCGGCTGCATCGAGATGCTGCGCAGCGGCACCACCAGCGTGCTGGATCATGTCGGCCTCGGTTCCGGCGACAACCAGGCCAATCTCGACGGCGTCATGCAGGCATACCGGCTCAGCGGCATGCGCGCCGGCGTGGCGCCGCTGTTCCGCGAGACCGGCCACGACATCGCCGACGGCGACGCGCGCGGGTTCGCGCTCTCGGAGATCGCGCCCGCCGCGGCGGCGCCGCCGGCGGGAGACGAGCTGGTGCGCCTGATCGAGCGGTTCTTCGCACGGTGGCACGAGGCGGAGCACGGCCGGCTGCGCTGCTGGGTCGGGCCGAGCGGCGTGCAGTGGTTCACGCCCGACCTGCTGCATCGCTACTTCGATCTCGCGCGGCACCTCGGCGGCGGCGTGCACATGCACCTGATGGAGACCCGCGTCCAGGACCAGATCGTACGCAGGCTGCACGGCAAGACCGCGGTCGCCCTGCTCGACGACGAGGGGCTGCTGTCGCCCGACCTGTCGCTGCCGCACTCGGTCTGGATCACCGACCGGGATATCGACCGTCTCGCGCAGGCGGGCGCGGTGCCGATCCATAATCCGGCGGCGAACCTCAGGCTCGGCAGCGGCCTTGCGCCGGTGGCCAAGATGCTGCGCGCCGGCATCGTGCCGGCACTCGGCGCCGACGGCGCGAAGAGCAGCGACCACCAGAACATGTTCGGGCACATCCATCTCGCGGCCCTCATCCACAACCTGACCGACGGCAGGCCGGATCACTGGATCGCGTCCCGCAGCGTCCTGCAGATGGCGTGGCAGGGTGGAGCAGCCGCGATGCGTCGTGCCGGCGAGCTCGGCCGCATCGCGCCGGGCTGGCTCGCCGACATCACCCTGCTCGACCTGTCCGCGCCGGGACTGGTGCCGCTGAACGACGCGTTCCACCACCTCGCCTATTGCGAGCTCGGACAGTCGGTGCACAGCGTCATCATCGATGGCCAGCTCGTCATGCAGGCCGGCAGGATCCTGAGCTTCGATGCCGACGCCATCGTGGCGGAAGCGCGCGAGGCGTTCCGCGAGCGTGCGTTCCACCATCCTCCGGCACCGGAGTGGCAGAGGGCGATCGACCGGCATCTCGCCTACCAGCAGCAGGTGCTGCGCACGACCAGCTTCGAACAGGACTAGATCATCATGGATCCGGCTCGCCGACGCCTGCTGCTCGCAAGCCTCGCCATCGGCGTTCCCGGGGGTCTCGCCGCCCCGTTCATCCGCCCCGCGCGTGCGGCGAGACCCTTCACCCTGGTGACCAACTGGTACGCGCAGCCGGACCAGGGCGGCTTCTACCAGGCCGAGGCGACGGGGCTCTACCGCGCCGCCGGCCTGGACGTCGTGATCCGCAGCGGCTCGCCGCAGCTGAACATCACGCAGCTGCTGATGACCGGCGAGGTCGATGCGATCATCGGCTTCGACACCCAGGTGCTGACGCAGGTCGCCCAAGGCATCCCGGTGGTGACGGTGGCGGCGATATTCCAGTACGACCTGGAGGGCCTGCTCGCCCACGACGACGTCGCGCGGATCGAGGATCTCAGGAACCACCAGCTGATGATCTCGAGCAACTCGCTCGCCGGCTTCTGGCCCTGGCTGAAGCACCGGTTCGGCTTCACCGACGACCAGATGCGGCCCTACACCGACAACCTGCAGCCCTTCATGCTGGACCGCAGCGTCGCGATCCAGGCGATCGCCACCGCGGAACCGTGCACGCTCGGGCGAGCCGGCACCAGGTTCCGCTTCTTTCCGTTCCACCAGTACGGCTATCCCACCTACTCCTGCACCGTGGTCACCCGGCGCGACGTGGCCGAACGCGACCCATCCCGGCTGAGGGCGTTCCTCGAGGCCTCCATCCTGGGATATCGCGACTATCTCGGGCCTGACCCGTCGGCCGGCAACGCGCTCATCCGACGCGACAACCCACAGCTGGACGAGAAGCTGATGGACTGCGCGATCGCCACCCTGCGATCGATGCGTGTCTGCTCCGGCGGCGACGCGGCGCATGGCGGCGTCGGCATCATGACCGAGGCACGCTGGCAGGCGACCTACGAGTTCATGCTGGGCTTCGGGCTTGTGCCCCGGCAGACCGAGTGGCGGCGCGCGTTCAGCCTCGACTACCTGCCGACCCGGCCGCTGCTCCTGTGACGCCACCGGCCACCAGGGCGGCGTGCACGATGTCCGCGCGGAACGGCGTGGCGCGCAGCCGCAGCCCGGTCGCGTCGTGGATCGCGTTCGCCAGCGCCGCCGCGACCGGGTTGAACGGGCTCTCGCTCATCGACTTCGCGCCGAACGGGCCGAACGGGTCGTGGGTGTCGGCGAACCACACCTCGGTCCGCGGCAGGTCGGCCATCCGCGGCACGTGGTAGTTGCGGAAGCCCGGGTTCGAGATCGCGCCGTCCGCATCGAGCAGGAGCTGCTCCGTCAGCGCCGCCCCGATCGCCTGCGCGACGCCGCCCTCCACCTGGCCGGTGCACTGCGCCAGGTCGATCACCCTGCCGGCATCCGCGGCGTGCACGCTGCGCAGGATACGCAGCGCGCCGGTGCCGCGATGCACCGCCACCCGGAACCCCTGCACGTTGAACGAGGTCGAGCGCATGCGGCCCTCGAACGATCCGGTGCCGACCAGCGGGCCCTCGGCGCCGTCCGCGCGCTGCCGCAGCAGGTCGTGCGCGGCACGCTCGGTCGCCTGTCCGGCGACGATGGTGCCGCTGCTGCCGTAGGCGCCGGTATCGTGGCCCAGACTGGCGGTGTCGGAACGGAACAGGGCGATCCGGTCGGAATCGACGCCGAGCACGCGGGCGGCGATCTTCACATGGACGGTGCTGGTGCCGTTGCCGAACTCGGCGGTGCCGACCGTCAGCGCGTAGCTCCCGTCCGGCCTCGCCTCCAGGCGCGCGTCCGCCCGGTGCCCGTGCGGCGGGATGGTCTCGATCATCGCGATCGCGACCCCTTGCCCGACCGCCCAGTCGCCGCCTGCGGGCAGCGGCTCCGCCTCCGGCACCGCCAGCGCGTCGCGCACCCGGGCCAGGCACTGGTCGAGCCCGTAGCTGCCGATCTCGAGATCCTGCAGCGGCGGTCCGTGCGAGACCAGCGGGTCGTGGGCGCCGATCATGTTGGCCGCGCGGAACCGGATCGGGTCCCGCCCGGCGAGGCGGGCCAGCTCGTCGATCGCGGACTCCACAGCGAACACGCCCTGGCCGAGCCCGTAGCCCCGGAAGGCGCCGGCCGGCGGGGTGTGGGTGTAGACCGCCCGCGCGTCCACCCGCTTGGCCGCGCAACGGTAGATGGCGAGCGGGGCGTGGCAGGCATGGAACATCACGCCGGGGCCGTGATTGCCGTAGGCGCCGGTGTCGGACAGCAGGTCGATGCCGAGTGCCGTCAGCCGCCCGTCGCGGTCGACGCCGGCGCGCACGCGGATCCGCATCGCGTGCCGGCTGAAGGCGCCGACGAACGCCTCCTCGCGGGTGAACTCGATCTGCACCGGCCGGCCGGTGCGCAGCACCGCCAGTGCGACGATGTCCTCGACCAGCATCTCCTGCTTGCCGCCGAAGCCGCCGCCCACCCGTTCGCACAGCACCCGGACGCGCGCGCGCGGCAGGTCGAACAGGCGGCATAGCGCATCGCGGGTCAGGAACGGCACCTGGGTGCTGCTGCGCAGGGTCAGGATCCCGGCCTCGTCGATCCAGCCGCGCGCCGCGTGGGTCTCCAGATGCGCGTGCTGCACCCGCTGCGTCCGGTAGGTGCGGTCGATGGTCACCTCGGAGCCCGCCAGCGCCGACTCGAAGCCCGCACTGCCGCCATGCAGTTCCGCCAGCAGGTTGCGCCGCGGACCCGCGATGCGCGATCGCCCGGCCTCCTTGTCGCCGTGCACCCTGGGCGCGTCCGGATCCATCGCGCGCTCCGGGTCGAGCAGCGCCGGCAGCACCGCGTAGCTTACGCGCAGCGCCGCGACCCCGGCGGCGGCGGCGGCCACGGTCTCCGCCACGACCGCGGCCACCCGCTGGCCGACATGCCGGATCACCGGATCGAGCAGCAGCGTGTCGTCCGGATCGCTGCGATGGTCCTCGTGCCGTGCGGTGGAGAACAGCCGGTCCGGCACGTCCTCGTGGGTCAGCACCGCGACCACCCCGGGCACAGCGAGCGCGGGCGCCGCCTCGATCAGCACGATGCGCGCGTGCGCGTGCGGGCTGCGCAGCAGACGCAGATGCAGCATGCCGGCCGGGGCGTCCGCGTCGAGCGTGTAGCGCGCCTCCCCGGCGACCACGGCCCGGGCCTCGTAGGGTGCCGACACCGGGTCGGCCGCCGTGCGTCCGGTGAGCTGCCGTACTGCATGCCCGATGCGGCGATAGCCGGTGCAGCGGCAGATATTGCCCTTGAGCGCCTGGGCGACCCCGTCCGGATCCGTCGACTGCCGGCCGGCGAGTGCCGCGGCGGTCACGATCATGCCCGGCGTGCAGTAGCCGCACTGGAACGCGCCCTGGTCGAGGAAGGCCTGCTGCGCCGGATGCAGGCGATCCTCCGCGCCGAGGCCGCGTAGCGTAGTGACGGCATGGCCGACGGCGCGGAAGGCAGGGTTGAGGCAGGAATGCACGGCCTCGCCGTCGATCAGCACCGTGCAGGCGCCGCAGTCGCCGGTGTCGCATCCCATCTTGACGTCCGTGCAGCCGATGTCGCGCAGCGCCGTGCGCAGGCACTGGCCGGGCCGCAGCGCTGCCGCGCGGCAGCGGCCGTTGACGCGGATCACGAGGCTCGTGGGCGCGGTCAATCGGCGGTTTCCCACTCCGCGTCCGCGTCCGCTGCCGCCGGCCGCACCCGCGCCGCACCCGCTCGCGCCGCCGGCGGGCCGGCTCGGTGGCGGCGTTGCGCCAGATGGCACAGCGCCAGCACGCCCGCGCCGGTCAGGTAGGCGGCGGCGAAGCCTGGTGCTGCGGCCCAGCCGAACCGGTTGACGATGCCGCCGGCCTCGATGCGGCCGGCATGGATCACGCCCACGAAGGCGAGCAGCGATGCCGCAGCCGCCCAGCCGGCGGCGCGCAGGAACCGGCGCTCGATGATCAGCGTCAGGCAGGCGCCCAGCAGCATCGAGCTGAACAGCGAACCCTGGCTCAGCGCGACGATGCCGCTCAGATGCAGCGTCGGCTCCAGCCGCCCGGCGACCGCGGACAGGCTGCTGCCGACGGCGCCGAGCGTGGTCTGCACCTCGATCAGCACCCAGGCGCCGAGTGCCGGCACCAGGCCGAGCGCCACCGCGGGCGCCTGTCGACGCGGCACGCTGCCGAAGGCCTGCGCCATCATGATCAGCCCGATCCACAGGATGATGCCGAAGGCAACCGGCATCGGCACCGTCCGCACCACCACCGACATACCGCCGAACAGGCAGAGCAGCATGATGACGACGCCGTTGATCGTCGAGTAGGCGGTGCGTGCCCCCAGCCCCTTCCAGGCAGGATGGCCGACATAGAGCGAGGTGGTGAAGGCGCTGCCGAACGCCGCGGCGCAGAGCGTGCCGACGCCGTTCATCAGCAGCGAGGATCGGGTCGCATAGCGGTCTCCCGCCGCCTCGGCGCTCTCCAGGATCTGGATCGAGGAGAGCACGCCGAGGGCCGCGATCGGCAGGATCACCGAGAGGTAGCGCCAGCCGCCGGTCGACAGCAGCTGCAGCATGTCGATCGGGACCGGCGGGGTGAAGCCGACGGCGTCGGGAACCGGCACCGCAGGCAGGGTCGCCCAGCCGAGGTGCTGGCAGACGGTCGCGATCACGATGCCGAGCCCGATCGCGACGAACCCCGCCGGCAGGCGCCAGGGCAGACGGATGCGGCCGCCATAGGCGATCAGCACCAGCAGCATCGGGATCAGCCCGATCAGCGGCTGGGCGTAGATCTGGAACGCGAAGGCGCCGGTCAGGAAGGTCAGCGCGAGCCCGGCGAGCGGACAGAGCAGGGCGGCGCGCGGCGTGTTGCGGCGCAGCCAGTCGGCGCAGAAGGCGCCGGCGACCTCGATCACGCCGGTCAGCGCGCAGGCGAACAATCCCATCCGCCAGGTCAGCGCGGCGTCGTGGGTCTGCGCGTAGACCGGACCCATGATGTAGTAGCAGAAGGTGATCACCGACAGCGAGTTGATGCCGTACGGCAGGGCGGTGACGTCGGCGCGTCCGGTGCTGCGCGCCAGGCGGCGCGCCTGCCAGCCATAGAACAGGTTGCCGGCGCAGATCGAGAGCGCAGCACCCGGCAGGATGCGCCGGAACACGAGCTCGAGCGGCAGACCGCACACGCTCGGACAGAGCAGCGCGATCAGCATGAGCATCAGCACGTTGTCGATGAACAGGGCGAACAGGCCGTCGAGATCGCCGGCCACGAACCACGGTGGCGCCCCCGAAGCAGCGCGGGCCGGGCGCGTCATGGCCGCGATGCCCCCTCCACCGCCGCGATCTCGGCGAGCCGCTGCGCCCGCATCGCGGGCGGGATCAGCGCCGCGCGGAAGCCGTTCGCTGCGAGCGCCGCGAGGTCCGCGCGGCTGAAGCCCGCCTCGAGGGCGAGCACCGCGTACTCCTCGTGCAGCCGGTTGCCGAAGAAGAACGGGTCGTCGGTGCTCAGCGTGCAGGCGATGCCGGCGCGATGCAGTGTCACGATCGGATGCGCCGCAATCGACGGCACCACCCGCAGCTTGAGGTTGCTGATCGGGCAGACATCGAGGGTGACGCCGCGCTCACGCAGCATCGCCATCAGCTCGGGATCCTCCGCGGCACGCACGCCGTGCTCGATCCGCGTCACCTGCAGGCGTTCCACCGCCTCGCGCACGTGCCAGGCCGGCCCGAGCTCGCCGGCATGCGCCTTGGTGAACTTGCCCCGGTCGCGCGCCTGCCGCCACAGCGCCGGCGTCCAGTCCTGCATCGGGATCGACTCGAAGCCGTGCAGGTCGATGCCGTCGAGCGCGTCGCAGCGCAGCGCCTCCGCGATCACCGCGGCGAACCCGCCATCGTCGCGGCAGACGCCGAGGAACAGGCGCACCTCGATGTCGGGGAAGCCGCCCGCCGCCTCGCGCAGCGCGGCCAGGATCGCGGGGATCGGCCCGACCTGCACCGCCCTCTGCAGGTGGATGCTGGTCTCGACGTAGCGGACGTTCTGCGACCTGCTCTCGCGCAGCATGCAGCGCAGGGTCGCCGCGTAGCGCTCCGGCGAGGTGAGCCAGGGCGCGCCGTACGCCGCGACCTGTTCGACGAAGTCGGTGAAGTCCCGGTAGCGGTGGGCGGGATGCCAGAACGCGGGAGGCTCCGGCCGCGGATCCTGCGCGCCCGGATGCGCCCACGGCAGCGCGCCGTCGAGATGCAGATGCAGCTCCGCCTTGGGCAGTGCCGCGATGAAGCCGGCGAGCTGCGGCTCGATCGCGTTGAGGAACGGGGTCGGGCCGGGCGTCTCGTCGGTCATCTGGCATCCGGGCGGCGGCGGGGTAAGGCGGCGGCACGGGGCCTGCATGCGCCATGCCAGAACCCGGCGCCAGAAGTCGGCGCGCTCTCGCCTGGAGCATGATCATGGACTCCCGCCCCAGCCTGACCGAGCTTGCCCTGCGATCGCGACGCGCGCTGATCATCGGGGTCGGCGGCGGCGGCGACGTGATCCAGTCGATCCCGGTCGCCAACTACCTGCGGCTGCTCGGCGTGGGCGAGATCATCGTCGGCGGCGTCGGCTCCTCCTGGTGGATGCCCGAGGGCGATCCGGTGTCGCGCGATCCGTCGGCGATGACCTACGGACCGATCGTCTACGACGTGAACGAGCTGAGCGGCGCGCAGCCCTGGACGCCGCTGATCGTCGGCGTCGACGCGTCGACGCACTGGCGCGGCTGCCGTCCGGCGGAGGCGGTGCTGGCCGACAGGCTGGCCGGCACACCGTTCGTCGCCGGCCTGACCCAGGGGGCGGCGGGGCTGCGCGACAATCTGCGCCAGCTGATCGCCGCGCGCGGCATCGACCTGGTGGTCGGCGTCGATATCGGCTCGGACTCTTTCCACGACGGCGCCGAGACGCTGGGCGCGCAGACCTCGCTGATCGACTTCATCAGCCTGGCCGCGCTGACCCAGCTCGACGTCCCGGTGGTCTACGCGCTCGCCGGCTACGGCGCGGACGGCGAGATGCAGCTCGAGGAGCTCGATGCGCGGGTGGCGCGGGTCATGAAGGCGGGCGGCTTCCTGGGCGGGACCGGCCTCACGCAGCGGGACGTGGGCGAGATGCTCGAGGCCTGCGCGCTCTACCCGGACCCGATCGAGCACTATGCCGCGCTCGCGGCCCGCGGCGAGTTCGGCCTGCGCCGCGTGCAGACCTGCACGCCCTGGGGCATCCCGGTCCGGATTACCCCGCTCGCGGCGATGATCCTGTGCTTCGATCCGGCGGTGATGGTCGAGCAGGCCTGCACCGGCGTCGCGCTGCTGCGCGAGACGCGCAGCCTGGCGGAGGCCGAGACGATCTATGCCGAGCAGCTCGGCCAGATCCCCGAGACGCGCCTGCGGCCGGTGCTCCGCTTCATGCGGGACGATGCCCCAGATCCCGATCCATCAGCTATTGGATCTCAAAGGCTCGGCGTGTGATGGGGTCAAGGGGCAAAGCCCCTTGCCTTGTCTTGGTCTCGTTGTTGTCGAGGCGCGGTCAGGCTGCCCGCGCCAGCTGCTCGAAGCAGCTGCGGAGCAGGCGGCGCATCAGCAGGCCGGGGCGATCGCTGGGCATGTGCAGCTCGACGCCCTCGCCGACGTGGAGCGGCACCATCGGGTCAGTGGTTTCGAGCACGACCTTGTCCTCGAGCGTCACCTTGCGGTCGAAGGCGATCACCTGCTCGGCCGGCACCTCGGTGTCGCTGTCGTTGCGCATGACGAACTGGTTGAACCGGGTGCGGCCGTCCTCGATCGGCGTGAGCCAGGTGACGAGCACGTTCTTCAGCCCGTTCGGATAGGCGATCTCGGTCACGCGGTTGAACGGCAGCATGTAGCGGCCGGTGGTGCGCCGGACGGTCTTCGCCTCCGTCATGTGCAGGGCGCCGCGCATGTCCTCGGGATTGCGTACGTCCACCTCATTATAGGCGACGAAGCCGTCCGGCCGCTCCTCGATGGTGGCGATCGAGGGCACCGGGTTGGAGGAGCCGAAGCTGGTCGCGTGCACGAACGAGAGGTGGGCGGCGTCGAACTCGTTCTCCATGATCCGCAGCGCCGAGCATTGCCAGTCCTCGGAAAACTCGAACACCTGGCGGAAGCCGGGATGGTCGTACTGCGGCACGTCGGGGATTTCCGAGGCGGGCTCCCCGAGGCAGACCCAGACCTGGCCGTAGCGCGCCTGGCAGTGGAACGCCTTGACGCCGAACGGAACCGGCTTGTTCAGCACGTCCTGCGGCACGTGGACGCACTGGCCGTCGCCGGCGAAGGCCCAGCCGTGATAGGGGCAGACGATGGCGCCGTCGCGCACGGTGCCGGCGGAGAGCTTGGCGGTGCGGTGCGGGCAGCGGTCCAGCACCGCGCGCGGCAGGCCGTCGGTGTCCTTCCAGACCGCGATGTTCTCGCCGAGCAGCCGGAACGGACGCGGCGTCGCGTCGAGCTCGGCGAGCGGGAACAGGCAGTACCAGAAATGTCGAAGTGCGGGCTCCTGCGACATCAGCATGTCAGTCTCCTCGGTGCGCTCCCGCTTCCGGAGCTTTGGGGTCGCCTGCAGCCGAGCCATTTTGCAAGGATCATGCCAAAGACGGGGCGCGCGCGTCGGAGCCTCCGATCGCTTCGCGCCCGTCTCAGCCCTTGGGCCGCCCCCGCATGAAGGCGGCGATGTGCTCGTTGAGGAACAGCTCGTCCGCGGGGCTCGCTCCGGCCCCCGCCGGATGCCCCCACAGCGACGGGATCGGCGTGAACGTGCAGCGCTCGATGAACTGCGCCTCGTATCGCGCATCCTCCACCGGGAAGTAGAGGTCCGTCGCCGAGGGCATGTAGAGCACCGGCACCTTGATCGAGCGGAGTGCCGCTTCGGTGTCGCCGTGGAACGGCGCGGTGCCGCCGACGTCGTTGCCCTCCCAGGTCCGCATCTGCAGGATCAGGTTGTTCGCATCCGCCTTGTCGAAGAACTCCGCCTTGTAGTGATCGACGGCCTGCTGGAAGGTCGTCCCGGGCGGGGTCTCGGTGCGCCACAGCTCGCGTCGCCACCATTCCTGCGAATAAAGCCAGCCCAGCCAGATCAGCGAGGTCGCCTCGATGCCCTTGACCGGCTCGGAGCTGTAGTTCCCGTCCTGGAACGCCGGGTCCATGGTCAGGGCGGCGATCTGGCCTTCGAGCCGGACGATGCCGTGGCCGTACGTCCTGGCGGTGCCGGAGGTGGCGACGACGCGGTCCATGAAGTCCGGATAGCTGACCGCCCACTGCAGCGCCTGCTGCGCGCCCATCGAGAAGCCGATGACGGCGCGCAGATGATGCACCTGCAGCTGATCCACCAGGAGACGGTGCACCGCCTCGACGTTGTCGCGGATCGTCGTCACCGGGAAATTCGGCCCGTGGAACGGCGCCGCGGTGTTGCTTGGGGAGGAGGATCGGCCGTTGCCGAACAGCTCGCTGGTGACGAGGAACAGCGTCCTCGGGTCCAGTGCCTTGCCCGGGCCGATCAGCCACTCGTAGCCGTGCATGTCGGCCATGTAGTGCGAGGGCAGCAGGACCGCGTTGTCCCTCGCGGCGTTGAGCGTCCCGTAGGTGCCGTAGACGATACGCGCCTCTGGCAGCACCGCATGGCTCTCGGTGACGAAGTGCCGGATCACGTACTCGTGCTGGACCGGCTGCTCCGGCCTCGCGCCCTGCTGTGCGGCCGAGACGTCGGTCGCCAGCAGGAACGACAGCGCGGTACCCGCGACGGTCTTCATCTTGTCGTTCATGCCGAACACGCCTCGTTGTTCCAGATCTCGCCGAGTCCGGTCGCCCGCCTCATCCGCGACGCGTGCCCTGTTTTGCGGGGCCGCTGCCACGTGCCAGCAGGTTCGCGACGAGCCCGGTCCAACCGGTCTGATGCGAGGCTCCCAGGCCCTTGCCGCTGTCGCCGTGGAAATACTCGTGGAACAGCACCATCCCCGCGAAATGCGGGTCATGCTGCATCATCTCGCACTCGCCGTGCGCGGGACGCCTGCCCTGCGCATCCTTGAGGAACAGGCGCGACAGCCGCGCCGAGATGTCGTCGGCGATGTCGCGCAAGGTCTTGAAGTTCCCCGATGCGGTCGGGCATTCCACCAGGAAGTCGCGGCCGTAATAGTGATGGAAGCGGTCCAGCGCCTCCACGATCAGGAAATTCATCGGAAACCACACCGGTCCGCGCCAGTTCGAGTTTCCGCCGAACATGTCGGTGCGGCTCTCTCCCGGCTCGTAGCCGACATGGATGCGCGCGCCGTCGCTGTCGAACAGGTACGGGTTCTTCTCGTGGAACCGCGACAGCGAGCGCACACCGTAATCGGAGAGGAACTCCTCGGGATCGAGCACGCGCAGCAGCAGCCGCTTCATGCGGTGCCCGCGCAGCAGCGACAGCAGCCGCCGCTCGCCGAGACCGGGCTCGTCCCATCGCGACACCAGGTCGGCCAGATCCGGACGACGCATCAGGAACAGGTGCAGCCTGCGGGAGAAGCGCGGCAGCCGACGCAGCATGTCCGGCTCCAGCGTCTCCACCGCGAACAGCGGCGTCAGCCCGACCATGGAGCGCAGCTTGAGCTCGTGCATTCGCCCGTCCGGGAGGTTGAGCACGTCGTGGAAGAACTTGTCGGTCTCGCTCCACAGGCCGATGCCGCGCTCGCCGATGTCGTTCAGCGCCTGGGCGATGTAGAGGAAATGCTCGAAGAACTTGCTGGCGATGTCCTCGAACGCAGGATCCTGCAGCGCCAGCTCGAGCGCGATCCGCATCATGTTGAGTGCGAACATCGCCATCCAGGCGGTGCCGTCGGTCTGGTCCAGGTAGCCGCCCATCGGCAGCGGCCGCGAGCGGTCGAACACGCCGATATTGTCGAGCCCCAGGAAGCCGCCCTGGAACACGTTGCGTCCCTGGTTGTCCTTGCGGTTGACCCACCAGGCGAAGTTCAGCAGCAGCTTGTGGAAGATCTGCTCGAGGAAGCCGTGATCGCCCTGGCCGCCATGCGCGTCGCGCTCGATCTGGTAGACGCGCCAGGCCGCCCAGGCCTGCACGGGCGGGTTGGAGTCGCCGAAATTCCATTCATAGGCAGGGATCTGCCCGTTCGGGTGCATGTACGATTCCGAGGCGAGCAGCAGCAGCTGGTCCTTGGCGAAGTCGGCATCGATCAGCGCGAAGGTGACGCAGTGGAAGGCGAGATCCCAGGCCGCGAACCAGGGGTATTCCCACTTGTCCGGCATCGAGATGATGTCTTCGGCGTTCAGGTGCCGCCAGTCATAGTTGCGGCCGCGTTTCCGGCTCTCCGGCGGCGCCGGCAGGGTCGGGTCGCCGCGCAGCCAGCGATAGACGTCGAGGCTGTAGAACTGCTTGTTCCACACCATGCCGGCCAGGGCCTGACGCTGCACCAGGCGCGCGTCGGGATCCGGGATGTCGCGCTGGAGCGCCGCGTAGAAGCGGTCCGCCTCGGCGCGTCGGGTCTCGATCAGCGAGTCGAACCCGGCGAAGGGCGGGATGATCGGCTCGCCCCGCACCAGCCGCAGCCGGATCGTCCAGCTCTGGCCCGGCTCCAGCTGCGCGCGATGCCAGGCGGCGCACTTGGTCGCGGGCCCCTCGCGCCGCACCGCCTGCTCGCGGCCCTCCACCACGCAGGCGTGGAAGCCGTCCTTGTAGACACCCTCTCCCGGCGGCAGGCCGAGCACCAGCGGGTTGCTCTCGTTCTCGCAGAACAGGATCTCGGCGTCGGCCTCGACGTTGAAGGTGTAGTGGCCGAGCATACGGTGCTCGGCGACGACGCAGCGCTGTCCGTAGCTGCTCATCGAGGGCCTGGGATGGTCTTCACGCCAGGCCCAATGGTTGGCGAAGAACAGCTGCGGCAGCAGGTGCAGGACCGACGGATCCGGTCCGCGATTGGTCGCGGTCACCCGCATCAGGATGTCGGCTTCGTCCGCCTTGGCATACTCGATGACGATGTCGAAGTAGCGGTTCTCGGCGAACGCGTCGGTGTCGGTGATCTCGAACTCGCCGACATCGCGGGTGCGGCGCCAGCTCTCCTCGACCAGCCGCTCGTAGGGGAAGGCGCGCTGCGGGTACTTGTAGAGCATGCGCAGGTAGGCGTGCGACGGCAGCGCGTCGAGGTGCCAGTAGAGCTCCTTGACGTCCTCGCCATGCGAGCCCTGCGGTCCGGTCAGGCCATACAGCCGCTCCTTGAGCATGCGGTCCTGGCCGTTCCACAGCGCCAGCGACAGGCACAGGCGCTGCGTGTCGTCGCAGATGCCGGCGAGGCCGTCCTCGCCCCAGCGATAGGCCCGTGCGCGCGCGTGCTCGTGCGGCACGTAGCTCCAGGCGTCGCCGTTCTCGCTATAGTCCTCGCGCACCGTGCCCCACTGCCGGTCGCTCAGATAGGGTCCCCACAGCCGCCAGTTGCGCATGCCGTGGCGATGTTCGTCCAGACGCCGACGCTCGGCGTCGCGAGGCCTGTGGTCTGCGGAACGTGACCCGGTCATCCGCCTATGAGGCGGAAATCGGCCCGCCCCGTCAACGGCTTCTCAGCGCTCGGCGTCGGGCCGCGAGGCTGCGGCGCGCTCCGGTCTGAAGCCGGTCGCCACCACGTAGAGCTCGCTGGACTCCTTCCGGCTGGCCGGCGGCTTGGCATGCCGGACGCTGGCGAAGGCGTGCTTCATCGGCGCCAGCATCTGCTTCTCCGAGCCGCCCTGGAACACCTTGGCGACGAAACCGCCGCCCTCGGCGAGCACCTGCAGGGCGAAGTCGAGCGCCAGTTCCGCCAGGGCGATGATGCGCAGATGGTCGGTCGGAGCGTGACCGGTGGTGTTCGGCGCCATGTCGGAGAGCACGAGGTCGGCGGGACCTCCCATCAGCGCGCGCAGTTGCGCGGGAAGCTCCGGGTCGTTGAAGTCGCCCTGGATGATGCTGGCGCCCGCCACCGGCTCGACCGGGAGCAGGTCCACCCCGACCACCTGTGCGGCGCCGCGCTGCACCGCCACCTGCGCCCAGCCGCCGGGTGCGGCCCCCAGGTCGACGACGCGCAGGCCGGGACGGATCAGCGAGAAGCGGTCGTCCAGCTCGATTAGCTTGAACGCCGCACGCGACCGCCAGCCCTGCTTGCGGGCCGCCAGCACGTAGGGGTCGTTGAGCTGACGCGACAGCCAGCGCTGCTGCGCCGTGGTGCGGCCGCGTGCGGTGCGCAGCGAGACCGACTGCAGCCGCATGGTGTGCGCCTCGCCGAGCGCGGACCCCTTGCCACCATTGCCGCCGTTCCGGTTCACGCCATCGATCCTTCATGCCGGCCTCGGGGAGCCGAAGGTGGTTGCCACCTCCGCCCGGCAATGCTACTTGCGCCGCGCACCGTGTAGCACGGAGCGACCGCTTGGGGGATAGTTTAGCGGTAGAACTACCGGCTCTGACCCGGTCAGCCCTGGTTCGAATCCAGGTCCCCCAGCCAGCTCGCAGTGCAGATCATCGCCAAATGCAAAAGGCGACCAGCCGAGTGAGGGCGGGTCGCCTTTTGCATGTGTGAGCTCGTGATCGTCGATCTTGGTTGCGGGGACAGGATTTGAACCTGTGACCTTCAGGTTATGAGCCTGACGA
>CAXTAY010000056.1:0-17090 GCA_964242335.1 uncultured Acetobacteraceae bacterium | reverse complement strand
CACGCTTGGAAAGCGTGTGTGCGTGAAAGCGTACCGTGGGTTCGAATCCCACTCCCTCCGCCAGCGGATCTTGCTTCGGCAGAATGGCATTGGGCGGCAGGTCGCCAAAGGTCACGTCGAACGCGATGGCACGTGTTCTGCCACACACTGTCCGGCACGCGATCATTGCGGGAAGCAATCGGCTGGACGTCGCGCGAGGATCTTGACCGGGAGCGACGAGGCTTCCGGCCTGAACCAGCTCGTCGAAGACGGTTCTGCTCCGCTCTCGATCACGCGCGGTCGTAGCGTATCGAACTTCATGATGTCCGCGAAGGCGCCGCAATCAGCGGCGTACGATGATGAGCCCGGGTCGTTGCTTTCTAGATCCTGATCGTTCGCCACCTGCATACCTCTCGACAAGTTCGCGAGGCACCTGTTCAGGAGCCTGCCGGTAGTTCCAGCGCGCCGCGAAGGTCTCGGCGCCGCCATAGGTATTTTCCGAGCCTGCTCCGGCGACCTACCGACGCCTAATCTGCGCCATCTCCAGGGGCGATGCCTCCGTGACGCCGCCAATCTCGAGGAGTGTTTCATCGTGCTGCTGCTCCTGTCGTCTCTGCACGGGCTGATCATCCAGGCTTCCGACGGCGAGATCGGGACGGTGCGCGATTTCCTGCTGGACGATTCGACGTGGCACCTGCGCTGGATGGTCGTCAGGACCGGGACCTGGTTGGCCGGCGCACGAACCGCCCTGATCCACCTGTCGGAGATCGATCATGTAGATCACCAGCGCGGCACGCTGGCGGTGCGCTTGACCAGGCAAGAGGTACAGGCCAGCCCGGACATCCTGCTCGACGAGCCCGTGTCAGGGCAGATCGAATACGGCATGCGCGATTATCCGTGCTGGGATCCGGCATGGGGCAATCCGCGCTACGTCTCCGGCCTCTGGGGCGGGATCGGGGTGCGCGTCTCGCGCGCACGGCTGGACGAGGAGAAGTCCACGCACGGCCTGCAGCGGGAGTTAGGTCAGGCAGTGCGGGGCGATCCTCATCTGCGCAGCTTCGCCGCCATCACGGGAAACCACGTCCATGCGGCGGACGGGCTGCTCGGCCATCTTCAGGACCTGTATGTCGACCGCATCGATTGGCGCGTCCGCTACCTCGTCATCGACACCAGGAACTGGCTGCCCGGCCGGCGCGTGCTGGCATTTCCCGACGCGGTCCGCGACATCAGCTGGCCCGATCAGGAGATCAGGCTCGCCATCCCCCTGGACCTGCTGAGATCGAGCCCGGCCTGGCATCCTGACGACGTCATCGATGAAGCCTACCTCCGACGCCTGCACGATCATTACCGGCGATCGCGTTGATCGTCGCGATCATGCGTCGCGTGAGCGTTGCCGGCGCAGCTACCGACCCGGGCCCGGGTCGAAGGAGGCTGGCGGAACCTCTCCGGCCTTCGGGTAGGCGGGCAGCGCCGGCGGGGCGTGCAGTGTAGTGGCCGGTGCCGGTCCGAGCCGGTCCAGTGCGGCTCGCACCGCGGTCTCGAGCTGCACGTCGCGACCGGTCACGGCCTCGTCGGGCGTATCGTCCACCTCGATGTCGGGTGCCACACCGGTGTTCTCGATGATCCAGTGGCCGGCGGGATCGGCGAGCGAGTCCTTGGGGATGGTGATGAAGGTCCCGTCCATCAGCCGCCACGGTCCGTTGATCCCCTGCACGCCGCCCCAGCTGCGCGTGCCGACCAGCGGACCCAGCCCGGAGGCGCGGAAATAGTACGGGAACTGGTCGCCGTCGGAACCCGAGCCCCAGTTGAGCAGCGTCACCATCGCCCGCGGCGCGACCGCGACCGGCAGGGTCGACACCGCGCCTTCGCGGTTCACGAACATGCCGGCGAGCGGCCGCCTGAGCACGTCGAGCACCGCCTGGCTGGTGAAGCCGCCGCGGTTCCACCTCACGTCGAACACCAGGCCCTGCTTGTCGAGCTGGGGATAGTATTGCCGGACGAACTCGCCCCAGCCCTCCATGAAGAAGTCGCTCAGCGCTACGTAGCCGATGCGGCCGTGCGAGAGCCGGTCGACGCGCGCCCGGTTGCGCTCGACCCACTCGAACAGCCGCAGCGTGCTCTCGTCCTCGAGCGGCTCGACATGCAGCACGCGCCGTGGCGCGTCGGGCGAAGCCGCCACGGTGATGTCGATCTCGTGCGTCAGGCCGACCAGCAGCTCGTCCGGCACCTGCGGTGCCTTCAGCTCGCGACCGTTCACGGCGAGCAGGAAGTCGCCGTCGCGCAGCGCGAGTCCCGGCGCGGTCAACGGGCTGCGGAACGCGGCGCGGCTGTTGTCTCCGGGCAGGATGCGCGCCAGGCGATAGCGCCCGGATCTCGCGTCGAGCGCGTAATCGACGCCGAGCCTGCCCGTCTGCACCGGCGGTCGGCGGTCGAACGAGGTGTCCGCGCGGATGAAGCAGTGCGAGCTGGCGAGCTCTCCCTGCAGCTGTCCGAGCAGGTAGATGAAATCTTCCTCCGAGCCCAGCCGCGGCAGCAGCCGCACGTAGGCGTCATGCACCGCCTGCCAGTCATCGCCGTTCATCGCCCGGCTGAAGAACACGTCGCGGTCGAGCCGCCAGGCATTCTCGAACATCTCGGCCCACTCGAGGCGCGGCTCCACCGTCGTGCGCAGTGTGGACAGGTCCAGCGTCGCCTCGCGGCCGGTGGCGGTGGCCGCGACATGCCAGCCATGATCACGAGGGAAGGCGACCGAGCCGCCGTCGGCAGACAGGCTGTGGCTGTCCAGCCCGCGGACGATCACCCGGTCGGTGCGGGTGGACAGGTCGAAGACGTGCAGTGCCGACTGCTCGCCAGGCAGCTCGCCGTCGATCAGCTGCGGCGGCCTGGTCTCGTAGAACAGCCCGTTCCCCCTGATCTCCAGGCTCGCGATCACCGCCGGCGTGATCGGAATCGCCACCGCCCGCGACATCAGCCCGTCGAGATCGACGTGCAACGGCGCGTCCGGTCGCGGCGCGCCCGGTTCGAGGCTCAGCGGCGACGGGTCGCGGCGGTCCAGGTTGGCCGCGAAGATCCCGTCCGAGTTCAGGGTCGCGATGATGGTCTCCTCGTCGCGGTCGGAGACCAGCGGCAGCTCGTTGCGCTGCGAGACGAACAGCAGCAGCCGTCCGTCGGCGGAGAATACCGGATCGCGATCGCTGTTCATCGACGTGCTGACGACCACGTCACGCCCGGAGCGCAGGTCGCGCAGGTGAATGGCGTGCTGCCGGTTGGCTCGCATCGTGCTGTAGGCCAGCCAGTTGCCGTCGGGCGTGAACGAGGCGTCGCGGATCTCGCCGTACGCGTCGCGGGCGATCAGGTGCGGCCCCCTGCCGTCGAGTGGCACCAGCCACAATGCATGCTCGGCATCGGCCACGACCAGGCGGTCCCCGGCAGGCGACCAGGTCGGGCTGTAGAAGTAGCCGGAGGCGAGAGGCGTCAGCACCCGCTCCGGGCCACCCGTCGACGGGCGGATCGCGATCTGCTGCGCGCCGTCGGCATCGGTCTGATAGGCGATCATGCGTCCGTCGGGCGACCAGGACGGATGGTCCTCGTCCGCGCCGGGTGTTCCGGTGCGGTCTCGGGCACTCCGGTGCATCGGCACGCCGAACAGGTCGCCGTGCGCGGAGAGCAGCAGCTCGCCGCCGTCCGGCGACAGGGCGTAGTCGACGCCACCCATCGCATCGGCCGTCCGCGCCGCGCCGCCGACCGCCTGCGTCCGCGCCGCCGTCCGCAGCCCGTCATCGTGGACCCGCACCTTGATCTCGCGCAGCGTCGCGGCGGGTAGATCGATCGCGTACAGCCTGCCGCCCTGCTGGAAGGCGATCGTCCGTCCGCCCAGGGAGGGGGAGTCGACGTCGTAGTCGGCGAAGTGTGTGACCTGGGCGCATGTCCGGCGGTCGAGGTCGAAGGCCCAGATGTTGGCGCGGAACCCTGGCCCGCGATCGGAAAGGAAGTAGATCCGCCGCCCGTACCACATCGGCGCCGTGTCGGTGCCCTTCCAGTCGGTGATCCGGGTCAGGTGCCGGGTGTCGAGATCGTAGGTGTAGATGTCCTGCGCGCGGCCGCCGAGGTAGCGCTTGGGAAGTTCGTTGCGGAAGATCCGGTTGAAGGCGATGACGTGCCCATCACCGTCGAAGGAAAGCCAGCCGGCATGGTCGAGCGGCAGCGGCTGCGGCAGGCCGCCCTCCACCGGGATCGCGAAGGCGCGGCTCAGTCCGCTGGCATGCGACAGCCGACTCGAGAGGAACACGATCCTGCGCGAGTCCGGCGTCCAGGCGGCGACCTGGTTGGCGTTGCCGCCACTCGCGGCATCGAACGTCAGACGCCTGACGGGGCCGCCGGCGGCCGGAATGAGATAGACGTCGCTGCTCCCGGCGCGGCGCGCCGTGAAGGCGATCCAGCGTCCGTCGGGGGAGAAGCGCGGGAACAGGATCGCCCCTGGATCATGGGTCAGGCGCGTGGCGTCGCCGCCGCCCAACGGCACGGTCCAGAGGTCGCCGTGCGCCACGAAGGCGACCGACCTCGCCGACGCGTTCGGGTAACGCATCAGCGGCGCCACATCGGCCTGCGCTGTCCCCACGCAGCCGGCAACGAGCAGCCCTCCGGCGAGGCCGCAGAGCACGGCACGCGTCATACCGCTGCGGATCGACTTCATATGCAGGCTCGGCGTCGTTCCAATGGAGGATCCGGCGTCGCCGACCTCGCGTCCAGCGGCCGGATGTCTATCCGGGTCAGGCATTGCGGCAACTCTGGAGTAAAGCCGGAACACGACTACACGATCTTGTGATAGGAGGAAATTCCACGTCGTTATTGCATCGAATTCGCTTCTCAGAGTAAGTGTTGGCAGACGCGTCTCAAAAATTAAACAATGTCTCAGTCTTTAGCCTCTGGCGTCGACATGTCGTCGAAGCAGATCACTCCGGGGCCAGCATGATGCAACAGAACCAGAGCGCGCGACTATCGCAGCGACTTGAACATCTTCGCAATACGCTTGCGGTGCATCCGCTTTACGGGCGTATCGTCTCTCGTTCCGCGTTGCGGGTGTTCATGGAACATCACGTCTTCGC
Organism: uncultured Acetobacteraceae bacterium; assembly: GCA_964242335.1. GTDB lineage: Bacteria > Pseudomonadota > Alphaproteobacteria > Acetobacterales > Acetobacteraceae > Lichenicoccus. The sequence goes on along the minus strand of CAXTAY010000056.1, from coordinate 12,006 downwards.
GGTCTGGGACTTCATGTCGCTGCTCAAGGGATTGCAGCGCTCGCTCACCAGCGTCGAGCTTCCGTGGCGTCCGGTCGGCGATCCGTCAACGCGTCGCCTGATCAATGAGCTGGTGCTGGAAGAGGAGAGCGATACGTTCGACGGCCTCACCATCGGCCACTTCGAACTCTATCTCCGTGCGATGGAACAGGTCGGAGCCGATACTGGGCCGATCCGGCATCTCGTGCGCCTGATCGAGCGGGAGGTGGGCTTCGACGAGGCACTGGTGATCTGCCGCGCGCCACCGGCGGCGCGAGCCTTCGTCGGCACCACCTTCGCGCTTCTCGCCAGCGGCAAGCCGCACGTCATCGCCGCATCGTTCACCTACGGACGCGAAGACTCGATCGCGCTGATCTTCGAGAACCTGGTGCGCATGGTGCGGCAGGACGGTGAGCAGGCAGAGCTGTTCGTTCGATACCTCGAGCGACATATCGAACTCGACGGTGACGACCACGGTCCGAAGGCGATCGCTATGCTGCATCAGCTCTGCGGCCATGACGACACACGCTGGGAAGAGGCCACGCAGTCGGCGCTGCAGTCTCTCGAGGCGAGGTGCGCGTTCTGGAGCGCGATCACCGAGTTGCTTCCATGCGGAGTGATGGAAACACCGGCTGGTCTACCCCTGGTCGCCGCCTAGCGTCGAGCGCGAAACGCACCGGGTCGGCGCTGCCGGCCGAGCCTGGTCGTCCCGACGCGTTATCGAGCGAGGTCGTCGAGGCTGCACTCCGGAACGCTGGAGCTCATGCGAGATGAAGCCTGAGACATTGTCGATCCATGCCGGCTATGACGGTGATCCGGCGTCACATGCCTGCGCCGTGCCGATCTACCAGACCGTGGGCTTCGAGTTTGACAGCGCCGATCACGGCGCCGCGCTATTCAACCTAGAGCAGCCGGGCAACATCTATACGCGCATCGGCAACCCGACCAACGCGGTGCTGGAGCGTCGGGTCGCTGCCCTCGAAGGCGGTGTCGAGGCCCTCAGCGTCGGCGCCGGCGCCGCTGCGGTGCATTACGCGCTGATGAACCTGGTCGAGTCCGGCAGCAATTTCGTGTCCTTGCCGTATCTATACGGCGCCACCTTGACCTTGTTCGCCCACGTGTTCCGGACGCAGGGGGTCGAGGCACGCTTCGCCGCGAGCGGCGACGCCGCCGTGGTGGAACGGCTGATCGATCGCAACACGCGCGCCATCTATTGTGAGAGTGTCAGCAACCCGGGTGGACACGTTGCCGATCTGGCGGCGCTGTCCGAGGTCGCGCACCGTCACGGGGTGCCGCTGATCGTGGACAACACGGTGGCAACGCCGATGCTGCTGCGTCCGATCGAGCACGGCGCCGACGTGGTGCTGCACTCGCTGACCAAGTTTCTGGGCGGCCACGGCAACTCGCTCGGCGGGATCATCGTCGATGCCGGACGTTTCCCCTGGGCGCGTCACGCTGACCGCTTCGCGATGTTCTCGCGCCCGGAGCCATCTTATCACGATGTCGTCTACACCGAACAGTTCGGCGCGTCGGCCTACGTCGCGCGGTGCCGGACCGTGTGCCTGCGCAACACCGGTGCGACGCTGTCGCCGCTGAACGCGTTCCTGATATTGCAGGGGATCGAGACGCTGCCGCTGCGGATCGAGCGTCACGTCATCAATGCCCGGCAGGTCGCGGACTTCCTGCGTGACGATCCGAGGGTCGCATGGGTGAATTACGGCGGCCATGACGATAACCCACAGCATGCCATGGTCCGCCGCTACCTTGATGGCCGTTGTCCGTCCCTGCTCACCTTCGGCGTGCGCGGCGGCTTCGAGGCCGGTCGTGACTTCCTCGACGGGCTTCGCTTGTTCAGGCGCCTGGTCAATCTGGGGGACGCGAAGTCGCTGGCCACCCATCCGGCTTCGACGACGCATCGGCAGCTGACCGACGAACAGTGCCGCGAGGCCGGCATCACCCCCGACACCGTGCGCCTCAGCGTCGGCATCGAGCATATCGACGACATCCTGGCCGATCTCGACCATGCGCTGTCGGCCGCCGCCTCATGCCGGTCCCCGCCGGCGCAATCCATCCGGTTCGGGACAGTGGACGCGTGACCCTCGGCCTGTTCACGCTACCGCACCGACCCGCGCCGGTGCCGGGTGCGGCGCGAAGCTTGGTGATCGGGCTGGTCAACAACATGCCGCCCACTGCGCGCGGGCGCACGGCGTGCCAGTTCAGCCGGCTGATCAGCCTGGCGCTGCCGACCATGGCGGTAGAATGGCATCATGATCTGCTCGCCGACGACCCAACGGTCAAATTCGGCGCCGGCGCGTCGTCGGGCCCGTCCGCGGCAGTCCGGCGCCTGGAATCATGCCCGCCCGACCTTCTGATCGTTACCGGAAGGGAGCCGACTCGGGCTGCTCTTCCCGACGAGCCGTTCTGGAACGAGCTGGTCACGCTGCTCGATCTCGCAGAGCGGGCTGGCATCCCAGTGCTGCTGTCCTGCCTCGCGGCGCACGCGGCACTGCTGCACTGGAACGGCATCGTGCGTCGCCGCCTTCCGGCCAAGCTATCCGGCGTGTTCGCGCATCGCACGGCCGCCCGGCACCCGCTGCTGGCCGGCGCACCCGCGGTTCTGCACGTGCCGCATTCCCGCACCAACGATATCGACCCGGCGGCGCTGGAGGCGGCCGGATACGTCATCCTGACCCGGGGCGAGGCGACGGGCGCCGACATGTTCGTCCACTCGCGCGGGGGCGGCGTGCTCTGCCTGCAGGGCCATCCCGAGTATGATCCGGATACCCTGCTGCGGGAACACAGGCGTGACGTGCACCGCTACCTGCGCGGCGAGCTGCCGCAGCTTCCGGACCTGCCACACAACGTAGTCGACGCCCGCGTCGGATCGGAACTCGCCATCCTCGCCAGCCGCGCCGGTCATGGGCGGGATGCGTCGTTGATCGCCAATTACCTCGACCGCTTGCCGCATCGCGCCGGGGAGCACAGCTGGGACGACGCGGCCACGGTCGTCGGCAATTGGCTCCGCCGGTCGATCACCGCGATCCGCATCGCCAGGGCTATCGAGGCGGCGGCGGTCGATGCACGGGCGGCGGCTAGTCTGCGATGACCAGGGCGCATGATCCCGGCTCGCGCTGCACACCATCGACTGGAACGCGACGATGCTGAGCTCGGCTCGAATAGTTGAAGAAGATCATTACGGCACTCACGCATTGCTGACCGGCCTCTTCGAGGAGCTGTTGGATCGGGCTCCCATCCATCCGGACGAGAATTTCTTCGACCTGGGCGGATCATCCGTGCTCGCCATCTCGCTCATCCTCGAGATCGAGCGGATGACGGGATATCAGCTGCCGGTTGCCGCGATCTACGACGCGCCAAGCGTCCGCTCCCTGGCAACACTTCTTGCGGATCAGGTCCTGCCCGACTTCTCGCCGCTGATCTCGTTGCGGGAGGGAACCACGCGAGCCTGCCTGTTCCTGGTGCACGGACTGGGCGGGTCGGCGATCGAACTGCGTCAGCTCGCCAAGCAGCTCAACGTCGAGTTCAACGTCTATGGCATCCAGGCCTTCGGGCTGTGCAACGCGGCTCCGCACGCCTCCGTGGAGGCAATGGCGGCGGCCTACGTCGACGAGATCCTGCGAGTACAGTCGAGCGGCCCCTACATCCTCGCCGGCTACTCGTTCGGCGGTCTGATTGCCTTCGAGATGACCAGGCTGCTCGAACGGCGTGGTCTGGAGGTCCAATTTCTCGGCCTCATCGACTCCTATCCCGATAATGGCCTCACGATCAAACGCCTGGTCTCGCGCTTCTCCATGATCATGCGAGCGCCTCCTCATGAGCGCCGCGCGGTATCGAGCAGGATCAGACACAACTTGATGTTTCGGCTTCGCAAGCGGCTCGGGCTTTCGCTGCCACTGTCTCCGCCCGACGATCCACGCGTTCCTCAAGCCATCGTCGACGTCAACCTGATGAACAAGATCGCTCTGCACAGCTACCGTCCGGTCAGGCTCCGGCGCGAGGTCGTCTTCTTTCAACCCAATTTGCGTATCGAGATCCTTCCTGCGAGTCCGCATGCAAGCTGGCAGCGGCTGGTAGGCACGCTCAAGATCGAGAAAATCCCCGGCGACCACTACTCGCTGATGCAGGCAAATGTCGGCTCCCTTGCCGCCGCATTCAACAAGAGCCTAGATGAAGCCTTGGAACGGGCATGACGCCAGGGACGATGCCGATCCTGCACGCGGCATCCGGACACCGCAGCTGGCTGCTTCGTGGACCGGATCTGGAGCTGTCCGTCGACGACGTCTGGCGTGCGATCGCGTCCTCACTGCAGGTGACACCTGCATCCTGTCGCCTACGGTGCGGCGGCCGAGCACTGACCGGCTCCGAGCTGCTACTCGGGGTCGAGCCTTTCGAGTTCCTGCCCGCCGCCAGCAGAATTGGCGTACACGTCGCGCGGTCGGCAGCCATGGTCCAGGCGGTGCTCGCGATCTGGAGCCGCGGCTCCACGTACGTGCCGCTCGCGATCGATCTTCCGACCGCGCGCCTGGCCGCGATGATCGAAGCCTGTGAGCCGGCCGTGATCATAACGGATCAGGATCCCGCCACGTTCCGCCATTATCGGCTAATGTCGTCGCGGCAGGTGTTCGACCACGAGCTGTTCATCCTGACGCGGGAGGCGCACCACGGCGAACAGGACCATCCAGAGGCGGCCGTTCTTCCCATGGACGCCGGACCGGCTGCTTACCTGGCCCATACCTCCGGCACGACCGGCATCCCCAAGGCAGCCCTCATCTCGCATCTCGCGTTGCTGAACCGGATCGAGGTCATGCGGGAGATGGTCGCGCCGTCAACGGCCGATGCGATCCTGTTCAAGACGTCGCTCGCCTTCGACGTGCACGTCTGGGAGTTCGTGCTGCCCCTGGTCACCGGCTGCCTGCTCGTCATCTACCCGCAAGACCGCTTCTTCGACTTGCGGGCGGTGGCCGACCTGCTCGTCGAGCAGGGTGTCACCATCGCCGGCTTCGTCCCGAGCTTGCTGAAAGGGCTGCTCGACCGGCCAGGGTTCGTGGCCCGCAACCGGCTGCGGGTGATGTTCTGCGGCGGCGAACGCTGGGATCCGGCGCTTGCGCGCAAATTCCATCAGCGTCTTCCCGGGTGCGCGCTGCGCAACTCCTACGGCCCGGCGGAGACGACGCTTGCCGTCGCCAATTGGCTCGTGCCGGATGATGCAGCATTGACCAGGATCGAGCTCGGCGACCCGCTGGCCAACACGGTCTTCATGATCGAGGAGATCACTTCCGAGGACGACGTCGTGCTCGGAGTCCTCTGCATCGGCGGTGCGCAGGTCGCGGACAGATACCTGTCCCGGCCATGCCCGGACCCGTTCTTCACCACCCTCCTGGACGGCCTCACGATCCGTTTCTATCGCAGCGGCGATCTCGTCGAGCTGAACACGCGGACGCGCGCCTTGACGTTCAAGGGACGCGTCGACCGCCAAGTGAAGGTGAACGGCGTGCGTATCGAATTGGAGGAAATCGAGGCCGCGATCCTGACGCTGCACGACATCGAGACGTGCGTCGTGGTGGCAATGACCAGAAACGACAACCGGTTCCTGCTCGCGACGTTCAAGACCGTGGACAACGTCGCGCTGGATCCCTCGCCGCTGCGCAGGCGTTGCCAGGACCTGCTTCCGCCGACGCATCTTCCGGCCGTCTTCCGTCAGTTCGACGCCTACAGGCTCACCATCAATGGCAAGCTCGACCGTGCCTGGGTCGAGGCGGCTGTCACTTCGGCGTGCGCCGTCGCACCGGCTCGGGCGCAACTGCCCTAGTCAGCCTTGGGCGGGGCTGATGCCGCTCGCGGCAGCAGGACGCACCGGGCGCGCGACCTCGTTGCGGCGGAACGGCGGCAGCGCCCAGGGCGGATCGTAGAACCAGGTCACCAGCGCGCCGTCCGCCTGCCAGGCGGCACTCGCCAGCGCGGCATCCAGCTGCGCCGCATGGGCCGACACCGCGGCCGGGGTGGCCACGCCCGAGAACCGGAGCACCGCCATGGTGCGCTCGGGCAGCAGCCGCAGCGTGACCCGTGTGTCGAGCGGCCGCGGCGCGGTCGCCTCGGTCATCCCGGCGGGCAGGAAGAAGCGAATGACCCAGCTTCGGCCGGAGGCGGCGCTCGGCGTGCCGGACCGGCTCTGCGCCACCGGTGCAGTCATCGCGATCTTCTCCGAGGCGGTCTCTCCGCTCACCGGTGTCCGGCCGATCGCGGCGTGGCGCAGGTTGCGTCCGAAGATGTAGGCCGCGAGGCGCCGGAAGCCCTCGGCGCGCACGGCCTGCTCGCCGCCCTCCACGGTGGTCTCCGCCACCAGCACCGGAGCGTAGCGGCGTATCTCGACCTGCCCGATATGGCCGATCACGGTGGCGGCGGGCTCGGGGGTGCCGTCGCGTATGCCCACGACGGAGCACGCACCGAGCGCGAGTTGCGACAACAGCGCCGTCACCGCCACCTGCTTCATCGCCATCCCACGTGCTGATCTCCCGGACGTGGCAGCTTGCGCACGCGGGTCTGATCCGCGCCAGCCGGTTCGCGCCGTCAGCTCAACACGATGCCGCCGCACACGTTCAGCGACTGGCCGGTGACGAAGGCGGACGCGTCGGAGGCGAGGAAGCAGGCCGGCCCCACGACGTCCTCGGGCTGGCCCAGGCGGCGCAGCGCGGTGATGCCGACCCAGCGATCGACGTTGGCCTGATCGGACAGGTTGGTGCGGCCCATGTCGGTGACGATGATGCCGGGGCAGACGCAGTTCGCGGTGATGCCGAACTGTCCCACCTCCTGCGCCAGCACGCGGGTGAAGCCCATGATCGCGGCCTTGCTGGCCGAGTAGTGCGCCTGCTCCGGGGCGCCGTGCTTGCCGCCGATCGAGGCGATGTTGACGATGCGCCCGTAGCCGGCGGCGCGCATGTGCGGCAGCAGTGCCTGCACCACCAGGAAGGTCCCCTTCGCGTTGACGTCCATCACCGCGTCCCAGTGCTGCTCGGGCAGCGCCTCGACCGTGCCCGCGATCAGGATGCCGGCATTGTTGACCACCGCGTCGATCCGTCCCGTGCGCCCGATCGCGTCCTCGACCATCGCGCGGACTTCGGCTGCGTCGCTGACGTCGGCGAACAGGGCGAACCCGCGCCGGCCGCTGGCTTCGATCTCGGCTGCCACCGCCTCGAGCTCGTCGCGCTGCCGCGCGATGTCGTTCACCACCACGTCGAAGCCGTCGCGCGCGAGGCCGAGCGCGATCGCGCGGCCGATGCCTCGGCTGGCGCCGGTGACCAGGGCCGTGCGGCCCGCCTTGTCTGCCATGTCATCCTCCCTCAGAAGAAGCGGATCTCGCCGCGCAGCACCGCGAGGCTGACGGCGGCGATCATCACCACGCCGCGAACCTCGTTTTGCAGGTAGAACGGCGCGCCGAGCAGGTTGAGCCCGTTATCGAGCATGCCGATGATGATGACGCCGACCAGCGTGCCCTGCACCGTGGCGCGGCCAGGCTTGAAGGCGGTCATGCCGAGGAACACCGCGGTCAGGCTGTCCATCAGGTACGGCTCGCCGGCCCCCGGCTGACCGGTGCCGAGCCGCGCGGTCAGCATGATGCCGCCCATCGCCGCCCCGAACGAGGACAGCGTCAGCGCCAGGATGCGGCAGCGATTGACGTTGATGCCGGAAAGCCGCGCCGCCTGCAGGTTGGCGCCGGTGGCGACCACGGCGCGGCCGAGCCGGGTGCGGTTGACCAGCACGTAGAACGCCGCGACCACGACCAGCGCGATCAGGATCGGCACCGGCACCAGCCCCGCCACCCGCCCGGTGGCGATGACGTAGAAGGCGGGCGGGAAGCTCGAATAGATCGAGTCGCCGCCGTCATAGGCGTAGTTGAGCCCGAGCGCGATCGGCCCCATCGCCAGGGTGGCGATCAGCGAGGGGATGCGCAGCCGGGTGACCAGCAGCCCGTTGACGATGCCGATCCCGACGCCGGCCAGCACCGCGAGCCCGATCGCGAGCGCGATCGGCAGGCCCGACCAGACCATCAGCCCCGCCACCAGCACGCCGGACAGGCCCGCGACTTGGCCCACGGAGAGATCGAACTCGCCGCTCGCCACCGCCACCGTGAGGCCCGAGGAGATCACCATCAGCACCGAGATCTGCACCAGGATGTTGCTGATGTTGGCCGCCGAGACGAAGCGGCCGCTGGCCAGCGCGAACACCGCGAAGATCAGGATGGCGGCGCCGACGGTGCCGTAGCGGGAGGCCGCCTGGCCGAGCTCGAAGCGGCCCCCGGCGGGCCCGGATGTGGCAGCGGACATGGTCAGTTCACCTCCAGCAGGAGCCGGTCTTCGGAGAGCGCCTCGCGCGGCAGGCAGGCGCCGAGCCGGCCGTGGCCGATGCAGTACACGCGGTCGCACAGCGCGATCAGCTCGGAGAACTCGGCCGAGGCGATCAGCACCGACGCACCCTGGCGCACGAGGTCGCGGATCAGCGCGTAGAGCTCGGCCTTGCTGCCGACATCGACGCCCTCGGTCGGGTTGTCGAGCAGCAGCACCGGTGTCGCGTGGTCGCCGATGCGCGCCAGCCAGCGCCCGAACACGACCTTCTGCTGGTTGCCGCCGGAGAGCTGCAGCACCTCCTGGTGCGGGCCGCTGCACTTCACCCGCAGGCGGGCGATGATGTCGCGCGCGATGTCCTGCGCGAGCCCGCGCTGCACCATGCCGCCGCGGCTGATCTGCGCCAGCGATCCGGTCAGCAGGTTCTCCTCGATCGACAGGCCGCGGAACATCGCCTTGCGCAGCCGATCGTCGGCGACCAGGTAGATGCCGTGATCGACCGCCTCGGCGACGCTGCGCGGCAGGCGGGGCAGGGCACCGAGGCCGATCGAGGCGGGTGCAGCGGCGGCCGGCGAAGCCCCCGCCAGGCATTCCAGCAGCTCGGTCTGACCGGCACCCAGCACGCCGGCGACGCCGACCACCTCGCCGCGTCGCACCGTGAGCTCCGGCACCTCCAGCCGGCCGACGCGGAGTGCGTGCACCGCCACCACCACGTCGTCGTCGCCCGCGGCGGCGTGGCTGGCCCAGTCGGTGGCCTCGATAGCGCGCCCGACCATCAGCTGCACCACCTGCTTGAGCGTGACGTCGGCGACCGCGCCGTCATGCACCGCGCGGCCATCCTTGAGCACCAGGATGCGGTCGCACTGCGCGAACACCTCGTTGAGGTGGTGCGAGATGAACAGGATGCCGAGACCCTGCCGCTTCAGGTCGGCGAGGAAGGCGAACAGCCGCTGCGTCTCGGCCAGCGTCAGCGAGGCGGTCGGCTCGTCCAGGATCAGGATCCGCGGGCCGGTGGCGAGCGCCTTGAGGATGTCGAGGATCTTCAGCTCGCCCAGGCTCAGCGTGTCGCACTCGCGCGCGAGGTCGATGCGCACGCCGAAGCGGTCGGCGAGCCGCTGCGCGCTCTGCATCAGCGTGCGGTCGTGGATCAGTCCGCGCCGCCGCGGCTCGCGCCCCAGCATGATGTTCTCGGCGCCGTTCAGCGGCCGGATGATCGAGACCTGCTGATGCGCCACCGCGATTCCGGCCGCGAGCGCGTCGGCGACACCGCGGAACCGCACCGGCCTGCCGCCGACCTGCAGTGTGCCGCTGTCGGGCAGCACGGCGCCGCAGATGATCTTCACCAGCGTCGACTTGCCGGCCCCGTTGGCGCCGACCAGGGCCAGCATCTCGCCGGCATGCAGCCGCAGATCGACATCGGTCAGCGCCGCGGTCGCGAGGAAGCTCTTGCCGATCGCGCGGGCCTGCAGCAGCGGATCATCGGTCATGGCGTGCGCCGGGATGCGGGCGGGAGCACGCTCCCGCCCGCAGTGCCGCTCAGGCCTTCATGCCGGAGAGGGCACGGTCGCGGTAGATGTAGTACAGGTCGGTCGCCTCGTAGGTCGGCGTGCCGGCGGGCGGCACGTTGACGCCGCTCACCAGCAGCGGTGCCGGGAACTCCACGGTCGGCACCGGCACCACCTCCTTCGCCGGCCGTCCCTTGCCGACGATCTCGTTGATCAGCCAGCCGGTATAGGCGCCCCAGATCTCGAACGCCTGCGCGGTGGTGGCCTTGAGCGGATAGGCCGGATCGCGCATGCGGTCGAGTGCGGTTGAGGCGCCGTCGGCGGAGACCACGAAGATCCGGTCCTGCATGTTGCGCGACTTGATCACCTCGGCCGCCGCCATGCCGGGCTCGTCCCAGGGGCACCAGATCGCGTCGAGATCGTTGCCATAACGCGCGAGCCAATCGTTCACCACGTTCTGCGTGGTCTCGTAGAAGCCCGAGTACTGGATCACCCGTTCCGCTTCCAGGCTGATCCACTCGTTCTCGGTCAGCACCGCGCGCATCACCTTGCCGCGCTTGCGCGTGCCGTGATGGAAGTTGGCGATCACGGCGCAGATGTTGGCCTTCTGCTTACCCTCACCCAGCAGCCGGTCGACCATGTACTGGCTATACTGGCCACCCATCACCCAGTTGTTGCTGGTGATGTCGGCGATCGCTGGCGACTGCCAGCCGCTATCGAGGCTGAAGAACGGGATCTTCGAGCGGGCGAGGTCGTCGAGCGCGCTGTGCGCCGCGGTCAGGGTGCCGTACATCACCAGGATCGCGTCGGACTTCGCGGTGATGGCGTTCTCGATCTGGCTGACCAGCGCGCCGGGATCGCCCTTTGCGTCGGTCATGTTGACCTCCCAGCTCTTGTCGAAGCCGGTCTTCTTCAGCCATTGCTGGAACCCGCTCCAGCTGCGCTGGTCGGACTGCGCCGACATCTGCTGGGCCACCACGGCGAGCTTCACCGGCTTGGCCTGGCTCTGCGCCCGCGCCGGCTCGCTGCCGAGCGCGAACTGCGCCAGCTGCACCCCGCCCGCGGCGGCCGCGGCGGCGCCGAGGCCGCCCAGCACGTGCCGTCGGGTCGGCTGGATGATTGTCGGTCGATCGTTGTTCATGCTCGTCCTCCCGTTTCGTTACGCTTCTCGTTGAGGCACTTCAGTCCAGGCAAGTCACTCGAACAGCGCGGCGACCTCCGCCGGCTGGTCCCAGTGCGGCACGTGGCCGGCATCGTCGATCAGGTGGATGGCGGTGCGGCTGCCGGCCTGTCGCACCTGGGTCCAGGGAATGATCCGGTCCTGCAGGCCCCAGACCAGGCGTGACGGCATCTGCAGCGCCCGCAGGTCGGCGGTGATGTCGAGCTGCTGGCCCGTCTCGTCGACCAGCATGTCCGCGAGCCCGAGCAGCCGCCCGCGCGACAGCTCGGCCGCCAGCGCATCGAGCTGGGCGGCGGTCAGCGCCGCGGGCCGCACCGCGAGCCGGCGCAGCAGGTGCTGCAGCCCGCCGCTGGCCCGCGCCCGCACGATGCCGCGGACGAAGTCGATATCGATGGCGCGGTCCAGCCCCACCGGCGCCAGCAGCGTCAGCCGACGCACGCGCGACGGTGCCAGGCGTGCCACCCGTGCCGCCACCGCACCGCCAAGGGAATGTCCGACCAGCTCGACCGGCTCGCCCTGCAGCGCGTCGAGGAATGCCGCCACCGGCGCGGCGACCCCGTCGAGGTCCGGCGCCTCGATCTCGGTGCCGCCGTGGCCGGGCAGGTCGATCGCGGTGACGTGCCGTCCCGCCCGCGTCAGTGCCGCCGCCAGCTGCGCCCAGCTCTGCACGTCGCCGGCCAGGCCGTGCAGCAGCAGGATGCGCGGACCGCGCGCGGCATCGGCGATCCAGTCGCGCGCGGCGATCCGGCCGCCGGGCACTTCCGTGCCGCGCAGCATCGCCGGGGCCGGGGCCGGGGCCAGGGCGGCAGCCGGGGCCGAGGACGGCGACACGTCGCGGAGCTCGATCCGGCGGCGCCGCCCGCTGCCGCTCAACCCGGCCAGCTCGACGCCCTGCCGCCGTGCCGCGAGGCGCGCGGCCGGCGTCGCGCGCAGGCCGCGGTCGGAG
>CAXTAY010000055.1:0-18644 GCA_964242335.1 uncultured Acetobacteraceae bacterium | reverse complement strand
CGGGGGCATGCCGCGCCTGCTGCAAGCCGGGACGGCCTGCCTCGCCCAGCCAGCGCAGGCCGGCCTCGCGCAGCGGCGCCAGGAACGCCGCATCGAGCGGTGCTGCGGCCGCCGCCAGCAGCCCGTCGCGGCTGTGGCCGGCGCGCTGCAGCAGCTCGTCCGGGAACGGGCAGCGTCCGGCGTGCAGGATCGCCCGGTGGTGCCGCCAGATCGCGCCGGCGCCATAGGCGGCGCCGCCGCGTCGCAGGCGATCCAGCACCGCCGGATCGCGCTCGCCCAGCGCCTCGGCGCACGCCACCTGCATGCCGCCCGCGCCCTCGAGCTGGATCGACTCCCATTGCCCCATCGTCTCGATGCCCTCGGCCTCCGCCTCGCGGGCGGCGATGATCGACAGCAGGCTCGCGGGCTGCAGCCCGCCGGCTGCCAGGCTGGCGGCCAGGGGCTCGGCGAGCTCGTGCCGGCGCGGCTCGCCCTGCACCACCTCGCGCCACCATTGCAGGCGGATCAGTGCCGCGATCGGACCCATGCCGCGATGCACCGATCCGGTCTCCAGCGCACGGACCAGCTCGTGGTTGAAGGCGATCAGCAGGAACAGCGCCTCGCGGACGGCGGCGGGCGCGAACAGGCTGACCAGGAAGCGGTCCGGATCGTGCGACCTGGCGGTCCGGCCGGCAGGGGAGAGCGGGTTCGTCGAATTCATGCCCGCGGGTGATCCTGCCGTGACGACCGGGGAGGCTCGCTTGACGGAGCAGCGGTCCGGCCATAGCTCAATAATGAGAACCAGGAGAAACCGACATGGCCTTCGAACTGCCTGCACTTCCATACCAGCACAACGCGTTGGCCGCACGCGGCATGAGCCAGGAGACGCTGGAGCTGCACCACGACAAGCACCACCAGGCCTACGTCACCGCCCTGAACGGCTTCGTCGAGAAGAACGAGGCGCTCTCCGGCAAGTCGCTCGAGGAGATCATCCACCACAGCCACGGCAACGCCGAGATGGCGCCGGTGTTCAACAACGCCGGCCAGCATTGGAACCACATCGTGTTCTGGCAGGCGATGTCGCCCACCGGCGGCAGCATCCCGCCGACGCTGGAGAAGCAGCTGACCGAGGATTTCGGCGGCGTCGACAAGTTCAAGGAGGCCTTCAAGACCGCCGCCACCACCCAGTTCGGTTCGGGCTGGGCCTGGCTGGTGGCCGCACCGGACGGCAAGCTGAAGGTGACCAAGACGCCCAACGGCTCCAACCCGGTCGCCACCGGCGAGGGCCGCGTGCTGCTCGGCATCGACGTCTGGGAGCACAGCTACTACGTCGATTTCCGCAACCGGCGTCCAGACTACGTCACCAACTGGCTGGACAAGATCGCCAACTACGAGTTCGCCGAGGCGCAGCTCAAGGCAGCCTGAGCCGGGCGGGCGGCCCGGATCGCGCATCCGGGCCGCGACGCCGCCTCATTCCTTCTTCGCTATCACCGGGCCGGTGTCGTTGGCGGCGCTCGGCGGCTTGAGCACGGTGGAGATGGTGTCGCGCACCACCTGCACGCGCACGTTCGGCGCGATCTCGACCTCCACCTCGTCGACGCCGTCGCGCACCCGCTGCACCACGCCGACGATGCCGCCGGCGGTCACCACCCGGTCGCCGCGCTTGAGTGCCGACACCATCGCCTTCAGCGACTTCTGACGCTGCTGCTGCGGCCGGATCAGCAGGAAGTAGAACACCACGAAGATCAGCAGGATCGGCAGGAACTGGCTGAACCCGGCCAGGCTGCCGAGCAGGCCTCCGGCCGCATCCTGGGCATAGGCGGGGGTCGAGAACAGGTTCATCGTACTGCTTCCAGGCTCGGGGAGGCCGCAGGCGAGGCGGAGCCTTGCCGGGTATGCTGGGGGACCATAGTTTTCGCACTCCGCCCGTCAAGCCGGGTGCCTAATCAGACATGCAGACTCCGGGAGGCTGCCGATGAGCGACGCGACCGACCGGCTGCTGCAGCGCATCGCCGACGCCCTGGAGCGGATGTCGCCGCCGCCGCCGGAGCTGCCGGCGCTCGACACCGCCCATGCCTATGTCTGGCATCCGGAGGGCGGCGGGCTGACACCGGTGGTCCAGGTCAGCCATGTCGGGCTGCCGTTGCTGCAGGGCATCGAGCGGCAGCGCGGGCTGGTGCTGGAGAACACCGCGCGCTTCGCCCGCGGCCTCCCCGCCAACAACGTCATGCTCTGGGGCGCCCGCGGCATGGGCAAGTCGTCGCTGGTCAAGGCGGTGCATCACGCCGTGGTCGAGGCGGGCGGCACCGGGCAGCCGCCGCTGCTGCTGGTCGAGATCCAGCGCGACGACCTCGTCAGCCTGCCGGTGCTGCTCGGCCTGCTGCGTCCGTCGAGCCGGCGTTTCCTGCTGTTCTGCGACGACCTGTCGTTCGAGCGCGAGGACGCCGACTACAAGGCGCTGAAGTCGGTGCTGGACGGCGGCATCGAGGGCCGGCCGGCGAACGTGCTGTTCTACGCCACCAGCAATCGTCGCCACCTGATGCCGCGCGAGATGATCGAGAACGAGCGCGCCACCGCGATCAACCCGAACGAGGCCACCGACGAGAAGGTCTCCCTGTCGGACCGGTTCGGGCTCTGGATCGGCTTCCACAACTGCGACCAGCCCGGCTACCTGTCGATGGTGGACGGCTACGCCGCCGAGCGCGGGCTGCCGATCGAGCGCGAGGCACTGCACGCCGCCGCCCAGCAGTGGTCGATCGCGCGCGGCGGCCGATCCGGCCGCGTCGCCTGGCAGTTCATCGAGGACCTGACGGCGCGGCTCGCCGGCACCGCCTAGCCGGCTGCCGATAGGGTCGGGGAGCGTCGACGACGGGACGGAGCAAGGGGCTTTGCCCCTTGACCTCGTCGAAGGCCGAGCCTTTGAAATCCATCCTCTAGGTATCGGGGTCTGGAGCCCTCGCCTGCTCTTTCCCAGCATCATCAGGCGACGAAAACCCCTTGCGGCGCGGCCCGGTCTGTCATGCTGTCCACTCTCCGGAAGCTCGCGTCGTGGACACGGGTGCCGGACAAGAAACCGAAGCCCCGGGAGAAGTCGTGTTCCATCAATCACTGACGCCGATCGGCGGCAGCCTGCTGCTGTCGTTCCTGGTCGCGAGCCTGCCGATCGTCACCGTGCTGGTCATGCTCGGCATCCTGCGTCGGCCCGCCTGGCAGGCCTCGCTCGGCGGCCTGCTGGTCGGCCTCGTCATGGCGGTGCTGCCCTGGCACATGCCGGTCGGGCTGGCACTCGACAGCGTCGCCGCCGGGATCGTGTTCGCGCTCTGGCCGGTGATGTGGATCGCCTTCAACGCGCTCATCCTCTACAACGTGGCGGTGGTCACCGGCCGCTTCGACGCGTTCCGCAGCTGGGTGCTGCAGAACCTGCCGGCCGACCGTCGTGTCGTGCTGATCGTCATCGGCTTCTGCTTCGGCGCGCTGCTCGAGGGCATCGCCGGCTTCGGCTCGACCATCGCGATCACCAGCTCGCTGCTGATCATGATCGGCTGGAGCCCGCTGGAGGCGCTGACCTATACCCTGATCTTCGACACCGCACCCGTAGCCTACGGCGCGCTCGGCATCCCGGTCACCGTGCTCGGCGTGGTGACGCACCAGTCGGACACCGTGCTCGGCGCGATGATCGGCCGCCAGCTGCCGTTCCTCGCCCTGCTGCTGCCGTTCTACGTGATGGCGGTGTTCGGCGGCCGGCGCTCGGTGGCCGCCCTCTGGCCGCTGCTGCTGATCGCCGGCGGCAGCTTCGCCGCGATCCAGTTCAGCGTCTCCAACTTCGCCGACTACCGCCTCACCGACGTGTTCGCCTCGCTCGGCTCGCTGCTGATCACGATCGGCTTCCTGCAGCTCTGGCGGCCGGCCCCCGATGCGCGCTTCGCCGCCACCCTGCAGATGGCGGGTACACCCGGCACGTCGCTGCGTGGAGGTGCCGCCCGGCCGCCGATCTCACCCTGGCAGGGCTGGATCCCGTGGATCGTCGTCAGCCTCGTCGTCATCGTCTGGACGCAGCTCAAGGTCGCCTCGATCGGCGCGATCCAGATCCCCTGGCCGGGCCTGAACAACGCGGTCTACGTGACGCTCTACCACAAGCCCTACCCCGCCACCTGGACCTTCCAGCCGCTCGCGACCGGCACCGCGATCCTGTTCGCAGCCGCCCTCACCGCCGCCCTGTTCCGCCTCAGCGTGCGCGACTTCCTCGGCTGCGTCGTGCTCACCTGGCGACAGGTCCGGCTCGCGGTGATGACGGTCTCGCTGATCATGGGGCTCGCCTACCTGATGAACTACGCGGGCATGACCTACACGCTCGGAGACGCGGCGGCACATCTCGGCGTGCTGTTCACGGTCGCCTCGGCCTTCCTCGGCTGGATCGCGGTGGCGCTGTCCGGCAGCGACACCTCAGGCAACGCGCTGTTCGGCAACCTGCAGGTGGTCGCGGCCCACCAGCTCGGCCTGAACCCGATCCTGTTCGCCGCCACCAACTCCTCGGGCGGTGTGATGGGCAAGATGATCTCGCCGCAGAACATCTCCACCGGCGTCTCGGTCACCACGCTGAAGGGCCAGGAGGGCCTGGTCTTCGCGCGCACCTTCAAGCACAGCGTCGCCCTGACGCTGGTGGTGGCGCTGATCACCGTCTGCCAGCAGTACCTGGTCCCGTGGATGATCGCGCGCTGAGGGTAGGGCGGCATCCGCCCCGGCCTATGCCTCGCCCCACACCTGACGGTAGAGCTCGATGATCGCGCCCGCGTCCGGCACCCGCGGGTTGTTGGCCGGAGAGCCGGACGCGATCGCCTGCTCCGCCATCAGCGGCAGCAGCGCGGTCCAGCGATCCGGGTCGATACCGTAACGACGCGGCGACGGCACCTCGAGCTCGCGGTTCTTCGCCGCCAGGGCCGCGACCAGGGCGTGCGCGGCGTCGAGGTCGGCATCTTCGGGTGCCGCTATGCCCATCGCCCGGGCGCACGCCGCGTAGCGGGGTTCCGCGCCCGGCACCGACCAGGCGGTGACGGCGGGCAGGAGCATCGCGTTCGAGAGCCCGTGCGCGACGTGGAAGTGGGCGCCGATCGGCCGGCTCATGCCGTGCACCAGCGCCACCGACGCATTGGAGAACGCCATCCCGGCCTGCAGCGCGCCCAGCATCATCGCCTCGCGCGCCGCCCGGTCCGACGGATCGGTGCAGGCCCGCGCCACGTTGCGCCACAGCGCGCGCATCGCCGCCAGCGCCAGCGCGTCGGTGAACGGGCTCGCCTGCCTGGACACGTAGGCCTCGATCGCGTGGGTCAGCGCGTCCAGCCCGGTATCGGCGGTCAGGCGCCACGGCTTGGACAGGGTCAGCTCGTAATCGACGATGGCGATGCGCGGCAGGTAGGCGAGCCCCATGCACATCATCTTCTCCCGGCTCGCCTGGTCGGTGATCACGGTCACCCGCGTCGCCTCCGAGCCGGTCCCGGCGGTGGTCGGGATGGCGATGATCGGCAGGCCGGCCACGTCCTGCAGATGCGGGAACTTCAGCTGCCGCGGCGTCGCGTCGTGCACCGCCAGCACGGCGAGCATCTTCGCAGTGTCGATCGGACTGCCGCCGCCTAGGCCGATCACGCAGTCATGCTGGCCCTGGCGCAGGACCTCGAGTGCGGCGAACACCGACGGGACCGTCGGATCCGGCACCACGTCGGCGAAGACGCGCGCGGTGATCCCGGAGGCATCGAGCGTGTCACGCACCCGGTCGAGCACGCCGCTCGTCGCCATGAACCGGTCGGTGACGATCAGCGGTGCGGCGAGGCCGAGCTGGCGCAGCGCGTCGGGAAGGCCGGCGAGCGCGCCGCCGCCGACACGAAGCACCGCCGGCAGATAGTACGCCTTCATCGCCCCTCCTCTCCTCGACGCCGCGCCCGCGCCGCACCCACCCGACGGTTGTCTCAGCCCGGCGGATGCGCCTCCGGCACGCGCCGGCAGACCGGCACGACGTAGGGACCCTCGGGAATGAAGGCCACGTGCGAATCGCCGCTGCGACGGATGCTGTCCTCGATCGCCGACGAGACGTCGTCGATCATGGTGACGCCGGTGAGCCGCCGTTCCTCCTCGTCCAGTCCGGTCGCGTAGAGCTCGACCCGGCCGAGGCGCATCGGCTTGAGCTGCATCTCGGTCTGCCACTCGTCGATGTCGGCGAGCGACTTGGCGTTCAGCGTCGCCAGGAACCGCTCGGCGCCGATCTCGACCAGGCGCGCCTGCGAGCGACGGAACTCGTCGCTGCCGAAGCCCTCCGAGCACTCCGACAGCATGATCAGCGTGCCGCCCGGCATCAGGATGTCGAGCGGCGTCACCATGCCCTTGACGGTCTGGTAGTACGTCTTGTCGAGCGGGTAGCCGGCCGAGGAGGTCACGACCGTGTGGTAGCGGCGCGGCACCGCGACCTGCGTCGCGTCGGCCACGAACTCCACCGCCGCCAGGTGGCTCGCGACGATCTCGCCGAAGGTGACGCAGGCGAGATCGCGGTCCTCGTCCAGCACCGTGTTGAGCGCGTAGACCTCGCCGATGCGCCGCACGATCTCCAGCTGCTCGTCGTGCAGCGGGTTGCCGATCAGGTTGCACTGCACCGCGAGCGGATCCTCCATGAAGCGCGCCGAGTGGAAGGTGCGGATCGTGGTGTGGTGCGCGACCCCGGGTGCCACCACCTTGCGTCCGCCGGACCAGCCGGCCATGAAATGCGGCTCGACCAGTCCGGTCGCGATGCGCAGGTCGGCTTCGACGAACCGGCGGTCGATGCGGATCGGGGTGCCGCGCGCCTCGGTGACGCCGAGATCGACGTGCGCCGCATCGTCGCGCGCAAAGTGGTTCTCGACGCGGACATGGGAGAGCACCCAGTCGTCGCCGATCAGCTCGGCGAGCTCCGCACCCTCGTTGGGCCGGTGCAGGCCGGTGGCGACGAGCACGGTGATCGCCTCGCGCGGAATGCCGCCCGCGATCATCGTCTCGATCATCGGCCGCAGGAACAGGCGGTTCGGCACCGGGCGGGTGATATCGCAGACCAGGATGCAGGCGCTGCCGCGGCCGCGCACCAGCTCGCGCAGCGCGGCACTGCCGAGCGGCTGCTCGAACGCCGCCACGATCGCGGCGGCCGGATCGGGCAGCTTGGCGAACGTGCGCTTGCGTATCACGGTGGCGTGGAGGGGTGCCGCGACCTGCAGATGACCGCGTCCGAACGAGAGACTGACCTGTTGCATGGCCGCGATGCTCTGCCGTTGCCCCACGGTGTCAAGTGCCCGTGCCGTGCGGCTCAGCCGCGTATGCTCTCCAGGCCGCCGAGGTAGGGACGCAGGCAGTGCGGCAGCAGGATCGAGCCGTCCGCCTGCTGGAAGTTCTCCATCACCGCGATCAGGGTGCGGCCGACAGCCAGGGCGGAGCCGTTCAGGGTGTTCAGGTATGCCGGGCCGCCCGCGGTGCGGAACCGCGCGTTCATCCGCCTGGCCTGGAAGTCGCGGGTGTTGGAGCAGGACGAGACCTCCCGCCAGGCCTGCTGGCCCGGCAGCCACGCCTCGAGGTCGTAGGTGCGCGCGGCGCCGAAGCCGGTATCGCCGGCGCAGAGCAGGACCCGGCGATACGGGATCTCCAGCAGGTCGAACACCCGCTCGGCGCAGCCGGTCATGCGCTCGTGCTCCGCCTCGCTGTGCTCTGGCGCGGTGATCGAGACCAGCTCGACCTTGTAGAACTGGTGCTGGCGCAGCATGCCGCGCGTGTCGCGGCCGGCCGCACCCGCCTCGCTGCGAAAGCAGGCCGAGAGTGCGGCGAGGCGCATCGGCAGGCGGTCGGCATCGACGATCTGGCCCGCGACTAGGCTGGTCAGCGGCACCTCGGCGGTCGGGATCAGCCAGCGCCCGTCGGTGGTGGCGAAGGACTGGTCGGCGAACTTGGGCAGCTTGTCGGTGCCGTACATCGCCGCGTCGTTGACCAGCAGCGGCACCGAATGCTCGACATAGCCGTGCTCGCCGGTGTGCAGGTCGAGCATGAACTGGCCGAGTGCGCGCTCCAGCCGCGCCAGCGGGCCGCGCAGCACCACGAAGCGGCTGCCGGCGAGCCTGCCGGCCGCCTCGAAGTCCATCATGCCGAGCGCTTCGCCGAGCTCGAAATGCTGCCTCGGCGCGAAGTCGAACTCGCGCAGCGTGCCTCGCCGGTGCACCACGACGTTGCCGTGCTCGTCGGCGCCGGCCGGCACCGCGGCATCGAGCCGGTTGGGCAGCTCGGCGAGCCTGCCGCGGATCGACGCGTCGAGTGCCGCGGCCTCGCGGTCGAGGCCGTCGATCTCGAGGCGAAGCGCCACCGCCCTTGCCTCCAGATCGCCGCTGTCGCCGCGACTGCGCCTGAGCGCGCCGATCTCGCTCGCCAGCGTCTTGCGCCGCGACTGCTTCTCCTGCAGCGCCGTCAGCGCCGCGCGTCGCGCCTCGTCGAGCGCCCGCAACTCGCCGGCGGCCGGCGCCAGTCCGCGGCGTGCCAGGTCGGCGTCGAAGCCGGCCGGATCAGCACGCAGCGCCGCCAGGTCATGCATCAGACGCTCTCGTCCACGGGCTTGGGTTCGACCAGCCGGGCGGTGAAGATCGACACCTCGTAGAGCAGGATCAGCGGCACCGCGAGGCCGGTCTGGGTGATGACGTCGGGCGGCGTCAGCAGCGCGGCGACGACGAAGGCGCCGACATAGGCGTAGCGGCGCATCTTCTTCAGGCCCTTGGAGCTGACGATGCCGACCTTGGCGCACAGGGTCAGCACGACGGGCAGTTCGAAGGCGATGCCGAACCCCATGATCAGCTTCATCACCAGGTTCAGGTACTCGCTGACCTTGGCCTGCAGCTGAATCTGCAGACCATCCGTGCCGTCGCTCGTCTGGAAGCTGAGGAAGAACCTCCAGGCGAATGGAAATACGAAATAGTATGCTAGCGCCGCGCCGGCGAGGAACAGCACCGGGGTGGCGATCAGGAACGGTGCGAAGGCACGCTTCTCGCTGCGATATAGCCCGGGTGCCACGAAGATCCAGACCTGGCTCGCAACCACCGGAAACGACAGGAAACCGGCGCCGAACATCGCGACCTTGAGGTAGGTGAAGAACGCCTCGTAAAGCGCTGTATAGATGAGATGGGGCTGCTCGCCTTTCTGGCGCATGATCTCGGCCAGCGGATGCGCCAGGAACAGGTAGATGCGGGCGGAGAAGTGGTAGCAGAGCAGGAAGCACAGGCCGAACGACACCGACGACCAGAGCAGCCGCCGGCGCAGTTCGACCAGGTGCGCGAGCAGCGGCATCGGCTGGTCGTTGATCGGATCGTTATCCAGGACCTTGTCCGCCGCCATCGGATCTCGCTCAGTAGCGGTGCGAGGCAGGACGCATGGCCCCGGGCGGCAGGAAGGCGGGTGCCGGTTCGGCCGCGCGCAGGCGGCGCAGGCGTCGTGCCGCTTCCGGCGGGATCAGGCTCGGCGACGGATCGTCGATCTCGGCGAGCGCCTCCTCGGCGTCGAGGCGCTCCGCGGCATCGCGCGTCGCGCCGTAGCCGGCATGACCGCCATGCAGCAGCTGCCGCCCCGAGACCGTCGCGTCGCCGCCGACGATCGTGGCCGTCGCCGGCGGCGCACCCGGGATCGCCGCGGACGAGGCGGCAGGTATCGGGCTCAGCGGGTTCTCGACCAGGGTGCGCCGGATCGATCCGTCGCCGTCCAGCGCCTTCATCACCTGCCCGCGCAGGTTCATGCTGCGCAGCTGTCGGATCGAGTCGCGCGCCTCGCCCAGGTCGGCGTCGCGCACCATCTCGTCGACGTGGGTCTGGAACTCGCCGGCGAGCTTGCGGCCCTTCTTCAGCAGGTCGGTGATCGCGCGGATCGCCGTCGGCATGTCCTTCGGCCCGATGAAGATCAGTCCGACGATGCCGATCAGCATGATCTCGGACCAGGCGAAGTCGAACATGCGGACCCGGGATCTCCGGCGGCACGCGCGGCCGCCCTGCAGGATGATGGCGCGATGCGGCTAGCTAGCACGCCTCCGAGGAAGCCGAAACTGCGGGCTCCGGCCCCGCCTCGTCCCCGGCCGCCTCCGGCGATGCGAGGCCGCCCGGGTCGAGCAGCAGCTCGTCGCGTCGCGGCAGCTCGGCCAGGTCGCGCAGGCCGAAATGGCTCAGGAAGCTCGGCGAGGTGCCCCACAGCACCGGCCGTCCGGGCACCTGCTTGCGGCCGCGCGGCACGATCAGTGCGGCCTCCAGCAGCGCGTCCAGCGTCGACTGGCCGAGCGAGACGCCGCGGATCTGCTCGATCTCGGTGCGGGTGCAGGGCTGGTGGTAGGCGATCACCGACAGCGTCTCCATCGCCGCCCGCGCCAGCCGGCGCGGCCGGTGCATCACCCGGGTCAGATGCGGTGCCAGATCCGGCGCGGTGCGGAACTGCCAGCCGCCGGCGACCTCGACCGGCCGCACGCCGCGACCGGCATACAGCGCCGACAGCGCGTCGAGCACCGCTCGCACGGCGCGCACGCCCTCCGCCTCGTCCTGCGGCGCCGCGTCGTGCGTCCGCAGCAGCTGCAGCAGCGCCTGCTCCCGCACCGGCTCGCTGCTGGCGAACAGCAGCGCCTCGGCCAGCCGCACCGCGAAGCTCGTCTCGATCACTCTGCGGCTTCCCGGCGCACGCTGTCCGCGGCCGATGGCGACAGGCTGCGTCGCAGCAGGATGGCGCCGAACTGTCGTTCCTGGTGCAGCTCCACCGCGCCGCTGCGGGCGAGCTCCAGCCCGGCGAGCAGGGTGCCGGCGAGGGCCGCGCGCCGCTCCCGCTCGCCGGCGCGCTGCGGCGCCTCCATCCACTCGGGAAGGAAGCGCTCCAGCGCGCACCACTCCGTCGCCGGCTCGCCGAGCAGCAGCCGCAGCCGCGCCAGGGCGTGCCGCATTGTCCAGAAGGCCGGCGGCTCGGGTCGGTAGCGTCGCTTCCTGGCGGTCCGGCGCATCGCCGCCATGTAGCCGCCGAGCAGCTGCGTCAGGTCGAGCGACAGGCCGGAGCGGTCGATCTCGGTCAGCACCTCGGCGGCACCGCGGGCGAACACCGTGTGACCGAGCCGGTCGCGGCCCTCCAGCCAGGCGGCGGCGCGCCCGACATGGGCGAGTTCCGCCAGCCGCTCGGCCAGCAGCTCGGCCGCCGCCTCGCCGGCCTCGAGCGTCCCGGGTTCCTGCGGCAGCAGCAGCCTCGATTTCAGCCAGGTCAGCCATGCCGCCATCACCAGCCACTCGGCGGCGAGCTCCAGCCGCAGCTGGCGGCGCGCCTCGACCACCGCGAGGTACTGCTCGACCAGCCGCAGGATCGAGATGCGCGCGAGATCGACCTTCTGCGCCCGGGCGAGTTCGAGCAGCAGGTCGAGCGGCCCCTCGAAGCCGTCGAGCTGCAGCAGCGGCGCCGCGGCGTCGGATGCGGCGTCCGCCCGGTTCAGCACGACAGGCGTTCCCGCTCGTCGGCCAGTGCGTCGAGGTCGAGCGGGCGGCGGCGCGACCGCACGAGGCCCCGCGCGCGGTCGAGCCGGGTGAGCGTGGCCTGGCGCAGCGGTGTGGCGCGATTGAGCACGTCGGCGCTGTCCTCGATCCGCCCGGAGCAGTGCAGCGCCACGTCGCATCCGGCCGCGAGCGCCAGGGCGGCGCGGCTGCCCGCGGTGCCGCTCAGCGCCTGCATCGCCAGGTCGTCGGAGATCAGCAGGTTGTCGAAGCTGAGCCGGCCGCGCACCACCCGGCGCAGGATCGTGGGCGAGAGGGTCGCGGGCAGCAGCGGATCGTCGTCGCGGTAGCGGATATGCGCGGTCATCATCCACGGCAGCCAGGCGAGTGCGGCGAACGGTGCGAGGTCGGCGGCCTCGATCCGTGCCAGCTCGGGCAGCGACAGGTGGCTGTCGACGGCGGCGCGGCCGTGGCCGGGCGCGTGCTTGCCGACCGGCTGCACCCCGGCCGCCAGCATCCCCTCGGCGAAGGCGCCGGCCAGGGCCGCGATCGCCTGCGGCTCGGCGGCGAAGGCACGGTCGCCGATGACGTCGTGCGCGTCCGCGACCGCGCGGTCGAGCACCGGGGCGCAGGCGACGTCGAAGCCGGCGGCCGCGCAGTCGCCGCCGATCAAGGCGCCGGTGAGCCAGGCGGCGCGCAGGCCGGCCGCGGCATCGCGCGCATGCAGCCGGCCGTGCGCCGCCGCCGGCGGATGCCGACGCCAGTGCGGCGGCCGCAGCCGCGCGACCCGGCCGCCCTCCTGGTCGACCAGCAGCAGAGATCCCTCCGGCAGTGCCGCGCGCAGCGTGGCGACCAGCGCCGCGAGCTGGCCGGGCGTCGCGATGTTGCGCCCGAACAGGATCACGCCGAGCGGCGGGCACGCCCGGATCAGCGCCGCCTCCGCCTCGTCCAGCGTCTCGCCGGCGATGCCGATGATGGCGGCGAGCGGCGTCCGAGGCATGCGCTAGAACGCGGCCAGGGTGCAGGCAACGTGCTGGGCGCGGGCCTGCTCGCAGAACGAGGTCGCCTCGGCGCTGCCGGCGAAGCCGCGGGTGCGCAGCCGGTAGATCGTGCGGCCCTCGTGGTCGGCCTGATCGATCTCCGGGCTGCGGCCGGAGAACAGGGCGGGATGGCTGCGGCAGAGCCGGCTCCACTCGCTCTGCGCGGCCGCGGCACTGCCGAACGCCGCCAGCTGCACCGCGGGGCCGTTGGTCCGCCGCCGCGCGGGCACGGGATCGGCGTCGGTGCGCAGCAGCTTGTCGGCGGGAGCCGCCACCGGCGCGTGCGCCGGAGGCGCAGCGCGGGGAGCCGGCGCTTGCAGAGCCGGCGCTTGCAGACCGGGCGCTTGGGACGACGGCGACGGCGACGGCGACGGCGCTGCCGGAGCCGGAGGCACCGAGGTCGGGCTCTCGGATGACGGCGTCGGCGTCGGCGGCGGCGGCGAGGCGGATCGCGTCGGCGGGCTCACGGCCTTCGGCCGCACCGCGTCCATCTCCGCCTGCAGCGTATCCGGTCGGGCAGCCTCCGGACGCGGCAGCAGCGTCTGCGAGCCGCCCGCTCCGGCGCCAGGCGGACCCTCCGCGATCGACGGCGCCTGCGCCCCCAGCGCCTGCATGCCTCCGGGATCGATCGGCTTGAACCGCACCGGTCCCGGCGGCGCCTCGATCACCGGTATGGTGCCGGCATGTCGGCCGGAGAGCATCCAGCCGCCGATCAGCACCAGCAGCACCGTACCGATGCCGCCGGCGAGCAGCGCCAGCTGGCGGGTCGCCGGATCCATCGCCTCGCGGCCGCGTCGCCGGCCCGCGTCCCAGTGCTCCTCGCCGTCGAGGGCGCGGTCTTCCTCTACCGGGTTCATCGTATCTCCTCGACCGCCACGATCCCCAGCAGGCTCAGTCCGGAGCGGATCACCTCTGCCGTCGCCAGCACCAGTGCCACGTTCGCAAGACTTCGGGAGCGCTGCCCGGGATGCAGCAGGCGCAGTGTTGCATCATCCGCCGACGCCATCCATACTTGATCGAAATGATATGAGAAATCTCTCAGGAACAACGCGATAGAACGACCAAACCGCTGCCGGTCGGTCGGCGGCGCGGCGGCGAGTCGGCTCCAGTGCTCGATCCGGCACAGCAGGGCACGCCCGGCGCCGCAGGCGAAGCGTCCGGCGGCGGCGGCGTCGAGCTCGTCCGGACGCCACCGTCCGAGGCCGGGCAGGTCGGCCGCGGCGCGCAACACCGACCGGCAGCGGGCATGCGCGTACTGCACCGCGAAGTCGGGGTCGGCACCGCCCGTGGCCGGGAGCGGCTGCACCGGGCTCGACTGCACGCCTGCGGCCCCGCGCGGCGCCTCGCGCAGGACGCGGTCGAGCGCCTGGTCGGTGAAGCTCAGGTTGATGAAGCCGGGCCCTGCCGCCCAGGCCGACGCGATCCCGGGCAGGCAGCCGAGACGGGCCGCCAGCCGCACCGCGAACTCCAGGGTGGGCTCACCGCTGATCGGAGCCGCCAGCAGCGCCGCATCCGTCGTGAGGTCGCCGCGGCCAAGCATCCGCGCCGGTCGCAGCCCGATCCTGCGCGCGACCGGCTCCGCGAGCCCCGGCGCCAGCGCATCCAGGCAGTGCAGCAGGGCCGCCTCGGACAGGATCGGCAGCAAGGCGGCCGGCCCGGATCAGCCGGGGATCGCGGGATCCGTCAGGCGACGATGCTCCTCGATCGCGAAGCGGTCGGTCATGCCGGCGATGTAGTCCGCCACCACCCGGTGCGTGTGCCTGGCGTCCCCGACCTCGCTCCCGGCGACGGCGCGGTCGCGCCAGCCGTCCGGCAGCAGGCCGGTATTGGCCGACAGGATGGAGAACAGCGACGCCGTCACCTGCCGCGCCTTCATCGTCATCCGGCTGACCCGCCAGTGCCGATACACCCTGGCATGCAGGAACGACCGGATCGCCGCGTTGTCCTCGGCCATGCGCGAGCCGAAGCCGACCATCGGCGCCGCGTGGCGCCGTACCTGCTCCGCATTCCGCGGCGCCGCCGCCTGCAGCCTGCGCCGGGTCTCGGCGATCAGGTCGTTCGCCAGCATGTTGATCACCCGGCGGATCGTCTCGTGTCGCAGCCGCGAGGATTCCGCCGGATCCGGCCGCGCCTCGCAGCGTGCCCTCGCCTGACGCAGCGCCTCCCCCACCACCGGCAGATCCTGCAGGTCGCGGAAGTCGAGCAGCGATGCGCGCAGCCCGTCATCGAGATCGTGGCTGTGATAGGCGATGTCGTCGGCCATCGCCGCCACCTGCGCCTCGGCGGATGCGTAGCAGCCGAGGTCGAGCGGGTGCTGGCGGTCGTAGGCGGCGAGGTAGGCGGAGGGTGCGGTGACCGGTCCGTTATGCTTGGCCAGGCCCTCCAGCGTCTCCCAGGTCAGGTTCAGCCCGTCGAAATCGGCGTAGCGCCGCTCCAGCACGGTGACGATGCGCATCGACTGGGTGTTGTGGTCGAAGCCGCCCCAGTCGCGCATCGCCGCGCGCATCGCGTCCTCGCCGGCGTGGCCGAACGGGGTGTGGCCGAGATCGTGCGCCAGCGCCAGCGCCTCGGTCAGGTCCTCGTTGAGGTCGAGCTCGCGGGCGATCGACCGGGCGATCTGCGCTACCTCGATGCTGTGGGTCAGCCGGGTGCGGAAGAAGTCGCCCTCGTGGTTGACGAACACCTGGGTCTTGTACTGCAGCTTGCGGAAGGCGGTGCAGTGTATCACCCGGTCGCGGTCGCGCTGCCAGGGGCCGCGGGTCGTCGCCTCGGACTCCGGATGCAGCCGGCCCCGCGCATCCTCCGCACGCACCGCGTACGGCGCCAAGCTCATACCACGCTCCGCATTTCCGTCATGCCGCCCATGGCGACAGGCTTACAACGGCCCAGGACATGCTTCAATCGAGGCGGGTCGATCGGGCGAGGCCCTTCAACAACCGTGGCCGCGGGTCTATCTTCGAGGAATGGACAACCTTTCGCCGAACCAAGATCCCGTCCCCTCCGGTGCGTTCTCGGTCTCGCGCCGCGCCGCGGTCCGCATCGCCGAGATCGTCGCCGCCCAGCCCGGCGCCTCGGGTCCGGACGCCCAGGCGCTGCGTGTCGCGGTACTGGCCGGCGGCTGCAGCGGCTTCCAGTACAGCTTCAAGCTCGACCGCGAGATGCAGCCCGACGACGTCGAGATCCGCGCCGGCGACGCCCGCGTGCTGGTCGATCCGGCGAGCCTCGACCTGCTCGGCGGCGGCCAGCTCGATTACAGCGAGGCGCTGATGGGGGCGCACTTCACCGTGCGCAACCCGAACGCTACCTCCTCCTGCGGCTGCGGCACCAGCTTCTCGATCGACTGAGCAGCACCTCCGCGCCACGCGCGATGAAGTTCGCCACCTGGAACGTGAACTCGATCCGCAGCCGCGAGACGCACGTGCGTCGCTGGCTCGAGCAGCACCAGCCGGACGCCTTGCTGCTGCAGGAGATCAAGTGCGAGAACCACGCCTTTCCCGCCGAGGGCTTCGCCGCTCTGGGCTACCGCAGCGTCGTGGTCGGCCAGAAGAGCTATAACGGCGTCGCCATCCTGGTGCGCGGCGAGGCCGAGACCGTGCGCACGGTGCTGCCCGGCCTGCCGCCCGACGCGCAGGCGCGCTACGTCGAGATCCGGCTGCAGGGCATCACGCTGGGCAACCTGTACCTGCCGAACGGCAATTCCGGCGGCGAAGCGGGCTACCGCGCCAAGCTGGAGTGGATGGATGCCCTGATCGCGCACGCGAGAGCGATGCTGGCCGACGAGACCGACTTCGTGCTGGCCGGCGACTACAATGTCTGCCCGACCGACGAGGACGCGTCACCCGGCATCCTCGCCGCGGACGACGCGCTGATGCGCCCCGAGACCCGCAGCCGCTACCGCGCGCTGCTCTGGCTCGGCCTGACCGACGCGCTGCGGGCGCTGCAGCCCGCCGGGCGGGTCTACACCTTCTGGGACTACCAGGGCGGCTGCTGGCCACGCGACCGCGGCCTGCGCATCGACCACGCGCTGCTCTCGCCGCGGCTGGCCGAGCGCCTGCAGGCGGCGGAGCCGGATCGCCGGGAGCGCGATGCGCCGCAACCCTCGGACCACGTGCCGCTGTTGGTGAGCCTGAGCCCTACCTGAAAGCATGTGTCAAAATTTAGCCACGGTTCATGTTAATGATCCTCCGCGTCCATTTAAGGGAAGATCATGCGCGAACCTGTCGTCGGCCTCCTGGCGGTCCTCCTGACCGCCGGCACCCTGCTACCTGCGACCGCGGCGGAGGCCGGCAGGAAGCTGCCGCACAAGCAGGTCGGCAAGGCCTCGGTCTACGCGACCAGCCTGCAGGGGCGGCACATGACCGACGGCGAGCGCTTCAACGTCCACTCCAATGATGCCGCCAGCCGGACCCTGCCGATCGGCACCAAGGCGCGGGTCACCGACCTCGAGACTGGCAAGACCGCCGAGGTCACCATCAAGGATCGCGGTCCGGTGCCGAGGAGCCACATCGTCGACCTGACGCCGCACACGGCGCAGCAGATCGGCATCACCCACAAGGAGGGTGTGGCCCCAGTCGCGATCGTGCCGACCAGCGTGCCGGCGCATCCGACCGAGACCGCCAGCCGCCGCTAGGCCGCGCCCCGGGGAACGCGTCCGCTCAGATGTCGGCGTAGACGTGGGTCTCGGCGGCACCGCCCGGATGGGTGACGGCGCCGAGATGCGCGGGGCCGACCAGCTGGGCGAATTTCCAGATCGCGCCGCTGTTGTAGTCGGTCCGGCGCGGCTGCCAGGTGGCGCGACGCCGCGCCAGCTCGGCCTCGTCCAGCGACACCGAGATGGTGCCGGCGGCGGCGTCGATGACGATGCGGTCGCCGTCCCGGAGCAGGGCGATCGGGCCGCCCTCGGCCGCTTCCGGTCCCATATGGCCGATGCAGAAGCCGCGCGTGCCGCCGGAGAAGCGGCCGTCGGTGATCAGGGCCACCTTCTCGCCCATGCCCTGGCCATAGATCGCCGCCGTGGTCGACAGCATCTCGCGCATGCCCGGACCGCCCTTAGGGCCCTCGTAGCGTATCACCAGCACGTCGCCCTCGGCGTAGGCACGCGCCTGCACCGCGGCGAAGGCGTCCTCCTCGCAGTCGAAGCAGCGCGCGGCGCCCTCGAAGCGCAGCTGCTTGAGGCCGGCGACCTTCACGATCGCGCCGTCCGGTGCGAGGTTGCCGCGCAGCCCGACCACGCCCCCGGTGCGCGAGATCGCGCGCGAGACCGGGTAGACCACGTCCTGGTCGTGCGGGAACACCACGTCGGCCAGGTTCTCGGCCAGCGTCCGCCCGGTCACCGTCAGGCAGTCGCCGTGCAGCAGCCCGCCATCGAGCAGCGCGCGCAGGATCACCGGGATGCCGCCGACATTGTGCACGTCGAGTGCCACGTACTTCCCGCCCGGCTTGAGGTCGGCGATGTAGGGGGTGCGACGCATGATGGCGACGACGTCGTCCATGGTGAAGCGTATGCCCGCCTCGTGGGCGATCGCCGGCAGGTGCAGCCCGGCATTGGTCGAACCGCCGGTGGCACCCACCACCACCGCCGCGTTCTCCAGCGCTCGCCGGGTGACGATGTCGCGCGGACGCAGGCCGGAGCGCAGCAGCGCCATCACCGCGCGGCCGGACTCCACCGCCCAGCGGTCGCGCTCCTCGTACGGCGCCGGGGCGCCGGCGGAGCCCGGCAGCGCCAGGCCGATCGCCTCGCTGACGGTCGCCATCGTGTTGGCGGTGAACTGGCCGCCGCAGGCGCCGGCCGACGGGCAGGCGACGCATTCCAGCGCGAACAGGTCCTCGTCCGACATCGCGCCCGCGGCGTGCTGGCCCACCGCCTCGAACACGTCGACCACGGTGACGTCGCGCTCCTGGAAGCGTCCCGGCAGGATCGAGCCGCCGTACATGAACACGCTCGGCACGTTCAGCCGCAGCATCGCCATCATCATGCCGGGAAGCGACTTGTCGCAGCCGGCGAGCCCGACCAGCGCGTCGTAGCTGTGGCCGCGGATGGTCAGCTCCACCGTGTCGGCGATGGCGTCGCGCGACACCAGCGACGACTTCATCCCCTGGTGGCCCATGGCGATGCCGTCGGTGACGGTGATGGTGGTGAACT
>CAXTAY010000054.1:10698-19921 GCA_964242335.1 uncultured Acetobacteraceae bacterium | reverse complement strand
TCAGCGACATCGCACGGGCAGCCGTGACATCGTTCTCAGCGAGCAGGACACGCATAATACCACCAATCCGGTTCGATAAGAAATTGTTACCACCCCAGGTTGTTCCGTGTCGACAACTATTCGCGCAGGTTGCGTCCTAAAAGCGGGCCCGGGTGCTCGAAAACCTACCTTGATCACATGCGCCGGCGCCGGTCGGTTTGTTTCGACATCTGCCCGGTCCTGGCGTCCGCAACGCCCGATTTCGCACGTCCAGAAAGCGCGACCGGTCTCCCGCGACGCGGCGGCATGCATCATTTCGTGGCGGTCGCGGCGTCCGCGCGTGCGACCTGGTCCGGTCGCAGCCAGCGTCCGAACCAGCCGACAGTACGATTGCGCTCGTCGATCCGGTCCACGTCCTTGTGGAACCCGTGTCCCTCGCCGGCATAGACGACGAACTGCGTCGGCACGCCGAGTGCGAGCATCGCCTGGTAGAATTCCTGGCTCTGCGGCAGCGGGCACTCGACGTCGCGCTCGCCCACCGTGATCAGCATCGGCGTGCGCACCCCGCGCATGTGGGTGATCGGCGAGGCGTGGAGCTGCGGCCGCGGATCGTCGTAGACCAGGGTGCCGAACACCGGGTCGGGGGCGTCCTGGGTCATCTGCGGCGCCTCGCCCTGCTCGGACAGCCAGTCCGAGATGCCGGCGTGGCTGGCGGCGGCCTTGAAGCGGTGCGTCTGGGTGACCGCCCACATCGCCATGTAGCCGCCATAGCTGCCGCCGAAGATCCCGAGCCGCGCCTCGTCGATCGGTGCCGCGCGTTCCGCGGCATCCACGCCCGCCATGATGTCGCGAAAATCCCCGCCGCCGATATCGTCGATGTCGGCGGCGGTGAATGCCTCGCCCTGTCCGAAGCTGCCGCGATAGTTCGGCAGCAGCAGGTCGTAGCCGGCGTCGAGCAGCGCCCGGTCGACGCCGCGCGCGGAGATGAACTCGGGGGTTTCCGCCGCCTGCGGGCCACCATGCACCTGCACCAGCAGCGGCCGCCTGCCGGCCGGCGGCCGGGAAGGGGTCAGCAGCCAGCCCTGCACCTGGAAGGCATCGCTGTTCCAGCTGATGCTGACGCTCCGCACCGCTGCCGCGAGCCCGGCATTGACGTGGGTGATGTCGTGCCACCGCCCGACCGGTCCCGCCTCCAGCTCCGGCGGTGCCGAGAAGCTCTGGTGGTAGGCGGCGCTGTGACCGCCGGCGCAGGCCAGCCCCAGGTTCCAGCCGCCGGCGCCGATGCTCTGCTCTCCCGACCACAGGGTGTGCGGCGGTCCGGTCAGCGCCAGCACGGCGCTGCGCGGGCCGGCGAGGGTGGTCGCGACCAGGCCGGGTGCGCAGCGCCAGTCCAGCGTGGTCACCGTCTCGCGGCGGCCGGTGGTCAGGTCGATCGGTCTGGCGCCGGGCTGATCGAGCGGCAGCAGGAAGGCGTCGCCGCCGTTCGAGCCGAAATCGCTCATCCACCCGCCGATATAGGCGACGGACCTGCCGTCCGGAGACACCACCGGATCGGCGAGCTGCTGGTGCGTGTCGTCCGGCGCATGCAGCACCGAGACCGCGCCGTCCTTCACCGAGATCGCCAGCAGCTTCGCCACCCACCACTGGCTGTCGCCGTCGCCCCTGGCCGCGGTCGCCACGAAGCCGGCGCCATCCGGTCGCCAGTCGAACTCGTAGACGAACAGGTCCGGCGGCGAGACCAGGCGCAGGGTGCCGTGCCGCAGC
This sequence comes from uncultured Acetobacteraceae bacterium, assembly GCA_964242335.1. GTDB lineage: Bacteria > Pseudomonadota > Alphaproteobacteria > Acetobacterales > Acetobacteraceae > Lichenicoccus. Next base: position 18,178 of record CAXTAY010000054.1, on the reverse strand, counting down.
ACCGCGATGCGCTGCTCGTCGGTCTCGCGGCCGACCTCGCCGGCCAGCGGTGCGGCCGCTTCCACCGCACCTGTCTTCTTGTGCGGATGCGCCGTCGCCAGCACCGCCAGGGCATCGTCCGGACCGTAGCGCAAGGTGCCGAGTGCGCCTCCGAAGCGGGTCAGCAGGCGCGGCGCGCCGCCATCCGGGCCGACCGCGTAGATCGCGGCGGACCTGGCCGAAGTCACGACGAAGGCGAGCCGGGTGCCGTCCCGGTTCCAGCTCGGCGACGAAGGCACGCAGTCGGCGCCGCTGCCGCAGGGCAGCCGGACCGCCCGGGCGCTGCCGTCCGGCGTGCGGATGAACAGCTGCCGCGGCGGCCGATCGTCGCCGCCCGGGACGTCGTCGCTGTCGATGCTGGCGACGTGCCGACCATCCGGCGCGATCGCGACCGCGTGGAAGAGGTGCGCCGGCCGATCGGCGCCGGTGGTCGCGATCGCGATCGCCGCACAGCAGAACCATCGTCCCAGACCTGCCACTCGATCAGCCCCCCGCCCGGTGTCGGAGCCGCACTTGAAGAGACGGGCACCGGCCGGTCAAGGCCGCGGTCTCGCGCGGCGAGACTGGACTCGGCCCTCCCGAGCCGCCACGGTCGCGCCATGTGCGGCCGCTACGTCTCGATCATGCCTCCGGCCGACCTCGCCCTGCTGTTCGGGACCACCGGGCCGCTGCCCAACGTCGAGCCGAGCTGGAACGTGGCGCCGACCAGCCGCAGGCCAGTGGTCCGTCGCCACCCGGACGGCGAGCGTCGCCTCGACCTGCTGAGCTGGGGCCTGGTGCCGCACTTCACCAAGGAGCTGAAGGCGGCGCGGCGGCCGATCAACGCCCGCGGCGAGACGGTCGCGAGCTCGGGGATGTTCCGGGGCGCGATGGCGCATCGCCGCTGCATCGTGCCGGCCGACCTGTTCTACGAGTGGAGGGCGGAGACGGACGGCAAGCAGCCCTTCGCGATCGCCAGGCGGGACGATCGGCCGCTGGCGTTCGGCGGACTGTGGGAGAGCTGGACCGGCCCGGACGGCGTGGTGCTACGCAGCTACGCCATCATCACGACCGCCGCCAACGCCGACATGGCCGGGTTGCACGAACGCATGCCGCTGGTCCTGGAGCAATCCGCCTGGGCGGCGTGGCTCGCGGAGGCCGCGGATCAGGTGCTGCCGCTCGTGCGGCCGGCGCCGCCCGGCACGATCCGGACCTGGCCGGTGCCACGCGCGGTCAACAGCGTGCGCAACGACGGAGCCGAACTGATCCGACCGGTCCCGGACGGTGTGGGCGTGACCGCGGTCGGCGGACCAAACAGCGCCTGAGGACGGGGCGCTTCGTCCGACCCGGGGATCGGGCTCAGCGCATCAGCAGCCAGGCGCCGCCGGCGAGGCAGGCGGAGAAGGCGAGGGCGGCGCAGTTGGCGGCGATCCACGTCATGTCGCGGGTCCGCAGCGCGGGGGTCCTGGTGTGCATGTTCTGGTCCATGATGATCCGTGGGCGGATCAGTCCACCCGAGGGAGCGGATCTCTAAGGGGCCCGAACCTGCCGGTCCATCAACTCGTTTGCATAGCTCATGTGCATCAAATGCTTAATAACCGTGCAACTTGGTATGATATCGTAACTGAAACGAAGTTCGGATCGACGCGCCTGGGTGGCTCGGGAGCCGCTTCAGGACGTGGGCGCGTCGCGGTTCAGCAGGTTGCGCAGCATGGCGCCGGTGCTCCGCGTCGCTGCGCTCGCCGCCGCGTCCGGCGACGGACGCTTGAAAATGCCGTGCGCGCGCACGACCGGCTGGCCGTCCGCCATGACGAGTTCGCTCACGAACACCATGCCGCGCGTGACCTTGGCGATCTCGGGACGTGCCTCGACCCAGGATCCGTTCGCGGTGGGACCGAGATAGTCCAGCGACAGGTTGATCGTGGGGAGGATGAGCGAGGGGAAGTCGTTCGCGAACTGCGCGGCGATCGCCATGTGCAGGTCGCAGAAGGTGGCCAGCCTGCCGCCGTGGCAGATGCCGAGCGGGTTGCAGTGCCGGTCCTCGACGCGAAAGCCGCCGACCAGCCTGTCGCCCTCGGCCTTGATCCAGAGCGGGCCGCAGGTCTCGTCGAAGCCGCCGGCAGCCGGGAAACGCACGAAGCCCGGCGGCACACCGTCGGCTTCGTGCCCGCTCATGACCCGCGCAGTGCCTGCGCCAGCTGCAGGGCGAGGTTCATGTCGCCCTCCACACGAAGCTGGCCGGTCATGTAGGCCGTGGTCGGATCGAGCCTTCCCTCGATCAGCGCCTCGAGATCCTGGTCCGACAGCGAGACCCGGCATTCCGAGAGCGCGTCCGTGTTCTCGACCGTGTCGCCGTCGATGCGGATGATGCCGGTCTCGCCGAGGTCGAGCGTCACCGGGCGGCTGCCGCTGGGGCGTGCCACGGCGACCTTGCGTACCCGTTCGGTAAGATCCTGCAATGTCGGCATCGCGCACAGCTCCCGTGCAGGTCGGCTTGGTCTAGAACCGTCACGACGTGCTTGCCCGATTTGCGGCTCAGCGGCAAGATACGCCTCCGACCGTGCGGCCGCCCCCGCGCCGATCCGCGCGACGGGGGTCGCGGTTGCCCGTGTCCCGGATCCCGCCGTTACAAGTCCTGCTGCGCCGACGCTTGACGTTATTGTTAATTCGGAGGTATTCGATTAGGGAAATTAGCCTAACGGGCAACGTCGATGCAGGATACGCGGCAAGCGTTGCCGTTGATTTTGATGCTTTGCCCGGCCGTGCTGGTGCCGCTACTTCCCGGCGCTGCCAGGGCCGCCAGTTTCTACCTGCAGGATCAGTCCGCCCGCGGCTCCGGCCGCGCCTACTCTGGCGAAGCGGCGGACCAGGGTCCGGACTCGCTGTGGTGGGACCCCGCCTCGATCGCGGGCCTGGAACATTCCGAGATCGATTCAAACCTCACCGGCATCGTGATCTGGTCGGCGGCCAAGAATGCGGGCTCCACGATCGACCGTTTCGGCCAAGTCGGCCCGGTCGGCGGCGATGCCAGGACTTCCGGGCCGGTCTCCGACGGTGTGCTGCCGAGCGGCGGCGCTGCCTGGCGACTGAACGATGCGTGGTCGGTCGGCATCGCGCTGACCTCGCCGTTCAGCTTCGCGACCAAGTACGACCCCACCAGCTGGGCTCGTTACGACGCCCTGACCTCGAGGCTGCAGACCGTGGATGCGCAGCCTACCGTGGCCTGGCGGCCGGTGCGCTGGCTCGGGCTCGGCGGCGGTCCGAACATCGAGCACACGCTCGCCGCGCTGAGCTCGGCGCTGCCCAATCTCGGCGCCGGCCAGCCGGACGGGCTCGAGAACCTTCACGTCAACGGCTGGAACGTCGGCTACAATCTCGGGCTGCAGCTGCATCTGCTTGACGATCGCCTGACCTTCGGCGCGGCCTACCGGTCGCGCATCAGGCACGCGCTGAGCGGCGACCTCGACATATCCGGCCTGACCGGCTTCCTGGCCGGCCAGAACTTCTACTCGCGCGGCGCGCGCGCCAACTTCACCACTCCCTGGGCCGCGACCTTCGCGCTGCGCTACCGCGCGACGTCGCGGCTGACGCTGGACGCGGAGGTCGTCCATACCGGCTGGAGCGTGTTCGACGAGGTCGACATCACCCAGCCGCTCAGCAGCGTCACCAGCGAGAACTACCACGACGTGACCAGCGAGGCGTTCGGCCTCGACTACGCCGTGACGACCAACTGGATCCTGCGCGCCGGAGTACAGTACGACCCGACCCCGACGCCGGATACCGGACGGGAGCTGCGCGTGCCGGATGCGGATCGCGTGCTGCTGGCGCTCGGCACCACGGTGAAGGTGACGCCGCACTTCACCGTCGATTTCGGTGCCTCGTACATCGACGCCGGCTCGGCACACATCAACCGCGACGCCACCGCCTATGCCGGCACCCCGGTCGCCATCCCGGTGCAGCTGCAGGGCAACGTGGATGCGAGCGGCCTGATCCTCGCCCTCGGCACCCGGCTGCAGTTCTAGCCGCGATGGCGATGCGCGTCAGCGGACGGCGCGATGGCGCCGCCTCGTTGCCCGAACCCGTGTCGCCCGAACTCGCGGCACCCGCGGGCGAGGACGTCCGGCAACGCCGCTACACGGTGACCGAGCTGGCGGCCGAGCTCGGGGTCACCGCGCGCGCGATCCGGTTCTACGAGGACAAGGGACTGCTGAGCCCGTCCCGATCCGGTGCGACGCGCATCTACACCTACCGTGACCGCGCCCGGATGAAGCTGATCCTGCGCGGCAAGCGGCTGGGCTTCACCCTGCGCGACATCAAGCAGTTCCTCGACCTTTACGACGTCGATCCGAGGCATGACGAGCAGAACCGTGCCCTGCTGCGCTCGGTGCGGGACCGGATCGGCAATCTGTGCGCGATGAGTGCCGCGATCTCCGACACGCTGGAGGAGCTGCGCAGCATCGAGCGGCAGGTGCTGGCGGAGCTGGAGCGGTAGATCAGGCGGGCGAGGGGAGTCCATCATGGTTCTCGTGGCGTATCAGCACCCCGGTGAACTGCTCGCGGCTGCGCCGGACGAACAGCCCGGCCGGCTCGGCCGGCGGCGCGGCGCTGCCTTCCGCGACCTCGACGAAGTCGGCGCGCTGCTGCAGACCGTCGAGCAGTGCCGCCATCGCCTCGCTGCCGCTGCCGGCGAAGTAGAAGCGCAGGCTCGGCCAGCTGGTATCGGCCGCGGGCAGCTGCCGCGCCGCCTGGCCGAGCCGGTCGGTGAGCTCGTGGAACAGGGCGAGTGCGAGGTCATGCACCGGACGCGGCAGCCCCGCCGCCTCCGACTTCGCCTCGATCTCGACCGGTGACGAGGCGATCAGCAGGGTGTCCATGTCAGTCCGCTCCATCGGGATGATGCAGCGACAGCGAAGCACGCCTCGCCCGGGTTCCGGCCCGCAGCACCTCTTGCCTCCCCGCGAGCCCGCGCATACACGCAGCGCTTCCACGGCCTGAGGTCTCCCGATCCGATGCGACGCAAGCGCGGGCGCGCCCTCGATGGCTGGCTCATCGTCGACAAGCCGAGCGGCCTGACCAGCACCGACGTCGTCAACCGGGTGCGGCGCGGCTTCGACGCCCAGAAGGCCGGCCACGGCGGCACCCTCGATCCGCTGGCCACGGGGCTGCTGCCGGTCGCCTTCGGGTCGGCGACCAAGACCGTCCCGTACATCATGGACGGCACCAAGCTGTACCACTTCACCCTGCGCTTCGGCACCGCGCGCGACACCGACGATGCCGACGGCCAGGTGGTCGAGAGCTCCGAGGCGCGACCCGGGGACGCGGCCATCGCCGCAGCACTTCCGGCGTTCCGCGGCGACATCATGCAGGTGCCGCCGGTGTTCTCGGCGATCAAGGTCGCCGGCGAGCGCGCCTACGACATGGCGCGCGAGGGCCGGCCGCCGGTGCTGGCGTCGCGGCCGGCGCGCATCGACCGCTTCGAGCTGGTCGAGCGCCTGGATCCGGACACCGCCCTGTTCGTGGTGCAGTCGGGCAAGGGGGTGTACATGCGCAGCCTGGCGCGCGACCTCGCCCGCGCCTGCGGCACGGTCGGCCACGTGGCTGCGCTGCGTCGGCTGCGGGTGGGGCCGTTCCGGATCGAGGATGCGATTTCCCTGGACAAAATCCTCGAGGGGGTGGACAACGCGCCCGCCTCACCGGCGCTCCTGCGTCCGGTCGCGACCGCGCTGGCCGACATCCCGGCGCTGGCCCTGACCGGACCCGAAGCGGAAATCCTCTCGCATGGCCAGGCGCTCAGCCTGGTGACGCTGATGGGTCGGATCCCTGGCGACGCGGACCCCGCAGGGGGTATCGCGCGGGTCATGGACGGGGGGCGCGTGATCGGGCTCTGCCGACTCGAGGACGGGTGGCTGCGGCCCGAGCGCCTGCTGTAACCCTGTCCCCGCGGAGTATCACGATGTCGATCACAGCCGAGCGCCGTACGGCGCTCATCGGCGATTATGCCACTGCCGCCACCGATACCGGCTCGCCCGAAGTGCAGGTCGCCCTGCTCAGCGAGCGGATCGGCAACCTTACCGAGCACCTCAAGACGCACGCCAAGGATTTCCATTCGCGCCGCGGCCTGCTGATGCTCGTCGGCCGGCGCCGCCGGCTGCTGGACTATCTCAAGCGCAAGGACCAGGGCCGCTACGAGACCCTGATCGGCCGGCTGGGCCTGCGCCGCTAAGCCACCAGGTCATCGACGGGGCACGCCCGCGGGATCGCGGGCGTCGCCACCTCATCGAGCAGGGGAACGAAGCAACCGGCCGGCGTTTCAGGCCACATGGAGTACTCCGCAGAGTGCCGCTCCATGCCGTCCGAGACGCTGTATCCGCGCGGCCCCGCCTGCCGACATACGCCCGAGTTCGGGCACAGCAACGGGAGAACGCAATGTTCGACTTCTATCGCAAGGAAATTGAGTGGGGTGGCCGCACCCTGGTGCTGGAGACCGGCAAGATCGCGCGCCAGGCCGACGGCGCCGTCATGGTTTCGTACGGCGACACCATCGTGCTCTGCACCGCCGTGGGCGTGCACAGCGTCAAGCCGGGGCAGGACTTCTTCCCGCTGACCGTGAACTACCAGGAGAAGGCGTTCGCCGCCGGCAAGATCCCGGGCGGGTTCTTCAAGCGCGAGGGACGGCCCTCGGAGGCCGAGATCCTCAACTCGCGCCTGATCGATCGGCCGATTCGGCCGCTGTTCCCGGACAATTTCCGCAACGAGGTGCAGGTCGTCGCGACCGTGCTGAGCCACGACCTGGAGAACGATCCGGCGATCGTCGCCATGATCGGCTGCTCGGCGGCGCTGACCCTGTCCGGCATCCCGTTCTTCGGGCCGATCGCCGGCTGCCGTGTCGGCCACGTCGACGGCGAGTACGTGCTCAACCCGACGCTGGATCAGGTCAAGCAGAGCACGCTCGACCTGGTGCTCGCCGGCACCGGCGAGGGCGTGCTGATGGTCGAGAGCGAGGCGTCCGAGCTCACCGAGGAGGTGATGCTGGGTGCCGTGACCTTCGGCCACGCGTCGTTCCAGCCGGTGATCGCGGCGATCATCGCGCTCGCCGAGCATGCCGCCAAGGCGCCCTGGACCTTGGCCGAACCGTCCGCGGAGGAGGCCGCGCTGAAGGCACGCGTCGACGCGCTCGGCCGCGCCGGCATCGCCGAGGCCTACAAGGAGCGGGTCAAGCAGGCGCGCTACGAGCAGGTGGGTGCGGCCAAGAAGCAGGTCACCGAGGCGCTCAAGGCGGAGGGGCTCGACGCCGAGCGCGCCAAGCCGCTGCTCAAGGCGCTGGAGGCCGACATCGTGCGCGGCGCCGTGCTCGAGACCGGCCTGCGCATCGACGGGCGCGACCTGCGCACGGTGCGGCCGATCGTGGCCGAGGTCGGCATCCTGCCGCGCGCGCACGGCTCGGCGCTGTTCACCCGCGGCG
>CAXTAY010000054.1:0-10688 GCA_964242335.1 uncultured Acetobacteraceae bacterium | reverse complement strand
ACCACGCTCGGCACCGGCCAGGACGAGCAGGTGATCGACGCGCTGGAGGGCGAGTACCGCTCCAACTTCATGCTGCACTACAACTTCCCGCCATACTCGGTGGGCGAGGCCGGACGCATGGGCTCACCGGGCCGTCGCGAGATCGGCCACGGCAAGCTGGCCTGGCGCGCGGTGCATCCGCTGCTGCCCGGCAAGGAAGCCTTCCCCTACACGCTGCGCGTGGTCAGCGAGATCACCGAGAGCAACGGCTCGTCCTCGATGGCGACCGTGTGCGGCACCTCGCTGTCGCTGATGGATGCCGGCGTGCCGCTGAAGCGCGCCGTCGCCGGCATCGCCATGGGGCTGATCAAGGAGGATCGCGGCTACGCGGTGCTCTCCGACATCCTCGGCGACGAGGACCATCTCGGCGACATGGACTTCAAGGTCGCCGGTACCGAGCAGGGCGTGACGTCGCTGCAGATGGACATCAAGATCACCTCGATCACGCCGGAGATCATGAAGATCGCGCTCGAGCAGGCGCGCGAGGGCCGTCTGCACATCCTCGGCGAGATGGCCAAGGCGCTCACCCAGGGCCGCGCCGGAGTATCGGCGACGGCGCCGAAGATCACCGTGATCAACGTGCCGAAGGAGAAGCTGCGCGACATCATCGGCACCGGCGGCAAGGTGATCCGCGAGATCGTCGAGACCACCGGCTGCAAGATCGACATCAACGACGACGGCACGGTGAAGATTGCCGCCAGCTCCGACGAGCAGGCGCAGCGCGCGATCGACCGCATTCGCGGCATCGTCGCCGAGCCGGAGATCGGCGTGATCTACACCGGCAAGGTCGTGAAGGTGGCCGATTTCGGCGCCTTCGTGAACTTCCTCGGCGCCCGCGACGGCCTCGTGCATATCAGCGAGCTGGCGCAGGGCCGTGTCGCCAAGACCGCCGACGTGGTCGCCCAGGGCGACAGCGTGAAGGTCAAGGTGCTGGGCTTCGACGATCGCGGCAAGGTGAAGCTGTCGATGCGCGTGGTGGACCAGGCGACCGGCGCCGACATCAGCGACAGCGTCGGCGGCAAGGGCGGACGCGAGCGCCGGGTCGAGCTGGACGCGGTCGAGTGAGCTTTTTTGGACAGGGTCCGATCTTGTGAGATCGGACCTGCATCACGATCTGTAACCGAACAAGACGGCCCGTCGGCTCCCTTGATACGGCGCCGGAGCGAAAGACCCATAGTTACATTGACTTGGGGACAGAGAACCGGGAACGGCCGCAGCGAGGCGGAGCGAACGCGAGCGTGATGAAGACGATCAACGCGATCAGGATGGGTGGAGCCGAGGTTCTGCCGCTGATCGAAGGCGGCAAGGGGGTGTCGGTGTCGACCGGCATCTCGTCGGGCCACTGGGCGGCGGCCGGGGGCACCGGCACCGTCAGCATCGTCAACGCGGACAGCTTCGACGAGGAAGGGCGGCCGATCCCGCAGATCTACCACGGACGCACGCGGCGCGAGCGGCACGAGGAGATGGTGCACTATGCAATCGCCGGTGGCGTGACCCAGGCGCGGGCGGCGCACGAGTGCGCCGGTGGCCAGGGCCGCATCCACGCCAACATCCTGTGGGAGATGGGCGCCGCCGAGCGTGTCATCACCGGCGTGCTGGAAGGTGCGCGCGGGCTGATCAACGGCCTGACCTGCGGCGCCGGCATGCCGTACCGGCTCTCCGAGATCGCCGCCCGCTTCAACGTCCACTACTACCCGATCGTCTCCTCGGCGCGCGCCTTCAACGCGCTGTGGAAGCGCGCCTACCACAAGGCGGCGAGCCTGCTCGGCGGCGTGGTCTACGAGGATCCCTGGCTTGCGGGCGGCCATAACGGCCTGTCCAACAGCGAGGATCCGGCGCTTCCGCAGGCGCCGCTGGCGCGTGTGCTCGAGCTGCGCCGCACCATGCGCACCTTCGGCCTCGGCGACACCCCGATCATCATGGCCGGCGGCGTCTGGTGGCTCGAGGAGTGGGAGGACTGGATCGACAATCCCGACCTCGGCCCGATCGCGTTCCAGTTCGGCACCCGACCGTTGCTGACCCGGGAGAGCCCGATCCCGGAGCCCTGGAAGCAGCAGCTGCTGAAACTGCAGAAGGGTGACGTGTTCCTCAACAAGTTCAGCCCGACCGGCTTCTACTCGTCGGCGGTCAATAACAGCTTCCTGCGCGACCTGCGCGGCCGGTCCGAGCGTCAGGTGGCGTTCTCGACCGAGCCGCTGGGCGAGCACGTGGCGCCGTTCGGTGTCGGCGCGCGCAAGCGGGTGGTCTTCCTGGCGACGGCCGACCTGGCGCGCACCCGGGACTGGGCCCTCGAAGGCTACACCGAGGCGCTGCGCACGCCAGACTCGACGCTGGTGTTCGAGACGCCCGAGCACGCGGCGCAGATCGTCGCCGACCAGATCGCCTGCATGGGCTGCCTCTCGGAGTGCCGGTTCTCCAACTGGAGCGAGCACGGGCCGGAATACAGCAACGGCCGCAAGGCGGACCCGCGTTCCTTCTGCATCCAGAAGACGCTGCAATCGATCAGCCATGCGGCATCCGACGATTTCGAGGCCGCCGACAACAACCTCATGTTCGGCGGCGCCAGCGCCTACCGCTTCGCCAGCGATCCGTTCTACTCGAACGGCTTCGTGCCGACGGTCGGCCAGCTGGTCGAGCGCATCCTGACCGGGCGCTGAGGCGGCGACCCGGCTGTCCGGGAAGTCAGGCGATGCGTTGCAGCCGGTGCACGACCGGCGCACGTTTCGCCGTCCGCCCGACGACGGCGAAGAAGTCCTGCAGGTGCGGCGCCCGCATGTGCGCATCCAGCGCCGCCTCCGTCTCCCAGGTCTCGACGAACACGAACCGCGACGCCTCGGCGCGGTCACGATGCAGGGTATAGTCCAGGCAGCCCGCCTCCTGGCGGGTGAGCGTGATGCAGGCCCGCGCCGCCTCCTCCAGCACCGCCTCCTGTCCGGGCTCGACCTCGATGAAGGCGACCACTCCCACCTGCTGCGTCATCACCGACCTCATGCCCCGTTGATCGGCCAGGCATGCCCGAGCCGCGTCGCCGCATCAAGACGCGCGCGGCGACGCCGGTTGCGGTTCGCGGCGCCGACCCCTAAACCGCTGCCACCCTGTTGGAGTGCGCTGACGTGACGGCATCGGAAATCGCTCGTGTGCAGGCCTATCTGCGTACCCTGATCGGCTCGGATCGCATACGCGTGGTCAAGCCGGTCCGCGCCGGCCTGTCCGTCGAGGTGGCGGTGGACCAGGAGGTCATCGGCACGCTGCATCGCGACGACGACGAGGGCGAGATCTCCTACTCGATGCACGTGACCATCCTCGAGGAGGACCTGCCCGCGGCGGCGCCGGTGCCCGGCCGGCGGTAGTAGTCTGCCGGGAAGGCAAGCCAAGGGCTCTGCCCTTGACCCGCTGGGGCCGCAGGCCCCAGCCCCCGATCTCTGTCGCGCGCGGTTCGTATCAAGAAGACGAGACCTTGGACATCCCGCCGCCGGGGTCGCGTTGTCATCACGTCTTTACGGGAGGAGGATCTACCGATGGGCCTGTTTTCCAAGCCGATCAAGACGCTGGACGACCTGTTCGTGCACACCCTGCAGGACATCTATTATGCCGAGAGCCAGATCATCAAGAACCTGCCGACGATGATCGCGAAGGCCAGTAATCCCGAGCTGCGCGCCGCCTTCGAGACCCACCTGAAGGAGACGGAGGGTCAGGTGACGCGTCTCGAGCAGGTGTTTCAGATGCACGGCCAGCCGGTCAAGGGCGTCACCTGCGCCGCCATGGACGGCATCCTCGCCGAGGCCAAGGAGGTCATCGGCGACTGCGACGACGCGGAGGTGCTCGACGCCGCGATGCTGTCCTCCGCCCAGGCGATCGAGCATTACGAGATGACGCGCTACGGCACGCTGATCGCCTTCGCCAGGCAGCTCGGCCGCGACGATTGCGCGAGCGTGCTGCAGCAGACCCTGGAGGAGGAGAAGGCGACCGACAAGAAGCTGACCGCTCTCGCCGAGAGCCGCGTCAACCCGCTGGCGGCCTGAGCACCGCGTCCCGCCGGCTTCCTGGCGGGTCGTCCGGCCGCGTGGTCATGCACGCATCCTTCACCGGGACCTGACCAGGCTCGGCGTCGTGATCCGCCGTCACGGCAGGCAGGCGGCGGCGAAGGCGTCGAAGGCGCGGGCGCGGTGGCTGATCGCGTTCTTCGCATCTTCCGTCATCTCGGCGAAGCGCAGTGCCCCCCCTTCCGGCTCGAACACCGGATCGTAGCCGTGGCCGCGCTGGCCGCGCGGCGGCCAGCGCAGCACCCCGTCGATGCGGCCCTCGAAGCTCCGGGCGGCGCCGTCCGGCCACGCCAGGCACAGCACGCAGACGAACCAGGCTGCATCGTCCGAGGGCCGTTCGGACCCGCGCACGGCCTCGTGCACGCGTCGCATCGCGTGGCCGAAATCGCGACCGGGTCCCGCCCAGCGCGCCGAGTAGATGCCGGGCGCCCCGTCCAGGGCGCGCACGCAGAAGCCGGAATCGTCGGCCAGCGCGGGCAGCCCCGAGGCCTGCGCAGCCGCGCATGCCTTCAGCCGCGCATTGCCGACGAAGCTGTCCTCGGTCTCTTCCGGCTCGGCCAGCCCGAGTGCTGCCGCGCCGATCAGGCCGATGCCGCGGCCGCCCAGCAGCAGCTCGAATTCGGCGAGCTTGCCGGCATTGTGGGTGGCCACGACCAGCCGGTCGCCGCGCGCGAGCCGCCGCGCCCCGTCATCGTGGCTCACGCGCCGCCGTGTCCGTCGAGCGCCCGCGACAGCGCCTCGCCCTGGGCTGCGAACAGCGCGGCGGTGCCGCCGCGCGCGAGACGCATCAGCTCGTGGAACTGCGCCTCGGAGAACGGCGCCTGCTCGGCCGTACCCTGGATCTCGACGATGCCGCCCGCCTGCGTCAGCACGAAGTTGGCGTCCGCCTCGGCGCCGCTATCCTCCTCGTAATCGAGGTCGGCGACCGCACCGGCCGACGCCAGCAGCCCGCAGGAGATCGCCGCCACCTGCCCGGTCAGCGGCACGGCGGCGAGCACGCGCTGCCGCACCAGGCTGTGCAGCGCCAGGCTCAGCGCCACCCAGGCGCCGGTGATGGAGGCGCAGCGCGTGCCGCCATCGGCGTTGAGCACGTCGCAATCGAGCGTCACCGTCATCTCGCCGAGCGCGCGCCGGTCCACCACGGCGCGCAGCGAGCGGCCGATCAGGCGCTGGATCTCCTGGGTGCGGCCGGACTGCTTGCCGCGCGCCGCCTCGCGCGCGCCGCGGGTGTGGGTGGCGCGCGGCAGCATGCCGTACTCGGCGGTAACCCAGCCCAGTCCCTGGCCGCGCAGGAACGGCGGCACCCGGGGCTCGACGCTGGCCGCGCACAGCACCTCGGTGCCGCCCATGCGGATCAGCACCGAGCCCTCGGCATGGTGCGCGAAGCCGGGCTCGATCGAGACGGCGCGGATTTCGTCGGGCGCGCGGCCGGATGGGCGCATGCTATGGATCTCCATGGGTTCGGGGAGCTTGCTGTGGCAGGGCATAGCGCGCGGTGCCGCCGCGGGCCAGCGCGCAGGTCGGGACGGCTTTGGAGATGATCATGGATGTTCGGAACCTGCCGCAGCGGCCCGCCCTGCCGCCCGGGCTCGATCCGCGTTCGGCGGCGATCCTGCGCGAGATCGTCGAGCAGTATGTCGAGACCGGCGATCCGGTAGGCAGCCGCACCCTGTCGCGCCGGCTGCCGCTGCCGCTGTCGCCGGCGACGATCCGCAACGTGATGGCCGACCTCACCGATGCCGGGCTGCTGTTCGCACCGCACACCTCCGCCGGACGGCTGCCGACCGACAAGGGGCTGCGACTGTTCGTCGACGGGCTGCTGCAGTTCGGCAGCCTCTCGGAGGATGAGCGCGACACCATCGTGCGCACGCTGGAGGCGCGCGGCCGCTCGCTGCAGGACACGCTGTCGGACGCCTCGGCGATGCTGTCGGGCCTGTCCTCGGCCGCGGGGCTGGTGCTGGCGCCCAAGACCGAGGGACTGATCAAGCACATCGAGTTCGTGGCGCTGGGCTCGGGGCGGGCGCTGGTGATCCTGGTCGGCGCCGATGGCCAGGTGGAGAACCGCGTCATCGAGATCCCGGCCGGGCTGCCGCCGTCGGCCCTGGTCGAGGCCGGCAACTACCTCAATGCGCGGCTGTCCGGGCTGTCGCTGGACGAGCTGCGCCGGCACGTCACCGAGGAGATGGCGGCGAACCGCACCGAGCTCGACCATCTCTCGGCCAGCGTGGTCGAGACCGGGCTCGCCACCTGGACCGGCGAGGGCAGGGGCGGCTCGCTGATCGTCCGCGGCCAGGCCCGGCTGCTCGCCGACGTCACCCAGATCGAGCGCATCTCCACCATACAGATGCTGTTCGACCGGCTGGAGACCCAGGAGACCATGCTGCGGCTGCTGGAGCTCGCCGAGCAGTCCGACGGGGTGCGCATCTTCATCGGCGCCGAGAGCGGCCTGTTCGGCGTGTCGGGGGTCTCGATGGTGGTGGCGCCGGCGCGCAACGAGGCCAACCGCATCGTGGGAGCGATCGGCGTGATCGGGCCGACTCGGCTCAATTACGGCCGCATCATTCCGGTCGTGGACTATACCGCCCGGGTGATCGGCCGCCTGCTGGGATAGGTTGCGCGGCGATCCGGCCGGCTCCTATAGAGCAGCAAGGGTCAGGATAGCGGAGGCGAGCATGGTGCAACGATTGGGCGGGTCGTGCCGGATGCGTGGGAGCCGGCGCCGGTCCTCCCGCCTCGTGCTCGTCGGCCTCTGCGCGCTGCCGCTCTCGGGATGCGGGCTGTTCGCGGCACCCTGCCGCGTCGGCTCGGCGGCGCTGAAGATCGTGCCGCTGGCGGGACAGGTCGCAGCCGCACCGACCGACGCCTGCGCCAACGCCATCGACCCGACGCCGACCAGGAGCTGACGCCCGCGCCTCATCCGTTGTCGGCGAACTCCGGGTACAGCGTCATGCCGCCATCCACGAACAGCGTCGCGCCGACGACGTAGTCCGACATGTCGGAGGCCAGGAACAGCGCGACGTCGGCGACGTCCTGGGCGTCGCCGATGCGCCGGTAGGGGATCAGGGTGAGCAGCTTGCGCGCGGCGTCTCCCTCGGTCTCGCGCTCGTTGATCGCGGTGCGGATCGCGCCGGGCGCGATGGAATTGATCCGGATCCGCTTCGGCGCCACCTCCTGGGCCAGCGTGCGCATCATCATCGCCACCCCGCCCTTGGAGGCGGCGTAGTTCACGTGCCCGGCCCAGGGGATCACCTCGTGCACCGAGCTCATGCACAGGATCTTGCCGATCGCGCGGCTGACGCCGCGGTCGCCCTGCCGCTCGAAGCGCCGGATCGCCTCGCGCGCGGTGAGGAACTGGCCGGTCAGGTTGACGTCGATCACCCGCCGCCAGTCGGCCAGCGTCATCTCCGCGCTCGGCGCGTCCTTCTGCATGCCGGAGTTCGCGACCACGATGTCGATGCCGCCGAACGCCGCCGCGGTCTCGTCGAACAGCCGGATCACCGCCGCCTCGTCCGACACGTCGCCGCCGAGGGCGCGCGCCGAGCCGCCCGCCTGCTCGATCTCCCGGGCCAGCGCCTCGGCCGGCTCGGGCTGGCTGTTGTAGTGGATCGCGACCGCGGCACCGGCGCGCGCCAGCTCCCGGGCGACCGCGTGGCCGATGCCCGAACTGGCGCCGGTGACGAGGGCGACCTGGCGGTCGAGACGGTAGCGCAGCGGCGGGGTGTTCCGGTCGGACGGCATGGCAAGCTCCGGGCTGGGGGCGACGCGAGGCGATGCGGATGCTAGACAGCCTGGCATGAGAAGGGCCTGGCATGAACGATCGCTTTAGCGCAGGCCAGCAGCCGCGTCCCGCGGCCAGGACGCCGCGACGGCCGCGTTTCCGCTTCATGCGTCGCCTGGCCGGCGCCGGGCTCGCGGTCGCGTTGCTGTCGGTCAGCGCCGTGGGCTTCGTGATCTGGCGCAAGTACGAGGTGCTGTCGGCAGGCATGCCGACCGTCGGCGGCCTGCGCGACTACCAGCCGCCGGTGATGAGCCGGATCTATGCCGGGGACGGCCGGGTGATCGCCGAGCTCGCCGCCGAGCGACGCATCTTCGCGCCGTACGCCGCGATCCCCGACCGGGTGAAGGCCGCCTTCACCTCCGCCGAGGACCAGAATTTCTGGACCCATGGCGGCGTCGACCCGCTGGCGATCCTGCGCGCCGCGGTCACCGACCTGGAGACGATGCATTCGGGGCGGCGGCCGATCGGCGCCTCGACCATCACCCAGCAGGTGGCGAAGATCATGCTGCTGAACTCGAACGTGCTGACCTTCGAGCGCAAGGTGAAGGAGGCGCTGCTGGCGATGCGCATCGAGCAGACCCTGTCCAAGCAGCGCATCCTCGAGATCTACCTCAACGAGATCTATCTCGGCTCGGGCGCCTACGGCATCGCCGCAGCGTCGCAGACCTACTTCAACAAGCCGCTCGACCAGCTCGACGACGCCGAGGCGGCCTTCCTCGGCGCGCTGCCGAAGTCGCCGACCAACTACAACCCGTACCGCTTTCCGGCGGCCGCGCGGGCGCGTCGCGACTGGGTGCTGGGCCGCATGGTCGAGACTGGCGCGATCACCGCGCAGGCGGCGCACGCGGCGATGGCCGAGCCGCTGATCCCGCTCTCGTTCCAGCGCCCCGGGCCGGTGCCCGGATCGGAATGGTATTCCGAGGAGGTGCGTCGCGAGCTGCTCGACCGCTACGGCCCGGACCAGACCACGCAGGGCGGCCTGGTGGTGCAGACCAGCCTGAACCCGACGCTGCAGCAGGAGGCGACCCGCGACCTGCGCGAGGGGCTGATGCGCTACGACCGCCAGCACGGCGGCTGGCGCGGCCCGGTCGTGCATATCGAGGGCGTCGGACTGCGCCCGCGACGCACCCGCCGTGGCGCGGCGCCCGAGCCGGTGGTGGACTGGGCCGGCGCGCTGGCGACGGTGGCGCGGCCGGCCGGGATGCTGCCGGGCTGGCGGCTCGGCATGATCCTGTCCACCGCCACCGCCGGCATCGGCTGGCTGGACCAGGCGGGAGACGACCAGACCGGCCTCGGCGTGCCGCGCACCGGCACGCTGTCCTGGAGCGACTTCGCCTGGATGCGGCAGAAGCGCGAGCCGCACATCGGCGACGTGGTGATGATCGAGCCCACCGCCGTGGGCGCGCCGCAGCTGCGCCAGATCCCCGAGGTGGAGGGGGCGATGGTGTCGATGGACCCGCGTACCGGCCGGGTGCTGGCGATGGTGGGCGGCTGGTCGTTCGAATCCTCGCAGTTCAACCGCGCCACCCAGGCGCTGCGCCAGCCCGGTTC
The DNA here is from genome assembly GCA_964242335.1 of uncultured Acetobacteraceae bacterium. GTDB lineage: Bacteria > Pseudomonadota > Alphaproteobacteria > Acetobacterales > Acetobacteraceae > Lichenicoccus. Next base: position 1,277 of record CAXTAY010000054.1, on the reverse strand, counting down.
CTCGTTCAAGCCGCTGGTCTACCTCGCGGCGATGCAGCAGGGCGTCTCGCCGGCGGACAAGTTCCTCGACGCGCCGTTCGTCCAAGGCAGCTGGCGTCCCAACAACTACGAGATGACCTATAGCGGCCCGACCACGCTGCACGACGCCCTGCGTGACTCGCTCAACCTCGTGACCATACGGCTGGCCGCGCATATCGGCATGGCCGCGGTCGCCAAGGTGGCGATCGACCTGCACGAGGTCGACGCCATGCCCAAGGTGCTGCCGGCGGCACTCGGCGCGGTCGAGACCACGGTGCTGCGCGAGGCCGGCGCCTATGCCTGCATCGCCGATGGCGGCCACGAGGTGCTGCCGAGCCTGATCGACATGGTGCAGGACCGCGACGGCCACGTGATCTGGCATCCGCAGGGCCTCGCCCTGCAGCCCGGCGCCGATCCCGCGCTGCCGCCGGCGATCGTCGACGGGCGAAAACAGGTGACCGATCCGGACAGCACGTACCAGGTGCTGCAGATGATGCGCGACGTGATCCTGCACGGCACCGGGACGCAGGCGGGACTCGGCATCGACCGGCCGCTCGCCGGCAAGACCGGAACCAGCCAGGACTTCAACGACGCCTGGTTCGCCGGCTTCTCGCCCGACCTGCTGACCGTGGTGTGGATTGGCTTCGACAACCCGCGCAGCCTCGGCGAGAAGGAGGATGGCGGTCACGTCGCGGGGCCGGTCTGGAACAAGTTCATGAAGGCGGCGCTGGGCGACGCGCCCAGGCTCGAGTTCCGGGTGCCGGACGGCATCTCCCTGGTGCGCTACAATACTGGGCGCGGCAGCACCGTCGACGGCTTCAAGCCGGGGCAGGAGCCGGAGCTGAACAACGTGCTCGCCGCCGGCGGCAGCGGGGAGTCCCTCGGGCCGCAGGATACCGGTGCGGAGAACGTGCCGGACACCGAGACCGAGATGGCCGCGAGCGGGTCCGGCGCGGCACCGGTCTCGACGACCTCGGTCGACCCCTCCAATCCGGGGCTCGCCTCGCCGGCGAACGCGTCGCAGCCGGGCCGGACGCCGTTCGGGGCGCCGCCCGCGGTGCTGGCGGGCGCCTCCGCCCGTCCGCCGCCGCCGCCGCATGGTGCTGCAGGTGACATCGGCATGGGCGGGCTGTATTGACGCGGCGGCCTCCTCCTCCCTCCCGTTTCCGGATGCGAAACCATGTCCGCCGAGACCGAAGCCCTCCACGAGCAGATCAAGCAGTCGGTGGCGCTGCTGAGGAGGCATCTTTGACTGGGAT
>CAXTAY010000053.1:0-20763 GCA_964242335.1 uncultured Acetobacteraceae bacterium | reverse complement strand
ACGACATCGACCGCGACACCGTCGACTTCCAGCCGAACTACGACGAGAGCGAGGTCGAGCCGAAGGTCCTGCCGGCCGCCTACCCGAACCTGCTGATCAACGGCGCCGCCGGCATCGCCGTCGGCATGGCGACCAACATCCCGCCGCACAACCCGGGCGAGATCATCGATGCGACGCTGGCGATGATCGCCGATCCCGAGATCGGCACCGACGCGCTGATGGCGATCATCCCGGGGCCGGACTTCCCGACCGGCGGCATCATCCTCGGCCGTTCCGGCATACGCTCGGCGTTCGAGACCGGGCGCGGTTCGGTGCTGATCCGTGCGCGCGCCGGGGTCGAGGACATACGACGCGACCGCAAGGCGATCGTCGTCACCGAGATCCCGTTCCAGGTCAACAAGTCGACGCTGATGGAACGCATCGCCGAGCTGGTGCGGGCCAAGCAGGTGGAGGGCATCTCCGATCTGCGCGACGAGAGCGACCGGTCGGGCATGCGCATCGTCATCGAGATCAAGCGCGACGCGACGCCCGAAGTGGTGCTGAACCAGCTCTACCGCTTCACCCAGCTGCAGACCAGTTTCGGCGTCAACATGGTCGCCCTCGACGGCGGCCGTCCCAAGCTGATGGGCCTGCGCGAGGCGCTGGTCGCCTTCATCGCCTTCCGCGAGGAGGTGATCCTGCGCCGCGCCCGCTTCGACCTGGCCAAGGCGCGCGAGCGCGGCCACCTGCTGGTCGGGCTGGTGATCGCGGTCGCCAACATCGACGCGGTGATCGCGCTGATCCGGGCCGCCCCGGACGCGGCCACCGCGCGTGCCGAGCTGATGCGCCGCGACTGGGATGCGGCCGACGTGTCGCCGCTGCTCGCGCTGATCCACGACGAGGGCAACCTGGTGGTGGACGGGCGCGTGCACCTCACCGAGGCGCAGGCACGCGGCATCCTGGAGCTGCGGCTGGCGCGGCTGACCGGCCTCGAGCGCGAGAAGATCCAGGGCGAGCTCGACGAGGTCGCGACACGCATCAACGACCTGCTGGAGATCATCGGCAGCCGGGTGCGCCGGCTCGAGGTGATGCGCGACGAGCTGATGCTGGTGCGCGCCGAGATCGCGGTGCCGCGCGCCACCGAGATCTCCGACGTGGCCGGCGACCAGACCGACGAGAGTCTGGTGGAGCCGGGGCAGATGGTGGTCACCATCACCCGCGACGGCTTCATCAAGCGCACCCCGCTCGACATCTTCCGCGCGCAGAACCGCGGCGGCCGCGGCCGCACCGCCGCCGGCCGTCGCGGCGACGACATCGTCACCCGCTCGTTCAACGCCCACACCCATCAGTGGGTGCTGTTCTTCTCCTCCGGCGGCAAGGCCTACCGGGAGAAGGTCTGGCGGCTGCCGGAGGCGAGCCCAACCTCGAAGGGCCGCGCGCTGGTCAACCTGCTGCCCGAGCTCGGCGGCGATTCGATCACCACGGTGCTGCCGCTGCCGCACGACGAGACGCTGTGGGAGAGCCTGCACCTGGTGTTCGCCACCCTGAGCGGCAACGTGCGACGCAACCGGCTCAGCGACTTCCGCAACGTGCGCGCCTCGGGCCTGATCGCGATGAAGCTCGAGGAAGGCGACCGGCTGATCGGGGTGGCCACCTGCCGCGAGGGACAGGACGTGCTGCTGGCGACGCGCGGCGGCCGCTGCATCCGCTTCCAGATCAACGACGACACGCTGCGCGTCTTCGCCGGGCGCGACAGCTCCGGCGTGCGTGGCATACGTCTCGCCGCCGGCGACGAGGTCAACAGCCTGTGCGTGCTGAACCATGTCGAGGCCGACGTCGCCGAGCGCGCCGCCTACCTGCGCATGGTCTCGGCGCGCCGCCGCCTGGAGAACGTGTCGGAGGAGCTGGCCGAGCCGGAGCTGGCGGAGGACAGCGCGGAGGAGGCGGCCGGCGGCGAGGTGCCGAGTGAGGTGCCGGGCGAGACCTCGATCGGCATCGAGCGCTTCGCCGAGCTGGAGGCCGCGGAGGAGGTGCTGCTGACGGTGACCGATGGTGGCTTCGGCAAGCGCAGCTCGGCCTACGACTACCGGGTCAGCGGCCGTGGCGGTCAGGGGATCGCCAACGTCACCCTGTCGTCGCGCATCGGCACTGCCGTGGTGGCGACGCTGCCGGTGCTGAACGGCACCGACGTGATGCTGATGACCGACGCCGGACGGCTGATCCGGGTCCCGGTCGACCAGGTGCGGGTCACCGCGCGGCAGTCGATGGGGGTGACGCTGTTCCGCCTCAGCGACGGTGAGGTGGTGGCCAGCATCTTCCCGGTGCTGGAGGACGAGGCCGTCGACGAGATCGCGCCCGGCGAGGACGCCGTCGCGGAGGCTGCATCGACATCCGCGGACGAGACGGGTCAGGCGGACGAGACGAGTCAGGCGGGCGAGGCGGCTGAGGATGGAGATGGCTGAGCCGGTGCTGCATGTCGGGCTCTACCCGGGCACCTTCGATCCGGTCACCAACGGCCATCTCGACGTCATCGGCAGGGCGGCGCGGCTGGTGCAGCGGCTCGTGGTCGGGGTCGCCGCCAATATCGGCAAGCAGCCGCTGATGGGCCTCGACGAGCGGGTGGACTGCGTCGCCAGCGAGGTCGCCGCGATCCGCACCCGCTCCGGTGCCGCGATCGAGGTGGTCGGCTTCGACAACCTGCTGGTGCAGTGCGCGCGTCAGCACGGCGCCAGCATCATCTTCCGCGGCCTGCGCGTCGTCACCGACTACGATTACGAGGTGCAGATGTTCGGAATGAACCATCGGCTCGATCCGGGCATTGAGACGGTGTTCCTGATGGCCACCGAGAGCCACCAGTTCATCTCCTCGCGCCTGGTCAAGGAGATCGCGCAGCTCGGAGGCGACGTCTCCTCCTTCGTGCCGCCCTACACGCTCAGCAGGATCATCGCGAAGCTCGCCTGAGCTCGCGCATCACACGGAGGGACACGATGTCCGAGACCACCGCTACGCCGACCGGCGCCTCGCCCACTGGCGCCTCGCCGACTGGCGCCTCGCCCGACGCCGCCATGTCCGACACGCTGATCCTCGAGCTCGAGACCGGCGGGCGGGTGGTGATCCGCCTGCGTCCGGACCTCGCGCCGCTCGCCGCCGAGCGCCTGACCTCGCTCAGCGCCGAGGGGTTCTACGACGACGTCAAGTTCCACCGCGTGATCGAGGGATTCATGGCGCAGAGCGGCGATCCCACCGGGACCGGCAGCGGCGGCAGCAAGCTCGCCGACCTGAAGTCGGAGTTCACCAAGCAGGCGAAGTTCGTGCGCGGCACCGTCGGCATGGCGCGCACCGCGCATCCGCACAGCGCCAACAGCCAGTTCTTCATCATGTTCGCCCCGGCGCCGAGCCTCGACGGCCAGTACACGATCGTCGGCGAGGTGACCGAGGGCATGGAGCACGTCGACAAGATCAAGCGTGGTGCGGGCGGCAGCGGCGTGGTAGCCAACCCCGACAAGATCAAGCGCATGCGTCCGGCCGACGCGCAGGCCTGACGCCGGCGATACGGGCCGGTAGCTCAGCGGTAGAGCATTCGACTTTTAATCGAATGGTCGTGGGTTCGAACCCCACCCGGCCCACCAGTCACGTGCGCACTGCCCCCGAGCGCGACGATGAACCCGTCGCATGCCCCGCGGCGTTGTCGAGCGCGCGGGGCTGACGCGCAGCAGCGAAGGCAGCCGGGCATGGCATCGGATACTCTCGACCGGTTGCTGACCGCGCTGACGGTGCGGTTCCACGGCTTCTCCGTCTGCGAGATCCAGCGCGGCGTGCGTCTTGCCTTTCCGGTGTTCGAGGCGATCACGATCCATTTCGTGCTGCACGGCTCCGGACACGTCCTGGTCGGAAGCGGCCCCTGGCTCGCTTTCGATCGCCACAGCATCATCATCGTTCCGGCGCGCCAGACGCATGTCGTGGGTGAGCCCGACGCCTCGGCGCCGCTGCTGCAGGCCGAGGACCGCTGCGCCATGCTCGGCGACGGCCTCGTCGTGTTCACCGCCGGCGACGGCACGCGCGACATCCTGCTGCTGTGCGGCACCATCCCGGCCGGCCCCGGCAGCGCGTTCGGCCTGTTCGACCTGCTGCACCGGCCGATGGTGCAGGACTTCGCGGCCAGCGGCATCCTCAGCCACGTCTTCGAGCACATGCTCGCGGAGGTCGCCCATCCCGGCCTCGGCACCCAGGCGATGACCGAGATGCTGATGAAGCAGTGCCTGATCACGCTGCTGCGGCAGCATCTGCTGCAGGGCGACGTCGCCTCGCCGCTGCTGACGGCGCTGCATCATCCGCGCCTCGCGCGCGCCGTCGTCGCGGTGATCGAGCATCCGGCCGAGGCGCACAGCGTTGAGAGCCTGGCCGTGCTGGCCGGGATGAGCCGCGCCTCCTTCGCCGAGCACTTCTCGCGCGTGTTCCAGCAGGGCCCGATCGACTTCGTCCAGAAGGTGCGGCTGCGTCTGGCCGCACGCCTGCTCACGACGACGGACCTGCCGCTCAAGGTGATCGCGCGCAGCGTCGGCTACGCCGGCACCACCGCCTTCTCGCGCGCCTTCCGCAGCGTCTACGCCGTCGATCCGACCGGCTACCGCGGTGCCGGCGGCGATGACGGGATGCACGGGCGGTTCGATGCCCCGGCGGCGCCCGGGATCGACGCGCCGCCGTAGGCGGGCGAGCCGTCCGGGTGGTGCCTCGGCGTCCAGATCAGCCATCCCCGCGTCCAGATCCGCGGCCTGCCGCACCCGTGCCACTGGCCCCGATCCCGCAGCCCCGCGATGATGCTGGGCGGTGTGTCGCCCCCGCGTCATGCCTCCGCGCGCCGTCCGACGTCAGGCGAGGTCGCCGAGATCGCCCTGATGATGCCGGGCCGGCGCGCGGGGTCCTGCCGCGGGGATCGGCCACCGTCTAGCCGAGTGCCGGACGTCTTCAACTGGAGGTTCCATGTCGTCGCAACCGCTTCTCCCGCCTGTGGTCCCGCTTCGTTTCGCGGCCTCGATGGAGGTTCCGGAAGAGAACGAGGCTGCCACCAACCAGGCCCTGATCGAGACGATGGGCAAGATCAGCCAGACCACCTTCGAGCATTCCGGTCACGCGCTGCGCAGCGTGCACGCCAAGAGCCACGGCGTGCTGCGCGGCGAGCTGATCGTGCTGGACCGGCTTCCTGCCGAGCTGGCGCAGGGCCTGTTCGCGCGGCCCGGCCGCTACGCGGTGGCGATGCGGTTCTCGACGCTGCCGGGCGACATCCTGGACGACAGCGTCTCCACCCCGCGCGGCCTTGCGGTCAAGGTGATCGGCGTCGAGGGGGCACGCCTGCCCGGCAGCGAGAGCGAGGTCACGCAGAACTTCGTGATGGTCAACGCGCCCGCCTTCAGCGCGCCGACCCCCGCCAAATTCCTCGGCAACCTGAAGATGCTCGCGGCGACCACGGACAAGGCCGAGGGCGTGAAGAAGGCGCTCTCCGCGGTGGCGCGCGGCACCGAGGCGATGATCGAGGCATTCGGCGGCAAGAGCCCGACCATCACCACGATGGGCGGCCAGCCGCAGACACATATCCTGGGCGAGACCTTCTACTCGCAGGTGCCGATCCTGTACGGCGACTACATCGCCAAATTCTCGGTAGCCCCGATCTTCGACCTGTCGAGGCTGACCGGCACGCCGATCGATGCGGCCGATCCGAACGCGCTGCGCCACGCGGTCGGCCAGTACTTCGCGACGCAGGGCGGCGAGTGGGAGTTCCGCGTCCAGCTCTGCACCGATCTCGAGATCATGCCGATCGAGGACGCCTCGGTGATCTGGCCGGAGGATAGGAGCCCCTACGTCGCGGTGGCGAGGCTGCAGGTGGGCGCGCAGGACTCCTGGAGTCCCGAGGCCGTGGCCGCGATCGACGAGGGGCTGTCCTTCAGTCCCTGGCACGCGCTCGCCGCGCATCGTCCGCTCGGGTCGGTCATGCGGACGCGCAACACGACCTACTCCGGTTCCGCGACGTTCCGCGCCACGCACAATGGCTGCCCGATCCACGAGCCACGCGCGGCCGGCTGACGATCGCGGCCGCCGGGATCGTTGCGCATCGTGGGATGGGCGGCGCCTCGTCGCCCATCACCGCTGCGCCTTCCGTCCGGGAAGCGGCGACGTCTTATTTTATTTGTTTTACCAACGACACGGCTGCGATCTCATTTTACATCCGTCCCGACGGCCAGAGGCGCGCATCGCAAGCGAGCGAGGTGCCGGAGAGGGAGGCCAGGATGACCGGCTTTGTCTTCTCGAACCTGAACGCCGACGGAACCGACGAGCTCTACGCGACCGGCGGCACCGCCGGCGGCACCACGGATCTGCAGGCGAGCCGGTATGGCTTCCTGCCCGCCGCCTCCGTGTCGCCCGACTTCCTGACGCTCGGCAACGACGTCCTGTTCGTCGGCACCGGCCTGACCATCGCCGGCGACCTCAACGTGATCTATCGCAGCGACGGCACCGCGATCGGCACCTCGGACGCACTGATCTCGGGGATCGGGGGCACCCTGTCGCCGAGCGGCTTGTGGGCGGTCGGCGACAGCGTGCTCACCTCGGGCGCCACCGCGACCGGCGTGCAGGGTCTCTATACCAGCACCGACGGGGTGACGTTCAGCGAGATCGAGGTCGGCGTCGGCGTGGGGCCGAGCGGCATCGTCGTCTCGGGCGGCGTCGGCTATTTCGGCGCCGTGGATGACACCGGACGCAGCCTCGGCCTGTGGCGCACCGACGGCACCGCCGCCGGCACCGCCAGCGTCGCCACGCAACCGGTCAATCCGTACGGCTTCGCCAGCGCCGGCAAGACCACGGTGTTCGCCGCCGCCGCCGGCATCGCGACCGCGCTGTGGGTGACGGACGGAACCGCGAGCGGAACCAGCCCGCTTCAGGTCCCGGCGCTGGCCAACGCCTACGCCGAGAGCTCCCTGGTCTCGCTGGGCAGCAAGGTGCTGTTCACGGTCAGCAGCGCGCCCGACGCGCTGGATGCGGCGACGCTGTGGGCCACCGACGGCACCGTCGGCGGCACCACCGAGCTCTCGGATCTCACGGGCGTTTCGCTCGCCGCGCCGGACGTGCTCCTCGGCCTGAACAAGGCGGTTTTCGCGATCGGCTCGACGCCCTACATCACCGCCGGCACCGCCGCGGGGACCACGCAGATCCCGACGCCGGCGCAGCAGGTCCAGCAGTTCGTGACCCTGGGCCACGACGTGATCTTACTCGGCACCGTCGACGGTGCCGTCTCGCTGTTCGCCTACGATGCGGGATCGGGCAGCACGACGCAGATCACGCTGCCCAGCGTGAACCTCGCCGGCAGCACCCTCAGCCTGGTGGGAAGCCAGGTGATCTTCGCCGCCGCCGATCCGTCCGGCACCGAGGCGTTGTTCTCGACCGACGGCACCCAGGCCGGCACCCGGGAACTGGCACTTCCGGCCGGCGTGACGCTCAGGCCGGACAGCCCGCCCTTCATCGCCAGCCTGCCGACGCTGGCGCCGCCACCTCCGGCAGGGACGGTGGTGGCGCTCGGCGGGGGTGCGCAGGACTACGTCGCGGTCGCCGGCACCACGGTGCTGGCCGGCAGCGGCGACGACACCATCACCGCAGCCGCCGGGCAGGTGACGGTCGTCGGCAGCGCCGGATCGCTCGCCTTCCTCGGCGGCTCGGGTGCCAGTTCGGTCACCGGCGGCGCCGGCTCCAGCACCATCTTCGGCGGCTCCGGCGGCGGCTACTTCGACGGCGGCCGCGCCGGCTTCAACGTGCTGGTGTCGCAGGGCGCCGGCGGCGCCAACACCAGCCTGACCGGCGGCGGCGCCGGCGACCAGATCTTCGGCTCGGCCAGCGGCAACGACGTGCTGGTCGCGGGTCCCGGGCGCGACTCGATCCTCGGCGGCAGCGGCCACACCACCATCCAGGGCGGCTCCACGGCCAGCGTCGTGTTCACCGCCGGCGGCTCGTCGGTCGTGTTCGGCGGCACCGGCGGCGGCGACACCATCGTCGGCGGCAGCGGCAGCCTCGACGTCGACGCGCAGAAGGGCGACGCGATCTTCGGCGGCGGCGGCGCCCTGAACGTAACCGGCAGCAAGAGCGGCGCGGACTCCATCATCGGCGGTTCCGGCGCGCTGAGCGTCGACGGCCAGGGCGGGAACATGCTGGTGGTCGCGGCGAGCAGCAACTCGAGCATCCAGGTGGGCAACGGCGCCAGCCTGATCTTCACCGGCTCGGGCAGCAGCACCGTGACCGGCGGCGCGGGCTCGCTGCAGATGGTGCTGGGCTCGGGCGCCAGCAGCGTCAGCGAGGGCGCAGGTCCGGCGGTCTACGACGTCGTCAAGGGTGCCGCCGGCGGCGCCGACGTGCTCAACGGGTATCGCCCGGCCGCCGACCAGATCCGGCTCTTCGGCTATCAGGCGTCGGACCTGCAGGTCAGCGTCAGCGGAGGATCCAGCGTGGTCACCCTGACCGACGGCACGAGGATCGACGTGGTGGGCGTGACCGAACTGGGCACCAGCATCGTGGTCTAGCGTCAGCGCGGTCATCGGACGTGGCAGGCAAGGGCGTTGCCCTCGACCCACCGGTGCCGGTGGCCCCGGACCCCGATCCCTAGCCTTGCAGCAGCAGCGCCTCGGGCGGCTTGACCGGATGGCCGAGATAGAGCGGCAGCACGGTGTCGGGTGGCCCCTCCATGCGCAGCGCTCCCTGGTCCATCCACAGCACCTTGCTGCACCAGGCGGCGATGATGTCCGGCTGGTGCGTGGAGATGACCAGGATCTCGGCGTGCCGCACCAGCTCCTCCAGCCGCCCGCGCGCCTTGATCATGAAGCCGGTATCGCCGGCGAGGAACCACTCGTCCATCAGCAGCACCTGCGGCCGGATCGAGGTGGCGAGCGCGAAGCCGAGCCGGATCACCATGCCGGAGCTGTAGGTGCGAACCGGCATGTCGAGGAAGCCGCCGAGGTCGGCGAATTCCTGCACGTCGTCCTCCAGCGCACGTATCGCGCGCGGGCGCAGCCCGGCATAGAGCCCGCGCAGCCCGATATTCTCGCGGCCCGTGAGGTCGAAATTCATCCCGAGGTTGGTGTCGAGCAGGGTGTGCAGCTCGCCCTTCACCGTCACCCGCCCGGCGACCGGCTCGTAGATCCCGGCCAGCGTGCGCAGCAGGGTGGTCTTGCCGGCGCCGTTGCCGCCGACCAGGCCGAGCCGCTCGCCCGGCCCGAGCGAGAAGGAGAGCCCGCGCAGCGCGTGCACCACCATGCGTCGCTGCGGATCCTCGTGCAGCCGGCTCGATGCGGCGGCGGCGACGGTCTTCTTCAGCGAGCGCGCGGTGCCGTGATAGAGCGGGAACGAGACGTGCAGGTCGCGCACCTCGATGCTGGCCATGTCGTCAGACCCAGTAGGCAAGGCGTGCGCGCACGCGGGTGAACAGCAGCGCGGTCATGCCGCACAGCACGACGCTGAAGCCGATCGCCGCCCACACCACCTCCGGCGTCAGCACGCCGCCGAGCAGCGGCCGGCGCACGATCTCGAGCAGGTCGTAGAACGGGTTGAGCGGCAGGAAGCGCTGGCCGTGCCGCATCAGCTCCGGCTTCCAGATGATCGGGGTGATGAAGAACACGATCTGCAGGATGCTGCCGATGATCGGCGCGATGTCGCGGAAGCGCGCGCCGAGCGCTCCGAACAGGATGCAGGCGGCGATCCCGTCCAGCAGCCACAGCGCGAGGCCGGGCACGATCTGCAGCGTCGCCAGGCCAGGCCAGACCCCGAACAGCGTGAACACCACCAGGATCACCACGACGTTGTGCGCCAGCACCAGCAGGTTGCGGATCACGACGCGCGCCGCATAGACCGTGAACGGCATCCGGATCGCCCGGATCATCCCCTCCGACTGCGTGAAGCACCCGGTCGAGTCGTTGATGATCCCGGAGATGAACCCCCACAGCACCAGCGACAGCGACAGGAAGGGCAGGTAGTCGTGCAGGTTCATCCGGAACAGGTAGGCGTAGATCGCGCCCATCGACGCCACCATCACCGCGGTCGAGGCGGTGAGCCAGAACGGTCCCAGCACCGAGCCGCGGTAGCGCAGCTTCACGTCGAGCCAGCCGAGCGTCCAGCACAGGCGCCACAGCTTCAGGCTGCCGCGCAGGTCGGCGCCGGCGTGACGCAGGCGCCCGGCCGCCGTCTCGGGAAACAGGTCGAGCACCGGCTCGCGGGCACGATCGTCGGGATAGGTGGTCACGTTCATCGACGTCATCCTACCCGAGCGGGGCGATGAGGGGAGGATGCCTCATAGCGCGATCTTGACCGTATGCCGCCGACCGACGGTCGGGCCGGGAGGGCAACCGCCGCAGGCGCCGCCCGTTGGCTGGGGGGTATCAGTCCAACGCCCTCCACTGCACGGGAAAAAACTCATGTTCATGCGAATCGACAAGCTCCAGGCCGAGTTGCCTGAGCCCAAGAAGCCTGAGCCCAACGCCGCTGCGGCCCTGCAGGAACTGCTCGGCGGCAAGTACGGCGAGATGTCGACGCTCGGCAACTACATGTTCCAGAGCTTCAACTTCCGCAACAAGTCGAAGCTGCGTCCGTTCTACAGCCTGGTGTCCAGCATCTTCGCCGAGGAACTCGGTCACGTGGAGCTGGTCAGCACCGGCGTCTCGATGCTGAACTCCGGCCCCGGCGATCCGACGGAGAACGTCGACATCTCCAAGTCGCCGTTCGAGGCCATGCAGGACATCCGCCTCGCCGGCAGCTTCCTCAGCAACGGCGGCGGCGCCATGCCGATGAACTCGAACGCCGCGTCCTGGAACATGGACATGGTGACCACGACCGGTAACCTGATCATCGACCTGCTGCACAACTTCCATCTCGAGTGCGGCGCGCGCATCCACAAGCTGCGCGTCTACGAGACGATGACCGAGCCCACCGGGCGCGAGGTGTGCGGCTACCTGCTGGTGCGCGGCTCGGTGCACGCGCACGCCTACGCGCTCGCCCTGAAGAAGCTGACCGGCGTGCAGATCGAGAAGATGCTGCCCACCCCGAACATCGACCTCAGCCGCGTGCCCGAGTGCCAGAAGTATCTCGACGAGGGCAGCCATCGTCGGCTGTATCGCTTCAGCCCGTCCGACTACCACGAGGCCGCCGGCGTGTGGTCGAACGACGAGGTGGCGCTGCCGGGCGATCCGCCGGGACAGCTCGAGATGGTCGACGGACACCCGCAGGGCGGCAAGATCCCGGAACTCGACGGCAATTACGGCGCCTTCGCCCCTGACTACGCGCCGCAGGAGATCTTCGAGATCGCCAGCAAGCTCTACAAGAAGTCGCGCTGATCGCGTCGTCGGGGGCGCGTCCGCGTCCCCGATACCGGCCCGGACCATGCCTGGGAGAGTGGTGCCCAGGGGCGGAATCGAACCACCGACACTGCGATTTTCAGTCGCATGCTCTACCAACTGAGCTACCTGGGCGCCGCACCGGCCGCAGCCTGCGGTGGCGAGGCTTTAACCCACGTTCCCGCCCCGATCAAGCACCCGGCTGATCAAGCGCCCGCCTGATCAAGCGCCCGCCTGATCAAGCATCCGGCGGCCGCTCCTCGTCATCCTCGTCGGTCTCGATGCGCAGCGACGGCGTCCGGTATTGGCCGGAGAACCAGCGGCCGAGATCGATGTCGGCGCAGCGCTTCGAGCAGAACGGCCGCACCGCGGCGACGGTCGCGCGGCCGCAGATCGGGCAGGAGGCGAGTGGAGCGGTTTCAGCCATTCTCGATCGTCCAGCTCAGGTCGCAGATGGCGGGATCGGTTCGCAGCGTGGCCGAGGCGGCCGCACGCCGGGCGAACGCCGCCAGCGCCCCGGCATCGCCGCGCAGTGCGGTGATCACCGCGATGCCGGCACGGATCGCGTGTGGGCCGCGTGCGGTGCCGTGCGCGGACAGCGCCTCGCGCAGCGCCGCGAGTCCCGCACCGTGCGGGCTGCGCAGCAGCTCGTGCAGCGGCGGGTGCACCCGCGGGCGCAGGATCTCGATCAGGCCGAGGGCGGTGAAGCCGAGCAGCTTCGGCCGCAGCGGATCGCGCGCCAGCGCCGCCTCGATCTCCGGCGCCAGCGCGCTGCGCTTGCGCACGGCGAGCCCCGCCGGGTCGAGCAGGATCGCCCCCGACAGGTTGCGCAGCCGGAGCTGATGCATCACCGCCGGGATCGCCGCGCGGTTGGCCGCGAACTGCACGATCGGCTTCGGCCGGCGCTCGGCGCTGCTGGCACCCCCGTCCATATCGACCGCCACCAGCGCCGGGGTCGGGTGGAAGCTCGCCCGCAGCCCGCCGGGGAGCGCGATCTCCGGCTGCCCGAGGCAGTCGAGCTCCGCTTCCAGCGCGTCGTCGAAGGCCCGCGGCACGATCCGCACCCGCCCGCCGAACCGTGGGTGCAGGGTGGCCGCGAGGGACGGGTCGTCGCACTCGATCGCGGCTCGCGGCCAGGCGGCGGCGAGCCGCAGCAGCGCGTCCGGGCCGCGCTCGACGAGGCCCGCCTCGGCGCGGCCCTGCCTCACGCGGTCCTGCTCCACCGGTGCCAGCCGCGCGGTCACGCGCGGGCCCTTGGCGCCCTGTGCGCTGCGCGTCACCCGCACCGCGATCAGCGCGCCCTCGCCCTGTCCGGCGGCGCCTTCCTTGTCGGGGAGGAAGCCGGTCGCGAACCCGCCCGGCGCGCCGAGTGTCACGAAGGCGCCGCCGAGCGCGGGCAGGACGGCGCTGATGCGGCCGAGATGCAGGTCGCCGACGCCGTCGGGCGCACCCGGCCGGACCAGCGCATAGTCCAGCAGCGCGCCGTCCTCGAGCAGCGCCACCCGGATCTCGCCCGGGCTGCAGGAGGCGAGGAGGCGCGTGCGCGACGGCTGGCTCAGGGCAGGGCGCCGTGACCGCGGAGCAGCTGCGCGGTTTCGAACAGCGGCAGCCCGACGACGTTGGAGTAGCTTCCCGACAGGAAGCGGACGAAGGCGGCGGCGTGCCCCTGCACCGCGTAGCCGCCGGCCTTGCCGTGCCAGTCGCCGGCGGCGATCAGCGCGTCGAGCTGACGCGGCGTCAGGCGCGAGAACGCCACCACGCTCTCCACCGTGCGCGCCGCGCGGCCCTGCGGATGCAGCAGCACCACCGCGGTGATGACGCGGTGGCGTCGCCCGGAGAGCAGGCCGAGGCAGCGGCGCGCGGTAGTCTCGTCCTCGGCACGCGGCAGCATGCGCCGTCCCAGCGCGACGACGGTATCGGCGGTGAGGATCAGGCGGCCGCAGGCGCCGCGCGACATCGCCATCTCCGCCGCCGCCACCGACTTGGCCAGCGCCAGGCGCTCGACGCAGGGACGCGGCAGCTCGTCCGGATGAGGGGTCTCGTCGATATCCGGGTTCAGCACCAGCTCCGGCACCAGCCCGATCTGGGCCAGCAGCTCGCGTCGGCGCGGCGAGGCGGAGGCGAGGATGAAGGGGTGCTGCGGCGGCGGCATCGCGAGCGCCCGGCAGGCCAGGCGCGCCTACTTGAAGCGGAAGGTGATGCGACCCTTGGACAGGTCGTAGGGCGTCATCTCGACGTTGACCCGGTCGCCGGCCAGCACGCGGATCCGGTTCTTGCGCATCTTGCCGCTGGTATGGGCGAGGATCGTATGCTCGTTGTCGAGCTTCACCTTGAACATCGCGTTCGGCAGCAGCTCCATCACGGTGCCGCTGAATTCGATCATGTCTTCCTTAGACATTACGTTCTTCTGTCGGTCGATGCTTCATCTGGGTTCCCGTTCAGGCCGCTCCACGCCCTCGGAAGGACGCAGGCGGGCCGTGGATGTCTTGGATTGTGAGCGCCGGAACATGAGGATTGCCGCCGGCAGGGTCAAGCGCGCGCTGATCGCGCCGATCATCGCGCCGCGGGCGGGAGACGGATCGCGACACTCCGGGCATGCGCGTCCAGCCCCTCGGCATCGGCCAGCGCCACCGCGGCCGGGCCGACCGCGCGCAGTGCGGCGGCGTCGCCGTCGATCCAGGTCGTGCGCTTGAGGAAGTCGTACAGCGACAGCCCGGAGGCGAAACGGGCGGTGCCGCTGGTCGGCAGCACGTGGTTGGGACCGCCGACATAGTCGCCGACCGCCTCCGGGCAGTCGCGCCCGATGAAGATCGCCCCGGCATGGCGGACGCCGGCGAAGATCGGCGCGGGATCGGCCAGCATCAGCTGCAGGTGCTCCGGTGCCAGGCGGTTGACCAGCCGGATCGCGACCCCGAGGTCGGGCACCAGCACGATGGCGCCGTGGTCGCGCCAGCTGGCGCCGGCGATGGCGGCGCGCGGCAGGGTCCGCAGCGCCGCCTCGACGGCGCGCGCGACCGCGTCGGCCAGCAGCGGGCTGTCGGTGATCAGGATCGCCTGTGCCAGCGCGTCGTGCTCCGCCTGCGCCAGCAGGTCGATGGCGACGTGCGCCGGATCGTTGTCGGCGTCGGCGACGATCACCACCTCGGACGGGCCGGCGACGCTGTCGATGCCGACGCTGCCGAACACCTGCCGCTTGGCCTCGGCGACGTAGGCGTTGCCGGGCCCGACGATGCGGTCCACGGCGCCGATGCTGCCGGTGCCGTAGGCGAGTGCTGCCACCGCCTGTGCGCCGCCGATGCGGTAGATCTCCTCGATCCCGGCGCGTCGCGCTGCGGCCAGCACCAGCGGGTTGAGCACGCCGTCCGGGGTCGGCACGCACATCGCGACACGCGCGACGCCGGCGGCGCGCGCCGGCAGCGCGTTCATCAGCACCGAGGACGGGTAGGAGGCGGTGCCGCCCGGCACGTACAGTCCGACCGCATCGAGGGGGGTCCAGCGCAGCCCGAGGGTGTATCCGGCGGCGTCGCGATGCACGATGTCGGCCGGACGCTGCAGGCGGTGGAACGCCTCGATGCGGTCCGCGGCGAGGTCCAGCGCGGCGTGCAGCGCCGGCGGCACCTCCGCGCAGGCGCGGTCGATCTCGCCCTCGGTGATGCGCAGGCCCGCGGGCGTCAGGGTCAGGCGGTCGAAGCGCGCGGTGTAGTCGCACAGCGCCGCGTCGCCGCGCCGGCGGACATCCTCGAGGATCGCGGCCACCGGCGCCTCGACCCGCGCCGCGCCGTCGCGCCGCGCCGCGAGCAGGGCGGCGAAAGCCGTCTCGAAGCCGGCATCGTCGGTGGCGAAACGCTTCACGCGGCGTTGCCGAGGGCGAGGCCGAAGCGCGCGATCCAGCCCGCGATCGCCTCCGGACGGGTCTTCAGCGCGGTGCGGTTGACGATCAGCCGGCTGGTCACGCTGGCGATCACCTCGGTCTCGCGCAGCCCGTTGGCGCGCAGCGTCGAGCCGGTCTGCACCAGGTCGACGATCAGGCGCGACAGCCCGAGGCCGGGTGCCAGCTCCATCGCGCCGTTGAGGTGGACGATGTCGGCCTGGACGCCGCGGCCGGCGAAGTGCCGACGCGCGATGTTGGGATACTTGGTGGCCACCCGCACCTGCGACCAGCGCGCCGGGTCGTCGGTACCGGCACTGTCGATCGGCTCGGCAACGCTGACCCGGCAGCCGCCGATGCCGAGATCGAGCGGGGCGTAGATCTCCGGATAGTCGAACTCCATCAGCACGTCGGCGCCGCAGATGCCGAGCTGTGCGGCGCCGAAGGCGACGAAGGTCGCGACGTCGAACGGCCGCACCCGCACCACGTCGAGCATCGGATCGCTGGTCGGGAAGCGCAGCCGCCGGCTGTCCTCGTCGAGGCAGTCGGGTGCCGGATCGACGCCGGTGGCGCAGAGCAGTGCGGCGGCATCGCGCAGGATGCGTCCCTTCGGCAGGGCGAGCACCAGTGGTGCCGCGTCCTCGTCCGGCAGCAGGGCGGCGGCTCTGGTCAGCGCGGTCATCGGTCCCGGTCCCGGTCTGGCGTGGCCCAGCGGCCTAGCACCGCAGCCGCCGGCACGCAAAGGACGGCCGGGCGAGGGGGCTCAGCGCGCCAGGCGCTCGATCCTGGCACCGCAGCCGGAGAGCTTGCGCTCGACCGCCTCGTAGCCGCGATCGAGGTGGTAGACGCGGCTGAGCACGGTCTCGCCGGTGGCGGCGAGGCCGGCCAGGATCAGCGAGAACGAGGCGCGCAGATCGGTCGCCATCACCTGCGCCCCGGATAGGTGCTGGACGCCGCGTATGATCGCCGACGAGCCGTGCACGTTGATCCTGGCACCCATCCGGTTGAGCTCCGGGACGTGCATGAAGCGGTTCTCGAAGATGGTCTCGGTCATCATCGAGGCTCCCTCGGCCACCGACAGCAGGGCCATGAACTGCGCCTGCATGTCGGTCGGAAAGCCGGGATAGGGCTCGGTCATCACGTCGACGCCGCGCAGGCTGCCGCTTCGTCGCACGCGCAGGCCGCCGGCTTCCTGCACCACCGTTACGCCGGCCTCCTCGAGTGCCCGCGCCACCGCGCCGAGATGCTCGAGCCGGCCGTCCTCGAGCAGCACCTCGCCGCCGGTGATGCCGACCGCACAGGCATAGGTGCCGCATTCGATCCGGTCCGGCAGGATGCGGTGGGTGGCGCCGTGCAGGCGCGGCACGCCCTCGATGGCGAGCCGGTCGGTGCCCGCGCCCTCGATGCGGGCACCCATCGCGATCAGGCAGGCGACCAGGTCGCCGATCTCGGGCTCGCGCGCGACGTTGAGGATCTCGGTGCGTCCGCGCGCCAGGCACGCCGCCATCACCAGGTTCTCGGTGGCGCCGACCGAGGCGAACGGCAGCACGATGCGGGTGCCGACCAGGCCGGACGGCGCGCGTGCATCGACGTAGCCGCCCTCGAGCCGGATCTCGGCACCCATCGCCTCCAGGCCGCGCAGGTGCAGGTCGACCGGCCGGGTGCCGATGGCGCAGCCGCCGGGGAGCGAGACCCGGGCCTCGCCGCAGCGCGCCAGCACCGGCCCCAGCACCAGGATGGAGGCGCGCATCTTCGAGACGATCTCGTACGGTGCCTCGGTGCAGGTGATGTCGCCGCCGATCGACAGCGTGCCCGCATCGCCGTCGTCGGCATCGACGGCGAGGCCGTGCCGCGACAGCAGCTCGGTCATCGTCGCGATGTCGTCGATACGCGGCACGTTGCTCAGCACCAGCCGCTCGGAGGTGAGCAGGCCCGCCGCCAGCAGCGGCAGCGCCGCGTTCTTGGCGCCGCCGATGCGGATCGTGCCGTGCAGCGGCGTGCCGCCGCTGATCAGGAAACGTGCCATCTCAGTCCGCTCTCTCTCGATTGCTGTCGCTGCCGCGCCGTCACATCCTGGGTGTGGCGACGCCACGCTGCCCCATGTACTTGCCGGCCTTGTCGGCGTAGCTGATCTCGCACGGCCCGGCCCCCTGGAGGAACAGGAACTGGCAGATGCCTTCGTCGGCGTAGATGCGGGCGGGCAGGGGGGTGGTGTTGCTGATCTCGATCGTCACCTGGCCCTCCCACTCGGGCTCCAGCGGTGTGACGTTGACGATGATGCCGCAGCGCGCATAGGTCGACTTGCCGAGGCAGATCACCAGCACGTCGCGCGGGATGCGGAAATACTCGATCGTGTGGGCGAGCGCGAAGCTGTTCGGCGGGATGATGCAGACCGAAACGTTGCGGCTGACGAAGCTGTCGGCGCTGAAGTCCTTGGGGTCCACCACGGCGCTGTCGACGTTGGTGAAGATCTTGAACTCGCGGGCGACCCGCGCATCATAGCCGTATGACGACAGGCCGTAGCTGATCACGCCTTCGCGGCGCTGCGTCTCGACGAACGGCTCGATCATGGCGCGCTCCATCGCCATGCGTCGGATCCAGCTGTCGGGCATCACCGGCATGGTCGGCTCCTTGTCTGCGAAGTCAGAGAACTGTCTGCAAAGTCAGAGAACCGGGTCCGCGACGTCGAAGAACCGGGCGCCGGCGGAAGGAGAGGCCGTCTCGATCGGCAGGCAGTGCGCGCGCCGGCCGGACACGCGCTAGCTGCCGGGTTCCGGAGGTTCCGGGCGCGGCGGCGGGCACGGGCGCGGTTCGTCCTGCCGAGGGGCACGAGCGCGGCTCTGCTGCTTGCGCCGGCGCAGGTTCTCCCGCAGTGCCGCCGCCTCGCGTTCCTCGGAACGGCCGGGCCGGTGCGGTTCGAGCGGTCGCGGCATGGCTCTGCCCTCGCTGGTGCCGCCCCGGGATGGCGCGGTCCCCGGGCTGGTGCTGCTGGTGAGGATTGAACTCACGACCTCTCCCTTACCAAGGGAGTGCTCTACCACTGAGCTACAGCAGCGTCGGTCCTGGGCCGCCGCTACCTAGCTTCTGGATCAGGCCCGCGCAAGAGTATCGACGCCGTAACCTCTGAGGAACAGACGGACCGCGCCCTGCACCACCTGCTCGACGTCCTCCTCGCTGATCTCGTGGACGATCTGCAGGCGTCGCTGCGGCGCCAGCCGGGCCTGGCACAGGGCGAGGAACTGGTCCGCGGCCATCGCCGGATCCGGCACCTCGAGTCGGCCGGCGCGCACCTGGCCCTCGATCCAGCCGCGCATGTGGGCGGTCGCCTGGCAGGGACCGGCGCGCCAGAACACGGTCGCCAGCTGCGGGAACTTGGTCGCCTCGGAGATGACGATCCGGTACAGCACCAGGCTGGGCGGCGAGATGAACATCCGGATCATGCGCAGCGCGATCGCGTGCAGCGCGGCCGCTGGATCGTCGACGTCGTGCGCGTGGGCGAAGATGTTGGCGAGAGTGGTGCTCGCCATCTGCTCGACGAAGACGGCGAACAGCACCGACTTGCTGTCGAAATAATTATACAGCGTGCCCTTGGAGACACCGGCTTCGGCGGCGATACGCGACATGCTGGCGCCCTCGTAGCCGCGATCGGTGAACACCAGCTCGGCGCCGCGGATGATCTGCTGGCGTTTCGCGGCCGAGTGTTCGTCATGCTCGGTCACCGTCGATCCGTCTCCTCCTTGTCGTCTCGGAATGGCGGCGAAGCGGGCATCAGTGGTCGCGGTCCGGGCGAGCGTTGACGATCAAAGCAAAGCGGATAGGTTGTCAACGCTGACCGAACGGGTCGGTCAGCATAGATGGGGACGCGCGTGCGGAGGAGAACCATCAGGCCGGCGGTGCTGGCCCCATCTCTGGCCCCATTGCTGGTGGTCTCGGCGCTGCTGAGCTCGGGCTGCGCCGTCGGGCCGGACTACCGCCAGCCCAGCCCGTGGTCGCCGGCGAGCTGGATCGGCGTCGGGCATCACGACGCACGCACGGCGCCGCCACGCGGGGCGCGGCGGATCAGCGTGCCGGTGGAGGCCGCGCCGGATCCGAAATGGTGGAACCAGTTCCACGATGCGGAGCTGACCGCGCTCGAGGACCGCGTCGCACGCCAGAACCTCGACGTCAGGCTCGCCACCGTACGGCTGGTCGAGAGCCGGGCGCAGCTGCGCGAGGCGGCGGCGAGCCGGTATCCCTCGCTCACCGGCAGCGCGGGCTATACCCGCGAGCAGTTCAGCTCCAAGGAGATCGAGCGCGGGCTGCAGGATTCCGTGGGCTCGGGGGGAGGGCTCGGCTCGCTGCTCGGCTCGAACGTCAGCTCGGACGCGCTGCGCGGCGAGGCGGGCTCGCTCAAGATTCCGCCGCTCGACATGTGGCAGGACGGGGTCGATGCGAGCTGGGAGCTCGATCTGTGGGGTCGCGTGCGCCGCTCGGTCGAAGCGGCCCGTGCGACGCTCCAGGCCTCGGCGGAAGATCGCCGCTCCACCCTGATCGCGCAGTTCGCCGAGGTGGCGCGGGACTACATGACGCTGCGCGGACAGCAGACCCAGCTCGCGGTCGACCGCGACAATCTGAAGGCGGCGCGCGAATCGCTCGATCTGACCCGGGCGCGCTTCCGCGGCGGCCTGACCTCGGAGCTCGACGTCGAGAACGCGCAGTCGCAGTTCGACAGCGTCAGCGCGCAGATCCCGGACGCCGAGCGTCAGATCGCGATGCAGATCAACGCGATCGGGCTGCTGCTCGGTGCGCCGCCGCAGGCGCTGCGTCGCGAGCTGCAGGGCGCGGCGTCGATCCCGCCGGTGCCGCCGCTGGTACCGGTGGGCGTGCCCTCCGAGCTGGCCCGGCGTCGTCCGGACATACGCGAGGCGGAGGCGCAGCTGCACGCGGCGACCGCCAATGTCGGCGTCGCGGTGGCGGCGTTCTATCCGCGCGTGACGTTGAGCGGCGCGCTCAACTTCAACTCGCTGTCGTTCCGCGACCTCGGTTTCTGGAGCGCACGCGCCTACAGCTTCGGACCGGCGATCAGCCTGCCGATCTTCCAGGGCGGGCAGCTGCGCGGCGCGCTGCAGCTGAACCAGGCGCGTCAGCAGGAGGCGGCGGTGACCTACCAGAGGACGGTGCTGCAGGCATGGCGCGACGTCGACGACGCGCTCACCGCCTACGCCGCCGATCAGCGCATGCGCGACGCGCTGGAGCGCTCGGTGCGCTCGTACGGGCGAGCACTGGTGCTGGCTCGGGCACAGTATGCGAGCGGGCTGCAGACCTTCCTGAACGTGCTGGATGCCGAGCGCGGGCTGTTCAACGCGCGCGGCCAGCTGGCCAGCAGCACCACCGCGATCTCCAGCGACCTGGTGCAGCTCTACAACGCGCTCGGCGGCGGCTGGGAGACGGCGTTCCCGCAGCGGCAGCAGATCGCCGAGGCGGGCGGGACGACCACGCCGTGAACCGGAAAAACCCCGCATCCTGCCGATTAGTTATTGACGCTGTGCGGGTCAGGGCCTAAATCCGCGTTCGCCGCTG
>CAXTAY010000052.1:0-21876 GCA_964242335.1 uncultured Acetobacteraceae bacterium | reverse complement strand
GGTGACGACGGACGGGCATGGCTCCTACCCGAGGGCGATCCGCAGCGTGCTTGGCAAGGCCGTCCGGCACCGAACCAGCGCCTACCTGAACAACCACCTTGAGCAGGACCACCGCGGCATCAAGGGCAGGATCGAATGCATGCGAGGCTTCAAGAGCCATGTCGCGGCCCACCGCTTCTGTCGCGAGCACGGCGAACTCCGCAACCTCCTCCGCCCTCGCCGCCGTCACAACCAGATCGTCTCCGCTTCCCTCCAGCGCTGCCGCTTCGCAAGAGGTGCCCGCGCTGCACTTGGGATCATGAAGAACGCGTGACCCAGCAAGCTCTTATGAGGAACGTTCGGTTGTCTGGCGCAAGTGCTGACAGAACCGCTCATCTCACGCCTCCTCGATGGCTCGCGTCGCACCGCTGCCATTTCAGGCGGTAGCAGCCTTCCCCGCTGATCCGTCCTGCTCCGGCAGCATGACGAAAGTTCGGCCCACGGCAGACCCGCTTCGATGCCATCAAGGAGCCAATGCAGGGCCAAGCCGAGCTCAGTATTGCCTCCATCGCCGCGCACGCTCGGCATCCTCGCAGGCCCGTCTCTGCCGCTCGAACTCCTCGTGCTCGCGTCGCTGCCGGCTCTCCGTGCGCTTGCTGCTTTCTCGCATCGCATCGATGGCTCCCGCCATGCGCGAGGCACCTGCCTGTAGGCCATCGGTGAACCTGATCGGGTTGCGTATTCCCACGCCGCGGCTGACGGCAGCATGAACCTGGTTGCCGTAATGGAAGATCAGCACCACGAGCGAGAAGAACACGATGCTGTCGAACGCGGAGATCAGGGTTCCCCGCATGACACCGCTGGGGGTCGGCTTTGCAAACAGGCAAACGGCGAGGCCGAGCAGTGTCGAGAAGGACATCACGATCGCGCCGAGCGACAGGAAGCCGATCAGTAGGATCACGCCCGTCCAGCCGATCCCGCGCAGCACCTGCAGCAGCACCCAGCGCAGGCTGAACAGGATGACGGACACCGGTTCACAGATCATGCCGAACGCACGATGCACTGCGCCTGTGCTGCTACGCGGATCCAGGCGCAGCTCGGGCGGCGGCCTCTCCTCGCCAGCTTCACGACGCTGCATGGGCCGGTCGATCACGGCGAGATCTCCTTCCACTCGGCGGCCGACTGCACCGTGTCGGCCGCATAGGGGCTGACGGGAACAGAAACATGAACCGTGTGCGCGGGTATGCTCGCGATCCTGATGGCAGACGCATGGGACGGCGTCTGCAACGCCGGCACGGGTGGCCCGGCGTAGCGCGCGACGTAGCTGGCGCCGCGATAGAAGCTACCGGTGTTGTAGGCGGAGAGGGCAGCCCGCAGTGCCTGCTGCCCCTCACCATACAGCGCGACAGCGCGTCCATAGTCGGCGGCCAGGATGTCGGCGCCCACGCGGATGTTGTCGCAGCTGTGCGGCTCCAGCATCTGCGCGACCGTGACGCCAAGCATGGCCAGGTTCCGGCTGTTCACCTGCATGCGGCCGAGGTCGACGCTGTAGCCCAGCGCGATGAAGTGCTCGGCGGCGGCCGCCGCCTCGTCCTGACTGCCCGATGGCGGCGGCTGGCGGTCGAGGCCGTTCACGTGGATGGCGAGCGGGTTGCGCTCGGCCTCCACCTGGATGACGGCCGCCAGCGTGCTCGGCGCAACGAAAGGAGCGCAGTCGGCAAGGATCAATAGCTGCTCCCATAGCCATTGCCGAGCAGGCCGCCGAACAGCGAAGGCGGCTGTGCCCGGCGCAGCGCCGCCTGCTGCTGGCGCGCGTTGTCGAGCTGCACCCGGCACTGCACGTAGGCCTGACTACCGACCTGGGCGCCGTAGGAGCGGCACTTCATGTCGTCCATCTGCATGCGCATCACGCTCGCCTGGTCCTGCGAGCTTGCCGAGCGCTGATCGGTGCAGCCGGCCAGCACGCCCAGCAGGGCCAGCGAGCCGAGAAAGAGTTTCCGGTTCATCCGACTTCCAATCCTTCATCCTGATCGAGCTCGTGGTCCTGTTCAGGCGGCTCCACCGCCTGGAATCCTGTCGTCACCTCGATGCCGGCCCGGGCGAGATCCGTCAGCGCAGGCTCGATCATCTCCAGGTCGGCCTCGTAGTCGCTCTCGGCCTGCCGTATGGCCGGCACGTGCTCGACGCCGGCGCGGCCGTCAGCGAACCCCGCCTCGACGTCCGGGCCGTAGTCGATCTCCTCGCGGCTGAGATCGACCGTGAGCGTCTGCTTGCTGGCCGCCATCTCGATGCGGTCCGCGAAGCCCTCAAGGCTCTGCATCCGCTTGCCGATCTCCATGCGGCTGCCGAACTGGTCGATGCCGGTGCGGTCGAGCTGCTGCAGCAGCTCCGCGACCTGTCCCCGGATCTGCTCGGCCGCCTTGAGCATGGCGTTGCGCTGGCTGGTCTGGTCGACGGTGGCGTCGCGACCTACGCCCTCCCGCCCTCCGATTGTCGGCGCGGTCTGGCCCGCGGGGTCGTGCACCGGACCCCGATCGGCAGCGTCGTTCTTCACCTCCAAAGAGGAGCTATGGGTCTGCCCGTCCCGCCGCACCACGACGCGCTCGGCCGGATCCGGCGACGGGCTGATCTGCTGCAGCACCTCGGCCTTCTCCACCGTCGTGCCCGGCCCTTCGATGATGGTCTGCACGTTGGCCTGCCACCACGCCTGGGCCGACATCTCGATCTCATCGCGCGAGGGGGCCGCCTGCCCGTCGAGTGCCGGAGCCTCTGGATCGATAAAGGGAACTGTGGCCGGCGCATCAGAGGCGATCGGTTCGGTCCCGAGCATCGGGGCCTCCGCGACGGTCCCGGCCGCTTCCGGGACCAGACGTCGTTCCGCCGCCTCGCCGGCGTCCACCACGGCTTCGACAGCAGCGGATCGTGCCGTTTCGGCTTCGCGGGCGGCGGCGGCGCTCGGCAGTGCATGGGTCTGCGACATGGACATGATCAGGGCGCCCCAAGGATGGTGGCCGCTACGGCAGCGGCAGGCCTGAGGAGGGTGGAGAAGGGGCTGCGGCTCATCGCATCACCAGCAGCGGCCAGGCGCGGCCCATGACGTTGCGGGCCGGCAGGCCGCCGTAGTACCGGCTGTCGAAGGAGCGCGGATCGTGCGCGGCGTAGAGCCAGATCACCGTGCTCGGCACCACGTAGGTGCCGGCGGCCACGCTGGAGAGCGGGCGTCCCTTGCCGTCCCGCGACAGGGCGTGGCTGTGCGGCAGCAGGACGCCGTTCACGCTCATGCCGCTGCCCGAAACCGTAACCCTGTCGCCTTCGACCGCGGCGATGCTCTTGAGCATCGGCGTCGTCTGGCCCGGGCACTCGCCGCCGCTGACGTAGCCACGCAGCCGCGCCGGGATGCCCACCGACATCGGCAGGCAGATCGCGACGACAGCCCCGCGCACGAGCTGCGCCGGTTCCGGAGCATGGCGGCTGACCGCCCACAGCCCGATCGGCATGCTGGGGGTAGTGTTCAGGCGGTAGGTGGCGCCGGTGTTCCACACCCAGAGCTGCGCCGCCATCACCAAGCCGAACAGGCCGAGACACCCGGCATAGCCGCCCAGCTTCGCGAGGTGCCCGATCATTCGGCCGCATGATCCCGCGCATCCCGCTCCGCGAAGATGCGCGCCGCCGTCATCCTGCGGCACTGCTCCAGCGAGAGCGCCGTGCCCTGCTCGGAGGCATTCACCACGGGTGCAGCCGCCGGTACGGCCGTTGCAGCGCTGGCCTCCGTTTCCGGTCGCAGGACCCGCAACCTGGTCGGCTGCGTCGGCTGCGTATCCCTCGGGGACGGCGCAGCCGCTGGTGCCGATGGTGAGGCGGGCGCGGGGGGCGCAGCAGGAGCAGGAGCAGGAGCCGGTGCCATCGGCACGGCGTCGATCCTCACGCGCTCCTGGAAAGCCGGGTCCCGGAAGTACAGCGCCTGCTCGCCGAGGATGGGATGCCGTCCTGCAACCAGCACCAGCACCTGTCCACCCTCGACGATCCGGTCGCCGTTCTTGGTCGGCGCCTTCAGGCGTCCGACCTCTTCCGGCGTCAGCAACGGGCGGTTCACCGTGTGGTAGGTGCGGCTGACGTTGCGCATCGGGCTGCCGCGCGAGCCGCTCTCGGTGATCGCCTCCACCTCGACCGTCGAGGCGCCGAGCAGATCGGAGATCCATTCCTGCGTGTTCAGGTTGGTCGGCGCATACAGGCTCTTCACGTGGCAATGCGACGTGATGCTCTCGTGCGGCCCGTAGGCCTGGATGACCTGCTCGCGATCCTGCGTCAGCAGGTAGCACTTGATGCCGTAGCCCGCGCACTTGCTCATTGCGTCCTCGAAGCTCGGCATCGCTTTCAGCGACGCAAACTCGTCGATCAGCATCAGCATCCGGTGCCGGTGCGGCGACACCGGATGGCCCTGCACGTCCTTCTTCATGTCCACGCTTGTCAGCGTGTTCATCGCCATGGTGAAGAACAGCCGGACCAGCGGCCTGAGCGTCAGCTTGTCAGCCGCCTTGGTCACCACGTACAGCGTGACCGGCGTGTCGCCGTTCATCAGATCGAGCAGCCTGAAGTCACTGCGCGCGGTGTTGCGCGCGACGATCGGATCGTCGAACAGCCGCATCATCCGCGCCGCCGTCGAGAGGGTGCCGGACCGTTCCCTCTGCTCACGGTTGAGCTGCTTCTGCGCCGCGATGGCAATCTGCCTGTTAGCTGTCCTCTTGGGACCGAAGGTGTTGTGGACCATCGCCTTGTAGAGCTGATCCGACGGCTGCGCCGGATCACCCAGTGCCAGGGCGACGTCGGCCAGGGTGGCGACCCGCCCGTTGCGGTGCTCGCGATGCATGACGTAGAGGATGACGCCGGTCAGCAGCGCCGCTGCGTTCGGGTCGAAATGCCCTTCCAGGCCCTCGCCATCCGGATCCGCGATCGCCTCGGCGATCCGTGATGCATCGCGGAACTCGAAGTCGGTGCCGATGCGCACCTCGGCGAGCGGGTTCCAGGCGATCGTGTTGCCGCCGCCGCCCGGCTCCCAGCGCAGCACGCGGTTCCTGCCGCCGGCGGCACGCCAGCCGGACGTGAACTCGTGCAGCTCACCCTTCTCGTCGTAAACGATGGCGCTGTACGGCCAGCTCAGCAGCGTCGGCATCACCCCGGCGACACCCTTGCCGCTGCGCAGCGGCCCCAGGCACAGCACGTGCTCCGGGCCGCCGTGGCGCAGGTAGGCGAGCGCGCCGTTGCGCCGGCGCCAAGCGCCGACATAGACGCCCGGCCAGAAGTCGCTGTCCTTCGGCGGCAGCAGGCCGCTCTCGCGCGCCTCGCTCTCGTCGGTGGCGAAACGCGCGGTGCCGTGCACGTCGTTGTGCCGCTTCGGCCTCTGCGCGCGTCCCGCGAGCGCCACACCACCGAGCCCGAGCAGGGTCAGCAGCGACAGGCCGCCCAGCTTGAGCACGGTGAAGGTCTGCGGCACCCGCGGCGCCCACGGCGCATGCATCCAGGACCACCAGGACCAGGGCGCATACAGCGTGCCGATCAACGGGTGGCCCAGCGCCGGGTGGAAGCTCAGCCGCCAGGCGACGAACTGTGTCGCTGCGGTGCTGGCGAGCAACCCGCCGCCGAGCACCGTGCCGCACACCAGTGCCGCCCGGCGACCCGCGCCGGGTTTGATCAGGCCGCCCTGCGCGCCTGGTCGGCCGATGGGATCAGCGCTGCGCAACGGTTACCTCCTGTCCGGCGCATTGGCCGGCGGTCCAGGGCTGCGCGAAGGCGATGTCCTTCGTCACCATGATGGTGAACGGGTAGCCGTTGCGCACCTTCTCGGTCGGGGGGATGTCGAGGCCGCGGCGAGCGAACTCCTCGCCGAGCGTCGAGAGCTGCTGGCCCACGGCGCCGGCCGCGACCTGGCTCGAGTTGTAGCCGCCGTAGGCCGAGTAGTTGTTGCCCTGCGAGAGCTGCGAGGCGGCCGCGAAGGCCGACAGCAGCATGGCGTTCAGGAAGATCTGCCCGTAGTGGTTGTCGGTGATGTCGTGGAAGCCCGAGTAGCCGCTCTGGTCGGAACCCGGCATCTGGCCGAGGTCGAGGCTCTGGTCGCACGGTGCGGGATAGATCACCCGCTGCCATGCCACCTCGACCCGCTTCTGGCCGTAGCTGACGCCGGTGTTGTAGAGTCCCTTAAGCTGCGATCCCTGCGGGATGAGGATGTGCAGCCCGGTCGCGTGATCGTAGACGTTCTTCGACACGACGGCGCGCACGACACCATGGCTGTCGCTGGTCAGGCCGCTGATCATGCGGGCCTCGATGATGTCGACCGACTTGACCTCGTACGATGACACCGGCTCGGTGACGGTCGCCTGCAGGTAGTCCGTCGCCGGGGTGGCGCCGATCTGGTCGAAGAAGCCGCCCTGCGTGGTGTTGCCGTTCGGCCGGCCACCGACCAGGGACGTGCCGCGCCCGTCCCGGGCACCGTCACCGGTGCCGCCGGGTTGCTGCTCGGGATCGCCGGCGGTGTTCTGTGCGGCACCCGGCCGGTTGCCTGGCCGAGCCGAGGTACCACTCTCCGTGTCGGCGGACAGGGCGTCGTAGCTGGCGTCCAGGTGGCGCTGCTGGGCGCTGTTGAGCGCCTGGTAGTAGCTGGTCCACATCTGCCTGCGGCCCTCGATCTCGGCGTGCGTCATGCCGGGCTCCGGCCTGCTTCGCAGTGGCAAGGGAGCAAGGGCTGTCTGTCCGACATCGCCTTGCGCGACGATCGGACCGGTGGCTGCGGGGATGGTGCTGCCGTTGGGAGCCTTGGAGAAGATCGCCTGGATGTCGGCGGTGTGACCCTCCTCCTGCTCGCGCTGCGTCTTCTGCTTCACCGCGTCCTGTGTGAGCGTGAAGACGTAGACGACACCGCACACCACGAGGACCAACGTGCTTCCTGCCAGCCCCGCTGGAAGCCGGTTGAACCGCTTGACGCCTAGCCGCGGCGCCACCAGGACGCCGGGCGGAACGTCTCTCGTGGCGGCGGACTCTGCGGCCGCGCGTTCATTCGCATTCGCCGCCTGTGGCGCTGGGGGACCTGCTTCCGCTTGCCCCGACTTGGACCGGCTGTCCGGATCGCTGTCCTGCGGACGATCGTCCGGCGTCCTGTCGGCGTCGTCGCTCATTGCTGCGACACGCTGAACGAGGTGATCCAGACGCCGTCACCGCTGCGATGAACCTCGATCTCGTTCCGCGGCGGCCGCCACTCCACCGTGACCAGCGCCCACATCGGCGAGCTGCTGAGCACCCTGCCGTCGCGCGACGTGATGGTCTCCTGCCACTGCACGCGATAGGTCTTCATATGGTTGGAGACGCTGGTCAGCACCGTCTGGTCGACCGGCAGTGCCGTGAGGTTGGCGACGGACACGGTTTCTTCCCGCGCACGTCCGAACGGCTCGTTCGAGCGGTAGTAGTGATTCAGTTCCTCCACCGCCTGGCTGCTGTCGCGCACCACCGAGTAGGCTGCCAGGATGCCGTGCTTGAGCGCTGCCACGTCGGTGTAGACGGTGCGAACGTCCTCGATCCAGCGCGAGAGATCCTGCCCGATCGCCGCGTCGTCCGGCGCGGACTCCTTGTCGGGGCGCTCGACCGCCACGATCTGGCCCACCTTGTCCTTGACGACCACGTAGGTCGCGATCTTCGACTGCGTGCCCTGCCAGACGTTGCCCACCAGCGAGACACCGAGCAGCGTCAGGCACATGAACGAGAATGCGTTGGCCTTGCGCACACGCGAGGCCGCGTCGCCGATGCGGTCGTCCCACTCCTTGCGCCCCTTGCCAGCGAGCGGAGACGGAAAATTTCCTGTGGGCAGCGCCTGAGGAGGAGAGATCTTGTTCATCGTCGCTAGCCCTTGTCGATGTTGTCTGCCTCGTCGTTCATGCTTTTGGCCATGCGCCATCCGGAGTTGAGGAGGCGCGCGGTATGATCGCCCGTGAACCGCATGCCGATGTCATTGGCCATCGCGCCGCCGATGTTGCGGGCTGCCTGCCTTGCGATCGCGCCACGGCTCGAGCCTCCACCGCCGCCCGTATTCGAACCGCCACCGCCGGTCCCACCAGTACCGCCGCCGCCGCCACTACTGTCACCGCCGCCACCACCACCGCTGCCAAGTTGCTTCTGAGCAAGATTGAATGCTGCACTGGCGGCTGACGCAGCACCGAGAGCGCCGGTGGTCGCTGACCCCGCCATCATCGCCGCATTCCGGATCCCGCTACCGAGATTGAGGGGGTGGTATGAACTGCTGCCGGATATCAGTTCCTGCGCCTTGTATGGAAGCTTGTCGGCCAGCCTCCAGAAAAGAAGTGGAACCGCAACCAGGACTCCGACTTCTCCGACCGGAATTAGGCTGTTCTGATTGCCGACATAATTTGCGAGGTTCTGGATGACGCCGATTCCCAGCCCAAGGATGAGCAGGACGAACATCTTCTTCAGGCCGATGGAAACTGCCCACCTCATGTAGGCGATGGAATATTCGCGAGTGAATGCCGTTCCACCGAAGCCGAGCAACAGGACGCCTGCGTAGGCAACCAAGGCCGCCTCCACCATTACCTCAACCAGGGTAGCCGCTGCGCCAACCATGACGCAGAGAATGACCATTCCGGCGATAGCCAGAAGGAGGTCCAGGCCAGGATGCGCGAAGCTGAAGCCATTCCATACAGCTGCAGCCAGGGAGATGCCCGCCGATACGATATCTTCCGGACGGGTTATCACATTGCCGCCTGCCGCAGCATTTGCACGTCCAGCTGCTTGACCGAAGGAGTTGATGATTGCCAGGGGGTAGGTCGCTCCACCTAGAAGCAGCCAGTAGAAAAAGCCGATGACAACGAGCTGCCTCAAAAGAACAGAAAGCAATCCGAGCAGGTCCGCGCCGGCTATCAGGGTGAATCCAACGGTCCAGACGACTTCAATGATAACGAGCCCTGCAAAAAGCGTTGCGGCTATATCCTCGATTGCCTGCTCCCAGCTTGCTCCGCTTCTGATGAAAATGTCCGTGACCGCTTCGACAGGACCGAGATCGTAACCAAGCCCCGCGGCGCGCGCATTACCGACTACGAACATGCTGGAAAGAGCTATCGTCCCGATGGATAAAGACCACCGTGACAATGATGCGCGCTGGGCATTCTGCATGATCGGGTGTCTTCTACTGGTATCCATGCCCGTTTCCCGTCAGAGGCGGCTTGCCGGACAGAAACTCGTGGAGGGAGGCACCGCTGTCAGGCGCCCGAGCGCAGGTCACGGCCACATGGGTTGTCACCGTATACGTAGCCGCACTGCCCGCTGCCGCGGACAGAACAGCAATTGCTATCGCGGTGAGCTTCGTCACTGGTAACCGTGCCCATTTCCGGAAAGAGGCGGGATAGGATTCTGCAGGAACTCTTCCAAGGCGGAGTCTGCCGCAGCTTGCCGCTGATCAGTTGTCGAAGTTTGATCCACGACGAGCTGGCTTTCCTGGGCGAGCATTTCCTGGAGCTTCTGCGTCTGGCTGACACCGAGTGCTGCCATCTCGTTCCCCGCCTGGAGTGCCTGCATCTGTCCCTGTGCGCTCTGCGAATGCTCCTGCAGGACTGTCAAAGTTGCGGCATCACTGTCTCGTTCGGTCTCCTGAACACCGATCGACGCCTGCATCTGTGTGATGTCCTTCGCCGTGACGGTGCCCCACTGCTGATACTGCGCGTCCATCTGCTGGAGCGTCTGCAGCTGGTTGCTGAAGCCCTGCACGTTGCTCAACGTCGAGGTAAAGCTCTGCGCGTTACCGGCGAGCATCTGCGCCGAGTTCATCAGCGACTGGATACGCATGATGTCGCCCGTCGCGTTGTTCCATGCCATCGACGGCAAAGTCGCGGTGTTCTGCAGCATGTTCGAGTACTGCAGCAGCATGTTCTGATACATCTGGATCTGCTGTGCCAGGGAAGCCGCTTCCTTGGCCAGCTGCAGGCCCTGGGTGACCTGGCTGGAGCAGGTCGGGCAGATCACTGCCAGCTGCGCATGCGCCGGATGAAGTGTGCCTACCGCCGACACGCTGCCGAGGCAGACAGCAGCAGCGGCAAGCCTACTCATAAGCTGCATAGTTCACCCCCTTCAGCTCCAGCCAGCGATAGATCCATTCTCGGGCGTGCTTCGAGACCAGGGCCTTGACCTTCTTCACGTCGGCTTCGTCCGTGGTGCCGGCGATCGCGAGCTGCAGCGGTCCCAGACCAAGGTCGATCAGCCGGCAGCCCCTCGGTGAGGTCCAGTAGTATTCCCGCTTCGGCTCGGCGGTGCGGACGATCTCGATCTGGTTGTCGTTCAGGCCCATGATCCGGTAGAAATCGTTCGGTCCGGGATGCTCCGGCGTGCCTCGGATCATCGCCTGGTCGTTGGCGAGGTAGATCTTAGTCGGACAGGACTCCACCAGCACGTCGAGCAGCTTGGAGTTCACCGCGTCGGACAGGCTCTGCGTGGCCATCACCACCGCGCAGTTCTTCGAGCGCAGCAGCCGCAGCCAGGCGCGTAGCTTCTCGCGCCAGACCGGGTTGCCCAGCGCCACCCATGCCTCGTCCAGGATCAACAGCGTCGGCTCGCCGTCCAGCGACCGCTCGAAGCGGCGGAACAGCGCCAGCAGCACCGGCAGCGACGTCTTCTCGCCCATCGCCATCAGGTCCAGCGTCTCGTAGACGGTGAAGCTGCCGGCGTCCGCCAGCGTCTCGGTCTCGCCGTCGAGCAGCGAGCCGGCCGAGCCCTTGATCGTGTAGTAGGTGAGGGCCTTGCGGATCTCCTCGTCCTGCACCGCGATCAGGAAGTGGGTCATCGAGCGGTGCGCCTGCGCGCCCGGCTGCCGGAACCGCAGGATGGCGTTGTGGATCTCGGTGCGTTGCCCCGGGCTCGGGGCGCGGCCGGTCTGCAGCTCGAAGCAGATCGCGATCCACTCTGCAGCCCAGCTCTGGTCGCCCTCGTTCTCCAGGTGGCGCAGCGGGCAGAGCTGCGGCACGTCGCTGCCGCCGAACTCGTAGTGGTTGCCACCACATGCCTTCGCGGTCGCATACATGCCGCGCTTGTAGTCGAAGGCGGTGATGCGCATGCCGGGGTAGCGCAGCGCCTGCATGGAGATGGTGTTCAGCAGCGACGTCTTGCCCGCACCGGTCGGTCCGAACACCGTCGTATGGCCCACGTCGCCGACGTGCAGGTTGGCCCTGAACGGGATCGACCCCGTGGTGCGGGCATGCATCAGTGCCGGCAGGCCGGCGGGCCAGCGCGGGTGGGTGGCGTGCGGTGAGCCGGTCCAGACGCCGGACAGCGGCAGCAGGTCGGCGAGGTTGGCGCTGTGGATCAGCGGACGCCGCACATGGGCATGGATCTCGCCGGGGAGCGAGCCGCGCCAGGCTTCCATGGTGTTGGTGGTCTCGATCCGCGACGCGAAGCCGGCCTCGTTGATCTGCTGCGCGACCAGCCGCGCCATGTCGCCCAGCCGGTTCGCATCCTTGTGCCGCAGCAAGACGATGGCTGAGTAGTTGCAGTAGCGCACGGAGCCGCTCTCGGCGAGCGACATAGCGGCTTCGGCCTCGGTCTTCATCGACCGGGCGAACTCGTTCTCGGTGCCGCCCTTGACCTGGAGCACGGTCTGGACGATCGGCTTGACCCGCTGGCTCCACCGGTCGCGGTAGAACCTGATCGTCTTCGTGGCGTGGTGCGTGTCCTGGTAGATCGCCCGCTGGGTGAAGCGGTATGGCATCGCCAGCGTGTTCAGCCGCTGCAGGATGTTGGGGAAGCTCTCCGCCGGGAAGCCGTCGATCACCACGCAGGTGACGTAGTCATCGCCGATGATCGGCATCTCGCCCGGCCAGATGTCCTGGCCGCCGATCAGCACGTCGAGGAAGGCGCCGGCGTCCGGGATCTGGATGCCGTGCCGCTTCCCGGTCACGCAATGATGCAGGTAGTTCACCAGCTCGTCCTGCACGTGCGGCCGGTCCCTGGGGTCGATCACGGTGAAAGAGTGCATGCGGCGCAGGCCGATGTGGCGCCCGCAGCTGTCCTCGAAGCGCTCCAGGCTGCGCCGGAAGCCGTCCTCGATGTGGGCCATCAGGCCCGGCTCGTCGGTGCCGGCATTGGTGTAGAGCAGCTTCTCGAGGCGGCTGACCTGCCGGGGCGGCGGCTCGTAGCAGAGCAGGAACACCCGCTCGTTCTCGAAATGCGCACCCTCGGCCTTGAAGGCCTGGCGGCGCTCCTCGTCCACCATGCGGGAGATCGGGTCGGGGAACGCCGAGGCTTCCGGTGGCGGATAGCTGTTCGACGGGTAGCTGATCACGTCGGTCCAGCTCGACCAGCCGCTGCCGAATGGGGTCAGCGCCACGTTGACGCGGCGGCTCAGGTCCTCGACCTGGTGGTCGGTGCTGCTGGCGCTGTCCGGAGGGGTGAAGAAGTAGCCCACCAGGAAGCCGCCGCGCTTGGTCTGCACCACGCTCGGGCTGTCGCCGGCCGCGGTGGCGATGATCGCGTAGGGCAGGAAGTCGGCGGCGCCCGCCTTGGTGCTGCGCCCGGAGACGGTGGTGAAGTGGTTCATCCCTCGGTCCTCCTGACGGCAAGGGGCCCTGAGGGCTGCAGGTGGCCGGAGGCGTCGCGCGTGTAGAGCTGCGCGCCGTCGAGGTGGTCGAGGAACACCCGCATCAGCATCTGATTGGCGACGGGCATGATCAGGTAGCCGAGCCGGTGCTTGGCCTCATCGTCCGGCGCTGCAACGTGGTAGCCCTGCCGGGCCAGGTCGGCGCGCAGCTGCGGGCTGATCACGCCGTCGCCGGATGGCGTGGCGACCGCGATGGATCCGTTGTCCGGCCGCACGGTGCGCCGCACCAGGCTCTCGATCGGCTCCACCAGCACGCTGCTGTCGCCGGGCCGCAGGCCGTTCTCGTAGCTGGCGTCGGTGCCGTAGTCGGCGGTGCAGCCGGCGAGCAGCAGGAGGCCGCATGCAGCCAAGGGAGCGGAAACACGGTTGCTCACGAGTGGCGTATCCGGGTGATCTCGACCTTCTCCTGGTCGCTGCCGACGCCGGAGATCAGCTCGAAGCGATCCAGCGCCTCGTCGATCTCGAAGCGGCGGTTCACGTAGCGGAAGTTGACGATCTGCGGCGTCGGGCTCGAGAACCAGTCGCCGTCGTTGCCGAGAGCCACCAACGCCGGCAGCGGCTTGCTGCCGATGTCGGAGGCGAACTCGACGCAGGTCTTCTCCCCGACGCCGGTCGCAACCCCCCAGACCTGCACCGGCTTCCAGGGCTCACCGTTGCCGCCGCTGATGCGGTAGGAGGCCGGCGGCACGACCGGGGTGTTGTCGCAGGCGTCGGTGGTTCCAGAGCGGCCGGACATCGCTGCCGCCGCCCACTCGGTCGCACCGCCCGACGCATCGTCGCCGTTGCCATCCGCATAGTCGAACTTGACCAGCGGCATGTACTCGCTCGAGCGCGACACCAGGTTGATCGAGTAGACGCGCCGGTCGGTGGTGATCACGATGGTTCCGTCGAGCCCGGCATCGGTCGGCTTGAGGATGACGTTGATGACCTTCCGGCTGCCATCGATGGTGTAGCGAGGGTGCACGATCCAGCGTGGATCGCTGATGTCCGGCGGCGCGGTTACGACCTCGCCCGGCTGCAAGGCGATGGTGCAGATGTGCAGCGGCGCGCACACGATGGACGGCTCGCCGTCACCGTAGATCAGGTGCATCCAGCCGTCCGCGCCCAGCGTCGGCCGCACGAAGCGCGAGCGCCAGCGGCGCACCATCGACAGCTGCGCCGACTGCTTGGGGGTGAGCGACCGGTTGGGGGACAGGGTGGTGATGGAGGGCGGCATCGTGCGCGGCACGCTGTTGGCCTCGCGGGCGTCGGTCTGGGTTTCGCCCGCGTAGGACAGGGGGGCGTCCGGGGCCGCACCCGCCGTCGCGGCACCGGTTGCCTGACCGCCGAAGAAGGGCCCGGCGGCGCGCGTGCCGATGAGCGGCCGCTCGGTGGGCAGGCCGCTGCCGAAGGCATCGGGCGCCTGCTGTCCGCCTGGCGTGTCGTAGGGCATGCCGTTGCCGGGAGCTGGGGCGGATGCGGCGCCTGTCGTGACGCTGGCCTGTGACGATGCGGATGCCGTGGCCTGCTGTGCCTGCGCGTGCGCCGGAAGCACCGTGCCGGTGAGCAGCGCCAGGATGACGGCTCGCTTCAATGGCGCACCCGTTCCCGGCAGAACGGCGTCGAGTGGGCTCGGCGGAACGAGCCATATTTGTACTGCCGGATGAACACCGCGAACATCTGCGGGTCACGCTGGGCAATGCGCCGCAGCAGGTAGATGCCGGGGCCAAGGAAGAACAGGCCGAGCAGCAGGCTGACCACCGACCAGAAGTTCCAGGCACAGGCCAGGAACAGGATGCCGGTGCCACCGGTCAGGGCAACCGGCGTGAACTCGCCCCCAGCGAACAGCTGAGGACGGGTCAGGGCCGACGAGATGTTCAGGCGGCGTGCCGCCATCAGACGATCGCCCCGGTGACGCCGGCCAGGGTCGCGAAGGCGACGACGGCGCCCACGATGCCGATGCCGATGATGGTCTTGCCGATGGTGGTCAGCAGCACCTCGAGGCCGCCCATGAAGATGAAGGCGCCGACGCCGGCGACGATGGCGATCAGGATGATGATGAACGCGACCTCGCCCTGCACGGAGGTGGCGAAGGTGCTCAGGCCGGCGCTATACGGCATGCCGCCGCCGCCTGCTGCGGTCGCCGCGCGGGCGGTGAGCGGGGCTGCGGCTCCCAAGGCGGTGAGAGCGGAGGCGAGCAGGCGCTTGCGGGCAGGCGAAAGGGACTGGGTCGGCGCAGCGTTCATGTCAGATTTCCTGAGGTTGGAGGCGGTAGTCCGTGCCGTCGAACCCGTCGACGGCGACGATCTGGGACACCGCGCGTCGGTCATCGGCCTGGCGCTCGATGCACACGATCAGGTTGACCGCCTCGGCGATCAGGCCTTGAGCAGGCGCGCTCGTAGCGCGGCTGACCAGGAACTCCAGCCTGGTCAGCGCTGCCCGCGGCGTGGTGGTGTTGGAGTGGATGGTGCCGAAGCCGCCATCGTGCCCGGTGTTCCAGGCTTCCAGCATGTCGAGAGCTTCCGGCCCGCGCACCTCGCCGACGATGATGCGGTCGGGGAACATGCGCAGGGTGGCGCGCAGCAGGTCCTGCTGGGTGACGTCGGGGTGCGACGTGCGGAGCATCTCCTTGTTGGCCGCGACGCACTGCAGCTCGCGCGTGTCCTCGATGATCAGGAACCGGTGGCGCGGGGTCAGCTCGGAGGCGGCCTTGATGAGCGCGTTCAGGAACGTGGTCTTCCCGGCTCCGGTGCCGCCCACTACGAGGATGTTGCGCCGCCGGATGACCGCGTCTTCCAGCAGCGCCCGCGCGCACTCGCTGAGCGAGTTCCGAGCAACGTAGTCATGCAGCGAGTAGACCACCTGGGCGGGCTTGCGGATCGCGAACGATCCGCTCAACGAGCAGGGCGCCATGATGCCCTGGAAGCGTGACCCGTCTGTGATCAGCTCGCCCTGCACCAGCGGCGAGCTGCGCCGCGCCTCGAGGCTCATAGTCGCGGCGACGGCGGCGATGAGGGATTCGGCCTGGCCCGCGTCGATGCTGCCGACGCACAGTGTTCCGGCGCCGGCTCGGGTCACCCAGAGGTTACCGTCCGAGTTGCGGATGACGTCGGTGACCGCCGGATCCTCCAGCAGCGCCAGGATTCGCGGCCCGAGAACGCGGCTGAGGTATTCGACCTCGCGCCGATGAGCCTCCCTCTTCGCGTCGTAAGGCTCATCCATCCTTTTATTTCCAATGTAGTTAATACAGGTCTATTCGGACTTAATCAAAGAATGATTCATGGCTTGATATCGGCAGGAAAAGCACCGGAACTCACAAGGTTCCTTCGTGAAATCAATATGATGGGAAGATCTACGACTCGAAGTCAAAACCACCAGGGTCCGTACAGACTTCTTTTGCCCGGATGCCCTATCGTTCTGCATGCTGACGATCCGAGTCAACCGCGAAACGCTTTGGCTCTTGGATGTCTGTTATAACAAGAGCGTGAGCACGCAAGCTCGGCCAAACCTGTGGCTAGCCTCGGCAATAGGCTGTTATGCCGCCCGGACGCGGACCATCATGCCAACGAGTAACCGAGCCTATGAGACAGATGCTCTCAACCACGATGCCGGAGGACCTGCATCGTGGGTGATGACGACGATGAGACCGATACATCCAGCGCCAGGGTATCGGCCGCGATCGGCAGGCGCATTCGTGCAGAGCGCCAACGCCAGGGACTCACGGCCAAAGCACTTGGCAGGATGACCAACGACATGCCAGGCGCGCTGATCGCGCGCTACGAGCGCGGCTACCGCGTGATCCCTTCCAGCGCAATGTTCTTTATTGCGCATGCGCTAGGCGTTCCGATCGCCCGCTTCTTCAACGGCATCGCCGAAGATGCCGACATCGGTATGGAGGTTGTCGCAAGCCCGAAAGAAGCAGTGCAGGACGCAGCCGAATTGGTGCTGCATTTGGCCAAGCTCGCCGCCCAGATGGAAACCCCGGAAGGACGTGCCTTGCTTCGGATGCTCCTGGAGCAACTGCCGGGCGGTGCTGCTGTCGCCAGGGCAACGAACATCCCGCGCCTGAAGCGCCGCGACAAGTGGCACGCCAAGATCCAGGATCCGCAGATCTGAGTCCTAGAAAGGTTCGGCGGCCGCATAACTCCATTACCACCGCGTCCTTCCATGTGCGTCACGTCAATAGTACGTAAGAAGGACTTCTAACAGCAACGCGGGTTGAATTGTCTGCGCAAAGCAGGCTGTCATGTCGCGCAAATGCACATCTGTTCTTGTCGGGAAATAACTGAGTGGCCTATGAGACAGATGTCCTCGACCGCGATATCCGGGGGACGTCCAACGTGAGTGACGATGTCAGGAGCGACCTGACCAACGCCAGGATCTCGGCGGTGATCGGCAAGCGCATTCGCGCACAGCGCAAACGTCGCGGCATGTCGTCGAACGAGCTCGGCAAGATGGTCAACCTGACCGGCGAGTACATCACCCGCTGCGAGCGCGGCGAGCGAGCCATCTCGTCCGGCAGGCTGTTCTTCATGGCGCAGGCGCTCGGAGTGCCGATCGCGCATTTCTTCAACGGCATCGCCGCCGAGGCCCGGGTCACGATGACTGCCACCAGGAGCAATCAGGAAGTCGTCGACGGTGCGGCTGAAGTGGTGATGCACCTCGCCCGGTTGGCCACCACGATGGAGAACCTGCAATCGCGGGCCTTGCTGCTGACGCTCCTGGACCAGCTGCCGGGTGGTCAGCTCGTCCCTCGGGCTACGGGAATCCCTCGGCAGAAGCGCCGGGTGAAGTGGTATGCCAAGGTGGAGGACCCGCCGCGCTGAAGCGTCCGCGGCTCCTCTGAAGCAGGCAGCACCTCCGTCTTCAGAGTTCGATCTCGTTGTCCGGATCCAGATCCGGGTCCAGATCCCGCTCCTGACCGCGGCTGCGCTCGTACTCGAGCCTCTCTTCTTGCTCGCGGGTAAGCAGGCGCTCCGTCAGCACCTGATCCGCCGCATCGCTCAGGCGGTTCCGCTCGGCGCGTTCGCGTTCGGGATCGCCGTCGATCCCCTGGTAGGCCTGATGCGCTGCACGCTCGGCATCGGCCAGTTCCGGGATCAGCCTGTCCAGGCGCGCCTGGATCTCCAGCTTACGCTCCGCCGCCTCGAAGATCCTCCCGTCATGCATTCTGACCTGCTCGTTCTCCACCAGGTTCATCCCGCGCATCACCCGGCGCAGCAGCCCGTCCCGCTCGTCCAGGACCTCGATCATCCGCTGGGAGTAGGAGATCGTGCTGTCGAGACCCTTCATCTCCGCCAGGAGGGTGGCCTTGTCCTGGCCTAGCCGCTCTGCATACCCGAACGCCTTGCGGAAGCCCTCGTCCAACTCGCAGGCCACCTGCTCGGCCGTGAGGCGCGTGTCACTCTCGAGAGAGACGTAGGCGATCAGGATGACGTTCCGCAGCAGATCGTCATCGAGCGCGTGCAGCTGCTCCTTCAGCGCCTGCGGATCGCGCGGGTAGTCGACCTCGTAGAACCAGCCCTGCGCGACCCGCGCCCGGATCCGCTCCTGTGCGGCCCGCGTCGCGGCCGCCTGTCGTGCTTCGTCATCCAGCTCGTTGTCCTGAACCACGGACCCCACCGCGCGCGACGCTCCGCCGGGAGTGTGCGGATGCCGCGGACGCGCACGGGACGAGCCCCCATGATCCGCAGCCAAGTCGTCCCGCGAGGGTCGGAGTTTCGGACCTGGCTGCTGGCCGACCGCATCCTGCTCCGCCTGGCGAGCCGCCTGCTTCGCCCCCCGCTCGAGCTTGATCTCCACGGCCGTCGCGTAGGCCATCGAGGCGGCCTTGTTCTCGGACCGCCCCATCTGCCGGGCGAGCTGCGGCACGTCCTTCGCCGTCTCGCGCGCCACGAACACCTTGGCGCTCTCGCGCTGCCGCGTCAGGGCGACGTAGCTCGCCGCGTTGCGCCAGTGCAGGCTGTGATACAGGTACGTGTGGTCCAGCGTCTTGCCCTGGCCCTTGTAGATCGTCCCGGCATAGCCGTGCCGCACGCCCGAGAAGCTGGCACCAGTCCAGCTCACTGTCCTGCCCGGCTTCCCGCCAGCGGCGTCCAGCTCCACCGTCACCCGCTGCGTGAAGCGCTCGATCCGAGTGATCCGCCCGACGTTGCCGTTGACCACGCCCATGCCTTTGTCGGTGTCGGTGAACTGCACCCGGTCGCCGACCGCGAAGCTCGTCATCCCGCGCCGGGTCGGCAGGCTGACGTCCTCGCCCAGCTCGCCCCGCCGGCGGCGCACCGCCCGCAGCTCGAGGTTCAGCGCGTCCACGTCGTCGTTCGTGTAGGCGAACACGAACCGCGTCGCCTGCGGATCCGCCGCCACGTCGGCCGCCCAAGCTTCGACGAGTTCCGCCCGCGCCGCCGCCTGATCCTCGGTCCAGTTGATCGCCTCGATGCGGTCGAACGTCTCGACGGCGCGCTGGAACCGGCCCTCCGCCAGATCGCGCGCCGCCTGCCTCTGCTCCGGGTCCCTCTGCCGCGTCACCTCGCTGATCTCGACCGAGCCGTGCGCCGCACGCAGCTCCGAGAACAGCCCGCCGCGCTCGATGCTCGCGAGCTGCCGGTCATCGCCGGCGAGCACCACCTTGGCTCCGGCCTCACGCGCTTCCGAAAGCAACTCGCCGAGGATGCGCGTGTCCATCATCGCCGCCTCGTCGACGACCAGGACCGTCTTCTCGTCCCAGCTCTCCCGGCCGTTCTTCAGCCTGAACAGCGCCGAGTGGATCGTCCTCGCGTCCGTGAAGCCGCTCGTCATGAGATCCAGCGCAACCGCGTTGGTGGGCGCCAGCCCGATCACCCTGTAGTCGTCGCGCACGTGCGCCACGCGGATCGCCGAGAGCGTGTAGCTCTTGCCGGTGCCGGCCCGCCCCTCGATGATCTTCAGTCCGCCCTGCTCGACCGCATGGTCGAACGCCGCCCGCTGATCCGCGCGCAGGTGGGCACCCACTGCCACGGCCTGCGCGACTTCCGAGGCCACGCCGTTCCCGTCCCGCGCTGCGATCGCTGCACCCTGCGCCAGCGCGTTCTTCTCCTCCTCGCGCACCGTGCTGGTGGTAAAGCGCCCGGTCGCCTCTCCGGTCTCGCGGTCATGCAGGGCCAGCACCTCGCGGTGCAGCAGCACCGCCACCTTGATGCCGTCCCGCTCCTTGGCCGCCTTCACGTGCTTGGCGAGGAACCGGTCCAGGTCATACTCGCTGAACGTCGCGTTGTTGCGGGTGAGCGCCTGCAGGATCTGCTCAGGATCGCGCGCCGCGGCTTCCTGGGCTGCCTTCTGGTCGATCGCCCCTCTGTTGAGCTCCGTGCCCGGCTTTCTCATCCGCACCGGGCCGAGATGCTCCTCGGTGCGAGCGGCCGTGGGATCGACGCGCACCTCATAACCGTGCGCGCGGAAGAAAGCGTTCTGGTGGTCCCGCCACGCCACTCCGTTGTCGCGGATGCCGTTGACGTAGGCCTTGCTGCCGAAGCGGCGGAACTCCGGGTTGAGGTCGCGGGCCTTCTTCGCCGCCAGCCGGTCCCCCTCGATCCGCCGCGTCGTCACCAGCACGTGGGCGTGCCAGTTGGCGGCCTCGTCCTCCGCTTCCACCTCGTGGGGCGCGTGCACGTCGAACTGGACGCCCAGGCCCTTGGACACGAAATGCTCCTGGACGAAACTGCGGACCAGCTCGTTCCTGTCCTCGTCGGATATCTCCAGGTTGGCCGGCAGTGCCAGCACCATGTCCATCGCCACCTGGCTGTCGCTGCGCCTCTCAGCCAGCTCGGCGGCGTTCCAGAGCACTTTCGCGTCGAGGAACTTCGGGTCAGCGCCCTCGGGCAGCAGGATCTCGTGATGAGCCAGGTCGCCGCGGTGCTTGAAGTAGAAGCGCTCGCCGGTCCGCTCGTTCTTCAGGTCATCCCGGCCGTTGTAGGCGGCGGTCCGCACGGCGTTGCCGCCGGTTCGACGTCCGAGGAAGCGCGCACGGGCGAACTGGATGGCCAAGACGCGGCACCTCCGCAGCGGCCGTACGGTATCCAAGCACGTTGCCGAAGGCAATGTATGTTGCGTATTGCACGCTCCGCTCGCTACGCTCCCTCAGGTGCATAACCCCGCTGCGCGGGTGCTTCGCGCGTCTACCGGGGGGCAAACTCGCGGCTACGACCGCCGTAAGATCTCCTCTGATATGCGATGCTGCTCCGGTGTGACATGGAAGGAGGTTTCGTCAGCCGGATCGATGACCGGCAATGTCACTCACCGATGGACTTGCCCGGCTCGAATTAGATGGCGTACGGTTCATGAGGCTACCCTCTCGCACTGGAGTGAATGATGGCGCTGACCATCAACGACCGCATCGACCGGCATAAGCAGATGAAAGCTCGCCTCGCCGAGAAGGAGACCAAGATCAAGGCCGACGAGCGCAAGGCCCGCACCCGCCGCCTGATCGAGGGGGGTGGCCTCCTCGAGAAGACCGGACTGATCGAACTCGACAGCAACGTGCTCTACGGCGCCTTGCTCTCCCTGAGGGACGGAGCCAGCGACAAGGCACAGTGCGGGAAGTGGGCGCTCCTCGGAGGTCGTGCCTTTGATCGCGAGGCCAAAGCCAAGGCACGTGAGACTTCGCCGTTTGTGCTGACCTTTCCCGCCACTCTGCCGAAAGAAGCGACCACCACGCTACGGTCGGCAGGCTTTCGCTTCAACAAGCTCCTCCGTCATTGGGAGGGACTGTCCACGCCGGTCGTCGCCGCGGAAGCCGCTGGGCAGTTTGGCGGAACAGCCACCGCTGTTAGCCATGCCTCGGCATAGGCCATTGGAAGCGAGTGCACCTCCCCGGACCTACATCCGAAGGCATACATCGATCCCATTCGGCAAATCGACGGGCGCGAAGCGGGTTCAGCCAATTCGATATCCGAATATCGCTTAGGACTCTTCCTGCATCAGGCATCGTCACCCGCAGGCCCGAGACAGCGTAGTTGGCTCGGCGGAGCGCCCGCAAGGCGCGGAGTAGAGCCCGGCCCGCAGCGAAGCGGAGGGAGATGCCCAAGCGCACTCGAGGTTGGTCACGATGCAGCCTCTATCGTGTTGCAGCGGAAGGCGGGCGAGCGAAAGAGAGTAGGGCCATTCGAAGCGGGCGCCGAGAGACTTCACTGCTTCCTGACCAGGTATCGGCGTGGTTCTCGGACTGGCACGCTGCGTGATCGAGCCGGTAAGCGGCGCGGATACGAGAGGACGACATGGCCGAGAAGGCGCCTACGATCGTCAACATG
>CAXTAY010000051.1:0-21897 GCA_964242335.1 uncultured Acetobacteraceae bacterium | reverse complement strand
GCAGGAAGATGCCGGTGATGAAGTCCTGCACCAGCTTCTGCGAGCCGAAGCCGATGGCGACACCGAGGATGCCGGCGCCGGCGAGCAGCGGCGCCACGTTGACCCCGACCTCGCTCAGCACGGTGAGGCTGATGATGGTGGCGAGCACGATGAACAGCACCGTGCGCAGGATCGGCACCAGGGTTTGCAGCCGCACCGCCCGGGTGATCTGTGCTGCGCGGTCGAAGCGCGAGATCTGGCGGTCGAGTGCTGCGTTGACGCCCTCCCAGATCGCGACGCCGACGACCAGCGCCAGCGCGATCGAGATCAGCGCCGAGACCAGCCGCGTGCCCAGCGCGCCGCCGGTGAGCCAGGCGATCATCTGCACGCCCCAGGCCTGCAGCAGCACGACCGCGCCGAGCACCAGCACCATGCCGTTCACGGTCCGGCGCAGCAGCGGGTAGTAGCGGTTGGCGCGTCGTTCGAGGCCGGGGAAGCGATGCTCGAGCTCCGGATGGATGCGGAACAGCCGGTCGAGCAGGCCGAGCAGTGCCGCCGAGACCAGGCGGCAGGCGAACACCACCACGCTGGTGATCAGGAACAGGCGCAGGATGCGGGTGTAGCCGTCGCGCACCTGCGCCGCCCAGACCAGCCACAGCGCGAAATCGAAGAACATGGCCACGATCCACCAGCGCTCGGCCATGCGCGACAGCACGATCCCGACCGCGGTGGTGCGGAACCGGCGCGGCGGG
The DNA here is from genome assembly GCA_964242335.1 of uncultured Acetobacteraceae bacterium. Taxonomy (GTDB): domain Bacteria; phylum Pseudomonadota; class Alphaproteobacteria; order Acetobacterales; family Acetobacteraceae; genus Lichenicoccus. Next base: position 21,166 of record CAXTAY010000051.1, on the reverse strand, counting down.
CTCAGCGCGAGGGCGACGCGGTGGCGCACCCGCCAGATCAGCACCGCCACCAGCACGTGCTCCACCAGCAGGATGCCGCGGATCAGCGACTGCGCGGCCGTCGGCGGCAGCTGGAGGATGGCACCGATATCGATCACCATCACCGCCACCACCGGTACCGCGATCAGCCAGGCCCACCAGAGGCTGAGCAGCCGCGCGGTCTGGTCCGACAGCGCGACCAGGCGCACCCCGGGCGCGCGTGCCGCCAGCACCATGTCGAGGGCGAGGTAGAGCACCCGGCCGATCCCGTACAGGTTGGTCACCGTCACGATGATGGTCTGGGTGATCGGATGATCCGACACGTCAACGCCGACGACGTTGCCGATGACCAGGAACAGCCCGACCGGCAGCAGCTTGAGCAGCAGGCGCAGCAGCGCGAACGGGGCGCGACGCAGCAGGCGCAGCGTCTTCCAGCGATGGGTGGCGTCGCGGGTGCGCTGCTCGGCCTGGGCGATGGGCATGGTGCCGTCCAGGGCGTCGACGGTGTCCGGGCCGCGCATGGCCGGATCGCGCATCGCGAGCTCCTGCGGGGAGCCCGTGCCTTCCGCGCCGGCCGGCGCGGGCTCCGGCTGCGGCGACTCGACGCGCAGGTCGGCGGGACGCGGCGCCGCCTCCTGCATGATCCGCGAGTCGCGCGCGAGCCGGCGCAGCAGGCCGCGCAGCAGCAGGTAGAGGCCGCGCTCGGCGAGCAGCGCCGTCAGCATCACCACGGTGCCGCGCCAGGCGGCATCCAGCAGCACCCCGCGGCTGGTCGGGTCGAGCAGCTCGTGATGCAGCCAGCGCGTGGCGAGCAGCATGTCGCTGAACATGCGGAGCAGCGTGTTGGTCTGGGCGATGATCAGGCTGCGCGCTTCGCCGACCTCGCCGAGCAGCTCGCTGCCCAGGCTGTCCGGTGCCAGCGTCACCTTGCCGTGCGCGACCGGCGCCGGTGCCGCGACCGGCATCGCCTTGGCCATCGCGGTCAGGGTGCCGATGAAGGCGGCGCGCCTGGCGGGGTTGTTCAGCAGGTCGAGGAGCTGCTGCGCCTGCACCGGCGGGATCGGCGCCGTGGCGGCAGCGTGGGGGGCGGTTGCGGGAGCGGGCTGGGCGAGCGACGCCGTGCCCGAGATCAGCAGCAGGAGCAGGACCAGGCACGCCGCCAGCACACCGGGCCGGCCCGGGCAACGTGCGCCGGATGGAGCGCCTTCGGACTGCATGCATCCTCCGTTGCTGATCGGTATCGGCCTCGCGTGGAACACGTGACCGTGTAGCCTGTCAAATGGAGCCGCCGCGCCCCATCTCCCCATCCATGCGACCTCTCCTGACCCTGCTGATGGTTTTCGCGATGATCGGCGTGCTGGGCGTGCTCGGCGCCGGCGTCGTCGGCTTCGTGCGCGGCGGCGGCGACCCGCAGCGCTCCAACCAGCTGATGCGCTGGCGGGTGATCCTGCAGGCGCTGGCGATCCTGCTGTTCGTGCTGCTGCTGACCGTGTTCCGGCGCTAGCGCGGTCGCGCCCGTGGGGGTGCCACGGCGGCGAGCCTCGCCAGGGCGACGATCGTAGCGGTGTCGAGCGCGTACAGCGTATCGAGCAGCCCGACCTGCAGCGAGCCGGGGCCGGCAGCCAGCCCGGCCGCGATCTCGCCCGCGAGCCCGATCAGCGCCATGCCGTGCACCGCGGCCGCCAGCGGCTGAGGTTCGACCGCGAGGCAGGCGCCGATGAGCGCGGTCGCGGTGCAGCCGAGCCCGGTGACGCGGGTCATCATCGCATGGCCATTCTCGATCGCGACCATGTCGGCGCCGTCGGTCGCGTAGTCGGTGGCGCCGCTGACCACCACGGCGCCGCCGGTGCGACGCGCCAGCGCCCGCGCCGCCTCCAGCGCATCGGCCGGCCGCGCCAGGCTGTCGACCCCGCGGCCGCCGGCGCCATCGTCGGACCCGGTGACGTCGTGGGCGCCGGCGAGGCGCGCCAGGGCGATGATCTCCGACGCGTTGCCGCGCACCACGCGCGGCAGCCATTCGAGCAGGGCGACCGCCACTGCCGAGCGGAAGCCGATGGCGCCGACCGCGACCGGGTCGAGCACCCACGGGGTCGCGGCGCGATGCGCGGCCTCGGCGGCGCACCGCATCGCCTCGGCGCGTGCGCCGCTCACGGTGCCGAGATTGATCACCAGCGCGTCCGCGACGGCGGCGAACTCCGCCACCTCCTCCAGGCCTTCGACCATCGCCGGCGAGGCGCCGACCGCCAGCAGGGCGTTCGCCGTGCTGTTGGTGACCACCAGGTTGGTGATGTTGTGCACCAGCGGCGTGCGCGCGCGCACCGCCTCGAGCGTAGCCGCGACCGCCTGTGGCGTCGCCGACCCGTTCACGACAGGTGCTCCCGGATCATGCCGTCGAGCTCGTGGCGCAGCCCGCCCGGATCGACGCGGAAGTTGCTGTACAGCGGCACCGGGTTGCCCGGCGCGAACAGTACCGGGGCCTCGGGCACGTCGGTGACGTAGGCGGCGTCGATGAAGCGGATCGGAGCGCCCGCCTCCTGGTAGCGCGGTGCGTGGTAGATATCGAGGTCGCCGCGATGGCGAAGGTTCCACAGGTTGGACAGCACCAGGCCGGGACGGTTGCAGACCCAGCGGTACTTCGCGAGCCCGGCTCCCCAGACGGCGACGAAGAAGTCGGCGCGCCGGCTCCAGTACAGGCTGCGGGCCACCGAGGCGCCGCACAGGTTGAGGATCTCGACGCCGGTGTTGTCGAAGCGCCGGTGCAGCTGCAGCACCAGCTGCAGCTCGGTGAAGATCGGCGGCTCCGCCAGACCCTGGCCGAAGCTGTCGTACAGACTGACCGGATCGTGGTGCAGGCGGGCGTTGTGTCCGTCGATGACGACCACGATGCGTCCGAGGCGCTGCCGCAGGTACTCGATGCATTCGGCGAGCATGCCACCCGGATCGACCGCGGTGCGGTTCTCCACGCGCAGCCCGAACAGCACGCAGGGCAGGCGCTCGTCCTGGATCCTCGCGGCGAGCCGCTCGTCGTCGCCCGGCACCGGCTCCTCGGCAGAGGCGTCGCGTATGCGACGGGCGAGGCCCTGGGTGACGTGCTCGTCCAGCGCGCGGAACAGGCAGTAGCGCTGACGGTAGACGAAGGCGCCGAGGGTCTCCGGGCGGCGGAGCTCGCGGTCCACCCGTCCCTCGAGCTCGGGGAAGATCCGGTCGAGCGGGGCGAATACCTCGGAGCCCTCGGCGGCGTTCGGCACGATGACCCTCGGCAGCTCCGACGCCGGCACGGTGCGCACCAGCCGGTCCAGCGCGGTCAGCTCGTTCCACAGCTGGTGGCCCATGTGCAGCATCGGATGGCCGCGGCAGATCACCGCGAACCGACGCCGCGGATCGGCGAGATAGGCCAGCAGCGGTTCCGCGTCGGCGATCGCGTGGGCGAGGAACTCGCCCGCCAGCTTCTCGAACGACTTGTCCTCGTCGTGGGGGACGAAGACGGTGTTGATGCAGGGCACGAACAGGTCGGACTTGGCGAAGAAATGGTTCGTGGTGCTGACGAAGAACACCAGTCCGTGCCGGTCGTCGACGAAGCGGTACGAGATGCGGTGCTCGTGCAGCACCATGCTGTCGCCCGAGCGCAGCATGCGCCCGTCCACCGGCGAGGCGCAGGCCAGGGCGCCGTCGCGCAGCGCGTCCTGCAGCGCCTCCTGGAAGTTGCCGGCGAGGCACGCCTGCACCGCGCGCAGCCGGACCGGCCCGCCGTCTGCCGAGGCCGCCTCGTAGCCGGCCGGATCCGGCGCCTCGCGATACAGATCGACGACGCGGGTCGCGCCGAGGGCGCGCGGCGCGCCGAGCTCCACGACGTGGGCGACCGCCTCGCGGTTCAGCCCGTCGAACAACGCGATCTCCGGCGGCCGGACGGGGACCGGCTGGCAGAGCATCGCCCGCCAGGTGCGCTCGATCGCGACCGCGGCCTGTTCGGCGACCAGCGCCTGCTCCCCGGCGGCGATGCGCTCGAAGGAGAGCGGCCAGTGCTCCATCCCGCCGGTGAGCAGCCAGCTCGCCTCGCGGCCGGAATCGTGCACCAGGTCGAGCACCGTCCAGGGCGGGAAGCTGTCGTTGGCGCCGCGCGGCTGCCAACCCGGCAGGAACTCGCTCACCGGCTCCCCGGTGAGCCGGATCGGCACCGGCTGCCCCTGTCGGTCGATGACGCAGAACACGCCGTCCCGTCGCGCAACGTCCAGTGTCACCAGCGGGCCTCTGTCAGCACCTGCGGGCAGCTTCCTCCAATCCAACCGGTCGCGATAGGGCTGCGCTGGCCTGATCCGCCGATGGCTGTATCCTCGGCCCGGGATCGGGACGGAGCACGATGCGCAGCACGATCGGGTTTTCCAGGCGGTTCCTGCTCGGCGCATCGGCGGCCCTGGTGGGGCCACCGACGATGGGATCGTCGATGCCGGGATCGTCGGCCCGGGCGGACGCGCCGCAGGACCGGCTGACGGTGTTCGCCGCCGCCAGCCTGACCGACGCGCTCACCCAGATCGGCGCGCTCTGGCAGGCGCAGGGCCGCACGGCGCCGCGCTTCTCCTTCGCCTCCAGCGGCGCGCTGGCCAGGCAGATCGACCAGGGCGCCGCGGCCGACCTGTTCCTGTCGGCCGACGAGACCTGGATGGACTGGCTCGCCAAGCGCGACCGCCTGCGCGCCGCTACCCGCACCGACCTGGTCGGCAACCGGCTGGTGCTGGTGGAACGGCGCGACGCGCTCAAGCCGCTGGCGCTGGCTCCCGGCGCCGACCTCGCCGGCCTCCTGGGCGCCGCGGGGCGGCTCGCGGTCGGAGATCCGTCCTCGGTGCCCGCGGGGATCTACGCCAAGCAGGCGCTGACCGCGCTCGGCCTGTGGAATGCGGTGCAGAACCGGCTGGCGCCGGCCGAAAACGTGCGCGGTGCGCTGCTGCTGGTGCAGCGTGGTGAGGCGCCGGCCGGGATCGTCTATGCCAGCGACGTGCGGGTGACGCATGACCTCGCGGTCGCGGGGGTGTTCCCGGCGTCGAGCCATCCGCCGATCGTCTATCCCGGCGCCGTGCTGAAGCAGGCGCCGATGCCGCAGCAGGCGCAGGAGCTGCTCGCCTTCCTCGCCGGCGGTGCCGCACAGGCGGTATTCCACAATCTCGGATTCTCCAGGCCGGGCGGCGCCAGGCCCGCGAACGTCACGCCGGACGCACCGTGATCGGACCGGGGGCCGGGCCTCCGGGCGCTGCCTGATGCTGACGCCCGACCAGTGGGAGGCGGTGCGGCTGACCCTGGACGTGGCACTGCGCGCGGTGCTGCTGGCCCTGCTGCCGGCGGTGCTGTCGGCCTGGCTGCTGACGCGGCGGCGACGTTCCCGCCGCTGGTCGCCCGCCCGCTGGCTGCTCGACGTGCTGGTGCACCTGCCGCTGGTGCTGCCGCCGGTGGTGACCGGGTGGCTGCTGCTGCTGGTGTTCGGCATCGAGGGCCCGGTGGGCGCGCTGCTCTGGCGGCTGTTCGGACTGCGCCTCGCCTTCACCACGAACGGCGCCAGCCTCGCCTGCGCGGTGATGATCCTGCCGCTGATGGTGCGCGCCATACGGCTGTCGATGGAGGCGGTGGATCCCGGGCTGCTCGCGGCCGCCGCCGGACTGGGTGCCGGGCCGCTCGACCGCTTCGTCACGGTGATGCTGCCGCTGGCGGCACCTGGCCTGCTGGCGGCGGTGGCCGGAGGCTACGCCGCGAGCCTGGGCGAGTTCGGCGCCGTGATCACGTTCGCCGCCGACATTCCCGGCGAGACCCGCACCCTGCCGCTGGCGATCTATGCCGCCCTGCAGGTTCCAGGCGGCGAGGCGCAGGCGGCACGGCTGGCCACCGTGTCGGTGGTGCTCGCCCTGGCCGGGTTGCTGGCCTCGGGCGTGCTGTCGCGCGGCCTCGGCGCCCGATCGTGAGCGATGCGGCGCTGGAGGTCTCGCTGCAGCATCGCTACCCCGGCGGCATGGCGCTCGACCTCAGCTTCGCGGCACCGCTGCCGGGCGTGGTGGCGCTGTTCGGGCCGTCCGGCTCGGGCAAGAGTTCGGTGGTGCACTGCATCGCGGGCTTCCTGCGCGCCGACCGCAGCCTGGTGCGCATCGGCGACGCGGTGCTGTCGGACGACCGGGTCTGGGTGCGCCCGGAGCGACGGCGGATCGGCATGGTGTTCCAGGAGGCGCGGCTGTTTCCGCACCTCACGGTGGCGGCCAACCTGCGCTACGGTGCCCGGCGGGCGCCGGCGGTGGCCGCCGCGCGCGGCACGCCGGATTTCGAGGAGCTGGTGGCGCTGCTCGGACTGGAGCGGCTGCTGGGGCGGCGACCGCACGGGCTCTCGGGCGGCGAGCGACAGCGGGTCGCGATCGGTCGGGCGTTGCTGTCGCGGCCGCTGCTGCTGGCGATGGACGAGCCGCTCGCCGGCCTCGACGACGAGCGGCGGGCCGACATCCTGCCCTACCTGGCGCGGCTGCGCGAACGGCTGTCGCTGCCGATCCTCTACGTGACGCACGCGATCGACGAGGTGATCCGCCTCGCCGACACGCTGGTGCTGCTGCGCACCGGTCGGGTCGTGGCCTGCGGACCGGTGGCGTCGCTGCTCGGCGACGTCCGCGGCGAGCTCGCCGGGCGCGAGGACGCGGCCTGCCTGCTGCAGGGCCGCATCGTGCGCGCGGAAGCGCAGACCGGGCTGGTGCAGGTCGCCGCCGGTGGCTTCGTGCTGCGCGTGCCGGCGGCCGGCCGTCGCGTCGGCGCGATGGTGCGGTTGAAGATACCGGCGCGCGAGGTCATGCTGGCGACGGCGTCGGCAGGCGAGCCGATGCCGGTGCTCAGCGTGCAGAACGTGCTGGCGACACGCGTGCTGGCGCTGGCCGAGGATGTGCCGCGCGGCGTGGTGACGGTCTCGCTCCGGCCGGACCCGGACGGAGCGGCCGATGGCGGCATCATCCTGGCCCAGGTGACCGCGGACTCGGCGCGCAGGCTGGCCCTGTCGCCGGGTGTCGCCGCACTCGCGCTGGTGAAGTCGGTATCGATCGTGGTGCTGGCGCCGCAGGGAGATCGGGATGGAGAACGAGGAACCGGAGTGGCTGCTGCAGGCCCGCGAGATCCAGGCGATCGCGCAGACCGGCCTTGCCTTCACCCGTGATCCCTACGACCGCGAGCGCTACCAGGCACTGCGTGCGCTGGCGGCGCGGATGATGGCACGCGGCCATGCTGCGGAGGAGGACCGGCTGCTCGAGCTGTTCGAAGGCGAGCAGGGCTACGCGACGCCGAAGATCGACGTGCGCGGGGCGGTGTTCGACGCCGAGGATCGGCTGCTGATGGTGCGCGAGACCGCCGATGACGGGCGCTGGACCCTGCCCGGCGGCTGGGCCGACGTGAACCAGACGGCGTCGGAATGCGTGCTGCGCGAGATCGACGAGGAATCCGGCTACCGGGCTCGGGTGATCAAGCTGGCGCTGCTGCAGGACCGCGCGAGGCAGGGTCATCGACCATCGGGTCCGTTCTCGATCTACAAGCTGTTCTTCCTGTGCGCCGTGATCGGCGGTGCCGCGCGCGGCAGCCTGGAGACCAGCGAGGTCCGCTTCTTCGCAGAGCCCGACCTCCCCACCGAGCTGTCGACCGGCCGGACGCTGCCGCATCAGCTGGCGCGCCTGTTCGCGCACCACCGTGCGCCGGACCTGCCGACCGAGTTCGACTAGAGCAGGACCGGCCATGCCGGACATCCGGTTGAACCCGGGCTCCCCGATCGGCCGTCTGCTGGCGGCGCCGATGCGTCCCGGCACGGTGCGCTGGATCGGGCTGCGTCCGGCGAGGCGCGAGACGCTGCGGCCGGTGGGGTCGGCGCTGCTGGATCCGCTGGATGGCCTGTCGGGCGACCACTACAGCAGCCGCACCAACCGCGCCCGACAGGTCACCCTGATCCAGGACGAGCACCTCGCGGCGATCGCCGCCTATCTCGGCCGCGACCGGCTGCAGGCGGCGGAGCTGCGGCGCAACGTCGTCGTCCGCGGGATCAACCTGCTCGCCCTGAGGCGAGAGCGTTTCCGTCTCGGGACGGCGCTGCTCGAGGTGACCGGCGAGTGCCACCCCTGCTCGCGGATGGAGACGATCCTGGGGCCGGGCGGCTATAACGCGGTGCGCGGCCACGGCGGCATCACCGCCCGGATCGTCGCCGGCGGGGTGGTGCGGCTCGGCGATGCGATCGCGCGTCTGGACCCGACGGCCACAGGATGAGGACGCCGCCATGGGCGCATCGAACCATGATTTCGTGGCCGCACAGTACGGTCCGCGCGCGGAGGCCTACCTCGCCAGCACCACGCACAGCACCGGCGACGATCTCGAGCAGATCGAGGCGCTGCTGCACGGTCAGGCCGAGGCGCAGGTGCTGGACCTGGGCTGCGGCGGAGGTCATGTCAGCTACCGCGCGGCGCCGCACGTGACCTCGGTGATGGCCTGCGACCTCTCGCAGGACATGCTGGACGCGGTCGCGCGCACGGCGGCGTCCCGTGGCCTGTCGAACATCGCGATACGACAGGCGGCGGCAGAGGCGCTGCCGTTCCCGGACGCCGCCTTCGACTTCGTGCTTTGCCGTTTCTCCGCGCATCACTGGCAGGACATCGAGGCCGGGCTGCGCGAGGTGCGGCGCGTGCTTCGCGCCACCGGCCGCGCCGTGCTGGTCGACACCGTGGCGCCGGGCGATCCGCTGCTGGATACCCACCTGCAGGCGATGGAGCTGCTGCGCGATCCCTCACACGTGCGCAACTACACGGTCGCGCAATGGCTCGCGGCATTGTCGCGCTCGCGCCTCGTCGTCACCGGCCTGACCTGCCGCAGGCTGGCGCTGGATTTCCCGGCGTGGATCGCCCGCACGCGTACGTCCTCGGCACATGCCGATGCGATACGCTCGCTGCAGGACAGGGCACCGGCAGTGGTGCGCGCTTACTTCGCGGTGGCGGAGCAGGGCAGCTTCACGCTCGACACCGTGACGCTAGTCGCGGCTCCGGCCTGACGCGGCGGGCCGTGGGCCGGTCCGGCGCCCGGCCGTGGCGAGGGTGCCGGGTTCGAGCGCCGCGTATCGACCTCCATGAAGCCGAGGAAGCCTGCAGAGCCGGTAATGGCTCCCACGGCGACGAGCGTGGGAGCCATCGGAGGCGCGCGTGGCATCGGCGCGATCGGCTGACGGCCGCCGCAGGATCGAGTGGATCGTGCCGCGGCCCGGTGCGATCGATCAGATGATGCTGTGACCGGGGTTGCTCACTCCGACGAGCTGTATCTTGGTCCCGTCCGACAGGCTCAGCAGGGTCGAGCCGCCGCTGCTGGTCACGTGCATGTCCGACGACTGGTAGCCGAACAGGCTGATCGTGTCGGTCTTGACGTTGAAGCCGTAGATCATGTCGGTGCCGCCCGCGGCACCCTTTACCACGTCGTAGACCGCGGTGCCGCCATTCTCCTGGACATCCATCTTGCCCGATCCGACCACCACGCCCAGCCAGCCGGTGCCGCCGGTCACGGCGGCATTGCCGGAGCTGCCGAACACGAGTGCTGCACCGTTGCCGGTCTGGATGTTGGAGTTCGACTGGCTGGCGACGACGAGCATGTTGCTGCCTCGCCCGGTGACGGAGAGCGTGCCGGCGCCGCCGATGATCGAGTCGGCACCCGTGGTGCTGGCGTTCACGCTCAGCGGTCCGCCGTTGCCGAACACCGCGTCGCCCTTCTGCGCATTGACCGTCAGGGCGCCGGTGCCGCCGACGATGGTGTCGCCGCCGGCCTCGCCACCGGTCACGGTGGTGGCGCCGGTGCCGGTGAAGATGACGCCGGCCGCGGTGGCGCCGCCGACGATGTTGGTCACGCCGCCGCCGCCGAGGATGGATTCGCGCCCGGCCCGGGCGATCAGGGTATCGTTGCCGGCAGCCGAGCCGAACAGCGCGTCTCCATTGCCGCCGCCGGTCAGGGTGGTGTTGCTGCCGCTCGCACCCTGCGACACCAGGATGTTGTGGCCGGCGCTGCCGCCGATGAAGTCGCCGCCGCCGGAGCCGCCCAGGATGGTGGCGGAGCCGGTGCCGCCATCGACGGTGCTCGCGCCGGTGCCGCCGAAGAAGGTCAGCGCGCCGGAGTTGCCGCTCACATAGACCTGGCCGGCGGTCGCGGTGATGGTGTCGGGCCCGGCGCCCGCCAGGATGGTGTCGCCCGCGGACGCAAGATAGGATTGGCCGCTCGTGAGGGTGATCGTGCCGGTCGTGGTCGGCGAGATCGGCGCCACCGGCACCGTGCTGGTGACCGGGGCGCTGTAGCTCATGCTGGTGATGTGCAGCTGCACGGTCGGCGTCGTCACGTAGGAGGTCATGTTGACCAGCTCGGCCCCCATCACCTCGTTGCTGCCGCCATCGGCGTAGTCGAGCGGCGCGTTCGCGGTGTTCTGGTAGACCTGGGTGCCGTCGACGTAGAAGGTGAGGCTGCCGCGCTCCCAGTCCATCGCGTAGGTGTGGGACTGAGCCACGTTGATGTTGAGCTGGTTGTAGTTCTGGCCGTCATTGTTGTGGTTCGGCGTCAGTGCGGTGTTGGCGACGTAATAGTGGATCGTCGACTGGCCGGTCTTGGTGCCGTCCCAGCTCTCGAGGATGTCGATCTCGGTGGCGGCACCCGGCGCGCTCGGATCGATCTGCACATTGTCGGCGCGCCACATCAGGAAGGCGATGCCGATGCCCTGTCCAGCATTGGCGTAGCCGGTGAACTGATAGAGCCCGTAGCCCTCGCCGGCGCTCTTTCCGATCGGGGCCTGCATGAAGCCGACGGTGGGCCAGCCTTCCCCGGCGGTCGAGGTGAGGGTCAGCGCTCCGTTGGCGAAGCTGTACTGGTCCGCGTTGCCCCACCTGTCGGCCCAGAGCGTGCCGCTGAGGAACGTGTCACTGCCGAAATCGTCCTCGAAGACAGTCTTGAAAGCATTCAGGTCCAAGCTCACGAAATTACATCCCTCGACAAATAATCTCGGCTTTCAGCCACGCACCGCGAGCCGCGCGGACAACGTGGATCTGAAACCGAATCCAATCGCCTCCTCATTAAGTGCTGTTTTGGTTAAAACGGAGTTACGATATCGGAAATAATGGTGATGCGCTCGCTGCACTGGCGGCGCACCGCGTGATGACCGGAGGCGGTCGGATGCTGCAGCCTCGGGCACGGCGGCGATATGGCGCTATATCGATGGCGGCCGGCCGCGCGCCGGCCGCATCGTTCTACCTGCCGGAGAGCAGGTTCCATCGGCGGGTCAGGTCGTAGATCTGCCGGCCACGCATCGAGATCAGCAGCATGACGACGAGGCTCGCGGTTCCCGCCACCGATCGCACCGCCAGGGCCTGCTGGAACGGCAGCACCTGCACGAGCCACAGATAGGCTATGGCCTTGATGAAGAAATAAGCGGCCCAGACCAGGGTGAACGCCCTGAAGAAGAGCCGCAGGTCCGGAACGGCCTCGAAGGCACCCCCCTGCCAGTCCTCGGCGATCTCCTGGATCATCGGTTTGCGGCCGAAGGCGCCGATCAGGAAGACGGTCCCGGTGACCAGATTGGTCAGCACCGCCTCGTAGCGTATCATGAACGGGCTCGCCGCCTGCAGGTCGATGACGCCGCACACGAGCGCCAGCGTGTTCGAGAGCATCCAGATCTTTGTCAGCGGTTGGCCGCGCGACCGTCGCCGTGCGCCGTCGAGCAGGACGTACGCCATCGTGGCGGCGATCGCGGGCTTCAGGCCGAACTGCCGCAGCACGATCCAGAACAGGATCAGGCCGCCGAACTCCTGCAGCAGGATGCCCAGCCGGCCGAGGCGGCTCACGCCGAAGCCGTGTGCTGCATCGCATCCCGGCCGACCCAGCTGCCGTGCAGGCCGAACGGTATGCGCCGCGGCAGCAGGACGCGCGCGATCGGTCCGGCCTCGAGCCCGGCTGCCTCGAACACCAGCAGCTCGCTTCGACCCAGGCGCGCCGACCACAGCACCGCCAGCAGCCAGCCCTCATCCTCGCCGCCCTCCGGCGCGTGCGGCACGAAGACCGCCTCGGACAGCCCGTCCTGCGGCTCGAAGGCGAACAGCGCGTGCTTGCCGGTGCGGTGGTCGAGGCGCGCCAGGCCGTTCCACCCGTCACCGGTCGCATCCGGCCGACGGCAGCACAGGGTGCTGAAGCGGAACGGCGATCCCGCGCGACGGTCGTCGATGCGCGGGAAGGCGGCCTCGATGTCGCTCAGCGCGTCCATGCGCGCGGAACCTGCATCCGGCTCGATGGTCCAGCGCCACGGCCTCGCCGGCACGGGCTCGGGGATCGCGGTCGTGCCCGCGGTCGGCGACGGCGTCGGCTCCTCGTGCTGCATCACGTCGAGGTACACCCGGCCATCGGCCTGCCAGCCGTTGATCACGCGGCGTATCCGGGCAGGCGCCTCGAGCCAGACGACATCGTCGCTGCCACGCCGCAGCAGGGCGATCCTGCCGGCCGGGGATGCAGCCCGGCCCGCCGGATGTTCCCGGAGCGCGTGCTCCGTCCCCGGCGGCACCGGGATGACCACGAAGTCTGGAGTGACCGCGAAGTCGTGGATCCGGCCACCGTGCGGGGCGTCGAACTCGGTCCGCCAGGCGAGGCCGCCGAAACGATCGATGGCGCCGCAGCGGATCGTCGAGGACGCGCCCTGGCCGGACTGGCCGAAGAACAGCAGCTCGCCGGTGCAGGGGTCGAGCTTCGGACGTGCGGTGAAGGGGAACGCCGATCCGCCGCCGTGCCGCGACGGGCCGAGCGTACGCAGCGTCGCGGGGCACATCGCCAGCGGCGGATGCGCGCCGTCGAGCGCCATGAACTCGCCGGCGTGGTGGATCACGTTGACGTTGGCGAGCCCCTGATCGTCCGGCAGCATCCCGAGCGGCCCGCCCGCCTCGCGCTCGCGCAGGAAGCGCGCGGTGCGGACCCAGCGATTGCGGTAGGAGACCCGCCCGTCCGTCAGCGTGAGGGCGTGGATCATGCCGTCGCCGTGACGCCAGGACACGTGCGGACGCGGAAACTGCGGATTGGGGCCGTTGCGGAACAGCGTCCCCTGCAACCCGGTCGGCAGCATGCCTGCCACCGGGAGATCCTGCAGGTCCAGCTCGTCCGGCACCGGCAGGAAGTTCGACACTTCAGCGGGAGCATCCATCACCGGTCGGCCTCGTCTGTGGTTGCTGCGGTCTCGGAGTTTCCAGTGGAAATATCCTGCCGGGGCGTCACCGGCAAGCGTTTATTTCCAGTGGAAAGTCTGCTAGATCCGGCTCCCATGCCCAGCCGCTCGGCCTCACCCGGATCAACCCGCGTCGGTTCGACGCGGCGCTACCACCACGGCAACCTGGCGCAGGTGCTGCTCGAGGTCGCCGAGGAGATCCTGCGCGAGCAGGGGGTGGGAGGGCTCAAGCTGCGGGCGATCGCCAAGCGTGCGGGGGTGTCGCATACCGCGGCCGATCCGCACTTCGGCGACCTGTCCGGCCTGTTGAGCGAGCTCGCCGCGATCGGCTTCGAGCGCCTCGGCGCCGCGATGACGGTCGGGTCGGGACAGCCCGCGGATCCACCGCATATCGCCCGCGGCTATATCGGCTTCGCGCAGGCCAATCCGCATCTGTTCGTGCTGATGTTCCGCGGCGACGCGCTCGACATGACCCGGCCGCGCCTGCGCGCCGCGGCCGACACCGCCTACGCCGCGTTGGCCGCGGCGGCGGGACCGATCGGCGACGGCGCGTCGTTGTCGCTCGCGGCAGGTGGGCGGCAGGCCGCGGCTTGGGGGATGGTGCACGGGCTTGCGATGCTCTTGATCAACGGCCGACTGGCCCCGATCCTAGGCCGTCTCACACCCGGAACGAAGCCGGAAGCGCTGATCGACGCGGCCCTCGGCGCGCTGTCGCTGAGGCCGTAGACGTGCCGCGGCACGGCCTCGACGAGGTCCCGGCGCCGCCGCTGCCTAGTTCTTCGGAACCTTCTCCTTGTCCTTGCCCGGGTTGGACGTGTTCACCAGCTCCGGCGACTTGCGCGCGGACAGCTTCTGCACCTGGCCGATGTCGATGCGTCTGGTGCGCGTCGGCGGTGACAGCTTCTGCGGCATGCCGGTCTGCATCGCCTGGATGATGCCTTCCAGCACCACGAGGTCGGCATAGCCCTCTTCGCCGTCCGGCTCCGGATCGGTGCCGTCCAGGATGCAGTCGGAGAAGTACTTCAGCTCGCCGCCGAAATGGTCGGTGTTCTTGAAGCTCTTGCCGCTCTGGCTCTCGCCGATGGTGATCGATTGCTCGAGCGGCTTGCCGTACATGTAGCCGGGGTTCATCTGCACGCTGCCCTTGGTGCCGACCACCACGTAGCTGTCGATCGTATTGGCATAGTACGAGAGCACGAACTGGGCGATGCGTCCCTCGGGGAAGCGCAGGGTCACCGCGACCGTGTCGTCGAGGTCGCCCAGTCCGGCCTGCGGATGGCGGGTGCCAATCGCCGAGACCACCTCCGTCGGTTCGGCGCCGAAGATGTAGCGTGCGGCATTGACCGGGTACGGGCCCATGTCGAGCACCGGCCCGGCGGCGACCCCGCTCTGGGCGCGATGACCGTCGGGTGCCACCATCTGCGCGAAGGTCGAGCTGAACAGGATGACCTCGCCGAGGCTGCCGTCCCGGACCATCTCGATGGTCGCGAGCGTCGCCGGCTCGAAATGCAGGCGGTAGGCGACCATCAGCTTGGCCCCCGCATGCCGCTGCGCGTCCAGGATCTGCCGGCATTTCTCGGTCGAGACCTCCAGCGGCTTCTCCACCAGCACGTGGATGCCGGCCTTCAGCGCCGGGACGGCGAACTCGGCGTGCCGCCAGTTCGGCGTGGCGAGATAGATCGCGTCCACCGTCCCCGAGTGCAGCATCTGCTCGAACTGCTCGTAGCCGTAGCTCTCGGTGACGCCGTACCGCGCGCCGACCAGACGCGCCTTCTCGGGATCGCCGGTGACGAACGCCGTGACCTCCGAGTTGCCGGTATGCGCGACGCCGGGCAGCATCGCCTCCTGCGTGATGTCGCCGAGTGCGACGAAGCCGTAGCGGACCTTCCTGTCGGAGCCAAGTCCGAGGACCGATTTGATGCTCATCGCCGTGCCTTCCTTTGCCTGAACCCTTCTCCAGACCGGGGAGATGGCAAAGGTTCTGCGCACGACGCCGTGATGGTTGATCCGACCGTGCCGGGATCGGCAGGAGCACGAGCCCCTGCCGATCCCCGCGACGGCTTAGAGGAAGTTCAAGGCATCGCGACGGTTCCGGCCATCGTCACCCAGTGGCTGTGCCCGTCGTCGAACACCATCATGCCGGTGCCGCTGTTCGCGCTCTCGCCAGGCTTCAGGCAGTTCGAGCACTCGACCTGGTTGCCGACATGACCCGTCGCGGGAAGTGAGCCGTAGGCGTAGTTCGGGAAGCTCACCGGCATCTGGAACGTGGCGGCGCCGCTGACCGACAAGCCGGTCGCCGCCACGGCACCGACATTGAGGCCGGCCGCCGCACCGGTGGAGTCGATCAGCTTCGCCGTGCTGGAGGCGTTGTAGAGAGAGAGTGATCGCGCCCCAGACGCGGCGGTCGTGAGCGCGAGCGCCTTGTCGTTGCCGGGCGTGATATTGCCAGTGGCCGAGATGTTGCCGGAGTTGTCCGAGCCAAACAGCTTGAACAGCGAGGCAACCGTGTTCGCGGTCTCGATATACACCGAGAAGCCGGTCGCGGTACCGGTGCCGCTCGGCACGACGATATCGCCCTCGCCGCCGTAGCTCGTCGCGTTCCAGGTGAGCTGCACCTGACCGGTCGAGAGCGCCCTGGCTCCGTTCGAGCCCGAGATCAAGCCGCCATTACCGATGACTGGGATCGACGACAGCAAGGCGGCGCCGCTGGCTGCGGATCCGACGATCAGGTTTCCGGAGCTGTCCGTCGCCAACTTGGCACCACCGGTGCTGCCGCTTAGGAACTGTTCCGTACCGGTGATGCTCGCACCGCCCAGCAAGGTGGCGAGGCCGGTCGCCTTCACTGCACCGCCGCCGAGGATGTCGCCGCTGGTCGAGACCGTGCCGCTGGTGTTCACGGTCAGGCCGGTGCCGCCATATCCCAGCAGACCGACGGAGCCAGGGTTGCCGGCGACATTAAAGGCGAGACAGCTCTGCCGGTTCGGGCTCGGGCCGGCCTGCCGCGCTGCACCTTCATAATAGCACCAGTCGGCTTCGGTTCCCAACCAACCG
Source organism: uncultured Acetobacteraceae bacterium (assembly GCA_964242335.1). Taxonomy (GTDB): domain Bacteria; phylum Pseudomonadota; class Alphaproteobacteria; order Acetobacterales; family Acetobacteraceae; genus Lichenicoccus. The sequence goes on along the minus strand of CAXTAY010000051.1, from coordinate 4,890 downwards.
GTGGTCGTCGCCACCTTCGTCATGGATGCGACGAGGTTCATTTGCTGGCTGCTGGTGGTGTAGCCGGCGAACTGCCCCATGGGAGCGCTGGTGCCGACAGCCTCCGTTCCCTGGTCGCTCAGCCCAAAAATATTGTAGCCGTTCAGCGCGTTGCTGATGAAGGCATCGGTGTGATCGCCGTCGGCGGCCTGGAAACAGGCCGCCCACTGGCCGCCGCAGTAAAATGCATGGCTGTCGCTGGCCGGAAGGACTTGATGGGAGGTTGCAGGATTCGTGTTGGGGACCTTTCCCAGCCCTTTATAAACCTCAACCAGCCCATCGAAATGCTGCTTGTAGTCTACGGTGTCATAGTCGAAATGGTCGTCCTCGGTGCCGCACTCGCGTACCTGGGTGTTGACGGTGCCGAAGTCGTTCGTGCCTCCGGCGTCGTTGCCACCGAGTTGACAAACATAGTTGGCAGGGAACGCCTTGGTGATGGCGCCGATGAACAGGGCTGCGTGAGGATAATTGGTGCGAATCGTGTCGTAGGTGGTGCCCGGGGTGCCGCTCGTGTTCGAGCCCGGGATTGACCAGCCGCCGACGGTGATGGTGCTGCTGGTCGCGTTGGTGGCGATGGAGGACACCTGACCGGCATAGGTATGGATCGGCAGCGTCGTGGTGTATCCGGCGGGCAGCACGTAGCCGTCGGTGCTGTTGGTCATCATGTCCAGTGACGGGCGAGCCGCAATGAAGGCCGTCATGCTGGCCGACAGAGCCGGCGTGATCACCGCCGTCGTCGTCGTATAGGTGACGCTGTGCGTGACACCATCCGAAGATGTGAAATCCTGACCCACGGAGATCTCCGGAGCGACATCACCGGCGACTATACCCAGGGCCGCTCCGTCGAGACCGCCGGGATAGCTGCTGATGCCTCCGTTGCTCGGACCGAGCCCGGCGCGGCTGCCGGCAACGTTGTTGTTGGTCATGCCGATCGAGACCAGGGTGCCCATGTCGAATGGGCCATCCGTGGTGCCGCGTACGATCAGGTGGCCGTCGTTCTGCAATCCCAGGCCACCGAGGATCAGGCTGTTCGGCGAGATATAGTTCTGGATCGGACCGACGCCATTGACGATGGTCGAGGCGGTGGGAAACAGTGAGAGGTGCGCGTTTCCGTCTGCCGCGGCGGCGGTGAGCGGGCTGAGGATCGACTGCTGCGTCATGGTTCCGGTCTGCAGGGCGGCGACCGCGTCGCCGCCGATGGTCCCGATTGCGACGTTGTTCACCGTATCCTGGGGATTGATCGGGGTCTGGGCCAGTGCGAGGCTTGATGATGTTGCGAGCAGTGCAAGGGTGATGGTCAAATGTTTCATGCAATATCCTCAAGGATTACGTTCTGCATTCAGAAAGAACGAACCTTCGAAAGTTTAACCGACCCTGTTGCTGCTTCCGCGACGAAGTGCCGCAGCTTCATCACCTGTGCGTTATCGTAACGAGATGCGCTCGTCTCCCGCGCCGGCTCGGATCCGCTCGCGGAGCAGACCGCGACGAGCACGCAGGCTCGGACGAACGCTGCCGCCCTTGAATCTGCGCCGCCTTCAGGCCATCTGTGCGACTGCGTCATCCTGTTCCCGAACGTGCGTCCGTTGTGACCGACTGGTCCGGTGCTCTCAATCCGGGGCTCCTGTACGGGGCGCGCCCGGATCTGCCGCAAGCCCTGGAAGCCGCCGATGCCCAACATGCCCGTCGACCCCTTTGCCTTCGACAACAGCTATGCCCGGCTGCCCGAGCGGTTTTTCGCGCGGCTCGATCCGACGCCGGTGGCCGCACCCCGCCTGGTGCGGCTGAACCGGCCGCTGGCACGGGATCTCGGCCTCGACCCGGACGCGCTCGCCGCACCCGACGGCGTGGCGATGCTCGCCGGCTCCCTGGTGCCGCAGGGTGCGGCGCCACTGGCGATGGCCTATGCCGGCCACCAGTTCGGCAACTGGGTGCCGCAGCTCGGCGACGGACGGGCGGTGCTGCTCGGCGAGGTGATCGATCGCGAGGGGGTGCGCCGCGACATCCAGCTCAAGGGGGCCGGACCGACGCCGTTCTCACGACGCGGTGACGGTCGCGCCGGTCTGGGGCCGTGCCTGCGCGAGTACATCGTCAGCGAGGCGATGGCGGCCCTGGACATCCCGACCACGCGGTCACTCGCAGTGGTGACCACGGGTGAGCGCATCCTGCGCGAGGAGCCGTTGCCGGGTGCCGTGCTGACACGCATCGCCCGCAGCCACGTGCGCGTCGGCACGTTCCAGTTCTTCCGTCATCGGGGCGATCTCGACGGCGTGCGAACGCTCGCCGACTACGTGATCGCGCGGCACGACCCGCAGGCGGCAGCGTCGGCGCGGCCCTATCGGGCGCTGCTCGACGGCGTGATCGCCCGCACCGCGAGCCTGGTGGCGCGATGGCAGTCGGTCGGCTTCATCCACGGCGTCATGAACACCGACAACATGTCCGTTGCCGGCGAGACCATCGATTACGGGCCCTGCGCCTTCATGGACGCGTTCCATCCCGGCACCGTCTACAGCTCGATCGACCATGACGGCCGCTACGCCTACGGCAACCAGCCGGGGATCGCGCACTGGAACCTCACACGCCTGGCCGAGGCGCTGCTGCCGCTGCTGGACGAGGACAAGGATGCGGCCTTGGCCTCCGCGCATGCCGCACTCGATGCCTATCCCGCCCTGTTCGAGGCCGCCTACCTCGACGCATTCCGGCGCAAGCTCGGGCTCGTACGGGCGCACGAGGACGACGCGGCGCTGATCCAGGACCTGCTGCAGCGCATGGCGGAACAGCGGGCGGATTTCACCCTGACCTTCCGGCAGTTGAGCGAGGCGACGGCGACCGACGAGCCGGCGCGCGTGCTGTTCGCCGCCCCGGCCGCCTTCGATGGCTGGGCCGCGGCCTGGCGAGCGCGGCTGGCCCAGGAGGGCGGACTGTCGCAGGAGGGCGGACTGACACCGGAGCGCCGCCAGGCAATGCGCGCGGTGAACCCGGCCTTCATCGCGCGCAACCACCGTGTGCAGGCGGCACTCACGGGCGGACAACCGCTCGACGAGCTGCTGACCGTGCTCGCCCGGCCGTTCGACGACCATCCCGGGCTGGAGCGCTACGCCGATCCGCCGCGACCCGAGGAAGTGGTGCACCAGACCTTCTGCGGCACCTGACCCGCCGCAGCAACGGAGGCCGGCTTCAGGCCTGCACCAGCTCCTGCGGCTGCACCGCGAGCAGGATGGTACCATCCGCGCCGAGGGTCACCGGGTAGGTGGCGATGCGGCACTCGGTGTTGATCCCGGCGCCGGTGCGCAGGTCGTAGGTCCGGTCGTGCAGCGGGCACATGACGGTGCCGGTGCCGGTCAGGCCGTCGGCGAGCGGACCCTGGCGGTGCGGACAATCCGGCTGGGTCGCGAACACCCCGTCGCGGGTGTGGAACACCGCCACCTGCAGCCCCGATACCTCGACCAGTCGTCCTTCGCCCTCGGGGATCTCCGAGAGATGAGCGATCCGGATGGCGCTCATGACTCGGCACCTTCGGCGAGCAGCACGCCGGTGAACTGGTTCGCGGTACGCGGCGCCGTCGCCTCCTTCCACGGGTCGAAGGCGGCCTCGATGGAACGCTGCATGGCCGCGTCGAGCGACCCCACCAGGCCATCGCTGTCCTCGACCACCACGGCGCGCAGCCGCTCGATGCCGACGCGCTCGACGAAGCTGTAGGTACGCTCCTTCCACTTCGCGTGCTCGCGATAGTACTGCATGAAGCGCGACGTGATCTGCAGGACCGCGTCCTCGCCCTCGACGGTGCACAGCACGTCGCCCTTGCGTATGTGCGCGCCGGCGGCGCCACCGACATAGATCTCCCAGCGGTCGTTGCCGATCGCGACCGCGCCGATATCCTTGACCATCGCCTCCGAGCAGTTGCGCGGGCAGCCGGCGGTGGCGAGCTTGAGCTTGGCCGGGCTGTCGACGCCGCGGAAGCGCTTCTCGATGCGCTGTGCCAGCCCCATGCTGTCGCCCAGGCCGAAGCGGCAGTACTCGGTGCCGATGCAGCTCTTGCAGGTGCGGTAGCTCTTTCCGTAGGCGTGGCCGGAGGGCATGCCGAGATCGGCCCAGACCTTCGGCAGGTCGTCCTTGCTGACGCCGACCAGGTCGATACGCTGGCCGCCGGTGAGCTTGACCAGGGGCACGTTGTATTTCTGCGCGACCTCGGCGATGCGGATCAGGTCGGCGGGCGTGGTGACGCCGCCCGGCATCTCCGGCACCACCGAGAAGGTGCCGTCCTTCTGGATGTTGGCGTGCACGCGGTCGTTGATGAAGCGCGCGTCGCGCTCGTCGATGTACTCGCCGGCCCACACCGTGATCAGCAGCGAGGCCAGCGCGGGCTTGCTGGCCGCGTCCTCGATGCCGCCGCCGAGTGCCAGGAACACCGAGGAGACCGAGCGCAATCCCTGCGCGCGCACCGCCTCCACCAGCTCCGGCTTGGTCATCGGGATGCCGGGGACGTAGTAGTGCACGGACGGGTCCTCCTCGACCGTGCCGCCCGCGAACCACTCCACCACCTCGCGGACCAGGGTCTTGCAGGAGCCGCAGCCCATTCCGGCGCGGGTCGCGTCCATCACCGACTTGGCGCTGCTCTTGCCGGCGGCGACGCAGGTGCCGATCGCCTGCTTGGTCACGCCGTTGCAGTTGCAGACCTGCTGGTCGGCCGGCATCTCGTCGATGGTGACCTTCTGCGTTGGCGTGCCGAGATCGAACAGCAGGCCCAGGCGTTCGTCGGGCAGCGGACTGTCGCGGTCGAACGCCTGCATCAGGTAGGCGGCCTTGGAGATGTCGCCCATCAGGATGCCGCCGACCAGCCGGCCGTCGCGCACG
>CAXTAY010000050.1:0-22748 GCA_964242335.1 uncultured Acetobacteraceae bacterium | reverse complement strand
CGGCGACCAGGACGCGATCGAGTACATGTGCCGCGAGGCGGTGCCGGCGATCCACGAGCTCGAGCACTTCGGGGTACCGTTCTCGCGCACCGAGGATGGCCGCATCTACCAGCGCCCGTTCGGCGGTCACATGTCGGACTACGGCCGCGAGCCGGTGCCGCGCGCCTGCGCCGCCGCCGACCGCACCGGACACGCCATCCTGCACACGCTGTACCAGCAGAGCCTGAAGCACGACGCCGAGTTCTTCGTCGAGTATTTCGCCCTCGACCTGCTGATGGACGAGGACGGTGCCTGCCGCGGCGTCATGGCCTGGTCGCTGGAAGACGGCACCATGCACCGCTTCCGCGCCAACATGGTGGTGCTGGCCACCGGCGGCTACGGCCGCGCCTACCAGTCCTGCACCTCGGCGCACACCTGCACCGGCGACGGCGGCGGCATGGCGATGCGCGCCGGCCTGCCGACCCAGGACATGGAGTTCGTGCAGTTCCACCCCACCGGCATCTTCCCGGCCGGCTGCCTGCTCACCGAGGGCTGCCGCGGCGAGGGCGGCTACCTGACCAACAGCGAGGGCGAGCGCTTCATGGAGCGCTACGCCCCCTCGGCCAAGGACCTGGCCTCGCGCGACGTGGTGTCGCGCTCGATGACCATCGAGATCAACGAGGGACGCGGCTGCGGCCCCAATCGCGACCACATCATGATGCACCTGGAGCATCTGGGTGCCGACCTGCTGCACGAGCGGCTGCCGGGCATCTCGGAGACGGCGCGGGTGTTCGCCGGCATCGACGTGACCCGCGAGCCGGTGCCGGTGCTGCCGACGGTGCACTACAACATGGGCGGCATCCCGACCAACCTGCACGGCGAGGTGGTGCGCCCCACCCAGGCCGACCCGGATGCGGTGGTGCCGGGGCTGATGGCGGTCGGCGAGGCCGCCTGCGTCTCGGTGCACGGCGCCAACCGGCTGGGCACCAACTCGCTACTCGACTTGGTGGTGTTCGGACGCGCGGCTGCGTTGCGCGCCTCCGAAATCGTCAAGCCCGGTGCGGCGATCGCGCCGCTCCCGGCACGCGCGGGCGAGGCGACGCTGGACCGGCTCGACCGGGTGCGCCACGCCAGCGGCGGCACCCGCGTCGCCGCCATGCGAGAGGACCTGCAGCGCGCGATGCAGGCGCACGCGGCGGTGTTCCGCAGTGCGAGCAGCCTGCAGGACGGCGTCGGCAAGATGCGCAACCTCTGGTCCGGCCTGTCGGACATGTCGGTGTCGGATCGGTCGCTGATCTGGAACAGCGACCTGATGGAGGCGCTGGAGTTCGAGAACCTGGTTGCCAACGGCACCGTGACCATGGCCGGTGCGGAAGCCCGGCACGAGAGCCGCGGTGCGCACGCGCACGACGATTTCCCCGAGCGCGACGATGCCGACTGGATGAAGCACACGATCGCGCACCTGGGCGACGACGGAGCCGTCAAGCTGTCCTACCGCCCGGTGCGGATGCGGACGCTGACCAACGAGGTCTCCGTGTTCCCGCCCAAGAAGCGCGTCTACTGAGGGATCGCGCAGATGGTCGAGTTCAGGCTACCGAAGAACAGCAAGATCGGCCGCGGCCGCCGCTTCGAGGCACCGGCCGGCGCCAAACGCGTCAAGGAGTTCCGGGTCTATCGCTGGACCCCGGACGACGACAAGAACCCCGAGCTCGACACCTACATGCTGGATCTCGACCGCATCGGGCCGATGGTGCTCGACGCGCTGATCCACATCAAGAACGAGGTCGACCCGACCCTGACCTTCCGCCGCTCCTGCCGCGAGGGCATCTGCGGCTCGTGCGCGATGAACATCGACGGCACCAACACGCTGGCCTGCCTGAAGCCGATCCAGGACGTCAAGAAGGAGGTCAGGATCTACCCGCTGCCGCACATGCCGGTGGTCAAGGACCTGATCCCCGACCTTACCGCCGCGTACGCGCAGCTGCGCTCGGTGGAACCGTGGCTAAAGTCCGACACCGCGGCGCCGCCCGACGGTGAGCGCCGGCAGAGCGTGGAGGAACGCGCCGAGCTCGACGGGATGTGGGAGTGCATCCTGTGCTTCTGCTGCACCACCTCCTGCCCGTCGTACTGGTGGAACGGCGACAAGTATCTCGGCCCGGCGACGCTGCTCGCGGCCTATCGCTGGATCGCGGACAGCCGCGACGAGTACACCGGCGAGCGGCTCGACGCGCTGGAGGATCCGCTGAAGCTGTACGGCTGCCGCACGATCATGAACTGCACCCAGACCTGTCCCAAGGGCCTGAACCCGGCGGCGGCGATCGGCAAGATCAAGCAGCTGCAGCTGGAACGGAAGGGCTGAGGCCGGGAGCGGACGAGACACACGGTCCAGGGCTTCCGTACGGCGATGTTCGAAGGTGATCTCGAGCTCGGCGGCAGGCTCGCCGCGTGGCGCGACAGCCTGCTGGTCGATCACGGCATCTTCCGCACCGTCTGGTCGAACTTCGCCGCGGTGCTGCCGGGTCGCGTCTATCGCTGCAACCACCCGACGCCGGCGCGGCTGTCCGAGCTGGCTTCGCGCTACCGCCTGCGCACCGTGGTCAACCTGCGCGGGCATCGACGCTGCGGCTCGGACGCGCTGTCGCGTCAGGCGACCCGCCAGCTCGGGCTGGTGCATGTGGACATGGCGTTCGAGAGCCGCGGCGCCCCGCATCGCGACCGCATCCTGCGCTTCGCGGCGCTGTATCACGGTCTCGCCTTCCCGGTGCTGATGCACTGCAAGTCCGGTGCGGATCGCGCCGGGCTCGCGTCGGGGCTGGTGCTGCTGTTCGAGGGAGGTCGCGCCGCCGACGCGTTGCGCCAGCTCTCCTGGCGCTTCGGTCACTTCAACCGCTCGCGCACCGGCATCCTCGATGCGTTCTTCCTGCGCTACCAGCGCGAGGCGGAGGGCCGGCTGGCGTTCCTCGACTGGGTGCGCGACGAGTATGACGAGGCGTCCCTGAAGCGCGACTTCGTGGCCGGCCGGCTGTCGAGCTTCGTCAACGACGCAGTATTGAGACGCGAGTAGTCATTCGGCACAGCGCGGGTGATCGCTCGACAAACCGCGAGTAGTCACTCGACGCCGCGGTCCGTCGGCCCCATCGACTTGATCAGGTCGAGCACGCGCTTGCGCACCGGTAGCTCGCTGATCCGGTAGTAGGCGCGCACCAGATCGACCGTCTCCTTGCGGGTGAACAGGTCGTCGCCGCCGCCGAAGCCGTCCTGCGACTCCGCGAAGCCGCTGACCTGCTGCATGCCGACGCGGGCACCGGTGGCCGCATAGGGCGCCGGCAGGTCGTCGAAGAAGAAGCTCACCGGCACGTCGAGCACGCGCGAGAGGTCGAACAGGCGCGAGGCGCCCACGCGATTGGCGCCGCGCTCGTATTTCTGCACCTGCTGGAAGGTCAGACCGAGAGAATCGCCGAGGCGTTCCTGGGACATGCCAAGAAGGGTGCGGCGCAACCGGATGCGGCTGCCGACGTGCACGTCGATCGGGCTGGGCCCGGCTTCACGATCGATCGGGGGGACGTCGCCGGCCTGCAGTCCGGCACTCCTACTGGTCGGACCTCGTCCCATGACTTCCTCGACCTAATGGTGTCTTAGAGTTAGTGGCGCAACCTTGAGGTGTCAAGTTCGGTCAGCTCGCGTCAAACTTGAGAGGGCTCGCGCGGCGCTCGGCTCATTTCCGAGAACCGCCGCGCCTCCACCGCCACGGTCTCGCCGCCGAGGCGCAGGCGAGGAGCGCCAGCACCCCCGGGATCGCGTTGCCGAAGCGGGCGAACAGCGTCGGCGGCAGCGGTGCCGGCAGCGCCACCACCAGGCTGCCCGGCCGTCCCCAGCCGAGCCGCGCGATCTCGCGCCCCTTCGCGTCGTAGGCGGCCGAGATGCCGGTATTGGCGGCGCGAGCGATCGGCAGACCCTCCTCCACGGCACGCATCCGGGCGGTGGCGAGGTGCTGCCGCGGGCCGGCGCTGTCGCCGTACCAGGCGTCGTTGGTGATGTTGAGCAGCCAGGCCGGCCGGTCGGCCGGGTCCACCACCTCGCCGGGGAAGATCACCTCGTAGCAGATCAGCGGCGAGAAGGCGGCGATGCCGGGCAGGTGCAGGGTGCGGCGGCCCGTTCCCGCCTCGAAGCCGCCGCCGGGCACGATCTGGATCGGCAGCAGCGGCGGCTGGTATTCGCCGAACGGCACCAGGTGCGCCTTGTCATAGACCGCCGACACGGTGGCGTCCGGCAGCAGCGCGAATAGGCTGTTGCGCGGCCGGCCGTCGGCGCCGAAGCGCACCCCGCCGATCAACCCGGCGGCGGCACCGGGGGCCTGGGCGATGATGATACGGCGCGCCTGCGCGTCCTCGTCGAGCAGCCCCGGGAAGGCGCTCTCCGGCCAGGCGAAGACGATCTGCCTCGCCTGCGCCAGCGCCCGGGCCTGCCGCATCCCGTCGGCGGTCAGGCGCAGGTAGGTGCGGAAGCTCTGCAGCGCCCAGGCGCGGTCGAGCTTCTCGACCTCCGGGATGTCGCCCTGCACCAGCACCACCAGCGGCCCCTGCCCGGGCAGCGGATGCGCCCAGGCCAGCCGCGCGGCACCCGAGGCGGCCCACAGCCCGAGCAGCAGCAGGCCGCGGGCGACGGCGCGTCGTCCCAGCGCCGGCGTCGCCGCCACGAGCAGGGTGAGCAGCGTTAGCCCGTGCACGCCGATCCAGGCCGCCGGCTGGATCATGATGTCGCCGATCCGGCTCGACCACGGCGGTCCGGACCATTCCCAGGCGCTGCCCAGCGGGTTCCAGGGGAACCCGGTGAAGGCGTATTCGCGGACGATGTCCGCCGCGGTCCAGAGGCCGGCCAGCAGCGCGAGGCGCCGGAAGCCGGGGGGTGCGACACGGCTCAGCGCGCAGGGGACGGCGATGAGGATCGCGAGCGGCACCGCGCAGAGCGGGGTCGCCAGCGGCAACGCCCACCAGAACATGTCGACCCGGGTCAGCAGCGCATCGGTGATCCAGTACAGGCCGGCGCAATAGAAGCCGAAGCCGAAGCCGAAGCCGTGGCGCAGGACGGCACCTGACGAGGCGGCCGCGTCGATGCGTCGCAGCAGCAGCGGCAGGGTGAGCAGCAGGACCGGCACCAGCCCGAATGGCGGCAGTGCCAGCGCCGAGAGCGCGCCGGCCGCGAGCATCTGCCATGCGGCCGAGCCCCGCCTTGCCGCCGGCGTCAATCCAGCGCGTCGCGGAGCTGGCGCTCGTAGTGGCGGTAGTACTTGTCGGTGATCAGGTCGGTCTTGACCACAACCGCCACGTCGGTGGTGTTGAACTGGGTATCGACCACCGCACCGTCGCCGATGAAGCCGCCGAGCCGGAGGTAGCCCTTGATCAGCGGCGGCAGCTGCAGCTGCACCCGGCGATGGTCGAGCGCACCGGGGTCGCAGCGGCGCATCTCGACGTAGCGTTCCGGCACCGCGCGCGGCCGCAGCGCCGGCGGCGCGAGGTGGTTGTGGTAGAGGAAGGTGAGCTCGTCGCGCAGCCGCTCCGGATCTATCCCCGGCAGGCTGGCGCAGCCGAACATCACGTCGATGCGGTGCAGGAACACGTAGGCGGCGATGCCCCGCCACAGCAGCTGCATCGCGGCACGTCCGCGATACTTCGTATCGACGCAGGAGCGGCCCAGCTCGAGCAGGCGTCCGGGAAAGCCGGTGATCCGGCTGATGTCGTACTCCGACGAGGTGTAGAAGCGGCCGACCCGCTCCGCACCCTCGTTCTGCACCAGCCGGTAGGTGCCGACGACGCCGCGAGCACCCGCGCTCACCGCGTGGTCGATGACCAGGAGGTGGTCGGCGACGTCGTCGAACAGGTCGATGTCGCGCCTCAGCCGCCGGGCGCGCTCGTCGGGTCTGGCACCCATCTCGTCGTAGAAGATGCGGTAGCGCAGCGCCTGTGCCGCGTCGCGCTCGGCGGCGGTGGTGGCGATGCGCACCGCGAGGTTGCCGGCGCGGAGTTCGCCGAAGCCGCCGGCCGCGGCGTTCGGTGCGGGATGGAGCGAGAGCGGCGGGGCGACGATCGGCGTCGTCAGGCTCACCGTGCGGCTCCGTCGCGGCCAGGCGTCGGAGGCTGATACTCCGCCGCATCCCCGACCAGCGCGCCGGCACGGGCCGCTCCCGCGACCGCGTCACGGCCCTGATCGACGTCGCGCCGCCGGCGTGCGAACAGCTCCATGCGATGGGAGACCAGGTCGAATCCCAGCCGGCTCGCGATCTGTCGCATCAGCTGCTCGTGCTCCGCGTCCTCGAACTCGATGACCTTGCCGGTCTCGATGTCGATCAGATGATAATGATGGCCGTGCTCGGTCGCCTCGTAGCGGGCGCGTCCGCCGCCGAAGTCGCGCCGCTCCAGGATGCCCTTCTCTTCCAGCAGACGCACCGTGCGATAGACGGTCGCCACCGAGATGCGGGAATCCAGCGTGGTCGCGCGCCGGTACAGCTCCTCGACGTCGGGATGATCCTCGGCCTCGGAGAGCACGCGGGCGATGACGCGTCGCTGGCCGGTCATCTTGAGTCCGCGCTCGACGCACAGCCGCTCTATCCGCGATCCGATCGCCTTCACCGGTGGCTACCCTCGTGCCCGCGCGCGTTCATCTCAGGCGGCGTAGCCGATGACGACGGACCTTGTCCAATTCGGATACAACGCGACTGACCTCGTCGCCGGCACGCCGAAGCAGCCGGACGCTTCCCGGCTTCGCGGCCGGCCGACGCTAGGGTGCCGCGCGCGGCTTGGTGCCGAGGCCGATCTGCTTGGCCAGCGCCGAGCGGTGACGGGCGTAGTCCGGCGCCACCATGGGATAGTCCGAGGGCAGACCCCAGCGCTCGCGATATTGTTCCGGGGTCATGTCGTAGGCGGTTTTGAGGTGGCGCTTGAGCATCTTGAGCTTCTTGCCGTCCTCCAGGCAGACGATGTGGTCGGCGAACACCGACTTGCGCACCGAGACCGCGGGCTGCGGCTTGTCCGCCGGCGTCAGCTCGCGATCGACGCTGGACAGGGTGCGGAACACGTCCTGGATCAGTCCGGGCAGCGCGTCCGAGGCGACCGAGTTGTTGGACACGTGCGCGGCGACGATCTGGGCGGTCAGTTCCAGCATGTCGGCCTCTCCGGACTGCTCGGCCATGCCCACCCCTTCCGCAACAAAGACGTGAACTCTATATGGTTTTCGGTCGAGTTGCCGCAATGTGTATTCCGGTCTTACTCATGAGACACGGGTACAGCCTCGCGGCGACACGGCATCAGCCTGCGGATCGCCATAGCCATGCACGAGCTCGACATCACCCGCGAGACCTGCCCGATGACCTTCGTGCGCACGCGACTCGCGCTCGACCGGATGCGGCCGGGGGAGACGTTGCGGGTGCGGCTGCGTGGCGAGGAGCCGCGGCGCAACGTCGTGGACAACGCGGTCTCGCTCGGCCACGCCCTGGTCTCGGACGAGGCCGGCCCGGATGGCAGCCGGCTGATCGCGATCCGCCGCCTCTAGCGGGCTGCCGACGACGCAGCCAGAGCAACGGGCGTCGCCCCTCGGCGCCATCAAAGGCAAGCCGTCGAAGAGATCGGGGTCTGGGGCCTGCGGCCCCAGCGGGTCAAGGGCGGAGCCCTTGCGCTCGTGCTTCTGTCCGCCCGCCTCAACCCGCCGCCAGCGCGCGGGACAGCACCAGTGCGTGCGAGCCGTCCGGGTAGTAGTCCCGCCGACGGCCGACCCGGGTGAAGCCCTGCCGGTGATACAGCGCCCGCGCCGCCGCGTTGCCCTCGGCGACCTCGAGGAACATGCGCGCGGCGCCGCGACGTGCCGACTCCGCGATTGCCTCCCCGAGCAGTGCGGCACCCACGCCGCGGCTGCGCGCGGCGGGCAGCACCGCGATCGTCAGCAGTTCCGCCTCGTCCGCCGTCACCCGCAGCATCGCCATGCCGCACGGCATGGGCAGGGCGGGATGCGATGGATCGACCGCCTCGTGCAGGCAGGCGAAGCAGCCCGCCATGTCGAGCAGCGTCGCCATCGCGGCGCCATCCCAGCTCTGCTCCGGCGTGAACGAGCGCTCGTGCAGCGCCGCGAGCAAGGCCGCGTGCGCCCTGCCCTCGATGATCACGACCGCAGGGGCCCCGGCGGTGGCCGGGCGTGCGACGCGACACTCGCCAGCGGCGGGTCGACGTAGAGCGGCAGCGTTGCGGGCGACGGCTGGCCGGCCGCGAGCCGGTCGAGCGCCACCGCCGCGACCGCGCGCGGGTCGGGACGGACGACGCCGCTGCATCGAACCTGGCCGCCGGTGCGGGCGAGCGCCGCGGCGACCGGCGACGACGCATCCCCGGCCAGCAGCACCGGCTGCGCGGGGATCGGCAGCGCGTCCAGCATGAAGGCTTCCGGCGCGGCGTCGGCGGCACGCTGCAGGAACACGCGGTCGCGCCGGGCGACGGCCACGCACCAGAGCGGCCCCGCAGGCGCCTCGCCGTCGCGGTCGCGCAGCGTGCGGCGCAGCGCCTCGTCCAGGCTGACGCCGTGCAGGGTGGCGCCGGTGCCGAGCGCGATCCCCTGCGCCAGGGACAGCGTGGCGCGCAGGCCGGTAAAGCTGCCCGGCCCGGTCACGGCGGCGATCAGCCCGATCGAGGCGATGCTCCAGCCGGCGCGGTCGAGCAGTGCCAGCAGCAGCCCGGGCAGCAGGTCCGCCCCGCGTGCCGCCTGCTCGGCCTGCTGCACCGGCCGCAGCCCTGCCGCATCGCGCGACAGCAGGGTGGCGGTCGCGTCACCGCCGACGCCGTTCAGCACCAGGATGCGCGACGGCAGCGCCGGATGCCGGGAATCGCTCAACGCGGACCGCTCAGAGCAGCAGGCAGGCTTCGTCGAAGGTGAGCCGCGGCGCCCGCGGGGTCTCCGGCGGCCCCTCCGCATAACCCAGATTGACCAGGAAGTTGGAGCGCCAGCCCTGCCCGGCGAGAAAGATCTCGTCCACCCTGGCATTGTCGAAGCCGGACATCGGCCAGGCATCGAGGCCGAGCATCCGCGCCGCGAGGATCAGGTAGCCGCCCTGCAGCGAGGCATTGCGGAACGCCGTCTCGTCGGCGAGTGCGGCGTCGGCAGCGAACCAGGAACGCGCCTCGGCGCGCGGATAGAGACGCGGCATCTGCTCGTAGAACAGCGGGTCCTGGCCGACGATGACGGTCACCGCGGCAGCGAGCGTCGGCTCGACGTTGCCCGGCGACAACGCCGGACGCAGCCGCTCGCGGCTGTCGCGGCCGGCGAGGAACACGAAGCGCGCCGGCGAGCAGTTGCCCGAGGTCGGGCCGAGCTTGACCAGCTCGTAGAGGCTGTGCAGCAGCGGCTGCGGCACCGGCCTGTCGCTCCAACGCGTCGGCGTGCGCGCCTCGCGGAACACGCGGTCGAGCACGTCGTCGGCGACGGCGCCGATGGGGCCGCCGGGGAGGTCGCCGGTGGGGGCAGTCTCGGCGTCGGGCTCGGTCAGCGTCGCACTCAAGCCTCGACCTGCTCCACCGCCTGCACTTCGGGCACGTAGTGGCGCAGCATGTTCTCCACCCCGTGCTTCAGCGTCGCGCGCGAGGACGGGCAGCCCGAGCAGGCGCCCTGCATGTGCAGCCGCACCACGCCGTCGCGATAGCCGCGGAACACGATGTCGCCGCCGTCGCTGGCCACCGCCGGGCGCACCCGCGTATCCAGCAGCTCCTTGATCTGGGCGACGATCTCGGCATCCTCGGGCGCCACGTCCTCGTCGGCGAGGGCGGCATCGCCCTCGACCACGGGTCGGCCGGAGACGAAATGATCGACCACGGTCGACAGTATTAGCGGCCGGATCTCCGACCACTCGTGCGCGTCGGTCTTGGTCACGGTGATGAAGTCCGCACCCAGGAACACGCGCGCCACCCCGTCCAGCGAGAACAGCGCCGAGGCCAGCGGCGAACGCGCGGCCGCCGCCTCCGAGGTGAAGTCCGCGGTGCCGCTGCCCATCACGTCGCGGCCGCCAGGGAGGAACTTCAGGGTGGCGGGGTTGGGGGTGTCCTCAGTCTCGATAAACATGCGGAAGGATCCTGTACGTGGGTGCGCCGCGCGTGCGCCCTGCGGCCCTTCATGTGGCAATACCCGTCAGGCAGGCAAGAGGCGGTCCCGGACCCGGCCTCCTGCCGAGGCGTTAGCGCCGAGCTTTTCGATTGACAGCGGCCGTCCGGCTCTGGCCATGCATCACCCACCCGATCAGGGCGCGCCAGGCGCCGAGAGGCTTGATCCCGATGAGCAGAACGATCCCCGATACAGGCCGCCTGCTCCTCGCCGGCGGCCTCCGCGTGGCCGCCTTCTGCATGGCTCTGGGCGCGGCGGGCCTCGCCGGGCAGCCGACACGGGCGCAGTCGGCGGCGCATCCGCAACGACTCGCCTTCGTGCTGAACTCCGCCGGCGCCTCGATCAGCGAGATCGACGTCGACAGCCGCCGCGAGGTGCGCCGCCTGCCGGTGCTGCGCGAGCCGCACCACATGGCGGTCACCCCCGACGGCCGCTCCCTGGTGGTCGGCGACACCGCCGGCAACGCGCTGTTCTTCCTCGACCCGCTGACCGGTGCAGTGCAGCGCCGGATCGCGGTCAGCGACCCCTACCAGCTCTCCTACAGCCCGGACGGCAGGTGGCTCACCATCGCCGGGCTGGCCCGCGACCAGGTCGACATCTACGACGTCGCCACGATGACGCTGGCGCATCGCGTGCGCACCGGCAGCATGCCGAGCCACATCAACTACGCCCCCGACTCCGCCGTCGCCTATGTCAGCCTGCAGGGCAGCGGCGCGCTGATCGCGATCGAGACCGCGACCGGCCGGGTGCGCTGGCAGAGCCCGGTCGGCTCCACCCCGGCGGGCGTGCTCTGGCACCAGGGCAGGATCCTGGTCGGCGCGATGGGCACCGACTACGTCGCCGTGGTGGATCCGGCGGACGGGCACGTTGAGCGCCGGCTGCACATGGCGCCGGGTCCGCACAACCTGTTCGCCTCGCCCAGCCGCAAGCTGCTGTTCGTCACCTGCCGCGTCTCCGGCACGATCGAGCAGCTCGACTGGAACACGCTCTCGATCCTGCGCAGCTATCAGCTGCCGGGCGGACCCGACGACATCGTGTTCGGGCCGAACGACACGATCTGGGCGACGCTGCGCTGGCGCCAGCACGTCGCCGTGCTCGACCTCGCCACCGGTGCCGCGAGCTTCATCCCGACCGGCCGCTCGCCGCACGGCATCTGGCTGAACACGGCGCTGGGCGCGCCGCCGGCGGTCGGCAAGGTCAGCCTGCTGAGCCGCTGACCGATTGCGTTTCGAAACGACTTCGCCTAAGCGTCATCACAGAAGTTCTTCCCGCTCCCCAAGATGGGGAGCGGCGGGACGCGTAAAATCGAGACGGGCGTGGTTGAAACGATCCCGGTCGCAAGCGCGAGGACTGTGATGAGCCAGAACTATTCATCGCACGGCAAGGACGGACGGGGCGCGGACGGATCGTCAGATCCGGCGACCGTCTCCGAGCAGATCGCCGGGACGGCCGCCGACAGCCAGGCGCAGGAAGCGCTCGCGGTCTCGCTGCTGCTGAAGGGCCGGTCGGATGCGGCCGCCGCGACCGCGGCCCGGTCGCAGGACAGCGCCACCGGCGGTCCCAGGAAGGCCGCCGGTTCGCACCAGATCCTGTTCATCGACAGCCGCGTCGCCGATATCCAGGGCCTGCTGCAGGGGCTGGCGAGCGGCACCCAGGTCTACATCCTCGATCCCGACGAGGACGGCCTGGCGCAGATCGCGAGGCTGCTCGGCAACCGCACGGACGTGCCGGTCGTGTCGGTGATCGGACATGGCAACCAGGGCGAGATCGAACTCGGCGCCTCGGTTGTCACCGAGACCACGCTGAACCAGTCCCAGGCGGTGCTGGCGGCGATCGGCCACGCGGTCGCGCCGGGAGGCGATATCCTGCTCTATGGCTGCGATGTCGGCGAGGGTACCGCCGGGCAGCAGTTCGTCGACAGCTTCGCCGCCGCCACCGGCGCTCGCGTCGCCGCGGCCTCGCACATCGTGGGCGACCTCGCCGCCGGCGATGGTTGGATCCTCGACACCACCAGCACCGGCACCGCGATCAAGGCACCGCAGGTGCTGAGCAGCACCGCGATCGCGGACTACGCGCATCCGCTGGTGATCAACGCGCCGCCGACCGGGCTGCCGATCACGATCACCAGCTTCACCGGCAACACCTCGTTCGACGATTCCGGCACCACCACCATCAACAGCAGCGGCTACCTGCAGCTGACCAATGCCACGGCCAACCAGGACGGCATCGCCGTCTACGGCCAGTCGTTCCCGTCGACGGCCGGGCTCTCGGTGCAGTTCACCTACTATTCCGGCGGCGGCACCGGCGCCGACGGCATCTCGTTCTTCCTGCTCAACGCCGACGAGATCACCGCCGCCGGCCATACCGCGGCCAACGTCACCGCCGGCGGCTATGGCGGCGGCCTGGGCTATTCCGACGACGGATCGAGCGGCATCACCGACGGCTTCCTCGGCCTCGGCCTCGACACCTTCGGCAACTACACCGCGGTCGATCGCGGACAGACCGGCAACGCCGCTGCCACGCCGAACGAGGTCGCGGTGCGCGGCGCGGGAAACGGCACCACCGGCTACAGCCTGCTCACCAGCACCGCCTACTCGCCCGGCATCGACGGCACCCGCACCGTCAAGGTGAACCTCGTCAAGACCGACAGCACGCACGAGAGCCTGTCGGTGTTCATGAGCTCGGACGGCGGCGTCACCTACCAGGAGGTGATCACCAACTACGCGGTGGCTCAGACGCTGCCGAGCAACTTCTATCTCGGCTTCGCCGCCAGCACCGGCGGCACGACCGACACCCACGAGATCGAGAACCTCTCGGTCACGCTGCCGGTCAACCTCACGGTGTCGGCGCCGGTCATCACCTATCCGAACAGCACCGACGCCAATACCCTGACGCTGCAGCCGGGAGACGCCTTCTCCTACAGCTACAAGCTGACCGACAGCGGCCCGAACGGCTCGTCGAACATCACCCTGCAGGACGCGCTGCCCTCCAACGTCCTGGCCTCCTCGGTGCACTGGACGCTGCAGGACGACCTGCACCCGGCGGGAAGCCTGGAGAGCGGCACCGGCGCCATCAGCCTGAGCAACATCAACCTGTCGAGCGGTGACAGCGCCACCGTCACGGTGTACGGCACGGTCAGCAGCGGCGCCAGCAACGGCAATGTGAGCCACACCGTCACCGCGACGCCCGGCACCGGCTTCTCGTTCCTGACGCCCTCCAGCGGCGTCTTCGCGCAGTCGATCGGCTCGCCCAACCCGTACCTCACCGGCACCACCGCCACCGCCTCGGACACCGGCACCACGCCGCTGCAGCTGTTCTCCGCCGCCCAGGTCGCGGACGCGCACACCAATCCCTCGATGACCGCGACCATCACCCTGACCAACAGCGCGGGCAAGGTCACCGACGCCGACGGCACGCTCAGCGGCACCGGCCTGACCGAGACCAGCACCAAGGGCGTCTACACCCTGACCGCTTCCGGCACCTCGGCCTTCAACACCGAGCTCGACGCGCTGCTGTTCACGCCGACCAGCTCGACCAGGTCGGTGCTGACCAATGTCGGCATGTCGGTGTCCGACGGCGTCAGCGGCACCACGCCCGCCACCGCCACCACCGCGGTGACCACCACCTGCTTCCTCGCCGGCACCCGCATCCTCACCGAGCAGGGCGAAATGGCGGTGGAACGGCTGCTGGCGCTGCACGAGGCGAGGCAGCCGGACGAGGACGCGATCCGGGTGGCGACGCTGGTGCAGGGCGAGGTGCTCTGGCGGCCGGTGGTCTGGGTCGGCGGCCGTCGCATCGACGCCGCCGCCGCGGCAGCGGACCGGCTCTACCCGATCCGCATCCGCCGCCATGCGCTCGCCGACGAGGTGCCGCATCGCGACCTGCTGATCACCCCCGAGCACTGCATCTTCGTCGACGGCCGGCTGATCCCGGCGCGCATGCTGGTGAACGGCGGCAGCATCGTCGAGGACCGCACGGTCGGCGGCTACGCGTTCTATCATGTCGAGCTCGCCGAGCACGGCATCCTGCTCGCCGAGGGCCTGCCCGCCGAGAGCTACCTCGATACCGGCAACCGCGCCTGCTTCAGCAACGCCACGGTGACCGCGCTGCGTCCGGGGCTGCTGCTCGATGCCGGCCGCGGGGCCGGCGATGCGGCCGGCCACAGGAGTTGGAGCGAGGATGCCTGCGCGCCGCTGACGGTGGATCGCGAGACGGTGGAGCCGCTCTGGCGGGAGCTGGCGCAGCGCGCGGCGACCCTCGGCCTGCGCACCGAACAGGCGCCGGTGGCTCTCTCCGACGATCCGGAGCTGCGGCTCCTGCTGGCGGACGGGCGCATGCTGGCGGCGAGCGGCGGCAGTCGAGGCTGCCACATGTTCCCGTTGCCCCGCGGCGCGCGGCCGGTCGCGCTGGTCTCGCGCGCGGCGGTGCCGGCCGACCTGATCGGGCCGTTCCTGGACGACCGCCGCCGCCTGGGTGTCGCGGTGCACAGGCTGGTGCTGTGGCGTGGCCTGTCCGAGACCGCGCTCGCGGTGGCGGGGCTCGAGCTGCCGGGCTGGCATCCGGCGGAGGGCGAGGTGCGCTGGACCGACGGCCACGCCGCGCTCGACCTCCCCGCGTGCGACGACGCCGACAGCTTCCTCGCCGTCCACCTGGCGGCGACGCTGCGCTATCCCGCGCGGCAGGACGGGACGGAGGCGGCCGGTTCGGCGGCGGAGCTCCGGCACCGGGTCCGCCGTTCCGGCTGAGAACGAGCAGGCAAGGGCTCTGCCCTTGACCCGCTGGGGCCGGTGGCCCCAGACCCCGACACCCAGATCGTGGATTTCGACGGCTCGGCCTTCGATGGGGTCGAGGGGCAAGGCCCTTCGCTCTGTCTTCGTCGAGACGGCGCGGTCTTCGGCAGCCGCTAGAACATGCAGATGAGGCCGAGGCCGATGAGCATGAGGGCGGCGCCGCCGATGCGCGGCAGGCTGACCGGGTGCACGCTGAAGCCGAGCAGTCCGAAATGGTCGAGGAAGATCGAGAACACGATCGTTCCGGTCACCACCAGGCCGTTGAACGCGGCACCGCCGAGGCGGCCGGCGAACAGCAGGGTCGCGATGATCGGCACCGCGGCGATGGCGGTGCCGAGCCAGGCCCACCAGGGGGTCGCTGCCAGCGAGGCGCCGCTGGGAAGTGCCTCCCGGCTGACGCCGGCACCGATCAGGATCACCAGGCCGGAGACCACGCAGACGATGACGCCGGACCACCAGGGTCGGCCGAGCGAGTGGGTGAGCTGGGCGTTGGTTCCCGAGTGGATCGCATTCAGGATCCCGGTCAGCAGGCTGGCGACGTAGGGCAACATGCTCTGTCAGGCTCCGCCGGCACGCTGGAGCAAGCCGCGCAGGCGGTCAACGCCCCCGGCGTCGGCCAGCACCGCCGTGCGCTCGCGGCCCGACAGCGACGCCAGGGCGTCGGCGAGATCGCCGGCCTCGTCTAGGCGCGCGAGCCCGAGCACCAGGTCGGGGTCGATCGCACCCTCGCCGCGTCCACGCGGCGGCGGCAGCATCGCCCGGTGCGCCGCCAGCAGGGCGGCGTCGCCCAGCAGCAGCCGCCAGGGATCGGCCGGCACCTCGGCCTGCAGCTGGGCGATCAGCAGCGCCGCCCGCATCAGGATCGGCGGCGGCGCCGCCTCCTCCGGGATGCGCAGCAGACCCAGCCGCCCCAGCAGCCGGCCGGCCACGCGGTCAGCGGTCAGGGCCGCCAGCGGCACCGCCAGGGTCAGGCCGAGCAGCACCGGCGTCATCCACAGGAACAGCGCGGGCGACACCGCCCAGGCGATGCCGGCCAGGATCAGTCCGAACAAGGTGTAGAGCCAGTAGGCGCGCCACACCTCGCGCAGCGGCACCCGCCCGTCGCCGCGACGCTGCGCGTTCCAGCCGGAGTCGCGTCCGGCCAGGATGCCGGCCACCGCCATGGTCTGGATCAGCATCGCCACCGGGGCGATCAGGCCGCCGATCAGGGTCTCGACCAGCACCGAGAGCAGCGCCCGCCACGCGCCGCCGGCGCCGCGACGCGCCTCGCGATCGAACAGCATCGCCACCCAGGCCAGCAGCTTCGGCGCCAGCAGGATCGACATGGTGACCAGGAACACGAAGCGCGCCAGCACCGGGTCGACCTGCGGCCAGTTCGGGAACAGGCTCTTGGTGGCGCCGAAATAGGTCGGGCGCACGAAGCGCTGCTGCAGCGAGATGGCGATGCCGCAGAGCAGGAAGATCAGCCACAGCGGCGAGGTGACGTAGGAGCCGATGCCCATCAGCAGGTGCAGCCGGCTGACCCAGTGCAGCCCGCGCGCCGGCAGCACACCGGCATGCTGCAGGTTGCCCTGGCACCAGCGCCGGTCGCGTATCGCGATGTCGGTGAGCGAGGGCGGGCTCTCCTCGTAGGAGCCGGGCAGGCCGGGCACCATGTGGATCGCCCACCCGGCGCGCCGCAGCAGGGCGGCCTCGACGAAGTCGTGGCTGAGGATGTGGCCGCCGAACGGCTTGCGGCCCGGCAGCGCCGGCAGGCCCGCGGCCTCGGCGAAGGCGCGGGTGCGTATGATCGCGTTGTGGCCCCAGTAGTTGCCCTCCGAGCCGTGCCACCAGGCGATGCCGTGCGCGATCATCGGGCCGTACAGCCGTCCGGCGAACTGCTGCATGCGTGCGAACAGCGTGCGGCCGCCGACGATCACCGGCAGGGTCTGGATCAGCCCGACGCCGGGATGCGCCTCCATCGCGCCCGCGAGGCGCACGATGCTCGCCCCCTCCATCACGCTGTCGGCGTCGAGCGTCATCATCTGCGGGTAGGCGCTCCCGAAGCGACGCACCCAGTCGGCGATGTTGCCTGCCTTGCGCTCGGTGTTGCGAGGCCGCCTGCGGTAGTACAGCCCGGCCGCGCCGGACGCCGCTGCCAGCCGGGTGCGCAGGGCGAGGAAGGCGGCCTCCTCGGCGATCCAGATCTCGGCGACATTGGTGTCGGAGAGGATGAAGAGGTCGAACTGCGCGATCCGGCCGGTGGCGAGCAGAGACTCGTGCATCGCCTGCAGCCCGGCCATCACCCGCGCCGGATCCTCGTTGTAGGTCGGCAGCAGCAGCGCGGTGCGGCTGGCGAGCGCCGGCAGCGCGCCGCTTCGCCGCAGGCCGAGCCCCATGCCGCCATGCGACAGCAGCGAGACGAAGCCGGCGAGCGCGCTGGTGAAGGCGAGCGCGATCCAGGCGAACAGCACCACGAACAGCGCCAGCACGACGATGCCGAGCACGCTGGGACCGGCGCCGTTCAGCACGAAATACATCTCGCGCGCGGCGGCCAGCGTCAGCAGCGCAGCACCGCCGATCACCAGCAGCCGGCGCCCGGCGAGCCCACGCGGACTGGTGCGCGGACGCGCCGGCCGCTGCGGTGCGGCGGCGAGCGACTGCGGCGGCATCGGCATCGGCGCCTCGTCGGGCAGGAAGCGGTCGTGGGCGGCGGGGATCGGCGCGTGCGGCGGCGACATGCTCACCGGCTCCAGCGATACAGCCAGGTCTCGGACAGGGTCGCGGCCTCGCTCGCCAGCGTGCAGTGCAGCTCCGCGGCGGCGGCACCGCCGGGGTCGAAGCGGAAGATGATGCGCCAGCCATGGATCTCCGGGTTGGGTTCGACCACCACGTCGCGCACCGCACCCGACGAGGCGCCGACATCGGCGTGCAGCTTTGCCTCGGGCGGCAGCGTGCGCACCGCCTCGCCGGTGAAGTCGATGGCGACGATGCGGCCGCGATGGTCGTCGGCGCCGCCGATCCGGGTCTGCGCCACCCGGGCCAGCGCGGTCGCGAACGGATTGTCCCAGCCCCAGTGCATCCGGTAGGTGAAGGCGTACTCGCCGCCCGCCCGCAGCGGCTGCCTGGGGCGCCAGAAGCCGACGATGTTGTCGTTCACCTCGTTGGGCGTCGGCAGCTCGACCAGGTCGACGGCACCCTCGCCCCAGTCGCCGATCGGCTCGATCCACAGGCTGGGCCGCTTCTGGTAGTTCAGCGCCAGGTCCTGGAAATCGTCGAAGGCGCGCTTGCGCTGCATCAGCCCGAAGCCGTGCGTGCCGCTGTCGCCGAGGGCGGAGAACTGCAGCTGTGCGGGATTGACCAGCGGGCGCCATAGCTGCTCGCCGTGCCCGTTCCAGACCGACAGCCCCTCGCTGTCGTGCGCCGCCGGGCGCCAGTCATCGACGCGGGAGCGGTCGTTGGCGTCGAAGTAGAACATGCCGGTGAGCGGGGCCACGCCGGCTTCCGCGAGGTCGCGTCGCGGGTAGAGCACGGACTCGACGTCGAACACGGTCATCTCGCCCGGGCGGATGGTGAAGCGGAACGCACCGGTCACGCTGGGGCTGTCGAGCAGGGCGTGCACCACGATCACCCCGCCGGGCTGCGGCCGCTCCAGCCAGAACGCCGAGAACAGCGGGAACTCCTCGCCGCGCGCGCTCCCGGTGCCGCTGGCGAAGCCGCGCGCCGACAGGCCGTACTCCTGCCCGCGCGCCACCGCGCGGAAATACGACGCACCCTGGAAGACGCACACCTCGTCGAGATAGTCCGGCCGGTTCAGCGGCGCGTGGATGCGAAAGCCGGCGAAGCCGAGATCGCCCTCGACGCGAAGTGCCGGATCCGCGTAGCCGAACAGGTCGGGGTCGTAGCCGACGCGCCTGGCCTGGCCGGCCGCGACCTCGAACATGTCGATCCTCGGCCGGTAGAGGAAGCCGCGCGGCAGGAACTCGACCTCGAAGCCCAGCTCCAGCCCGTGCCACAGCGCGCGCTGCTTGAGGAAGCGGATGGAGCGATACTGGTCGAAATCCAGGTGGTCGATCGGCTTCGGCAGCCGCGGATCCGGCGCCCGGTACGGGCGGCGCGCCATCGCCTGGGCCAGCCGGCGCACGCTGGCGCCGTCGAACGCCCCGGGTCGCGGACGCGGGTCGTCGTGCGAGGACTCTCGAGCTGGATCGGGGGCCGGATCGTCGGCACGCGCCGGCCTCGATCCGGCTCCGAACCAGATCGCCACCGAGGCGCCGGCGGCGCCTCGCACCAGCTCACGTCGTCGCACAGGCTGCAAGATGATCCCCCTCAGGCGCGAGCCGCACTGCATCGTACGCCGGCGTGGCATTTTCGCGGCGACGCGGCGGCGCGAATCCGCCAGCGCAACGAACACGATTGATGTCGCGGCCCGCGGCGGCAGGCAAGGTGCCGCGCCGGGAGAGGTGAAGCGGGGCGGGCGGTCAGAAGCGGAAGTCGAGGGTCGACAGGTAGTAGGTGCCGTCCGAGGCGCCCGCCTTCTGCATCGCGTGCGAGGAGAAGAAGCGCGCGATGTCGTTGGTCCAGGCCAGGTGCCGGGTGATCCGCCAGGCCAGCGTCGCCTGCGGCGTCGTGCCGACATAGCCGCCGCTGTACTTGCCGCGGAAGCTGTAGATGCGGCTGGAGCCGTAGACCGCATCGTCGGTGCTGTCGCGCCAGAACACCGGCACCTTCACCCGCACCAGGGTCGAACGGCTCGGTGCCAGCTCCAGCACCGGTCCGGTGTCGATCAGGTTCGACGGCGCGAGGTAGGTCGTGGTGTCGAGGTAGTTGGTCGAGGGGTTATAGGGCGCCTGGTAGGTGCCCACGCTGCCGGTGGTCTTGTTGTAGTTGCCGCCGGAATAGAGGTCGGTCTGCAGCGCCAGCAGCGGGTGGGTGTAGATCTGGTTGATACGGTAGCCGACCAGGGTGTTGATCGAGTACGCCTCGACGCCGCGGGTGCGCTCGCTGCTCGCGTAGCGGAACTGGCCGCCCTGGTAGATGCCGCCGAGGGAGAACTCGACCGGTCCCGCCTTGCCCCAGAAGCGGGTGCCGTAATTGTCGCGCAGGGTCGAGCCGTTGGCGGTGGAGGAGGCGGTCGGGATCGCCGCCGAGGTGCCGTTGTACTCGTAGCCCAGGTAGAAGAAGTCGAGGAACACGTGTCCGGGCCGGCCGAGGAACTTGAAGTCCGGCGGCGCCCAGCTCTCGTAGGCGCCGAACAGGCGCGCGTTCCAGCTCTCGTTGTCGCGGAACAGCGGTCCGGGGTTGTTGTTGGTCTGCACGAAGTCGAACAGGTCGATGCGCACCCGCGGCCAGATCGCGTAGCCGCGCGCGCCGTTCCACGACAGCGGCACGTTCGGCGTCTCGCGCGCGAACAGCACGTAGTTCGGCGCGTCGAGGAACTGCTGCCGCCCGAGGATGACGCCGGTCTTGGCGCCGGCGAGCGGCAGCGTCACCTCGCCGAACAGCTGCTCCAGGTCGAGGCGGGTGCGGTAGGTGGCGTTGTAGCCGTAGGCGTTCCAGCCGCCGCCGTCGCCGTTGACCAGCTCGGCATAGACGCGGAAGTCCGGGCCGAGATGCAGGTCGGCACCGTAGATGCCGCGCACGGTCATGCGGCCGGAATCGTCTGGCTTCTGCGTGCCGAGGAAAGGCCGGTTCTCGAACCAGTTCTTCAGTCGCTCGTCGGCACTCAGCGTCAGGTAGATGCTTTTGCTCGGGTTGAGCGGGATGAACTTCAGCGGGTCGAAGAAGTCGTCGCTCAGCGACGGGTTGCGCAGGAAGGTCCAGTCCTCGGCCCAGTGCGCGGTGCCGTAGCGCGCCACCGGACCGAAGCCGGCGGGCGAGCCGTCGTCGCGATTGAACACCCCCCAGTCGCCGGTGTGGATCTCCGTCGGCGCCTGCTGCTTGGTCGGGTTGCGCAGCGTCTCCGGCAGCGCGTTGAACTGTGGCTGCAGCTCGAGCCGCGGCGATTGCTGCGGATTGGGGGTGATGGTCAGGGACTGCACCGGCGGTCCGGCCGCGGCGGCAGGTGCCGCAGGGGCCGGTGTCGAGGTCGGGGCCTGGGCCGGGGTCGGGGCCGGGGCCGGGGCCGGGGTCTGGGCCCGAGCCGGCGTCGCCAGGCCGGCGCAGAGCACGGTGCTGCAGAGCAGGGCGGCAGTGGCGAGCGAGCGCGTGCGCAGGGCCCGGCGCGACGCATCCTGTGGTGAGGTCAAGGCATGGTTCCCGGCCGCGGCGGTGGCACCGTCGCCTATTCGACAGCACGGGGTCGTGGAAACCACGCTGCCCTGCGGGCGAACGTAGAACGGGGTTCTTCACGATGGCAATGGTGCTGGAACGATTCCCGGCGACGGCCGAGCCATGCCGCGACGGGTTCCGGCTCAGCCGGCGTAGCTGGCGAGCTCGATCAGGTTGCCGTCCGGATCGTGGCAGTACACCGAGGTGGTCGGACCGAGCGCACCGATCCGCGCGGTGGGGCCGTCGATCATCGCCACCCCGCACTGCTCGAGATGCTCGACGATGTCCTCGGCCTGCACCGCGGTGACGAAGCACAAATCCTGGCAACCCGGCAGCGCGTCGTCGGCGGTGCTCCAGCCATCGGCGCCATACGGTCGCAGGTTGATCTTCTGGCCGCCGAAGCGCAGCGCGGTGCGCCGGTTGCGGCCATACTCCTCGCGCTCCATCCCGAGCACGCGCTGGTACCACGACGACGTCACCTCGAGGTCGCGGCAGGTGATGACGATGTGGTCGAGCCGGTCGACGGTGAAACGCATCTCAGGTCAGGCCGTCGTAGAAATCGTGGCCCTTGTCGTCGATGACGATGAAGGCCGGGAAACGCTCCACCTCGATGCGCCACACCGCCTCCATGCCGAGCTCCGGATATTCGAGCACCTCGACGCGTCGTATGCAGTCCTGGGCCAGGCGCGCCGCCGGGCCGCCGACCGAGCCGAGATAGAAGCCGCCATAGCTCTGGCAGGCGTCGCGCACCGCGCGCGAGCGGTTGCCCTTGGCCAGCATCACGAACGAGCCGCCGGCCTGCTGCAGTGCCGCGACGTAGCTGTCCATGCGTCCGGCGGTGGTGGGACCGAACGAGCCGGTGGCCATGCCCTCGGGGGTCTTGGCGGGGCCGGCATAGTACACCGGGTGGTCCTTGAGGTAGTCGGGCAGGCCCTCGCCGCGATCCAGCCGCTGCTTGAACATGGCGTGCGCGATGTCGCGCGCCACCACCACGGTGCCGGTCAGCGACAGCCGGGTCTTCACCGGGTGGCGCGACAGCAGCGCGCGGATCTCCGACATCGGCCGGTTCAGGTCGATCTCGACCACGTCGCCGCCGAGGATCGCGTCGGTGGCATCCGGCAGGAAGCGGGCCGGATCGGTCTCGAGCTGCTCGAGGAAGATGCCCTCGGGCGTCACCTTGGCCCTGATCTGACGGTCGGCGGAGCAGGAGACGCCGATGCCGACCGGCAGGCTCGCGCCATGCCGCGGCAGCCGCACCACGCGCACGTCGTGGCAGAAATACTTGCCGCCGAACTGCGCGCCGATGCCGAGCGAGCCGGTGAGCGCGTGCACCTCCTGCTCCAGCGCCGTGTCGCGGAAGGCGTGGCCGGTCTTGCTGCCCTCGGTGGGCAGCCCGTCGAGCCAGCGCGTCGAGGCGAGCTTGACCGTCTTCAGCGTGAGCTCGGCGGAGGTGCCGCCGATCACGATCGCCAGGTGGTAGGGCGGGCAGGCCGAGGTGCCGAGCGTGCGGATCCGGGTGCCGAGCCAGTCCAGCAGCTTCTCGCGCGAGGCCAGCAGCGCCCGGGTCTCCTGGAACAGGAAGGTCTTGTTGGCCGAGCCGCC
>CAXTAY010000049.1:0-24433 GCA_964242335.1 uncultured Acetobacteraceae bacterium | reverse complement strand
TCAGCGACATCGCACGGGCAGCCGTGACATCGTTCTCAGCGAGCAGGACACGCATCTTGCTACTCCCGGTTTTGCTGACGCTGTTTTACCACCTGTGATTGCATCCTGTCGATCTTTTTACGCTTAAGATGTGTTTTAAAAGTTAAACACACGTTTTGTTAGCTTTTGCCGGCTGTAATGTGTGAGGACGATCCTGGATTTGCCACGAGGAAGCTCCCTTGACCGCAATGACCACGCTGTCAGACCGTCTCGAAATGCTGCGCTCGTCCCTCTCCGAGCGGCCGGCTTGCGTCGTTGCTGGGCAGGTCTCCGGAATAAGCGGTCTGGCGGTGGAGATCTGCGGGCTCGATCGTCACGTCTCCGTCGGCGACCGGATCATGCTGCGCGGGCGCGATGCGCAGGTCGTGCCGGCGGAAATCGTGGGCTTCCGCAACAACGCAGCACAGGCCATGGCATACGGCTCGCTCGACGGGATCGGCCCGGGAGGCAGCGCCACCTTCGCCGTCGGCGCCGCCAGCCTGCCGGGCAGGCTCGCGCCGACCGACGGATGGCTCGGCCGGGTGCTGGATCCGCTCGGGCGGCCGATGGACGGCAAGGGTCGGCTGCCGGTCGGCCCGGTGTCGCGCCCGGTGCGTGCCGGACCCCCCGAGGCGACCCTTCGTGCGAGATTGGGACCGCGCATCGACCTCGGCGTCGAGGTGATGAACCTGTTCACCACCTGTCGCACCGGCCAGCGTCTCGGTCTCTTCGCTGGCTCCGGGGTCGGCAAGTCGACGCTGCTGTCGATGCTCGCCCGGCACACCAAGTGCGACGTCGCGGTGATCTCGCTGGTCGGCGAGCGTGGCCGGGAAGTGCGGGAGTTCATCGAGGATGATCTCGGCGAGGACGGCCTCGCGCGCTCCGTGGTGATCGTCGCCACCTCCGACACGCCGCCCCTGATGCGGCGCGAGGCGGCCTACTCGGCGATGACCGTGGCCGAGCACTTCCGCGATCAGGGCAAGTCGGTGCTGCTGCTGATGGACAGCGTGACGCGCTTCTGCCTGGCACTGCGCGAGATCGGCCTGTCGAGCGGCGAGCCGCCGGCGACGCGGGGCTACCCGCCGAGCGTGTTCGCCGAGCTGCCGCGTCTGCTCGAGCGTGCCGGACCCGGACCGATACTGGCCGACGGCCGCGCCGGTCAGATCACCGCCCTGTTCACGGTGCTCGTCGAGGGTGACGACCATAACGAGCCCGTCGCGGACGCCGTGCGCGGCATCCTCGACGGTCACGTCGTGATGGATCGCAAGATCGGAGAGAGCGGCCGCTACCCCGCCGTCGACGTGCTGCGCTCGCTGTCGCGTTCGGTGCCGGGCTGCAACGCGGCGGCGGAGAACCTGCTGACGCGCAAGGCCCGTCAGGTGCTGGCGCTGCATGCCGACATGGCGGACATGGTGAGGCTGGGCGCCTATCGCGCCGGCAGCGATCCGGCGGTCGACGAGGCAGTGCTGCTGGCGCCCCGGATCGAGGAGATGCTGCGCCAGGGCCGCGACGACAGGATGGAGCTGGAGGACGCATTCGACCGTCTGGCGCAGGCGCTCGACGCGACGGTGCGGTCATGAGCGGCGACGCGCTCGCGACCCTGCTGCGGATCAGGCGGAACAACCTGGACGAAGCGCAACGCGCGGTAGCGGATGCGCTGCGTCTGCAGCAGCAGGCGCAGGCGCGGCGCGAGACGGAGGAGACACGCTACGCCGAGGAGACCGTCGCGGCACTCGATCTGAGCCGTGGCGATGAAGCCGTTGATGCCTTCGCACGCTGGCTGCCGGTCGGCCGCAAGGCGATCGACGTCGCGTGCCAGGCGGAGCAGGAAGCCTTCGGCGAGGTTGACCGCGCCCGCATCGTGCTGGGCCTGGCACGTGCGGCGCATCGTGCCGTCGAGCTGCTGATGGAGAAGCGGACGGCGGAGGAGCGAAGGCTCCGCGACTGCAAGCTCCAGCGGGAGATGGACGATCTCGGCGGCCGTGCGCGTTCAGCGTGAGTAGTAGCCGTCCTTGCGACGACGGCGCCGGTCACGCAGCATGCCCCATACGCCGCGGCCGGCCATGCGGCCAGCCGGGCCGACCACCGTCGCGGCGACGGCCGAGATCGCGAAGGCGTTGCGCATCGCCGCCAGCTCACGGTCCCTTCTGATCCTGGCCTCGATCTCCGCGGCACCGGCCGGCTTGCCGCGTCCCAGCACGACGAAGATCGCCATGAACAGGATATCGACCGCGAGCACGATTACCGACGCCCAGACCCTGCCGGTGTGCCACGGGCCGTAGCAGATCATCCAGAGCAGCACGTGCGCGGACATCAAGGTGAACAACCCGAACAGGGCCGCCACCACGAGGAACGCCACGCGCATCGCGTAGCGCAACGCCACTCGCTGCAGCCGCTGCACTTCGGCGGAAGCAGCGTCCCTGCCGTGATCGACGAGCTTCAAGGTCCCGACGCCTAGCGCGAGATACGGCCGAGCAGGTAGCCGACCGCGGTCGATATCGCGATGGCGATGAGGGGCTTGCCCCGAACCTTCTCGGAGACGTTGGCGACCTGCGTATTGGTGAGATCGCGCGCGCTGCTCACCGCGGTCTCTGCCTTGCCTGCCGCGTCGGCAAGTGCCGGCGTCACGCGCTCGTTCAGGAGCTGCTCGACCATCGTGCGTAGGGACTGAAGCTGTTCCTGAGTATCCTGGGCAACGTCCTTCGCCTTGTCGGAAACAGCCATGATCTTCCCCTACCCGTCATCGAGCCAGCAACGCGGTGCTACCGGACAAGTTGCAGTATGGCCATGAGCCGGGTCCCGGCCGATCTCTCGCCGCGGCTCATGCTGCAGGGCGTGCGGGCGGTCGCCGATGCCGCAATCGCGCCGGGAGCGGACGGCCTGTCCTTGACCTTGGCGGCCGGGGAGTGCGTCGCGCTGCTGACGCAGAGCCCGGCGGACGCGTCGTCGCTGATCGACCGCCTGGCCGGCCACGGATCGCCGGCGGCAGGGCGGATGCTGGTCGATGGTCGCGACATCACCGGCCAGGCTCCGGGACGGCGTCGGATCGGCGTCATATCGAGCCGCGATCCGCTGTTCGGACACCTGACCGTCCGCGGCAACGTGGCGTTCCCGCTCGTGGTGTCGCGGGTGCGCGACCCCGAGCGCGCGCACCGGGTGCGCCAGGCGCTGGCCCTGACCGGGCTCGAGGCGCTGGCCGGCCGGCGCGCGGTCCCGCTCGGCGCCGCCGAGGCGATCCGTGCCGCCCTGGCCCGGATCCTGGTCTCGGATCCCGCGGTGCTGCTGCTGGACGATCCGCTCGGTGCGCTCGACCCGGGGCCGCGCCGCGCGATGCACCACTTGCTGCGGCGGCTGGTATCGGCGCGCGGCCTGAGCCTCCTGCTCGTCACCCGCGACCGCGAGGAGGCGCTGATGATGGGCGACCGGATCGGGATCCTGGAGGGGTGGTCGCTGCGCCAGCTCGGTACCGCCGCCGAGCTGCTGGACCGTCCGGCGGACGAGATCGTCGCCAGCGGCTTCGGCGAGGCGAACAGCCTCATCGGCAAGGTGGAGTGGGTGGAGGACGACGTGGCACGGGTGCGGCTCAGCGCCGGCACGAGCGTCGAGGCGATGCCTGCGGGCGATCTCGCGGCGGGCGCCACCTGCGTCGTATGCGTCCGGCCCGAGCGGGTGGCGATCGCCTTCGTCCGCGATGGCGGCGACCCGCTGCGCGGCGACATGCTGGATGCCGGCGCGCTCCCCGGCACCCTGACCGACATGGTGCATCTGGGCGACCATCTGCGCCTGCGCTTCCGGCTGCACGGGGGCGGCGAGCTGCTGGTGCGGCGCCCGGCTTCGCAGCCGACCGCGGGGCTGCGTCCGGATCGGCCCGCCCTGCTCGCCTGGCAGGCGGCGCACGCGGTGGCCTTCGCCCAGGAGAGCTGACGCGGAACGCCGCTGCGGCGAGCTGACGCGTATGGCCGATGCGTGTCGCCGACGCGTCCGGGCTGTTTCAGCGTGTGACAGAGTGCGCTAGAGAGGACCCCCGAAGGCGGCGGCTGCCTGCGGGGCTGGAGCCAGACGACGCGGCCTCGACGTGGCTTGAGAGAGAAAGTTCCTGTCCCTGAGCCGCAGCCTCGAAATCCGAGCGATGAACGGCACCCGACCGGCGGTGGCCCGCATCGTCGGTCTGAGCCTGTCGTTCGGCCTGCTCTGCTGGCCGGGTGTCGCAGCGGCGCAGGATGTGACGGCGGCGCAGGATGTGCCGGCAAGCGCCGCGCGGCCCGCCGCCGAGGCGCATCCGGCGAAACCCTCCGTCTCGCATGTTCCGGCGCAGGAACTGTCTGTCGCCTCGCTGGGCGGCGGCCTGCAGGAGACGCAGCAGAACACCCTGTTCGCGCCGTTCAGCGAGCAGAGCGGCGTGCGGTTGCGGCTGCAGAGCTGGGACGGCGCGCTGAGCAGCCTGCAGAAGCGGGCGCAGGTCCGACAGCACGATGCCGCCAGGACCGGCAGCGACGACGCGGATCTCGTGCTGATGGAGGAGGCGCCGCTGCGGGTGGCCTGCCGGGAAGGGCTGCTGCTGCCCGGCCCGTTGACGCTGGATCCGGCCGATCAGGCTCCGGACAGTGCGGGCCAGGCCTGCGGCGTCAATGGCTGGCCGATGAACCTGGTGCTGGCCTGGGACAGGAGCCGGGTCGAGATGGCGCCGACCTGGTCGGATTTCTGGGATGTCGCGCGACGTCCCGGCAAGCGTGGCCTGCGTCGCGGTCCGCGCAGCACCCTCGAGATCGCGCTGATGGCGGACGGGGTCGCTCCGGCCGACGTCTACCGTACCCTCTCCGGCAATGAAGGGCTCGACCGGGCCTTCCGCAAGCTCGACCAGCTGAGGCCGTACATCGTCTGGTGGACCACCCCGTCCGAAGCGGTGCAGATCATCGAGACCGGTGCGGTGCTGATGACCAGCGCGCCGGACGGCGAGATCGCGGTTGCCGATCAGGCCGGCCATCGCAGCTTCGACACCCAGTGGGCGCAGAGCCTGGGCATGAATCTGGGCTGGGCGATGCCGCGGGAGACCGCGCCGGAGCAGCGCGTCCTGGCGCAGCAGCTGCTCCGCTTCCTGACCGACCCCGCGCATCGCTCGGCCTTCCTGACCGCCTACGCCGCCTCTCCCGCGGCCGGGGCCGGTGAGGGTCGGCGTCATGCCACCCTGATGATGGACGACACGTTCTGGGCCGAACACCTGGTGGCCCTGCAGCGCCGTTTCGACGCCTGGATCGTGGCGAAGTGAGCCCGACGGGACGAACCGGTCGATGAACCGCCTGCTGCTGCCGCTGCTGCTGCCGGGGGCCGCCGCGGCGCTGCTGCTGCCGGGCCCGCTCTGCGGACCGCGCGGGGGCGCGGAGCCGCTGCTGTGGCGCGTCGCGCTGGCGGCGCCGGTGATCCTGTTGCCGTCGCTGCTGGCGCTGACGCGGCTGCAGCGACATCAAGCCCGGGCCGCGGCCGGCCTCGGTGCCGGTCGGCTGGACCGCCTGCGCTGGCTCTGGCTGCCGCAGCTCGGTCCGGCGCTGCTCGCCAGCCTGCTGCTGGCGATCCTGTTCACGCTCGCTGCCGGCTTGGGCTGGCACCGGCCGTTCTGGGCCGTGGGGCGGTTCTGAGGCGGGTTCATCTTCCGCAGGCGCCCGCGACCCCTTATCCTGTCCGGATGCCGGCACCCGTCCCGTTCTGGAAGAGCAAGCGCCTCGACGAGATGACGAACGCGGAGTGGGAGTCGCTGTGCGACGGCTGCGGCCGGTGCTGCCTGCACAAGCTGCGCGAGGACGACACCGATACCGTCCTCTACACCAACGTGGCCTGCCGTCTGCTGGACACGCAGAGCTGCGCCTGCTCGGACTATCCGCGCCGGCAGCGCAGCGTGCCCGACTGCGTGCAGCTGAGCGCCGCCGCGCTGGCCGACATCGACTGGCTGCCACCGAGCTGCGCCTACCGGCGGCTTGACGAGGGACGCGGTCTTGCCTGGTGGCACCCGCTGGTCTCCGGCAGGCGGGAGACCGTGCATGAGGCAGGGATCTCAGCGCAGGGACGCGTGGTGGACGAGCGCGTCGCCGGCCCGCTGGAGCATCACGTGGTGGACTGGCCGGGACGAACCCCGCGGACGCCGCGCCCGGCGGTCAGGACCACCCCGTGCGGCAAGCGGCACACGCTGCCGGGTGGAGGCGAGACGTGAGCCGGTTGCCGCGGCGCGGCAGGGTGCCGGCCGCGGCGCTGCCGCTGTCGGAGGTGCTCCAGCTTCCGTCGGGCGAGACGCGGGTCCGGTGGCGTCGCTCCGGCCAGGCGCGGCGGATCTCGCTGCGTATCGATGCCCGCGCCGGCACCGTCGTGGTGACGCTGCCGCCACGCACGGCGCGCGAGGCCGGGCTGGAACTGCTGCGTACGCATTCGGACTGGGTCGCCGGCAAGCTCGCGGCACTGCCGGGACAGGTCGCGCTGGAAGCCGGCGAGACCATCGCCTTGAGCGGAGTGCCGCACGTCATCCGGCCGGTGCCGGATGCCCGGCGCGGGGTGTGGGTCGAGGCAGGCGAGATCCGGGTCAGCGGCGAGCGTGCCTTCCTGGCCCGGCGCGTGCTGGACTTCCTGCGCCGTGAGGCACGCGCAACGCTCGGGCTGTGCGCGCTACAGGTCGCGCGGGCCTGCGGGCTGCAGCCGAAGCGCCTGGTGATCAAGGATACGAGCAGCCGCTGGGGCAGCTGCTCCTCGGACGGGGTGGTGATGTTCAGCTGGCGCCTGGTGATGGCGCCGCCGGAGATCCAGCACTACGTGGTCGCGCACGAGCTGGCGCATCTGCATCATCTCGATCACGGCGCGAAGTTCTGGACCGAGGTGGCGCGCCTGACGCCGCATCGTGCCCGTGCGGAAGCCTGGCTCAGGCTGCACGGGCCCGCATTGCTGCGCATCGGATGACGCCGTCTTGCCGCCGCATCGGGTTGATAAGGCTGCTCTATCCCCCGGGAGGCGGAAGTCGGTCGAGCCGATCAGGCCCTAGCCAGGCGGTCACGATCCGGCTATCACGCCGCGTCGGCATTCCGCGTCGCCCGCCGGTGGCGGTGGCCGGGACCGCAGGCGGACGTGGCGAAACCGGTAGACGCAGCAGACTTCATCGGAGTGCCCGGAGGGAAATCTTCGGAGTAGAACCGCTCAAATTCGGGGAAAGCTACCGGCCGGAAGGCCCATGCCGATCCCGAGCCAAGCCCCGCGCCGACCACGAGACCGGCGACGATGCGGGGAAGGTGTAGAGACTAGACGGGCGGCGCCTAAGCCCCGGAGCGATCCGGGAGACGGCGAAGGGATAGTCCAGACCACGAACGTCGGAGATCGAGCCGTAGGGCCCGGTCGCCGCGCGGCGGCGAAAGCCGAAGTGGCATGAAAATCTGCATCCCCAGGGAGTGCGGGTTCGAGTCCCGCCGTCCGCACCAGCCCGGTCCGCGTGCGCGCCGCCGCAGTGCTAGTGCATGCCCCCCACATAGGCACGCAGGCTCTCCACCTCGTTCGCCTGCTGGCCCAACCGCGCCTTGACCACGTCGCCGATGCTGACCACGCCGACCAGGATGCCATCCTCGACGACCGGAAGATGGCGCACGCGATGGTCGGTCATGATCCGCATCGCCTCGCCGATGTCGGCATCGGGCGCGATGGTCCACAGCACCTTGGTCATCAGCGCGGAGGCGACCAGGTCCAGCGCGGCGGGACCGTGCTGTGCCAGGGCGCGCACGATGTCGCGCTCGCTGAGGATGCCGAGCGGCTTGGCGCTGCCATCCATCACCAGGACCGCGCCGATGTTGCGCTCGCCGAGGATCCGGGTCACCCCCGCGATCGGTTCGAGCGGGGCCACGTGGATCACACTCGCCCCCTTGTTCCTGAGGATGCTCGCGATGCTCATGGCCTGCTCTCCTTGGCAGTACGCAATCGCAGCATGCGGACAAGAATCGCGACCAGTCCAGTGACTTTACGGAGTGCCGACATACGCCCAGCGCAGACGCTTGGCGTCGGCGGGCTGCATGCCCATCTCTTCGGCATGATCCCCCTCTCCGTCCTCGACCTCTCGCCGATCACCGAAGGAGGCGATGCTGGCCTCGCGCTGCGCCGCACGCTCGATCTGGCGCAGCATGCGGAAGCGCTCGGCTTCCGGCGCTACTGGGTCGCCGAACACCACAACATGCCGGGCGTGGCGTCGGCCGCGACCGCCGTCGTCATCGCCCACGTGGCCGCGGGCACGCGCACGATCCGGGTCGGATCCGGCGGCATCATGCTGCCGAACCACGCGCCGCTGACGATCGCCGAGCAGTTCGGCACGCTGGCGGCACTGCACCCCGGGCGCATCGACCTCGGGCTGGGCCGCGCACCCGGTTCCGACCAGCGCACCATGATCGCGCTGCGACGCGACCCATCGAGCGCCGATCGGTTCCCCCACGACGTGATCGAGCTGCAATCGTACTTCCGGCCGGCAGTCGCGCAGGCGGTGCGCGCGGTGCCCGGCGAGGGCCTGGAGGTGCCGATCTGGCTGCTCGGCTCGAGCCTGTACAGCGCGCAGCTCGCCGCCATGCTCGGGTTGCCGTTCGCGTTCGCGGCACATTTCGCGCCCGACCTGATGGAGGAGGCGATCGCGCTATACCGGAGCCGCTTCGAGCCCTCCGACGTCAACCCGCGGTCCATCGTCATGCTCGGGCTGAACGTGGTCGCGGCCGCTGACGACCGCGAGGCGCGGCGTCTGTTCACCTCGGCGCAGCAGCAGTTCCTGATGCTTCGTCGCGGCACGCCGGGAAAGCTGAGGCCGCCGGTGGACGACATGGAGGCGCTGTGGACGCCGATGGAGGCCGCGATGGTGTCACGCGCGCTGTCGGCGGCGGTGGTCGGCGGCCCGGAGACGGTGCGTGCCGGGCTCGAGAGGATCATCGAGCGGCACCGGCCGGACGAGCTGCTGATCGGCGCGCAGATATACGACCACGAGGCGCGCCGCCGCTCGTTCGCGATCGTCGCGGAGGCCTACGCGCGTCAGCCAGCCTGACGTCAGTACAGCTTGTGCAGGCGTAGCGACTGGACGATCTCGGGCGCCGCGGCGACGAGGAAGTTGAGCACCACGCCGACCGCAAGGGCGAGGACGCCGAAGATCACGTAGTGCTGGACCGCCAAGCTCACGACCTGATCGAACATTGGTACTGTCCGCGTGCGAGGTGCCTCCCCCTCGCGGCCAGCATGACTCCGGACGCGCCGGAGGTCACGCCCGACCTGCGCGGCCCTGCGATATTTCGACGTCAAACTCGGCTCACTCCGCGGCGATCGGATCGGGCGGCAGCACGTGTCCCATCCGCGTCCGCTTGGTCTCGAGATAGGCCCTGCTGTGCGGGTTGGGCGCGATCTCCAGCGGCACCCGCAACACCACCTCGATCCCGTTGGCGCGCAGCCCGCTGATCTTGTCGGGATTGTTGGTCAGCAGGTCGAGCGTCTCGATGCCGAGATGGCGCAGGATGCGTGCCGCCGCTCCCCAGTCTCGCTGATCGCTGGCGAAGCCCAGACGGTGGTTGGCCTCGACCGTATCCAGACCCTGATCCTGCAGCGCGTACGCGCGTATCTTGTTCGCCAGACCGATCCCACGTCCTTCCTGGCCGCGCAGGTAGATCAGCGCGCCCGCCGGGCTGTCCGCGATCCGGCGCAGCGCCGTGCGCAGCTGCGCGCCGCAGTCGCAGCGCAGTGACCCCAGCGCGTCCCCGGTGAGGCACTCGGAATGCAGCCGCACCAGCGGACGCACCCCTGCCGGAAGCGCGCCGCCGGAACCGCGCTTCACGATCGCCAGATGCTCCAGTCCGTCGCGCGGATCGCGGAACGCCTGCACGACGAAGTCCGCCGCCTCCCCGAACCGGCTCGGCAGCCGCGCACTGGCGAGCGGCTCCAGGGTGTCGGGCGCCGCCGCGAGCGGTCCCTGCAGGCCGGCCGCCGCCAGTGCCAGGCGGTGGCGCACCAGTTCGGCGATGCTGACGATCGGGATGCCGTGACGGGCGGCGAAGGCGCGCAGCTCCGGCAGGCGCGCCATGCTGCCGTCCGCGCTCATCACCTCGCAGATCACCGCCGCCGGCTTCAGCCCGGCCAGACGCAGCAGGTCGATCGACCCCTCGGTGTGGCCGGCGCGCGCCAGCACCCCGCCCGGCACGGCGCGCAGCGGAAAGACGTGGCCAGGCGTGACCAGGTCCTCCGGCTTCGCGTCATCCGCCGAGGCGGCCAGGATGGTGCGGGCCCGGTCATGCGCCGAGATGCCGGTCGCCACGCCCTCGCGCGCGCCGATCGAGACGGTGAAGGCGGTCCGACGCGGCGCGGTGTTGTGGCGCACCATCATCGGCAGCTGCAGCCGGTCGAGCTGGGCCGCCTCGAGCGACAGGCAGACCAGTCCGCGCGCGTGGGTGACGAGGAAGTTCACCGCCTCCGGCGTCGCATGCTCGGCCGCGAGCACCAGGTCGCCCTCGTTCTCACGGTCCTCGTCATCGATCAGGATGACCATGCGCCGCGACCGGAGGGCGGCGATCGCGTCGCCGAGGACAGGGCCCGGCTCCGGACGGTCGAGCTCGGGACGGTTCAGGTCGGACGCTGACATAGCTGCTCCACGTACTTGGCGATGACGTCGACCTCGACGTTGAGGATGGCACCCGGAGCCAGGGTGGCGAGGTTGGTGTGGGTCCAGCTGTGCGGGATGATCATCAGCGCGATCTCGAACCATCCGGCAGCGGCGCCGGGCCGGATCGCGTTCAGGGTCAGGCTGATGCCGTCCAGCGTGATCGAGCCCTTCTCGACGCAGTAGCGCCGCAGCGCGTCGGGCAGTTCGAGCAGCAGCGACCACGCGGGCGCGGCCGCGTCGCCCACCTGCTCGACGCAGACCAGCGTCGCCACGCCGTCGACGTGGCCCTGCACGATGTGGCCGGACAGCCGGGTGGACGGCGTCACCGCGCGTTCCAGGTTGACCCGTCCCTGCTCCCGCAGCCGCCCCAGGCTCGAGCGGTGGAGCGTCTCCGGGCTGACGAAGAACGCGGCGGTGCCGGCCGCGTCGCACGCGGTGACGGTGAGGCACACCCCGTTCACCGCGACGCTCTCGCCGAGTGCGAGGTCGCACAGGCCGGTCTCCAGCACGATCCGCATCGCCCGGTCGCCCGGCTCAATCGCACGCACCCGACCCAGGCATTCTATGATCCCGGAAAACATGTGTCCCTCCCGCTCACCTCAGGCCCGCGACGCCGGCGCAGGGCACGGGATCCCCTCGATCAGCCGCAGCGGCGTCACGCCGGCCTGCACCCGCACCGACAGATGGTCCGCGACGTCCTGCCGCGCCGAGCTTGGCCCGGCCCGCTGCCGTATCGTCAGCCAGTCGTCCCACAGCCCGTCCCGCTCGATCCAGGGCGAGCAGGCGCGGGCCGGCCTCGACCATCGCCCACAGCGCTCCCTCTGCCGCCAGCAGCCGGAGCAGCGCCTCGAGCTCCGGCGCCGTGCGCACCAGGAAGCCGCGTGCCTCCGCCTCGAGCCGGTACGCCTGCGGCAGCCCGCCGCCGCGGTCGAGAACCGCGAGCTGGCGCCGCCGCTCCGGATGATCCGGCACGTGACGGACGGTGAGATGCGGGCGGTCGGCCAGGATCGTGCCGATGCCGGTGACGATCGCGTCGGTGGCGCGACGCAGCCGATGCGCGAGGCGCAGCGCGTCGGTACCGGTGAAGGTCTTCGCACCCGGCGGCGGGATCATGCCGGAGCGCGCATCGAGCGCCTGCTTGACCGTGACCCAGGGCCTGCCGGTGCGCGTGGCGGTCGCGAACGGTGCGATGAGCGCCGCACAGTCCAGTGCCGCGACACTGCCCGCGCGCGGCGCGCGGATCTGCAGCCCTGCCTCGGCGAGGGCCGACGCACCGCCGCCGGCGACGTGCGGGTTCGGGTCCGGCACGCCGATCCACACCGTGCGGATCGGGCTGGACAGGATCGCCTCGGTGCAGCGCCCGGTGCGTCCGACATGGTTGCAAGGCTCCAGGGTGACGATCGCCGTCGTCGCGTGCTGAAGCCTGCCGGATGCCCGGCACTGCTGCAGGGCCAGCGCCTCGGCGTGCGGCTCGCCCGCCCGCGGATGCGCCGCCAGCGACAGGATCCGGCCTGACGCGTCGAGGATGGCGCAGCCCACCGGCGGGTTCGGGGCGGTGGCACCGAGGAAGCGCACGGCCTCGCCCACCGCGGCGCGGAAGCCGCGCGCGATCGCGTCGTCCGCGACCACGTCCCCGTCATGCCGGTCCTCGCGGGTCGTCGCAGCCACGCGCGGCTTCGTCCTCGTCCTTGGGCACCCGGGGCGCGCGATCCGCCGACCGGCGTCGGGCGCGCTGCTGCTATCCTCTGCCGTCCGATGCGGATGTCATCGCCGGCACGCGTTTACTAAGGGTCGGGCTCGCGGTTGCGCAAGGCCGCACGCCCGCACGGCCGCCGCCTGGGACGCGGACCAGTGTGGGCGGATCAGTGGAAGCCGATCAGTGGGGATCTGCCGGCAGCGTCATGCCGAGCTGGTCGAACAGGAACGCGATGGTGTCGGACTGCTGCTCCACGTGCACGCTGAGGGCGCTGCCGATGCCGTGTCGCGACTTGTCGCTGATCGACAGAAAGACCGGCAGGCCCGGTTCGGTCGCTGCCCGCAGGCGCGCGATCATCTTGCGCGACTGCGCCGGGTCGACGCGGCCGTCATCGGTGCCGGTGGCGATGAACACGGCTGGGTAGCGCACGCCGTCTCGGCTGCTCGCAAGTCAGCGCGCCGCCGTTAGGCCAGTCCTCGCCGAACTCGCCGCCGCCGCGGAGGATGGGCACCACCTCGGCATCGTCGAAGCCCACCGGGCTGGTCTCCGCGCGCCGCGTCGCAGCACTGGCGCCGGTCGCCACTGTCGTACTGCACCAACCGGTAGCGATGCAGCTAGGTCTGCACGCCGTAGAGCAAGCGCGTTAGAGCGGCCGGCTCGAGCTCGTCTACCGCCGCGATCGGTGGCAGTGCGATCTCCTCCTTCGGCGTGCCGTCATCGCCGAAGATCGCCACCCGCGAGAGGCCGCCGACCAGCTCGCGCAGGTAGAACGGGTCGCGGTGGACCACCACCGGAACCCCGCCGGACTCGCCGCCGCCCTGGATCACGCCGTCGCCCTGCGCGATCAGAGTGCGCGCAAGCGACAGCGCGAGGTCGTCGAGCGGCAGCGACAGGATCCTGCCGCGCGGTGCACCCCTCCTGGAGACCAGATAGAGCACGTCGTCCGGCCCGATCGCGTCGCCGTCGCCGTCGGCCACCGAGACCAGCACCGCGTGGCTGTTCTGCCGTGCGTCGAGCCGGATCGGCGGAGGGCGGCATCACCGTCACCATCGGCTGCTGCCGCGGCGGCTGCCCGGTGAGCGAGAACAGCCTGTCCGCGGCGAGTGTGAGTGCGTGGTAGGAGGGAGAGGTCTTGGAGGCGGCGGCCATGATCCGGGCGTGCGGGGTGGCACGCGACGGCATGCCGTCGAAGTAGCTGCGGGTGCGGCGTTTCCGGGCGACGGACCGGGCTGCCACCGGCGGTGCGGCACCATCCTCGAGCCGACGGTAGGGTCGCGGACCACGGTGCGGTGACACCGATCGAGCACCGGGCGCACCACGCTCGGAGGCGCCGAGGCGTCCATCGCCGCCGTCGTCAGCGGCAGCGACGCCGCCAGCAGCAGGGGAGAGACCGGGACGGCAAACCATCTCCCGGTCATCATCGCCGTGCCTCTCCCTCGATCTCGCACGAGGCCAGCCTGCCTGCCCGGATCGGCCCGAGGTCAGGCTCGGGCGTCAAGGTCGGGCGCCAGGGTTGGGCGCCAGGGTCGAGCGAACGTGACGCTGGCCGGCACTGCGCAGGCGCGGGCGCGCCGAACCCGTCGGACAACGCGGCGTAGCACGATCACGAACCAGCCTGGAGGACGCTATGCCATCCGATGCCCACAACGATCCGGTGCACGAGGCCTACCATACCGGCCTGCGCAACATGCATGCGCTCGAGATGAACGCGATCGAACTGACGCAGCGTCAGCTCGAGCGGCTGGAGAACTATCCGGAGATGGCCGCCCAGCTGCGCCAGCACAACGTCGAGTCCAAGGCGCAGGGCGAGCGCCTGACCACGATCCTGGAGCGGCACGGCACCACCACGTCGACCGCCAAGAACGCGGTAAGTTCGGTGATTGGCAACGTCGCGGCGGCGCTGCACGCCCCTGCGGCGGACGAGGTGCTCAAGAACACCTTCGCCAACTTCGCCTTCGAGCATCAGGAGATCGCCGGCTACACCAGCCTGATCGCGATGGCGGAGAAGCTCGGCGATACCGGCTCGGTGCCGCTGCTGCGGCAGTCGCTGAGCGAGGAGCAGAGGATGGCCGACTGGATCGGCGCCCACATCGTGCCGACGACACAGCGCTTCATGGAGCTGACCGCGTCGGGGCAGAAGGCCGGCATCTAGAGGCGCCGGCCGCGGCACGCCCGCTACATCAGCGAGCGGGCGTGCTGCAGCACCTGGGCGCACACCTTCTGGGTGAGCTTCGCCTTCAGCCCGGTCCCGCCGAGGCTCATGCTCTGGCCGTTGCCGGTCTGCAGCGTGCCCTGGTCGCCGGCGCTATACTGGCTGCTCCGGGTCGCACCCGGTCCGAGCTTTTCGACCAGACCGCTCTCCACCGAGGACGCGCCGCTCCCGCCGAGATAGTTGTTGCGCACGCAGTACTGCAACACCCCGGCGACGTTGCCGGTGCTCGCCGAGCCGACCGACGGCATCGACATGCCTCCAAGGCCGCTTCCGAGGCCGCCCGCGCCGCCGCCCGATCCGGAGCCGGCGGCGCCCCTGAGGCTGTCCATCAGCTGCGATTGGGCCGGGACCGCGACCATGGCGATGCCTGTCGTGGCGATGAGCGTCGTCGCGATCATCCAGGGCCGCATCCGGTACTCTCCGCTGCTGGCGGGCCCGCCGCGCCGGGGCCACCGATTTGCTCTTAGCCCGGGTGCCCGCGACTTTCCAGGCGCACCCGTCGATCCACCGCTACCGCACGGCGTCCCCGTCGCGGGCACTTTACATTCACGGTGCGAGATCTGCATTCAAGAGGCTCGACCCAGGCACAGGAGCAACCGGATGCATCAGGTGGCAACGCTCGCGAGCCTCGTGCCAGGTGCGGCGCGCACCGTCGAGATCGGCGACATCAAGATCCTGCTCGTGCGCGACGGCGACCTGGTGCACGCCTACGGCGCGATGTGCCCGCATGCCGGCGCGCCGCTCGGCGAGGGTGCGATCTGCGACGGCCGCATCGTCTGCCCCTGGCACAAGGCGAGCTTCGATGTTCGCAGCGGCGCGCTGCTGGAGCCGCCGGCACTCGATCCGCTGACGCGCTACCCGGTGCTGGTCGAGGACGGCCGGGTGATGGTGTCGACCGAGGCGGTCGCGCGCCCGGCGCCGCGCGATGATCACGACGACCGCTGCATGCTGATCGTCGGTGCGGGCGCCGCCGGGACCGCCGCCGCCTGCGCGCTGCGCGAGTTCGGCTTCTCCGGACGGGTGGTGCTGCTGGGTGCCGAGCCGGGCGATCCCTACGACCGCACCGCACTCAGCAAGTTCGTGCTGCAGGGCGCCATGCCACCGGATCAGGCCACCCCGCTGCGCGACGCGGCGTTCTACCGCGCGCACCGCATCGAGCGCCTGCACGACGAGGCGGTCGGCCTGGACCGGGACGCGCGGCGGGTGTCGTTGCGCGGCGGTGGATCGCTCGAGTACGACGAGCTGCTGATCGCCACCGGCGGCACGCCGCGGCCGCTGCCGATCCCCGGCGGCGAGCGGCCCGGCGTGCATACCCTGCGATCGCGCGAGGACGCGACGGCGATCCTGGAGCGCATCGCCGGGGAAGGCAGCCAGGTGGTGATCGCCGGCGCCAGCTTCATCGGCCTGGAGGCGGCCTCGGCGCTGCGCGAGCGGCAGATCCCGGTCACCGTGGTGTCGCCCGACGAGGTTCCGTTCGCGGCTCAGCTCGGCACCCGGGTCGGCGCCATGTTCCGCCGCCTGCACGAGCGCCACGGCGTGCGCTTCCTCGGCGGACGCAGGCTCGCGTGCATCGAGGGCGATCCCGCGATCTCCGG
Organism: uncultured Acetobacteraceae bacterium; assembly: GCA_964242335.1. Classification (GTDB taxonomy): domain Bacteria; phylum Pseudomonadota; class Alphaproteobacteria; order Acetobacterales; family Acetobacteraceae; genus Lichenicoccus. The sequence continues at coordinate 8,276 of CAXTAY010000049.1, read as the reverse complement.
CGTGGTGCTGGATGACGGGCAGCGGCTGCCGGCCACCCTGGTGCTGGTCGGCCTCGGCATCGCGCCGGCGAGCGACTTCGCGACCGGCCTGCACAGGAGCGAGGATGGCGGGATCGTCGTCGATGCGGCGATGCGCGCGGCCGCCCACGTGTTCGCCGCCGGCGATGTCGCGCGGTTCCCGCTCGGCGGCCAGGATCAGCTCCGGGTGGAGCATTGGCGGGTCGCCCAGCAGCATGCGCGGATCGCGGCGGCGGGCATGCTCGGCGAGGTCGCGCGGCTGGACCGGACGCCGTTCTTCTGGACCTACCATTACGGCAAGCGCTACGAGTATTTCGGGCTCGCGCAGGAGCTGGACCGGGTGGATGTCGATGGTGATCTCGATGCCGGCGACTTCCTCGCCCGCCTGATCCACCAGGACGAGATCGTCGGCATCGTCGCCTGCGGGCGAGAGGCCGAGACCGCGGCGCTGATCAACCGGCAGGGCTTCGCGAACGGCGTCGCGCCGCACACCGGGTGAAGCCGATCCCGGCCGCCTCCCCCGCCTCGAGGCTCAGGCGGCTGGGCTCGCTGAGCCTGCTGTTCACCTACCTGCGACCCTATGGCTGGCGGGTGCTGGCGGCGTCGCTCGCGCTGCTGACCGCGTCCGGCCTCGTGCTCGGGCTCGGCCAGGGCCTGCGCCACCTGATCGATGGCGGCTTCGGCCAGCGCAGCCTCGCCCGGCTGAACCAGGCGGCGCTGCTGATGGCCGCGATCGTGGGGGCACTCGCGGCGGCGACCTGCACCCGCTTCTTCCTGGTCTCTTGGCTCGGCGAGCGGGTCGCGGCCGACATCAGGCGCGACGCGTTCGAGCGCATCGTCTCGCTCTCGCCGAGCTTCTTCGAGAGCGCGCGCACCGGCGACATCCTGACCCGGCTCACCGCCGACGTCTCGGTGCTGCAGGCGCTGATCGGCTCGGCGGTGTCGCAGTGGATCCGCAACCTGCTGATGCTGATCGGCGCCTTCGCGATGCTGATCGTCACCAGCGCCAAGCTCGCCTGCATCATCTTCCTGGTGGTGCCGCTGGTGCTGGCGCCGGTGATCGGGTTCGGCAGGCGGGAGCGGCGCCTGTCGCGCGCCGCACAGGACCGCGTCGGCGACCTCAGCACCTACGCCGAGGAGACCGTCAGCTTCCTGCGCACGGTGCAGGCCTTCACCCACGAGGCGATCGACCGCAGCCGCTTCGCCGCCCTGGTCGAGCAGTCGGTGGCGACGGCGTTGCTGCGGGTGCGCAGCCGCGCCACGCTGATCCTCGCGGTGATCCTGCTCGGCTTCGGGGCGATCACGCTGAGCCTGTGGATCGGCGGTCGCGACGTGATCGAGGGCCGGCTGACCGGCGGCGCGCTCTCCGCCTTCGTGTTCTACGCCGTCCTGCTCGCGACCTCGGCGTCGGCGATGAGCGAGCTGTGGGGCGAGATGCAGCGCGCGGCAGGGGCCGCCGACCGTATCCTGGAGCTGCTGCACGCGCGGCCGGAGATCACCGCACCGCCCCATCCGGCGTCGCTGCTCGGCACGGCCCGCCGCGGCCGACTGCCGGCCTGCCGCATCGGCTTCGAGGCGGTGCGGTTCCGCTATCCCACCCGCCCCGATCGTCCGGCGCTGGACGGCATCGACTTCACCATCGCGCCGGGCACGTTCACCGCCCTCGTCGGCCCGTCGGGCGCGGGCAAGACCACGCTGTTCCAGCTGCTGCTGCGTTTCTACGATCCGCAAGAAGGCGCGATCCGGATCGATGGCGTGGACATCGCCTCGGTCGACCCGTCGGCGTTGCGCCGACGCATCGGCCTGGTGTCGCAGGACCCGGTGATCTTCAGCACCACGGCGCGGGAGAACATACGCTACGGGCGTCCGGAGGCGAGCGACGCCGAAGTGCGCGCCGCCGCCGAGGCGGCGGCCGCGGACTTCCTCGATGACCTGCCGCAGGGCTATGACAGTTTCCTCGGCGAGAAGGGCGTGCGCCTGTCCGGCGGCCAGCGCCAGCGCATCGCGATCGCGCGCGCGGTGCTGCGCGACGCACCGATCCTGCTGCTCGACGAGGCGACGAGCGCGCTCGATGCGGAGTCCGAGCGCGCGGTGCAGCAGGCCCTGACGCGGCTCGCGAGCGACCGCACCACTTTGGTGGTGGCGCACCGCCTGGCGACGGTCCGCCGCGCCGACCGCATCATCGTGCTGGACCAGGGCCGCGTGATCGCCACCGGCACGCACACAGAGCTGATGCGCGAGGACGGGCTGTATGCGCGCTTAGCGCGGCTGCAGTTCACGCCCTGAGGAGCGAACCGCGCCGTGGTGACAAGACTGGATGTGGCAGAGTTCGGTTGCGGGGACCCGCTGCCACTTACAGCGAACCACGATCAGGTGGGAGGGCCGTCGTATGCTCTTCAATCCGATTTTTGACGCGCTGCCAGTGCCTCAAGACGACACGTATTTTGATCAGGAAGTTATGGCGATTTTGCTCTTCCGAGGGGAGGAAGTCGCCATGGCTCGGGCTGCGGTCGGGATTGAGTTGATCGCGGCTGAGCGACGAGAGTTAGGATCAGGACTCACGATGGCAGCCAGAAGGTGACGGTGGCTGCGATGCAGATGACTGAGAAGGTTTGGGCGCTTCGGTCGTAGAGAGTTCCGATGCGGCGCCAGTCCTCGCCTGCCGAAGGCGTTCTCGGTGCAGTGGCGCTGACGGCTTCTGGTCGACGGGATGCGGGGCTGGATGCCGCGCTTCAGAAGGTCAGCGCGTAAGCGAGTGCTGTCGTAGCCGCAACCACCGAGCAGCCCGTGCGCCTTTGCCTGGACCGGCAGGAGCTCGCATTGCCAGCTCTTCCGTCAGGACCCGTTCGATCTCGTACTGCGGAACCCCAAGATGCGCATAGGGCAGGCCAGGATCCGACTCCAGCATGTCCTAGCGGCTGCCCTCCAAGACTAAGCCCACGCCCCGAACTCGATCATCGGGCGCGCGATGCCGATGGCGTCCCGGACCTCCAGGGTTCGGGATGTGACGCCGATTGCGCGGCAATACGGCAGCTGCCCGGGCGCCTGATCGACGACCCGGGCTCTGATGCAGTGGCGGGCGAGGTCCAGAGCGAGCGCGAGGCCAACCTCGCGCTGACACCCAGCACCTGCGCCAACCGCTCGACGATGTCGCGGTCATGGATCTCTCGTGGCCGGGACGACCGGCCGCTACTGCGAGGAGGTCAGGAACTTGCCGACGTTGTCCTTGGTCACGACGTCCAGGCCGACCATGTTCACGGCGGCCACCTTTTGGCCCTTCTTCAGCGCCAGCAGGATGTCCATCGCCTTCTGGCCCATCTCCGCAGGACGTTGGCCGACCAGGGTCTGGACGTAGCCGTCCTTCAGCAACTGCAGCTCGACCGGCAGCGTGTCTGCCATCACCAGCGGCAGCTTGCCCGCCTTGACGCGGTCCATGTTGGCGTCGATGAAGTTCCTGTAGGCCTTGGGCGCGAACAGGGCCCAGCCGCCAACGGGGATGATGGCGCCGATGTCGGGGTTAGCAGTGGCGAAATCCGACAGTTGCTGGTCCGCCAGCGCGGCGTCGTCGTTGCAGAACGAGGGCGAGCCCTTCACCTCCTTCCAGCCGGCCCCTTTCAGAACCTCGTAGAGCCCGGCGAGGCGGTCATTGAGGTTGGCGGCGGCCGGACCTCCCGACTGGGTGGCGAAGGTGCCGGGCTGCGGGTGCAGCTTGATGAGCTGGCGAGCGAGTTCGCGCCCCATCTCCTTGTTGTCGGTGCCGACATAGGCCTGCCGTTCGGATTTGTCCGCATCCGCATCGAAGGTGATCACCGGGATGTTGGCGTCACGCGCCTGCTTGATCACCCGGATGACGGAGTCCGCGTCCGCGACCGAGACCGCGATGCCATCGACCCCCTGGGTGACGAAGTCCTGCATGATCTGGACTTCCGTAGCCGGCTCGTGCGTCGCCGGACCCTTGTAGATGCAGGTCACGCCGAGCTTTGCCGCCTCTGCCACGCAGCCATTGCGCGACAGGTCGAAATATGGGTTGTCCATTCCCTTCGGGATCAGGGCGAACTTGTAGGTGTCCGCGGCGTGCGCGCTCGCCAGCATCGCCATGCCTGCGACGGCGCCAAGAAGCATCGTTCTCATCTGGAGGTCTCCCTGTCTTGTTTCTTGTTCGTGCCCGCGATCCGGGCCGCTACTCGGGTTGCCGGGTGCGTATCTTGTCGACCAGGACGGCCAGGATGATGATCGAACCCACGAACGCCTGCTCCCAGTAGGTGTCGGCGCCGAACAGCGCGAGCCCGTTGCGTATCACCTCGATCAGGGCGGCGCCGAGGATGGCGCCCACTGGTCCGCCGACACCGCCCGCGAGGTCGGCACCACCGATGACCGAGGCGGCGATGATCTTGAGCTCGTAGCCGGTCGCGAGGTTGGCCGGGGCCGAGCCCAGCCAGCCGACGATCAGGATGCCGGACAGGCCGGCGCTGAGCGCGCACAGCACGTAGACCGACATCTTGACCCGCGCGACCGCGACACCGGTCAGTTGCGCCGCCCGCTCGTTGTTGCCCAGCACGAACACGTATCGGCCCCAGCGGGTGTGGCGCAGTGCCACACCCATCACCACGGCGAGCACGAGCAGATAGACCACCGACACCGGGATCCCGAGCAGCTTGCCGTCGGACAGCGAATAGAACGTGTCGACATATGGCCCGGTGGGCGCCTGGCCGCGACCCTGGGTGATCACGTAGGTGATGCCGCGACAGATCGAGAGCATGCCGAGTGTGGTGACGAAGGGCGAGAGCTTCACCTTCGCGATCAGCAGCCCATTGATGAGCCCGACCACGGCCGCGATCGCCATGCCACCCAACGCCGAGACGATCATCACCGCATACGGAATGCCGGCGAGCATCGTTGCCGACAGCACCTTCATCAGGATGGCGGTCATGACGGCCACCAGCGCCATGACGGAGCCGACCGAGAGGTCGATGCCGCCGGTGATGATAACCAGCGTCGATCCGAGTGCCACGATGCCGATATAACTGAAGTTCTTCGACGTATTAAGCAGGTTTCCGTACGACAGGAACCGGTGTGTAAAGATCGCGACCAGCAGGGTGATCACGATGAACGCGACCCCGACATAGGCAGTCTGTGTCGCCAGCGCGCCGCGGCGATACCAGCGTACGCTTCCGATATTGTCGAAGGCGATCGCCGTGCCGATGTTCTCCGACATCAGGCATACTCCTTGGCGCCGGTGATCAGCGCCGTGACCTCTTCCGGGCTCGACTGAGCGATCGGCTTGTCCGCCCGCTTCTCGCCACGCCGCAGCACGACGACCCGTTCGCAGACCGAGAACACGTCGGGCATGCGATGCGAGATCAGGATGACCGCCACCCCGGTGTCCCGGAGCCGGCGGATAAGGTCGAGCACCTGAGCTACCTGGCGCACCGAGATCGCGGCCGTGGGCTCGTCCATCAGGATAAGCTTGGCATTGGCCAGCCGGGTGCGCGCGATGGCGACGGCCTGGCGCTGCCCGCCAGACATCTGCTTGACCAGATCACGCGAGCGCGTCTCGGACTTGAGTTCCTCAAAGAGGGCAAGGGCGCGGGCGTTCATCGCCCGATGGTCCAGGAACGAGAACGGTCCGACCTTGCGAATTATCTCGCGGCCCAGGAACACGTTGGCCGCTGCCGTCACGTTATCGGCGAGGGCGAGATCCTGGTAGACGACCTCGATGCCGACCGAGCGCGCAGCAAGCGGGCTGTCGAAGCGATGCTCCTCGCCATCGAAGTGAATGGCTCCGTGAGTCTGGTGGAAATTGCCTGCGATGATCTTGACGAGCGTGGACTTTCCCGCGCCATTGTCTCCCATCAACCCGACGACATCGCCGGCTTTTACTGACAGCGTGAAGTTCGAGAGCGCGCGGATCGCGCCAAAGTCCTTGCTTATATTTGTAAGTCGCAGAAGTTCACCTGCTTCTGCTTGCACCGGGAGATCGGCATCCATCGACAATCTTCCCTGCGCATTTTCTTGTTGTGTGCAGCATAGGGAGCGCAGGCAGCCAAGGCAATACTGTTACACGTCCGAGAGTAGAGCCGGCGCTGCCCAGCCCTTTCTCGGCCAGTGCGGGCACATGCGTTTGCTGCCGTCCATAGCCGAACCCGCCATGCTGGCCGCTGCCGGGGCGGACGCGGCAACCATGACGCGGCGCTTCGGCCGGGATCACTTCGCGTCCCCCGTCATAGCCGCGGATCTCAAGGAGTATGAAGATTGCCGACACCATGCCGATCAGCGGAAAGACCGCGGAGAAGCACTACAGCCAAGCCGGCACGCTGGAGGCCTACCGGCGCTACCAGAAGACGCTCCGAAAGCTGCGGCAGGACCTCGACAAGGAGACCTGAAGTCGAGAGATGGAGGTCGGCTCGGCAGCGAGACGCTCGGCAACGCAATGGAACCTGGCGCAGCCCATGAGGTTGCTGACCGGGCCTGCCGAACTCGTTCAGCATCAGGCCTTGCAGGATCGACTACCTGCGCTGCCAAGGCGATCCGGGCCACGCAGGCCTGAAGCTGCGCCGGCCGACTACGCCGCCCGCGAGGTCAGGCTGACGCACTAGCGGCTAGTGGGCATCTTGCAGAACGGGCATCGGGCCATCGCCCGCCCGCCGTTTCCGGCGTCGAGCAACGACTGGCCCTCGGACAGGATCAGCGGCGCAAGGCAGCCGCCGCAGGTGAACTCGGTCTTTGACCCGGTGATGTCGTTCATGGTGACCGCCGAACCGGGCGCAGCACGACACCAACACCACTGCGATCAAGACCGGAACTGGCAGGCGATCGACCGGCTCGACCGCAAGCTGTCGGATGTGGCTGACCTGTTCGAGCGGCTGACCTTCCGGCCGATCCAGGTGCACACGACCAGCATTGGCGAGCTGACGCCGATGCATGTGGGCATCATGGGCACGATGGCGCAGATGACGCTGGCCGACCTGCGGGAGAAAACCCGCCGCGGCCAGCCTGGCCGCGCTCGCGCAGGCCGTATCCCAGGCGGCCTTGCCTTGGGCTGCGCGGTGGTGCCACCGCTGCTTGGTGCCCAGGAGGCCGGTGCCCACACGATAAGCTCGACGAGGCCGAGATTGTCCGCCGCATCTTCCAGATGTTCGCCGCCGGCCACTCCGCCCGCCAGATCGCCCACAGCCGCAACGCGGAGAGCATCCCAGCCCCGGCGGCCGGCCTTGGAGCGAGACCACGATCCGCGGCCAACCCGACCGCGGCACCGGGCTGCTGAATAACACGCTCTATATCGGCCGGCTGTCCTGAAACCGCTGCAGCTACGTCAAGAACCCGCGCACCGGCCGCCGGGTGGCGTGGGTGAACGACCGCGCGCAATGGGAGGAGGTCGAGGTCCCGGACCCGCGCATCCTCGATCAAAAGCTGTTGGACCGGGCCAAGGCACGCCAGCAGCCCAGCAGCACCAGATGACGGCAGCGCCTCAGGGGCAGGCTCTCAACCAGGCGCACCGCCGTGCCTTCCTGCTCAGCGGCCTGCTGACGTGTGGGTGCTGTGGTGACGGCTAGACGATCATGGGCAGGGACCGCTACGGCTGCGCCACTCGCCGCGGCAAGGGCACCTGCAGCAACGGCTTGACGATCACCCGCCAGACGGTGGAACGCCGGGTTCTGGGCGACCTGCGCGAGCGCATGCTGACCCCGGAGCTGGTCGAGACCTTCGTGCGCACCTTCGAGGCGGAGCTGGCCAGCCTCGAGAAGTCCAAGCTCAGCATCCGGCGCGTCGCCGCTGACAAGCTGGCCGAGGTGCAGCGCCGGCTGGAGGTTGTGCTGCGGGCGATCGAGAACGGCGCCTGGAGCGACAGCCTGCAGGCGCGGGTGACCGAGTTCGAGTGGTTCAAGACCGCACTCACCCAGGATCTCGCTGCGGCTGACCAGCCTGCTCCTGCGTTGCGGCTGCACCCAAATGCCGCGGCGGTCTACCGTGACAAGGCGCTGACCTGGAAGCCTCGTTATCCGCGCCGGAGATCAAGCTGAAGGCCGCTGAGGCGCTTCGTGGCCTGATCGACAGCGCAACGCTGACCCCGGATCCGATCGCTGCTGACGGCCTGCGCATCGAGCTACAGGATGCGTTGGCGACGATCCTGGCGCTCGCCTCTGGGAGCGCGAGCGCCAACGAAAAACTCCCCGAGGCTGGAGCTTTGGGGAGTCAACTATCGGTGGTTGCGGGGACAGGATTTGAACCTGTGACCTTCAGGTTATGAGCCTGACGAG
>CAXTAY010000048.1:12168-27009 GCA_964242335.1 uncultured Acetobacteraceae bacterium | reverse complement strand
TACACCCACAAGAAGCAGTCGGGCGGCTCCGGCCAGTACGCCGAGGTCAAGATCGTGTTCGAGCCGCTGGAGCGCAACGCCGGCGTCGTGTTCGAGAACAAGGTGGTCGGCGGCACGGTGCCGAAGGAATACATCCCCGCCGTCGAGAAGGGCATCCGGATGCAGTCCTCAACCGGCGTGCTCGCGGGCTTCCAGACTGTCGACTTCAAGTACACCCTGACCGACGGCAAGTATCACGACGTCGATTCTTCCGCACTCGCCTTCGAGATCGCGGCCAAGGCCTGCTTCCGCGAGGGCATGAAGAAGGCGTCGCCGGTCATCCTCGAGCCGATCATGGATGTCGAGGTCACCACGCCGCAGGACCATGTCGGCGACGTGGTCGGCGACCTCAACCGCCGTCGCGGCATGATCCAGAACCAGGAGAGCGCGGGCTCGACCATCCTGGTCCGCGCCCAGGTGCCGCTGAAGGAGATGTTCGGCTACATCTCGCACCTGCGCTCGATGACCAAGGGCCGGGCCTCGTTCACCATGCAGTTCCATCATTACGATCCGGTGCCGCGCAACATCGCCGACGAGATCATGACCAAGTCGGCTTGATGGTCCGAGGCGCCAGGGCGCTGCCCTGGACCCGCTGGGGCCTGAGGCCCCAGACCCCCGATCCTAATGAGCGGTTTACAAAGGCCCGGCCTTTGCTGGGGTCCAGGGGCAAAGCCCCTGGCCTTGCTCAGGCGTAGAGCGCGCTTAGGATCGGATCCAGTCCGCTGCCGCTGCTGTCGCTGCCCGGATAGAGTGCCGACATCAACGACGAGCCGAGATCGCTGCCGGAACTGTCCGAACCGCCGGACAGCAGGATCGACGCCGGATCCGTATCGTTGCCGCCGCTCGCCGCCTGCTCGCCGGTCAGGGCGAGGAACTGCTCGGCGGCGTTGTGCAGCTTGGTCGGGTTCGAGTAGTCCGACAGCTTGACCTTGCTGGTCAGCAGGCTGAGCTGCTGGTCGTAGGGCAGCTGGTCGTAGGTGTCGGACAGTCCCAGGTTGGTCGTGACCACGTTGAGCAGGCGGGTGTCGCTCATCAGCTGGGTTATGCTGGTGATGCCGGGCATCGTGCGGGTGAAGTAGAGCGCATCGTCCATGCCGGGGATCTGCTGCCCCTCCTGGGTCTCGTACTGGCTGGTCTCGTACTGCGAGAGGATCGTCTTGACGTTGCCGGCATCGTCGAGTGCCGGCGTCTGGCTGTCACTGACGCGCGGCAGGGTGCCCAGGGTGTCGCCGGCAGCGACCGCCACCGCCAGGTTGGCCTGCAGCGTGACGTTGCCCGAGCCGTCCACGGACTTGACGATGCCGACCACGTTGCCGCCGTCGGTGATCACCTGTCCGGCTTTCAGTCCCGTTCCGGCGCGGCCGAGCGCCAGCGTCGCGGTGTCGGTGGCGGTCGCGCTGGGCGCGGTGATCTGGGTGCCGATATTGGCGATGCCGGCGCCGATCGCGACGTCGATCCGCGCGCCTGCGGCGAGCGTCAGTGCCGAGGGTGCCGCGAGCGTCACGTCGCCGGCCGCATCCACCGACTTGATGGTGCCGATCGCGGCACCGCCGCTGGTGAGGACCTGACCCGCCTTCAGGGCCTGCCCGGCGCTGCCGAGCGGCAGCACGTTCTGGTAGGTCGAGACCGCCTGCGGCGTGATCGCGGCGAAGCTGGTGTAGGATTGCGGCGACAGCGACAGCGCGCCGTTGTCGATCGGGTTGATGATGCTCAGGCTGGCCGGGCCGCTGCTGGACACGTCGAAGCCGTTGGCTGTGAGCGCCTGGGAGAGCAGCGGCACCGCGGTGGCGGCGCTGATCGTGCCCGACGGGACGGCGCCGGCGGCCGCCTGCGGTGCGGTGACCGCGACGACGCTGGCCAGCCGGATCGCCGCACCCGTGCTGCTGCTCGCCAGGGTGAGGCTGTAGACCTTGTTGCCGGCACTGTCGGTGCTGGTCGCGACCGCCGGTGCGCCGCTCGATCCGACGATCGCGCCGCCGGCATCGACGCTGTAGCTGGCGGTGACCGGGTCGGCGCTGGTCCCGGTGGATTGCAGTGCCGTCGTCAGCGCCTTCGCGACGGACTGCGCGGCGCTGCCGTCGTCGAGCACGTAGGAGAAGGTCTCGGCGGGCGACGCCGCGGTCAGAGCGGCGTTGGCCGTGCCCCAGGCCAGGTTGTTGAAGGAGACCGAGGAGGCGGCGCTGCCGCCGGAGGTGAAGCTGGAGGCGGTGGGATCGCCGAAATCGAGCGCCACCGTCGCGCGGTCGGTCATCGCCTTGACGAAATGCAGGTCGTCGGTGTCGTTGAGCGAGCGCACCAGCGAGCCGGAGGCGGACGGATCCTGGGTCAGCAGCTGCTTGATCAGCCCGGTCGAGCTGCTCTCGCCGCTCATGTTGTAGGCGCCGAGCACCACCTGCAGCGCCGCCTGGTTCTTAGGCTTGAGCAGGTCGGTGGGCGTGTTGATGTCGACGATGTCGGACTGGAACGCCTTCACCGTCCGCTGCAGCGACGGGTCGCTCTTCACCATCTGGGCGACCTGGGTCTGCTCGTTCTTGACGATCGAGAGGTAGCTGGTGATCGGCGACAGACCCGAGAGCGAGGAAGACATGGCACGTCCTGAAGGAGCCCTTCCACAACTATAACGGGTATGACCTCCGGAAGATAGCTAATTCAGCGTTATTTTTGAGAGGCAGCCGCCTTCCGGTTGTCGGTGCGGCGAATGAAGTCGCCGACATTGTCGTGCAGCTGCTTCAGCGAGGGGATGTTGGCGTAGACCATGTGGCCGGAGCGGTACTGCTTGAACTCGATGTTGTCCTGCAGCCGAAGCGGGATCGGCAGGTGGTGCATCTCGTAGATGCCCTCGTAGAACGGCGTCGCCAGGTCGTAGTAACCTGCATTCAGCATGATCTTCAACCTGGGGTTGTACTTCATCGCCGCCGCTAGGTCGATCATGACGTTGGCGGAGCCGGTCTGCGGCATGTCCGAACCCGGTGGCTGGTGCTTCATGTCCCAGTCCTTGCCGGCATCGATCTCCGGCTTGTAGGTGATGCCGGCGCCGTAGTGCAGCGCGTGGCGGACATAGTCGTTGAACGAGGACACGTAGGCGGAGCTGATCGCGGCACTCTGCGGGTCGTAGTCGGACTCCCGGCTGAGCGGGTCCATGCTCGGCCCGGAGAACCGGCTGTCGAGCCGGCCGGTGGTGGTGTCGGTGTCGTCCTGCAGCATCTTCTCGAACTGGCCGCCATTGATGCGCAGGTCCGACTTCTTGATGTAGTCGGTGGCGAGCCCGGTATAGGCGTGCAGCTTCGCCGCGATCGCCTCGCGCCGCGCCGGCTCCAGCGCCGAGCCCTGCGCCAGCGCGTCCGCGTAGTCCGTCATCGCGAACCGCTCGGTCTCGGCGAGCAGCGCCGTGAGGTCGGTCTGGGTGCCGCCCGGCAGCCTGTGGTGGTACCAGGCCGTTGCGGCATAGGTCGGAAGTGCCACCATGTAGGGCAGGTCCACGCCAGGATCGTATTGCGGTCCGTCGATGCTGGCGTCGAAGTTGAGGATCTGCGACAGCAGGATCACGCCGTTCAGGTCGATCTGCTTGTCCATCTGCAGGTCGTTGGCCAGCACCGCCGAGCGGGTGGTGCCGTAGCTCTCGCCGAACAGGTATTTCGGCGAGTTCCAGCGCCCGTATTTCGACAGGAAGGCGGCGATGAAGTCCGAAAAGGCGTGGGCGTCCTGGTCGATGCCGTAGAACGCCTTCTCCTTGTCGTGTCCGGAGATGCGCGAGAAGCCGGTCCCCGGCGCGTCGATGAACACGAGGTCGGTGTCGTCGAGCAGGGTCTCGTCGTTGTTCACCAGCTCGTACGGCGCGGCCTCGGGATGGCTGTCGTCGGGGGTGACGACGCGGCGCGGCCCGAACGCGCCCATGTGCAGCCAGACGCTGGAGGAGCCCGGACCGCCGTTGAACAGGAAGGTGATCGGACGGTTCTCGGCATGCGCGCCCTTCTTGAAGTAGGCCACGTAGAACATCGAGGCCTGGGCATCGTCCTTGTGCGCTCCCTGTGTCGAGCCGTGGTCGCCGGACTGGTCGTCCGGCGCGTCCTGATCCTTGGCCGCGGTATCGTCCCAGCCCTTCGGATGCACGATCAGCGTGCCGGCCGCCGCCTGGTAGTCGATGCGTATGCCACCCGCCGTCACCGCCCCGTCGCTGAGGGTCTCGGTGGGATGCAGATCGACCGGCTTGGCCGGCTTGGTCGTCTTCTCGATCTTGATGCCGGCATCGTCGGCGAGTGCTGCCACGCCGCTCAGGCAGGATGTCGTTAGCAGCGAGGCGGCCAGCAATCGGCGGAAGGGTCTCAAGGTCGAACTCCGGTCCCAGGGTGCGAGCGGCCCATAGCATGATCGAACTGCGCCGCCACGCGGCGATGCGGCGGGCCGACGAGGTGGCGCGCCGGGTCGCGTGCTTGACGCTGTCGGACGGACGGATTTAGCTCGCGAGGCGTCCCGGCGAACCGCCGGCGATGCGGATCGCGGCCGCGGGGGATCGATCCATGACCAGGCGTGCCGCGGTGCTGACGTCACGGCCGCCACCGCGGGCTTCGGCCGTGGCCTCGACGCCGATCCCGCGCCGGATACCACGTCCCAGCTTTCGGAGGATGCGATCATGACGACGACACCGCTCGAGAGGAACAAGCTCGGCCTGCACGGCTTCGTCTGGGAGCCGGGCTGGAACCGCGAGCAGTGCGCGCGCGCGATCGCCAACACCGCAGCGCTGGGTTTCGACCTGATCGAGGCCTGCGCGCTCGACCCGTCCACTATCGACGTGGACTTCACCCGGCGCGAGCTGGAGCGCGCCGGCATCGGCCTGACCTTCTCGCTCGGTCTCGACGCCGAGACCGACATCTCCAGCGACGACGACGACAAGACCCGGCGCGGCGAGAAGAAGCTGGAGCTGATCCTCTCGATCGCCCGCGACCTCGGCGCCACCCATGTCTGCGGCATCCTGTATTCGGCGTTCCAGAAATACGCCGTGCCGGCGCTGCCGGCGGGTGTCGCGCGCTCGATCGAGGTGATCCGGCGCGTCGGCGAGAAGGCGGCGGCGAGCGACATCACCCTCGGCATGGAGGTGGTGAACCGCTACGAGACCAACGTGATCAACACCGCTTCGCAGGGGGTGGAGTTCTGCCGCCGCGTCGGCCTGCCCAACGTCAAGGTGCATCTCGACTGCTACCACATGAACATCGAGGAGGCCGACGTGGGGGCCGCGATCCTCGAGACCGGCGAGCATCTCGGCTACTTCCACACCGGCGACTCCAATCGCGGCTATCTCGGTTCCGGCTCGATCGATTTCGGCCGCGTGTTCCGCGCCCTGGTGCGCTCGGGCTATGCCGGTCCGATCACCTTCGAGTCGTTCTCGTCCAAGGTCGTGGGCCAGCCGCTGGAGGGCATCCTCGGCATCTGGCGCAACCTCTGGGACGATGGCCGCGACCTCTCGGCGCACGCCAAGCAGTTCACCGAGGCGCACCTGAAGGCGGCGCGGGAGACCATCGCCTACGGGCACAGCCGGCTGCCCTGAGCGGGGCGAGCGAGCTGCCGCGGATCCGGGTGAGGGTCGTCTCCTTCACCCCGGTTCGCCCGCGGCTCCGCCCGCGCCCCAATCGTCCGCTGGGTCCGCCACCCGCCAGCCGGCCTCGGAGCGCGCGGCGCGGCCGTCGCGCTGCAGCTTGACCAGGTGCGCCAGCAGGTTGGCGCGCGCGGGACCGAGCAGCTGCGGCTTGAGGTTGACGTAGGCGCGGCCGAGCAGCGTCTCGAGCGGCTGCGGTTCGGGTCCGAGCAGCACCGCGATCGAGCGCTCCCTCGCCAGCCGGTGCTCGATCAGGCCCTGCACCATACCCGCCGGGTCGGCGATCGCCGGCCCGTGCGCCGACAGCATCAGCGCGTCGCCGCGGTCGCGCAGTCGCTCCAGGTTGGCGATGAACAGGGTCAGGTCGCCGTACGGCGGCGGCGGCACCACCGAGGTGGACCAGCCCATCACGTGGTCGCCGCTGAACAGCACGCCGTCGTCCCGGGCGAAGCACAGATGGTCCATCGCGTGTCCCGGCGTGTGCAGCACCGTGAGGCCGCCGATCCGCTCGCCGTCGGCGAGCTTCAGGTCGGCCTCGAACTCGGGATCCGCGCTGAGCCGGTAGCCGGCGGTGGGTGCGCCGGTGCGGCGGGACAGCATGAGTGCGCCGTCCAGGTGGTCGTGGTGGGTGTGGGTGACCAGGATGTGGGTGAGCGGTCCGCGGCAGGCGGCTAGGATCGCGTCCTGGTGCGCCCGGTCCTCCGAGCCTGGATCGATCAGCACGGTGCCGCCCTGCCAGTCGACCAGCCAGCTGTTGGTGCCGTTATAGGTCATCGGCGACGGGTTGGGCGCCACGATGCGGCGTATCCCCGGACGTGCCTCGAGGGGCGTGGCGCGCGGCGGCGGCGGCTCGCTCAGCCGCCAGGGACGCCGCCTGGTGGCGTCCCGGCCGACCTCCGCGGCCAACCCCGCGATCCCCTGCTAGCCGAAGGCGCCGACGTCGTGCATGACCGCGATGCTGATCTCGCGCACCAGCCCGAACAGGCGGCGCATCGGCTCGAAGATCTCGGCATGCTCGCGCGAGTAGCCGTGGTCGGCCAGCGGCGCGCGCGGCTCGCGGAAATCGAGCATCACCGACTGGTCCGGTGCGGGCGGGAAGATCTCGGCGAGCTGGCTCAGCGCCGAGGGGATCTCCAGGCGCAGGATCTGGTCGTCGAGATCCTGCCGGGTGAAACCGTAGCGCGGCGAGAAGTACGGGATGCGCGTCGACAGCAGCCAGATCCGCTCGATCAGCGCCAGCCGGATCGCGTGCAGCAGCTGCTCCTCGAGCTGCATGCGCGGCGCGTCCGACCAGGCGACCCGTAGTGCCAGGTGGTCGGCCTGGATGCGGCGGAACATCGACTGCGTCGAGGCCCACAGGTCGAGCCGTTCCAGTCCGCGCGCCAGCATCACCAGCGCCTCGCGACGGGCCGGATCGCCCTCGTGCGCGGCGCGATCGAGCCAGACGCCCGGATCGAGCGTCAGCACGATGGCGCGCAGCACGTCGCGGTCGGAATGCGCCAGCGCGTGGGCGGCGAAGTCGAGCGCGCGGCGGAAGCGCGGGCTGCCGCGCAGGAACTCCTCGAAGGTCTCCGGATGGCGCGCGGCGGCGAGGCCGAGGCCCTGCAGCGTGTTGGCGCACCAGCCGAGCTGCTGCAGGATGGCGTTGTTGGGGATCGCGCGCAGCTCGCGCGGGTGCTTGATGCGCGCGCCGCTGCCGCCGCTGTCGCTCTGCCGCGCCGGCGGCCGCGATCCGGTACGGTCGATCAGCGCCGGCCCGAACGCGCCGAGCAGCGCCGCGTAGCCCGGATCCTCCACCAGCCCCGCCATGCCGGCGGCGATGGTCGAGAAGAAGTCGGCGGAGAAGTCCGGCTCGTCGTAGATCGGGTCCTCGTCGAGGCGCGACACCGCGAAGGCGTGCTCGGCGATGGTGGCGACGGTGGCGTCGGCGAGCGCCTCGGTGCCGAACAGCAGGTAGCCGTCGCCGCCCTGGAAGGCGGATTCCTCGCGGTAGGCGATGCCGGCCTGGGCGAAGGTGGCGCGCGAGCGTGCCGGCGAGAGGTAGTCCAGCCGGTCGGCGAGGCGGAAAGGATGGCTGCCGCGGCCGATGCTCTCGCCCATGGTGTCGAACAGGATCACCTCGATGTCGGTCATGCCGCGCTTGCGCAGCAGCTCCACCGCCTTCAGCCGCAGCCGCTCGATCAGGTAGGTGGCCGCGAGCTGCCCGATATAGCGGCCGGAGTCCGAGTAGCCGAACTGCAGCGCCATGCGCCCGGTGCGGCGCAGGTAGTCGCGCCAGTGCCGCGAGCGCAGCGCCTCCTCGATCACCACCGCACCGTGCTCCAGCGCCTCCTGGGTCTCGAACAGCGGGCTGATCTCGACCGACTGCTCGATGCCGAACAGCCGGGCCAGCCAAAGTGCGACCAGCAGCGTGTAGCCGCTCTCGGTCTCGGCGATCAGGAAGCGCACCGGGCTCGCACCGTCGACGTGCTTGACGATCTGCGCCACCGTCATCATCAGCCGCGCCGCCGAGGCCTGCTCGGCGAGCAGCGCGCCGAAATCCACCGGCTGCGGCTGCACCTCGTCGAGCGCCTCGTTGATCGCGGTCAGCAGGGCGCGACGCTGCGACGGGTTGTCGGGATTGTCGGTGATGCCGATGCGCTGGCGGGCGACGTTGTGCAGCTGCATCGAGTTCAGCCGCACGTGGGTGTGCGCCGCCGACAGGCCGTGCGACACCAGGCCGGCGCGCGCCACCGCCAGCGGCAGCCGGTCCGGCTCCGGCGCGTCCTGGATCGCCTGGCGGAACTCGGCGTCGAGCTGCTCGGGCGAGAGGATCGCCTCCTCGCGGCGGTCGATCAGCAGGGTTGCGAACGCCGCCACCTGCTCGGGCTCGGCCGATCCCGGACAGGCCTCGATCTGCGCCCGCACCGCCTCGATCGCCCCGGCCAGCCGCGCCCGCAGTGCCGCGCTCGGCTGCGCCAGTGCGCCGAGCTGGGCGTGCACGCGCTCGAGCTGCAGGCGCTTCATGCGCAGCCGCAGCCGCAGCATGTCCCACCAGCCGATGTCGGTGCGCCCGTCGGTGTCGTAGCCGACCCAGCTGGTCAGGATCAGCGGGCAGGGGTTCAGCGTGCTCCAGGCCTGCGGCCAGTAGCGCGCGGCCTCGCGCAGCAGGGCGGCGTTGAGCCGGTCGATGGCGTCGCGGCCGCGCAGGATCGCCGCCGCGGCGTGCTGGAACTCGTCCTCCAGCGTCGGCGTCGAGGGCCGCTGCGAGGCGAGCTCGGGCAGCCGCGGCGCGCCGCTGGCGCTGTCGGCCAGCGCCGCGTACGCCTCGGTGGCCAGCGCGAAGGTGGGGTGGGCGGTGAACACCGCGGCGTAGCGCACGCGCTGCACCGCGGCACGGAACTGCGCCAGCGGCACCGGGCTGTCGTCCGGGTCGGGGCGGATCAGCTTGTGCGCGATGCGGTCGAGACGGGCCGGGATCGGCTCGTCCTGGATGCCGACATAGCCGCGCAGCCGGACGGCGCGGCGCCCGAACGCCTCGTCGCGCAGCTGGCGCACCAGCTGCTCGATGTCGTCGAGCTCGAGCACGCCCTCGTCGAGGCGACGCGAGACCAGGAGTGCCATCGCCAGCACCGGGTTGCCGAACGGATCGTCCTCCTGCCGCTCGACGATGCCGCGGGCGAGGGCGACCAGCTTCTCCAGCCGGTCGTCGCCGGAGCGCGCCGGACCGGCGGGTGACGTGGAGAGGCCGGGCTCGGGCGTCTGAGGGCCGTCCATGGCGCGCTCCCGCTGTGGCGTGGTCGGCGACGCCCCGTCCGGGCGCGGCACCTCTGCGTGCGCAAAGTTTCATGTCTGGGATCGGGCCGCAACCGGCTGCATGACGCGGTGCATGATCCGGCGCCGCGCCGCGCCGGGATGTCTGGGCGCGCCGCGCCGGGATGTCTGGCCGCGCCGCGCCGGGATGTCTCGGCGCGCCGCGCCAGTGATGTCTCGGCGTGCCACGCCAGGGATGCTAGTCCTGCCGCCGATGACCAGCACAGCAACCGACCCGGACCGGGCCGCCAGGCAGGCGCTCGACCGGCACCGGCGCATCGCCACCGGATTGCTGATCGGCATGGGGGTGCTCGCGGTCGCCAGCTACGGGCTGGGCCACGGCCTGTGGTCGGGCCTGCTGCAGGCCACCGCCAGGGCCGGCCTGGTCGGCGGACTGGCGGACTGGTTCGCGGTCACCGCGCTGTTCCGCCATCCGCTCGGCCTGCCGATCCCGCACACCGCGATCCTGCCGGCGCAGAAGCAGCGGCTCGGCCGTGCGCTGGGCAATTTCGTCGCCACCCACGTCTTCACCGAGATCGACATCGACCGCGCCATCGGCCGGCTGGACGTGCCGGTGCTGCTCGAGACGGTGCTGCGCGACCGGCAGACCGGGGTCCTGGTCGGGCGCGCGGTGACCCAGGCGATGCCGCATCTGCTCGACCGGCTGGAGGATGGCCGCGCCAGCGCCCTGCTGGCGCGCGCCCTGCCGCGCCTGCTCAGCGGCGAGACGCTGGCGCCGGTGATCGCGCGCGCACTCCGCGTGCTGGTCGATAACGAGCGCCACCAGGAGGTGCTGACCTTCCTGCTGGCGGAGCTGAAGTCGGTGCTGCGCGGCAAGGAGGCCGGCCTGCGCGTGCTGATCGAGGAGCGTGTGCGCGAGCAGGGCGGCCGGCTGCTGAGCTGGGCGCTGGGCGGCTCGATCGCCACCCGCGTGCTGCTCGCCATCCACCAGGAGCTGGAGCGGACCGACCCAGACGGCTCGGAGCTGCGCGAGGCCTTCACCAGCTGGGTGCGTCGCGAGATCGACCGCATCGAGACCGATCCCGAGCGCGGCCGCGAGGTGGGCGAGGCGATACGCGGCCTGGTCGGGCACGACAGCGTGCGCGCCTGGGGCGCCGAGGTGTGGCGGCGCAGCCGGGTGATGATCGAGACCGACCTCGGGCGTCCGCAGGGCTGGCTCGCCACCCTGATCGGCGACGCCCTGCCGCGGCTGGGCGGCGTGCTGACCCGCGACGCCGCCTCGCGCGCGCGGGTCGAGGCGGCGACGCGGAGCCTGGTGCTGCGCGTGCTGCCGAGCCTGCGCGACCGCATCTCCGAGTTCATCGCCGGCGTGGTCGGCGGCTGGGACGCCGGGATGATCGTCGAGAGGCTGGAGCTGCGCGTCGGCCGCGACCTGCAGTACGTGCGGATCAACGGTACCCTGGTCGGCGCGCTGGTCGGCGGCGGCTTCTACCTGCTGATGCGGGTGCTGTTCGGCGAGGTGGAGTAGCGGCACCGCACGTCGCCGCCGACGCCGCTGCCGGCGCACCTTGACGCGGTGGGTCGGGGACGTCATCTGCTGTGATACCGGACCGCGGTGGTCCGCATCCCCATCCCCCGTGGCGACGAAGCGATGTTGAGGCTGTCGAAACTCACCGATTATGCCGTGGTCGTGTTGGTGCGACTGGAGTCCAGCGCCGGCGTGACCACGTCCCCCTGCCTCGCGCAGGAGACCGGGGTGCCGGAGCCGACCGTGGCCAAGGTGCTCAAGGCCCTGGCGGCGTCGGGGCTGGTGTCCTCGCAGCGCGGCGCCCGCGGCGGCTATCGCCTGGCGCTGGCGCTCGAGCAGATCTCGGTGGCGCAGGTGATCACCGCCATCGACGGTCCGATCACGCTCGCCGCCTGCGTCGACGGCGCCGTCGGCGGCTGCGAGGCGCAGTCCTGCTGCGCGGTGCGCGGACGCTGGGATCCGGTCAACGAGGCGATCCGCGCCGCGCTGACCCGAATTACGCTCGCCGACATGCGCCCGGACGCCTCGCCGCGTCCGTCCGCACCGGCATTCCGGATCGATACATCGCAGGCGCCGCTTCGCGCGCCTGCCGCTGCCGAGTGAGGTTCCATGTCAGCCGTCGCCGAGACCCTGAACGCCGTCGAGACCATGAGCGCCTCCACCTACAAGTGGGGGTTCGAGACCGACATCGAGATGGATCTCGCACCCAAGGGGCTCAACGAGGACACCATCCGGCTGATCTCGGCCCGCAAGGAGGAGCCCGAGTGGCTGCTCGCCTGGCGCCTCAAGGCGTTCGAGGCCTGGAAGCAGATGGCCGAGCCGCGCTGGTCCAAGGTCGGCTACCCGCCGATCGACTACCAGGACGCGCACTACTACGCGGCCCCCAAGCGCAAGCCGGGACCGAAGTCGCTCGACGAGGTCGACCCGCAGCTGCTGGCGACCTACGAGAAGCTCGGCATCCCGCTGCGCGAGCGCGCCCGTCTGGCCGGCGTGGAGGGTGCGGACGCCGAGCCGGGTGACGAGCGCGACGAGCAGGGCCGTCCGCAGGTCGCGGTCGACGCCGTGTTCGACAGCGTCTCGGTCGCCACCACCTTCCGCTCCACCCTGATGAAGGCGGGCGTGATCTTCTGCCCGATCAGCGAGGCGGTGCGAGAGCATCCCGAGCTGGTGCAGCACTATCTCGGCAGCGTGGTGCCGGCGGCGGATAATTTCTACGCAGCCCTGAACTCGGCGGTGTTCACCGACGGCTCGTTCGTGTTCATCCCCAAGGGCGTGAAGTGCCCGATGGAGCTTTCGACCTATTTCCGCATCAATGCCAAGAACACCGGCCAGTTCGAGCGCACGCTGATCATCGCCGAGGCCGGCGCCTCGGTGTCCTACCTCGAGGGCTGCACCGCGCCGATGCGCGACGAGAACCAGCTGCACGCCGCGGTGGTCGAGCTGGTGGCGATGGACGACGCCTCGATCAAGTACAGCACGGTGCAGAACTGGTACCCCGGCGACAGCGAGGGGCGCGGCGGGATCTACAACTTCGTCACCAAGCGCGGCGCCTGCCGCGGCGCGCGCTCGCGGATCTCCTGGACCCAGGTCGAGACCGGCTCGGCGATCACCTGGAAGTACCCGTCCTGCATCCTGCAGGGCGAGGACAGCGTCGGCGAGTTCTACTCGGTGGCGGTGACCAACAACCGCCAGCAGGCGGATACCGGCACCAAGATGATCCATATCGGACGCGGCACCCGCTCGACCATCGTCGCCAAGACGATCAGCGCCGGCCGCTCCGACAGCACCTATCGCGGCCTGGTGCGGATGATGCCGCGCGCGGCGAATGCGCGGAACTTCACCCAGTGCGACAGCCTGCTGATCGGCGATCGCTGCGGTGCCCACACCGTGCCCTACATCGAGAGCCGCAACCGCACCGCGAAGGTGGAGCACGAGGCGACCACCTCGAAGATCTCCGAGGACCAGCTGTTCTACTGCCGCTCGCGCGGCCTGTCGCAGGAGGACGCGGTCGGGCTGATCGTCAACGGCTTCTGCAAGGACGTGCTCAAGGAGCTGCCGATGGAGTTCGCCGTCGAGGCGCAGAAGCTGCTCGCGGTCAGCCTGGAGGGCAGCGTCGGATGAGCGGAGAGCTCAGGATCGCCGGCCTGTGTGCCGAGATCGACGACGCCGGCAGCCCGAAGGCGATCCTGAACGGCGTGGAGCTGGTGGTGCCGCCGGGCGAGGTGCACGCGATCATGGGCCCGAACGGTTCGGGCAAGTCGACGCTGTCCTACGTGCTGGCCGGACGCCAGGACTACAGCGTCACCGCCGGCAGCGCGCTGTATGACGGGCAGGACCTGCTGGCGATGCCGCCGGAGCAGCGCGCGAGTGCAGGGCTGTTCCTCGCCTTCCAGGCGCCGGTCGAGCTGCCCGGGGTGAACAACGCGAACTTCCTGCGCACCGCGGTGAACGCCGTGCGCCGGGCGCGCGGCGAGCCGGAGCTCGATGCGATCGCCTTCCTCAAGCTGGTGCGCGCCGAGTGCCGCCGGCTGTCGATGCCCGACGACATGCTCAAGCGCAACGTCAATGTCGGCTTTTCCGGCGGCGAGAAGAAGCGCAACGAGGTGCTGCAGATGGCGCTGCTGCGTCCCAGGTTCGCCATCCTCGACGAGACCGACAGCGGGCTCGACATCGACGCGCTGCGCATCGTGGCCGAGGGCGTCAATGCGCTGCGGGCACCGGACTTCTCCGCCCTGGTGATCACCCACCACCAGCGGCTGCTCGAGTACATCGTGCCGGACCGGGTGCACGTGATGGCGCGCGGCCGGATCATTCGCAGCGGCGGCCCGGAGCTGGCGCGCCAGCTCGAGGCCGAAGGCTACGCACAGCTGATCGCGGAGGCGGCGTGAACGCGATCCAGCCTCCCCCGCCCACGCAGAACGCACGGCACTTCCTGGACGTCTACGAGACCCGCAAGCAGACCCTGCCCGGCGCGGTGCAGGATCGCGACGAGGCGGCGGCGCTGCTGCGGCTGTCGGGGTTGCCGAGGCGCAGCCTGGAGGCCTGGAAGTATACCGACCTGCGACTGCTGACCGGTCTGACCCTGCTCGCCGAGCCGCCGCTGCCCGACGCCGGATCCAGTACGGCGCTGCTCGAACGTCTCGGTCTCGCGGCCGCCGGACTGGCCGACGCGAACAGGCTGGTGTTCGTCAACGGGCGGCTCGACGCCGCGCTGTCGCGGCTGCCGGACGATCTCGACATCGAGGCCGGCGTCAGCTTCGGCACGCTGGCGCATCCGCAGCGCGAGCCGCTGGTGGCACTCAACACCATGCTGACCGAGGACGGGGCGCGCATCCATGTCCGCGCTGGCAAGGATGCCGGGCGGCTGCTGCTGATCATGCTCGGCGCCGGACCCGGATCCGACGGTGCCGGAGGCGGGGCCGTGACGGCGCATCCGCGCTTCTCGGTGCTGCTGGAGGAGGGTGCCAGCCTGCAGCTGCTGGAGATCGCGCACGGCGAGGGGCTGTACGTCAGCAACCCGGTGCTGGAGATGGAGCTGCGGGAGCGCGCGCGCCTGACCCACGTGCTGCTGCAGGACGAGGGGCGGCAGGCGCTGCACTTCTCGACCGTCTACGCTGCCGTCGGTCAGGGTGCTTCGTACGACAGCTTCAGCCTGGCACTCGGGGCGAGGCTGGCCCGGCACGAGGTGCATGCGCGGCTGCAGGGACGCGGCGGCGCGGTCCAGGTCAACGGCGCCCAGCTGCTCTCGGGCACGCAGCATGCCGACCTGACCAGCACGATCGCCCACGACGCTCCGGCCTGCACCTCGCGCCAGACCGTCAAGAACGTGCTGTCCGGCTCGGCGCGCGCGGTGTTCCAGGGCAAGATCGTGGTCGCCCGGGTGGCGCAGAAGACCGACGGCTACCAGATGAACCAGGCGCTGCTGCTGTCC
>CAXTAY010000048.1:0-12158 GCA_964242335.1 uncultured Acetobacteraceae bacterium | reverse complement strand
CGCCAAGCCGGAGCTCGAGATCTACGCCGACGACGTCAAGTGCAGCCACGGCGCCACCGCCGGCGCGCTCGACGAGGAGCAGCTGTTTTACCTGCGCAGCCGGGGCATTCCCGCCACGGAGGCGCACGCCATCCTGGTGCGTGCCTTTCTCGCCGACGGGCTGGCACTGATCGAAGACGAGGCGGTGCGCGGCCTGCTGGAGCAGGCCGTCGACCGCTCCTGGCAGGAGCACGCGGCATGAACCAGATGGCCCCGATCCGCGACGCCGAGGCCGCGTCCGACCTGTCGCACCTGCGCGCCGACTTCCCGATCCTGTCGCAGACGGTGCGCGGCAAGCCGCTGGTGTTCCTCGACAGCGCCGCCTCGGCGCAGAAGCCGGAGGCGGTGATCGAGGCGATGGTGCACACCATGCGCACCCAGTATGCCAACGTGCATCGCGGCCTGCACTGGATGAGCGAGCGCACCACCGACGCCTACGAGGGTGCCCGCGACAAGGTCGCGGCGTTCATCAATGCGCCCTCGCGCGACGAGGTGATCTTCACCCAGAGCAGCACCGGCGCCATCAACCTGCTGGCGCACGCCTTCGGCGACACCATGCGGCCGGAGCAGGCGGTGGTGATCTCCGAGATGGAGCATCACGCCAACATCGTGCCCTGGCAGATGCTGCGCGACCGGCGCGGCATCGAGCTCCGCGTCGCCCGCATCACCGACAGCGGCGAGCTCGACCTCGACCATCTGCGTGAGCTGCTCGCGGATGGGCGGGTGGGACTGGTCGCGGTGACCCACATGTCCAACGTGCTCGGCAGCGTGACCCCGGCGGCGCGCATCGCCGCCCTCGCGCACGAGGCCGGCGCGATGCTGCTGCTCGACGGCTCGCAGGCGGTGGTGCATCGCCGCATCGACGTGCAGGCGACGGGGGCGGACTTCTACGTCTTCACCGGCCACAAGCTGTACGGCCCGACCGGCATCGGCGTGCTGTGGGGCAGGCGGGCGCTGCTCGAGACGCTGCCGCCGTTCCTCGGCGGCGGCGACATGATCAGCAGCGTCAGCTTCGAGCGCTCGACCTGGGCCGAGCTGCCGCATCGCTTCGAGGCCGGCACGCCGCCGATCATCGAGGCGATCGGGCTGGGGGCCGCGATCGACTACGTGAGCGCGGTCGGCTTCGAGCGCATCGAGGCGCACGAGGCGGCGCTGACCGAGCACGCGCTGTCGCGCCTGTCGGCGATCGAGGGCCTGCGCATCCTCGGCCAGGCGCAGGACCGCGGCGGGGTGTTCTCGTTCACGATGGAGAACGCGCACGCGCACGACATCGCGACCCTGCTGGACCGCAACGGCATCGCGGTGCGCGCCGGCAACCACTGCGCCGAGCCGCTGATGCGACGGCTGGGCGTCGGCAGCACGGCGCGCGCGAGCTTCGGCCTGTACACGACACGCGGCGAGATCGACCGGCTCGCGGACGCGCTCGAGCAGGTGCGGGGGTTCTTCGCCTGACCATGGATCTCTCCCTCCCCGTCGAGGCGGCTCCCGCGGAGTCGCCGGACAGCCGCGAGACGCTGTATCAGCGCCTGATCATGGAGCGCGCGCGCCGGCCGCTGCATGCCGGCGTGCTCGAGCCCGCCGACCGTGCGGCGGACGGCAGCAACCCGTTCTGCGGCGACCGCGTGCACGTGACCCTCGAGCTGTCCCGGGGCGGCCAGGTGGCACGCGCGATGCACCGGACACGCGGCTGCGCGATCTGCGGCGCATCGGCGGACCTGATGGCCGAGAGCGTCGAGGGCCTGGATGCGGCGGCGATCGGCTCGCTGTTCGCGCGGTTCGATGCCATGCTGCGCCAGGCGCCGGACCTAGGTTCGTCCGACTCCGCGGCGGATCCGCAGCAGCCCGCCGAGGGGCTGGGTCTGCTCGGCGCGTTCGAGAACCTCCGCGAGTACAGGTCGCGGATCCGTTGCGCCACCCTGCCATGGACTGCGCTGCTCGAGGCGTTGCAGAGCGAGAGGATCCCATGATGGCGATGTCGGCACAGCGGGAACCGGACGATGCCGTGCCGATCCCCGGCGAGGAGCCTGCCGCCGCCGGCGGCTTCTCGCTCGACGGCGATAACGGGGTCGGCATGTCCACGGGAAGCTGGACTCCGACCGGCGAGGTGCTGACCGCGCCCGACGAGGACGCGGTGATCGCCGCCATCGCGACCGTGTTCGACCCGGAGATCCCGGTCAACATCTACGAGCTCGGCCTGATCTATGCGATCGACCTGCACGAGGACGGGCAGGTCAAGGTGGAGATGACGCTCACCGCACCCGGCTGTCCGAGCGCCCAGGAGCTGCCGGTGCAGGTGCGCGACGCGGTGCTGTCGATCCCCGGCGTGTCCGCCTGCGAGGTGGAGACGGTGTGGGACCCGCCTTGGGACGCCAGCCGGATGAGCGAGGACGCGCGCCTCGCCCTGAACATGTTCTGAGACGGGAGACTTCGTCATGACCGCGATCACGACTTCCGGCACGAAATCTGGCACGACTTCTGGCACGACTTCTGGCACGACCCCCGGCACTACGGCGTCCACGCGTCCGCTGCGGGCGCTGCCGCCGCTGATGTCGCTGTCCGACGCCGCGGCGGACCGCCTGCGCGTCCTCTATGACGGCGCGCATGCGGGACAGCTGCTGCGCATCAGCGTCGGCACCAAGGGCTGCTCCGGGCTGTCCTACGACATGGGCTGGACCGACGAGCCCGGCGCCGCCGACGAGGTGGTGCGCGACAAGGGCCTGACCGTGCTGGTCGACCGCAAGGCATCGCTGTTCCTGATCGGCACGGTGATGGACTACCAGGTGCGCGAGCTGGAAGCCGGGTTCAGCTTCGTCAATCCGAACGAGAAGGGCCGTTGCGGCTGCGGCGAGAGCTTCCACGTCTGAGCGGGCGGCGCTGCGACGGCGCCGCGTCTGCGCTCAGCGTGCCCCGCGACTGAACGCGGCCACGCTCTCCACGCCGCTGGACCAATGGAACTGGTCGATCACGGTCAGCCGCTCCAACCGGTAGCCGGCCTCGTGCAGCAGCCGACCGTCCGCCTCCAGCGCGCGCGGATTGCAGCTCACCATCACCACGCGCGGAACCCCGGAGCCGGCGATCTCGCGCAGCTGTGCGGGAGCACCGGCGAAGGGCGGGTCGAGCACGATGGCGGCGGCGCGGCCGAGCTCGCCGGCGAGCAGCGGCTGGCGCGCGAGGTCGCGCTGCACCGCCTCGAGGCGAAGGCCGTGCGCACCCTCGCGCAGGCAGGCGACGGCCTGAGCCTGACCTTCCACGGCACGCAGCCTGAAGCGGGCGGCCAGCGCGAAGCTCAGGGTCCCGCAGCCGGCGAACAGCTCGACGACCCGTGCGTGACGCGGCATCGCGGCCGGCAGAGCCGCCAGCACGGCATCGAGGATCGCCCGCTCGCCCTGCAGGCTCGCCTGCAGGAAGGCGCCCGGCGGCGGACCGATCCGCACCCCGGACAGTACGTGATGCACCGGCTCCAGGCTGCACAGCGTCTCGGCGCTGGGGCCGCCGCCCTTGAGCGGACGCCAGGCGATGCGCGGTACCGACATCTCGCGGGCGAATGCCGCCAGGCGGGCGCGGTCGGCGCTGTCCGGCGGCGCGTCGGTGCCCAGCAGCAGGTCCGGCCCGCTATCGAACCGGTTGACCACCAGCGAGCCCTTGCCACGCAGGCAGCCCAGCCGCAGCAGCACCGGGCGCAGCGCCGTGATCAGGGCGAACAGCGACGGCTCCAGCACCGGACACTCGATCATGTCGACGACCTCGTCCGGTTCGCCGCCGCCGCGCGGGTGCAGCCCGACCAGCAGCCCGCCCGGGATGCGGCGCAGGGCGAGGTCCATGCGCCGACGCGATCCCGCGGTTCCGGGCACGAAGCCGATCACGTCCGGCAAGGTGAAGCCGGCGCGACGCAGCGCATCGACCACCAGCGCCCGCTTGAACGACGCCATCGCGTCGGATCCCATGTGCTGCAGCGCGCAGCCGCCGCAGCGGCCGAACAGCCGGCATGGCGGCGTCACCCGGTCGGGGCTGGCATCCAGCACCGCATCGAGGATCGCCGTCTGGCGGGTGCCGCGATGCACCCGCACCCGCTCGCCGGGCAGCGCGCCGGCGACGAACAGCGTGCCGGCCTCGCGGTGCAGGATGCCGTCGCCCGCAGCGCCGAGAGCGTCAACCACGGTCTCGAACTGCGGCGCCCCGACGCTTCCGGTCGGATCGTTCCCCACCGGATCGTTCCCGGTCGGATCAGACCCGCTCGGATCAGACCCGCTCGGATCAGACCCGGTCGGATCAGTCCTGGCCGGGAAGATCGTCGGCGTCCTCGATCAACGCCGTGTCGGAGGATGACGGATCGGCCTCGGTCGGACCGGGGCGGCCGGCGCGGGTCGGCAGCAGCATGAAGGCCGGCACCTCGTCGCCGAAGCCGATCAGGGTCGGGCCTGGCTCTTCCTGCCGGCCACGCTCGTCGCGACGCGGCTGGGTGTCGCGGCGCGGACGGTCGTCACGTTGCGGCTGGGTGTCACGTCCTGGCGCGTCGCGCTGGGGCTCGGCATCGCGTCGCGACTGGCGCTCCGGCACGGCGGCGGGCTCCGCGCGGCGCGACCTCCGCTGCGGTTCGGACCGGGGAGCCGGCTCGGCACGCGTGGCCTCCGGGCGCGGCGCGTCCGGGCGCGGTGGCTCGGCGCGAGACGCTTCGGGGCGTGCCGCCTCGTTCCGGGTCGGCTCCGCGCGGGGTGCGGTGGGGCGGTCGGGAGCGGCGTCACGCTCGTCGGGCTTGCGGCCGCGACCGCGCGACTCCGGCTTGGCGCCGCGCCCGCGGCCGCCGCGCCCGCGCGACGTCTCGGCCCACTCGACGGACTCGATGCCGTCGACCCCGATGCGCGGGATCACGTGTCCGGTCAGCTTCTCGATCGCCTCGACGAACATCCGGTCGTAGGGACTGGCGATGCCGAGCGCGTGCCCGGTGCGCCCGGCGCGGCCGGTGCGGCCGATGCGGTGCACGTAGTCCTCGGCATGGATCGGCACGTCGAAATTGAACACGTGGCTGAGGCCGCCGATGTCGATGCCGCGCGCCGCGACATCCGAGCACACCAGCAGCTGCAGCTCGCCCGCCTTGAACTTCTCCAGTGTCGCGAAGCGCACCGGCTGCGGCAGGTCGCCATGCAGGGCACCCGCCGAGAAGCCGTGCTTGCGCAGCGACTTGTGCAGGATGTCGACGTCGCGCTTGCGGTTGCAGAAGATCAGCGCGTTCTGCACGTCCTCGGCGCGCAGCAGGCGGCGCAGCGCGCGGCGCTTGTCGATCTCGGGCACCACGGCGAGGCCCTCCTCGATCGTCGGCGCCACCGACGCCGCGCGGCTGACCGTGATCTCCTTCGGGTTCTTCAGGAACATGTCGGACAGACGGCGTATCTCGGGCGCCATCGTCGCCGAGAAGAACAGCGTCTGCCGGGTCGGCGAGAGCAGCGAGACGATCCGCTCGACATCGGGGATGAAGCCCATGTCGAGCATGCGGTCGGCTTCGTCGATGACCAGGATGCTGGTCTGGGTCAGCAGCAGCCCGCCGCGCTCGAACAGGTCGAGCAGCCGACCGGGGGTGGCGATCAGCACGTCGACGCCGCGGTTGAGCGCCTCCTTCTGCTCGGACATGCTCTCGCCGCCGATCAGCAGCGCGTGGTTGAGCTTGAGGTACTTGCCGTAGAGCAGGAAGTTCTCCGCGACCTGCAGCGCCAGCTCCCGGGTCGGCTCGAGGATCAGCGAGCGCGGCATGCGCGCCCGTGCCCGCGACCCGGACAGGATGTCGAGCAGCGGCAGGGTGAAGCCAGCGGTCTTGCCGGTGCCGGTTTGCGCCACGCCCATCACGTCGCGCCCGGCGAGCACGACCGGGATCGCCTGCGCCTGGATCGGCGTCGGGTGCAGGTAGCCCATGTCGGCGATGGCGCGCTGGATCGGCTCAGAGAGGCCGAGCTCGGAGAACAGCGGCAGTTCCGGGGCGGCCGCGGCCTCCCGCGCGCTGCCGGCGTCCGTCGACACCGGGATCGGCGACGCCGTCTCGGGCTCGCCCGGCGCGTCCGTCAGGACGGCCTGATCCTCCACGGCCTGATGAAGAGTATCGGAGTGCTGCCGGGGCATCCCGTCCGGCTCGGCGGTATCGGTGTCGTTCAAAATTCTCTCGGGCTGGTCAGGGTTGCGAGGCCGTAGCCTGTCGCCGAACGGCGGCATATAGGCCATGCTTCGCGACCGGCGCGCGGGGCGCCGCTCGTGCGGCGTCCGGCTGCGTAGCCGTATCCGCATAATGTCGCGACAAGTCAAGAGAATGCCGCACCAGGGCGGTGCGCCGCCGCGGGTCGGAACCAAGCGGAGACGTCTTCGTTGGGGATTCGGCGTCGACGGTCGGACCGCTGGTCCGCTCGCGGGCGCTCGACCGCGGGCGGCAGGGCGGGAAGTTGGAGGAGAGTGCCGCGTGGTCTACACCGCCCTGGCGATCGAGGAGTACGCCCTGATCGGCGACTGCAGCAGCTGCGCCCTGGTCGGGCGCAACGGCTCGATCGACTGGCTGTGCTGGCCGCGCTTCGATAGCGGCGCCTGCCTCGCCGCCCTGGTCGGCACCGAGGAGAACGGGCGCTGGCTGCTGGCACCCGACGAGGCGGCGCAGGCGACGCGCTCCTACCACGAGGGCGGGCTGGTGCTGCAGACCCTGTTCACGACACCGGCGGGGGCCGTCGCCGTCACCGACTTCATGCCGATCGACAGCTCCGTGCCGAGCATCGTGCGGATCGTCGAAGGGCGGCGCGGTCGCGTCGAGATGACCAGCAAGCTGCTGCTGCGCTTCGACTACGGCAACTCGATCCCGTGGGTGACGCGGCTGCCGGACAGCGCGGCGCCGGGGGAGTCCGGGATCGTCGCCGTTGCCGGGCCGCACCTGGTCAGCCTGCGCACCACGGTGCCGCTCGCGGGCGAGGACATGGCGACGGTCGGCCGGTACACCGTCGCGGAGGGCGAGCGGGTGATCTTCGTGCTCAGCTACGGCCCGTCGCACCTGGCGCCACCGGCGCTGATCGACGTCGACGCCGCACTGGCGCGCACGCAGGCGTTCTGGTCGGAGTGGTCCGGTCGCTGCGCCTACCAGGGTCCGCACCGCGACGTCGTGCTGCGCTCGATGGTGACGCTGAAGGGACTGACCTTCGCCGAGACCGGCGGCATCGTCGCCGCCCCGACCACCTCGCTGCCGGAGCAGCTCGGCGGGCCGCGCAACTGGGACTACCGGTTCTGCTGGCTGCGCGACGCCGGCCTGACTCTGATCGCGATGATGTCCGGCGGCTACTACGACGAGGCGAAGCTGTGGCGGGACTGGCTGCACCGCTCCATCGCCGGCAGCCCGGACCAGATCCAGATCATGTACGGCATCGCCGGCGAGCGCAGCCTGCAGGAGTGGGAGGTGCCCTGGCTGGCCGGCTATCAGGGTGCGGCACCGGTGCGCGTCGGCAATGCCGCCGCCGATCAGCTGCAGCTCGATGTCTATGGCGAGGTGATCGCCGCCCTGCACCTGGCGAGACAGGAGAACCTGCGCGAGCCGGGCTTCGGCTGGTCGCTGCAGGTGGCGCTGGTCGAGCACCTGGAGGCGATCTGGGAGCAGCCGGACGAGGGCATGTGGGAGGTGCGCGGCGGTCGCAGGCAGTTCACCGTCTCCAAGTTGTTCGCCTGGATGGCGTTCGACCGCACCATACGCGACTGCGAGCAGTTCGGCCTCGACGGGCCGGTGCAGCGCTGGCGCGGGGTGCGCGACCAGATCCACAGGACGGTCTGCGAGCAGGGGTTCAGCAAGACCAAGGGCTGCTTCACCCAGTCCTTCGGCTCCGACGCGCTCGATGCCGGGTTGCTGCTGATCCCGGTCACCGGGTTCCTGCCGGCGGACGATCCGAGGATCATCGCCACCGTGGCCGCGGTCGAGCGCGAGCTGATGGAGGATGGTTTCGTGCTGCGCTACCGCACCGAGAGCAGCGTCGACGGTATGCCCGGCCGCGAGGGCGCCTTTCTCGCCTGCACGTTCTGGCTGGTCGACGCCTACGTGCTGCAGGGGCGGCACAGCGAGGCGGAGGCGCTGTTCGCGCGCCTGGTCTCGCTCAGCAACGATCTCGGCCTGCTGTCCGAGGAGTACGATCCGCAGGCCAAGCGCCTAGTCGGCAACTTCCCGCAGGCGTTCTCGCATGTCGGCCTGATCAACTCGGCGGTGAACCTGCGCAACCGCACCGTGCCGCTGCGCGGCGAAACCCAGGCCGCCGCAGAATAGGAACCCGCCTCCTCGATCGCGGGTGCGAGGCCGCGCCCTTACCTCAGAAGCTGTGACCCAGCGACGCCACCACCACGATGGAAGCCCCGATCACCAGGTTCATGCCAACCAGCGAGCGTATGCTCTCGAACAGTGCCGGCTGCGGCCGGATCGCCCGCCGCGCGCGACGGAACGGGCCGAAATAGGTCCAGAGGAACACGCCGGTCATCACCAGCGCGAGCCCCTGCATCGCGTTGATGTGCCAGTCGGCGTTGGCGAAGCCGCCCTCGCGGAAGATCTCCATCGCCCAGCCGGTCAGCAGCACGATCGGCATCACGTGCCAGATCAGCCGGAAGAAGCGGCTCAGGGTCTGCAGGCTGACCGACACGCGCTGGGTCTGGTCGAGCAGGTTGAGGCTGGGGCGCAGCACCAGCAGCGCGTAGGCGGCGCCGCCGACCCAGAGCGCCATGCCGAGCAGGTGCACGGTGAGCACGAGGCCCCAGAGTATGGTGGCGGGTTCGGACTGCATCATGGGCTCCAGGGCAGCGTTGTCTTGCGGACGCGGGTCTCAATACGGCCTAGACCGGCGAAAGCAACAGCGCCCGGCGCGCGAAGGATGTCCTGAGATGGCGGATCACTCCCTGGTGCTGCTGACCCCGGAGGAGATGGGCCAGGCGGATCGTCTGGCGGCGTCGTCGACCTCGTCGTACGGGCTGATGCAGAGTGCCGGTCGCGCGGTGGCGCGTGCGGCGGTCCGGCACTACCCACCCTGCCGCACCCTGGTGCTCTGCGGCCCGGGCAACAACGGCGGAGACGGCTTCGTGGCCGCCCGCCTGCTGGCGCAGCGCGGCTGGCCGGTGACCGTTGCCAGGCTGGCCCCCGCACCCGAGGGAACGGATGCCGCCCGCGCCGCGGCGGCCTGGGCGGCGTCGCCGGTGGGCGGGCCGGTGCGGCCGTTCGATCCCGCGGCGGTGGCGCGTGCCGAGCTGGTGATCGACGCGGTGTTCGGCGCCGGGCTGTCGCGTCCGGTCGAGGGCCTCGCCGCCGCGGCATTGGCGGCGGCGCGTCGCGTGCTCGCGATCGACATGCCGAGCGGCGTCGACGGGGCGACCGGGGCGATACGCGGCAGCGCGCCGCAGGCGGAGCTGACGGTAAGCTTCTTCCGTGCCAAGCCCGGGCACCTGCTGCTGCCCGGGCGCGACCGGCTGGGCACGCTGGAGATCGCCGAGATCGGCATCCCGGCGGCGCTGCTGGCGCGGATCGACGCCCGCACCTGGCGCAACCGGCCGGGGCTGTGGCGGCTGCGGCCGCTGGGCGCGATGGACCACAAATACACCCGCGGGGTGGTCAGCGTCTGCGGCGGTGCGGCGATGAGCGGGGCGGCGCGGCTCGCCGCCGCCGGTGCCCGCGGCGCCGGTGCCGGGCTGGTGCGGATCGCCGCCGAGCAAGGGGCGGCGCTGTATCGCGTCGGCACCCCCGGCCTGATCGTCGACGACGCGCCGCTGCGCACGCTGCTCGCTGACCAGCGCCGCCAGGTCTGGGTGTGCGGCCCGGGGCTGGACGAGGCCGAGGTGCGGGCGGCGCTGCCGGCGCTGCTCGAGGCCGGCCGCGTGGTGGTCGCCGACGCCGGCGCGCTGTCGGAGGCGGCGGGACAGCCGGAGCGGCTGAGCGGTGTCAGCGTGATCACGCCGCACGCCGGCGAGTTCGCCCGCCTGTTCGGCGATCCGGGCTCGGACCGGCTGGCTGCCGCGCGCGCCGCCGCGGCGCGGCTCGGTGCGGTGGTGGTGCTCAAGGGGTCCGACACGGTCATCGCGGCCCCCGACGGACGTGCGGCGATCAATGCGGACGCGCCGCCCTGGCTCGGCACCGCGGGTGCCGGCGACGTGCTGTCGGGGATCCTGGCGGCGATGCTGGCCCGCGGCGTGCTGCGCGGCGACGGCTCTGACGATGAGGCCAGGGGCGGCGGCGCCTTCGAGGCGGCGTGCGCGGCGGTGTGGCTGCACGGCGAGGCGGCGAACCTGGCCGGCGAGGGGCTGCTGGCGGAGGATCTGCCGGAGCGGCTGCCCGCGGCGATGCGCCGTGCCGTGGGCCCGGCCTGAGCCGCTTGCCTCGCCGCCGGTGCTGGGCTAAAGCCGCGCGCTCACGGCGACGGTTCCGACGGGCGTGATCGCGGACGGCCCTGCGGGTCTGCTGAGGGCGTGCCTGCGGGCGTGGTGGAATTGGCAGACACGCCAGATTTAGGTTCTGGTGGCGCAAGCCGTGGGGGTTCAAGTCCCTCCGCCCGCACCATCCGTCCCGCGCCCCGCGTGCGACCCTATTGGCAGAGGATGGCCTGGCAGATGCAGGTGACTGAGACGCTTTCCGAAGGCCTGAAGCGCGGCTTCACCGTGGTGGTGCCGGGCGCCGAACTGGAGGGCAAGCGACAGGCGCGCCTGACCGAGCTCGGCCGCACCATGAAGCTGCCGGGTTTCCGTCCGGGCAAGGTGCCGCTCTCGATCGTGCGGCAGCGCTACGGCACCGCGGTCACCGGCGAGGTGCTGGAGCAGACGGTCAACGACGCCACGCGCGACCTGCTGGCCGAACGCGGGCTGCGCTCGGCGAGCCAGCCGAAGGTCGACCTGGTGCGCGGCGCCCTCGACGCGCCGGTGTCGGGCAGCGCCTCCAGCGACCTCGAATTCACCGTCGAGCTCGAGCTGCTGCCGGAGATCAGCATGCCCGACCTGGGCGGGCTGTCGCTGACCCGCCTGAAGGCCGAGCCCGATCCCGAGACCATCGACCGCGCGCTCAGCGACATCGCCAAGCGGCAGCGCAGCTTCGAGACCATTGACGAGCAGCGGGGTGCTGCGATCGGCGACACGCTCAGCGTCGATTTCGTCGGCAGAATGGACGGGGTCGCCTTCGAGGGCGGCGCCGGCTCGGACGTCAACATCGAGCTCGGCGGCACCGGCTTCATCCCCGGCTTCGCCGAGCAGCTGGAAGGTCTCGCCCCCGGCGAGCAGCGCGTCATCGAGGTGACCTTCCCCGAGCAGTACCAGGCCGCCGAGCTCGCCGGCAAGGCGGCGAGCTTCGAGGTGACGGCGAAGGCGCTGAAGCGCGCGGTGGATCCGGCGATCGACGACGAGCTCGCCAAGGCGCTGGGCTTCGAGGGGCTGGAGCAGGTGCGCGAGGTGCTCGGCCAGCAGGTGCGGCAGGAATACGAGCAGCTGTCGCGGATGCGCATCAAGCGCGAGCTGCTCGACGCGCTCGCCGAGCGCGCCGACTTCTCGGCACCCGAGGGCATGGTCGAGAGCGAGTTCGCCTCGATCTGGCAGCGCGTCGAGGCCGATCGCAAGGAGGGCCGACAGGACGACGAGGACGAGGGCAAGGACGAGACGACGCTGCGTGCCGACTACCGGCGCATCGCCGAGCGACGGGTGCGGCTAGGCCTGCTGCTGGCCGAGATCGGCCGCGCCGCCGGCATCCAGGTGTCGCAGGAGGAGCTCGGACGCGCGATGCGCGCCGAGGCGGGGCGCTATCCGGGCCAGGAGCAGATGGTGCTGGATTTCTTCCGCAAGAACCCGCAGGCGGCCGAGACGCTGCGCGGCCCGATCTTCGAGAACAAGGTGGTCGACTACGTGCTCGACCAGGCGCACGTCGAGGAGCGGATCGTGACCCCCGAGGAGCTGGCCGAGGCCCCCCCGGCGGAGCCGGCAGAGGCCCCCCCGGCGGAGCCGGCAGAGGCCCGCTCGGCTGAGACGGCGGAAACTACGGCGGCGGAGACGACGAAGGCTGCAGCGGCGGAGCCGGCAGAGGCGCCAGCGGCGGAGCCGGCAGAGGCGCCAGCGGCGGAGCCGGCAGAGGCGCCAGCGGCGGAGCCGGCAGAGGCGCCAGCGGC
>CAXTAY010000047.1:0-28245 GCA_964242335.1 uncultured Acetobacteraceae bacterium | reverse complement strand
CATCCTGATGGTGATCAGCGACGGCGCCCCGGTCGACGACAGCACGCTGTCGGTGAATGCCGGCTCCTACCTGGAGCGTCACCTGCGCGAGGTGATCCGCGAGATCGAGGGCCGCAACGTGATCGAGCTGATCGCGATCGGCATCGGCCACGACGTGACCCGCTACTACCGCCGTGCCGTCACCATCACCGACGCCGAGGAGCTCGGCGGCACGATGATGCAGAAGCTCTCCGAGCTGTTCGACGAGGATGCGCGACAGGCCTGGCTGCGACACCAGGACCGTGCCGGTGCGCTGATCGCCTCCTGAGGCGGCGATCAGCGCCTGGCGCGGCGGACGTAGGCGGCGGCCCGGCTGATCAGCGAGGCGCGTACCGGCCGTTCGGCAATCTTGAACGCAGGCCTCGATGATCCGCTGTCCGCTCGCGCCGCGTCCGCGGCGACGCGCTGCTCGAACAGCGCCCGCGCCCGCGCGTAGAGCACGCGGTCGATATCGGTCAGCGGGTCGAGCAGCGCGAGGAGGCGTTCGCCCGGAGGCTCGCGCGGCACGCGCACGAACTCCTCGTTGCTGCTCACCAGCTCCGACAGCACCTGCTGCGGCGCGATCGGCTGCATCTGCAGGTCCAGCACCCGGTTGAACAGCAGCCGCGAGGCCTCGAACCGCTCGACGATGCCGAAGGCGGCGAACTCCCGCAGCGCGCGCCAGGCGAGCTCGAGCGCCGCCTCGGGCTCGCGCATGATCAGCGCGTCCGGCGACAAGGTCGTGCTGCTGGTGCGGGTCATCTGCCCGGTGATGGCGTTGCGTATGCTCCAGTGCCGCACCACGGTGGGATGGCTGAAGAATTCCTCGGCGCTGCAGGCGCGGGCCAGCCTGAGCAGGTCGTAGAGGTCGCGCTGCGGATGCGGACGGTGCGACTTCCAGAAATAGTACAGCGACAGCAGCCGCGCCTTCGGCTCGCGCAGCATGGTCAGCAGCCGCAGCGGCCCCGGGATCGAACGGCAGCAGGCGAGATCGAAATGGCCGCTGAACAGGCTGTAGCGGGCGAGCTCGTTGATGGTCCAGTCGCCGAGCTGGTCCTGCCGCTCCGGGCAGATCCGGTCGGCGGGGAAATGCGGCGCGAGCATCGCGTGCAGCGTGGTGCCGGCGCATTTCTCGACATGCAGGAACACCAGTCTCGGCTGGTTCAGCTCGGCGAGCCTCACGCCGCCGGCCTTGCGGAAACGCAGGCGGAGCGTGCGGAACTCGTCGGTGGCCATCAGGTCGCGCCGAAAATCCTCCAGCACGCCGGATTCCTGCGTCGCGTAGTCGCGGCGCGCGGCGATTATCTCCTCGGTCGACGGAGCGCGCCCGAGGATCCAGGTGAACCCGCTGATGATGTCCGTCTCGGTGATCACCCGGCCGCCACTCCCTCACCCTCGTCTGCTGCCGACCCTCACCTCCGCTGCGGGACGGGACGGTGGAGGACGGCCATCCGCGCCCGGCTGCTCGAGCCGACGCGAAGGCAGGCATGCAATTAGCGGACCCGGGACAGCCGCAGCAGGCCGTCGATCATCGCGTCGACGTCCGCCTCCGTGGTGCGGTGGTTGACGATGGCGGCACGTATCGCCCGCCTGCCGCCGATCATCGTGGTCGAGGGCACCGCGATCGCCGCCTCGTGCAGGTCGAGCACCAGCTCGGCGTTCAGCGCGTCGAGATCCACGTCCTGCCGCAGCAAGCGGAAGCAGACGATGTTGAGGTTGACCGGCGCCAGCAGCTCGAGCGCCGGCTCGCGGGCGATGCGCGCCGCCAGATGGCTCGCCACGTCGCAGCACGACTCCACCATCCGGCCCAGGCGGTCGGCGCCGTAGGTCTTCAGCGTCATCCACACCTTGAGCGCGCGAAAGCCGCGCGACAGGTCCGGGCCGAGATCGGCCGGCCACGGCCGGTTGCCGGAGACACCGCGCTCGCTGCCGGCCAGGTAGGCGAGGCTCTGCGCGAACGCGTCCGCCTGGTGCGACGCGTCGCGCACCAGCACGCAGCCGGCGTCATACGGCACCTGCGCCCATTTGTGGAAGTCGAACGCGAGGCTGTCCGCCCGCCCGATGCCGTCGAGCTGCCCACGCAGCCTCGGCGAGAGCACGGCGAGTGCGGCGAAGGCGCCGTCGACATGGAACCACAGCCCCTGCTCGCGGCAGAACACGGCGAGTGCGGCGAGATCATCGATCGCGCCGGTATCCACGGTCCCGGCGGTGCCCACCACGAGGAACGGCCGCAGCCCGGCGGCACGGTCGCGGCGGACCGCCTCCCGCAGCGCCGTCAGGCTGATCCGGTGGTCGTCGTCGCAGGCGATCCGGCGCAGCGCGTCGGATCCGAGGCCGGCCATGTCGAAGGCGCGCGGAATGCAGCCATGCGCGGTGCCGCCGGCATAGCCGACCAGCCCGAGGCCGCCCACGCCCGCGCGGCGCACCTCCGGACCCGCGGCCTGGCGGCGCGCCACCAGCACCGCGATCAGATTCGCCATCGACGAGCCGGTCACCAGCAACCCGCCCGCCTGGGGCGGCATGCCGACCATCTCGGCCGCCCAGCGCACCACCTGGCGCTCGATCTCGATCGCCGCGTGGTCGCGGCCGCCGAGATTGGCGTTCAGGCCGCCCGCCAGCAGCTCGGCCAGCATGCCGACCGCGGTACCCCCGCCATGCACCCAGCCCATGAAGCGAGGATGGGTGTTGCCGACGCCGTACGGCTCTACCAGCCGGCGGAACGACGCGTACACCTGCTCCGGCGGCGCGCCCTCGCGCGGTAGGCCCGCCTGCAGCTCGGCGCGCAGCGCGTCGGGCATGCGACGCCAGACCGGTGCCGCGGCCACGCCCTGCAGTCGATCGAACATGTCGTCGAGCATGGTGTGACCCAGCGCCCGCAGCGCGCTCCAGTCGTCCGGATCCAGGCCGGCCATGCGCATCCCCGTGTCGCTGACCGGCTGCTCTGCCACGTTTCGCCGAGCGATGCACGCGAGCCTCGATCCCGGCCGACCGGGCGGCGTATGACAAGCCATGTTCTTCGACGGCTTCACCCTCGACGAGAGCGGTCCGCTGAGGATGCGCATCGGCGGCAACGGGCCTGCCCTGCTGCTGCTGCACGGCCAGCCGCAGACCCACGCGATGTGGCACGCGGTCGCGGCGCGTCTCGCCGACCGCTTCACCCTGATCTGTCCGGATCTCTCGCCGCACCGCAGCGAGGCGACGCTGGCAGGCGACCTGCTGGAACTGATGTATCGCCTGGGCCACGACCGGTTCGGCGTCGCCGGCCACAATCTGGGCGGCCACGTGGCGTGCCGGATGGCGCTCGACGCGCCCGAGCGCGTGCTCCGCGTCGCCACGCTGGAGATCGTGCCGATCCCGGAACACGTCAATCGCAACGACATGGCATACGCGCTGTCTGGCTATCCGAGCTGCTGGTTCGGGCAGCTGCATCCCAAGCCTGAGGCGCTGGTGACCCACGCGCCCGCCGAATGGTTCCGCGCCGATGCGCCGGGGGAGAGCATGCGGCTCTTCCATCCCGACGCGATCGCCGACTACCTGCGCGCCCATGCCGGCCTGCGCGAGCGGCAGCGCAGCCCCCTGCCCGAGGACAGCCGGGCGGCCTCGCCGCGACCTGCCGAGGCCGGGCACCGGCTCCGCCTCACCTGCCCGGTCCTGGCGATCTGGGGCAGCCGCGGCCGCATCGGCGGCTGGTACGACCCGCTGCAGCTCTGGCGCGAGTGCGTCGACAACGAGGTCAGCGGCGGCCCGGTGCCGGCCGGGCACTTCGTCGCCGAGGAGACGCCGGAGACGGTCGCCGCAGCCTTCCGCGCCTTCTTCGGCGAGCGCGCGCCTCCGCGTGGCCGGGAGCATCGAACGGGGCGGGACGGAGACAAGGCAAGGGGCGTCGCCCCTTGACCCCATCAAAGGCAAACCTTTGAAATCCATCGAATCGCGGTCTGGGGCCGCCGGCCCCGGCGGGTCAAGGGCGGAGCCCTTGCCTGCTCTCTCTCAGCGCCGCGACGAGACCCGGAACGTCCATCGACTGCCTTGGCTCCGGAGGTCCGCGAAACCGAGCGGCTCGACGTCGATACGCCAGAACGCGCCCGGGGCGGCCTCGAGTGCGACGACGACCGCGGCGCGGATGACCGCAGCATGGGTGATGGCGACGACACGTCCCGCGTCGGACGCACGTTCCTCGAGCCATCCCCTCACCCGTCCCAGGAGGTGCTCGACCGACTCGCCGCCATGCGGAGCGGCGCTCGGATCGGTGGACCACGATCTCAGGCCGGCCGCATCGGACGCCTCGACCTCAGCGAGCGAGCGGCCGCCCCAGAGGCGCAGGTCGATGTCCGACAGGGCCGGATCGACCCTCGCGTTCAGCCCCAGGGCGGCGGCAGTCTGCACGGCACGGAGCGCTGGGCTCGTCCAGGCCGCATCGACGCTGCCGAGGCGTTTGGCCAGCGCCGCCGACTTCGCAGCACCGAGCG
Organism: uncultured Acetobacteraceae bacterium; assembly: GCA_964242335.1. Taxonomy (GTDB): domain Bacteria; phylum Pseudomonadota; class Alphaproteobacteria; order Acetobacterales; family Acetobacteraceae; genus Lichenicoccus. The sequence goes on along the minus strand of CAXTAY010000047.1, from coordinate 23,761 downwards.
GCTCCAGCGGCTCGTCGGCCGGGAACGCCGCCTGTCGCGTGGCGCTGGTCGCGCCGTGGCAGACCAGGGTCAGGCGCCGGCTCATCCGGTAAATCCGTTTGACAGCTTGGGTGCGCGGGGCTCTATCCGACCACAGCCATGTCGGCGGAAGCCGGTGCAAATGCGGCACGGGCGCGCCACTGTAGATCGACGGCACCCGGGTGCCTCTCGAAAGTCAGACCTGACCATGGCGTCGTTCCAATCCGCTGGGACGCTCGATCCCGAGGAGTAGTTCAGATGTCCGGCACGACCATCGGCCCCGACAGCGTCGCCGCACCGATCCCGCTGCGCGAGATCCTACCGTGGCTGATCTTCGGCGCGCTGATGCTTCTAGCGATCTACTTCGTCGGCGCCGAGGAGGGTGCCACCTCGCTGGTCGACGGCATGTACGTGCATGAATGGGTGCATGACAGCCGGCATCTGCTCGGATTCCCCTGCCACTGAGGACGCGCGGGCGTCATGGTCAGGACCCTGCTCATCCGCGGGATGCTGGTCGGCTTCGTCGCCGGGCTCCTGGTGTTCGGCTTCGCCAAGCTGTTCGGCGAGCCGCAGGTCGATCGCGCCATCGCCTTCGAGACGGCGAGGCACGAGACCGAGGCAAGAGCCGATGCCGCGAGGGGCATCCACGACATGGAGGAACCCGAACTGGTCAGCCGGCCGATGCAGGCGAGCTACGGGCTGCTCACCGGCGTGATGGTCTACAGCACCGCCTTCGGCGGGCTGTTCGCCCTGGTCTTCGCGGTGGCGAACCGTCGGGTTGCCGCACTCGGCCCGCGCGCCGTCTCGGGCCTGCTGGCGCTGGCTGGTTTCCTCGCCTTCTACCTGGTTCCCAACCTGAAATATCCGGCCAATCCGCCCTCTGTCGGACGTCCCGAGACCATCGGCGTGCGGACCGAGCTCTACTTTGTCATGATGTCGCTCTCGATCGCCGCGATGGTGGCCGCCGCGATGCTGCGCCGGCGGCTGGTCGCCAGGCACGGCGCATGGTCGGCGGCGCTGTGCGCCGCGGCCTTCTACCTCGTGTCGGTCGCGGTCCTGGCGGCGCTGCTGCCCGCGATCGATGAGGTTCCAGCCGACTTCCCGCCGGTGGTCCTCTGGCGGTTCCGGATCGATTCGGTGGCGATGCAGGCGATCATGTGGGCGACGCTCGGCCTGGGTTTCGGTGCGCTCGCCGAACGCAGCTTCGGCGGCCGCAGTTACCTGTCGATGCCGCCGAGCTGGCGTTAGCACCTCTCCACTGACCTGCGCGGCGCGCAAGAGCGGAGGACGATGTCACCGCGAGCCGTCTGCGCTGAGAAACGCGGGCACCAGCGCGAGACAGACGACGGCGGCGCCGATCCACGGCAGCGACGCGGTGCCCGACAGGTTCGTGAGCACCACCGCCCCCAGGGCTGCGCCCAGCGCATCGCCGAGGTTGAAGGCGGACTGGTTCAGCGTCGACGCCAGATGGGGCGCCTCCCTCGCCGCCATGACGACCCGGTGCTGCAGCGGCGGGACGATCGCGAAGGCGGCGATGCCCCAGACGAACACGGCGACGAGAGCGAGCGAGCCGGTGCGGACGAGGAGACCGAAGCCGACCAGGGCGATCGCGTCGGCGGCGAGAAGCGCACGGATCGCGAGCAGGACGTCGCCGTCGGCGAGGCGTCCGCCGGCAAGGCCGCCGATGGTCAGCCCGGCTCCGAACAGGAACAGCGCCGAGGCCGCTCCGTGCGGCGTCAGCCCGGCCTCGTCTTCCAGCAGCGGCGTGAGGAAGGTCAGGACGGTGAACAGCGCCGCCGAGGAGAGCGTGCTGACGAGCATGGCGAGCCAGATCTGAGGCTGCCGCAGCGCTGCAAGCTCGCGCCGCACTCCGTTCGATGCCGCGCCGAGACGACGCGGCATCCAGACGAGCATGGCCGCCAGGGCAGCGGCCGCGAGGACCGCCACCAGTGCGAAGGTGATGCGCCAGCCGGCCGCCTGCCCGATCCAGGTGCCGGCCGGGACACCGACGACGTTCGCGACCGTCATGCCGGTGAACAGCAGCGCGACCGCCCGCACCGATTTCCCGGGAGGCGCCAGTTCGGCCGCGACGATCGAGGCGATGCCGAAGAACGCGCCGTGCGCCAGCGCCGTCGCGATCCGCGCGATCATCAGGACGCGGAAATCGGGTGCAGCCGCGCAGGCCGTGTCGCCGGCGAGGAACACCAGCATCAGCGTGGCGAGCGCGCGTCGCCGCGACATGCGCGAGAGCAGTGCGGCGACGAACGGCGAGCCGAAGGCGACGCTGAGCGCGTAGACCGAGATCAGCAGGCCCGCCTTCGGCACCGAGACCCGCAGATCCGAGGCGAGGCCGGGAATGAGACCGACGATCACGAACTCGCCGGTCCCGATGCCGAAGCTCGCCAGCACGAGCGCGTAGAGCGCGCGCGCATTTCCGGTCCCGGCCGCGCGGTCCATCGACGGCCGGGCGAGCGTGGCCTCCGCCTCGGCCAACCTAGCGTCCCTCCCGCTCGGGATGTCGCGCCGCGCGCTCCGGCAGCTCGAGTGCCGAGGTCTCCTTGATCGTCTCCAGGACGATGACGGTCTCGGTCCTGAGGACGTCGGGCTGGCTGCTGACGTGCTCCGTCAGGAAGCGTTGCAGCGCCTTCGTGCCGCTGGCGCGGACCTTGACGAGGTGGCAGTGGCTGCCGGTGACCTGGTGGACCTCCTGCACCTCCGGCCGGGCAGCGATCGCGGCGCGGAAACCGGCCTCATCGGGATGCGGTGCCAGGTCGATGAAGACGAACGCGCAGAGCGGGAGCTCGACCCGGTCCGGGTCGATCGCGGCGTGGTTGCCGCGGATGACGCCGGAGCTGTTGAGACGTCGCACGCGCTCGTTCGCCGCGGACACCGACAGCCCCACCGCCTGCCCGATCTCGGCGCTGGAGAGCAGGTTGTCGGCCTGCAGCAGGCGGATGATCTTACGGTCGAACTCGTCCATGACGGCCATTTTACCGGCAATTACCACCGGGTAAAGGTGAAAAGCCGGTGATGGCTGGCCAGGTCGAGAAGATCTTCCGCCGCTGCGGGAACTGCCGAGGCTAGCTCAGCGCCGCGCAGAACCGCGCCATGCGCACGCAGGCCTCGCGCAGGCTCTCGTCGTCGGCGGCGACGCTGAGGCGCAGGTAGGGGCTCATGCCGAACGCGCCGCCATGCACGGTCGCGACATGCTGCTCCCCGAGCAGGGCGAGGGCGAAATCCTCGTCGGTCTCCAGGAGCGCGCCGCCGGCGCTGCTGCGACCCAGGCAGCCGGCGATGCCGGGATAGACGTAGAACGCGCCGTGCGGCTCGGTGCAGGTGACGCCGCACATCGCCCGCAGTGCCGCCACCACCATGTCGCGGCGGCGCCGGTAGGTGTCGCGCATCACCGCGACCAGGGCCGGCGCGCCGCGCAGCGCCGCCGCCGAGGCCGCCTGGGAGATGCTGCTGGCGCCGGAGGTGGCGTTGCTCTGGATGATCGTCATCGCCGCGATCAGCCGCGCCGGGCCGCCGCAATAGCCGATGCGCCAGCCGGTCATCGCGTAGGTCTTGGAGACGCCGTTCAGGGTCAGCACCCGGTCGCGCAGCGAGGGCGCCAGCCGCGCCAGCGACACGTGCGGCGGTCCGTCATGGATCAGCTGCTCGTAGATCTCGTCGCACAGGACCCAGATCCGCGGATGGCGCTGCAGCACCGCGGCGAGGCCGGCCAGCTCGTCCGCGCCGCAGGTGGCACCGGTCGGGTTGTTGGGAAAGTTCAGGATCACCCAGCGGGTGCGCGGGGTGATCGCCGCCTCCAGCGCCGCCGGGGTCAGCCGGAAGCCGAGCGCCTCCGGACAAGGCGCGGTGACCGGTCGGCCGCCGAGCAACTGCACGATCAGCGGATAGCTCGCCCAGTACGGTGCGGGGATCACCACCTCGTCGCCGGGCTCGAGCGTCGCCATCAGCGCGTTGAACAGGATCTGCTTGCCGCCGTTGCCGACCATGACCTCGTCGTCGGCGAACGCGAGCCCGTTCTCGCGGGCGAACTTGTCGCGTATCGCCTGCTTCAGCGAGACGGTGCCGGCGGTCGGCGGGTATTTCGTCTCTCCCGCCAGTGCCGCGGCATGCGCCGCCTCGATGGCCTCGGACGGCGTGTCGAAGTCCGGCTCGCCCAGCGCCAGCGAGATGACGCGGTGCCCCGCCGCCTGCAGCGCCCGCGCGCGGGACGCCATGCCGACCGTGGCCGGCAGCGCCAGTGCGGACAGGCGCGACGCCAACGTCGGTGACTCCGCGGTCGGCAGGTCGGGAGCCGGCACGCTCAGCTCAGCTCAGCGCAGCGCGTCGCAGAAGCGGCGGATGCGGGCGCAGGCCTCGCGCAGGCTGTCGGTGTCGGTGGCGTAGCTGACGCGGAAATGCCCGGGGAACAGGAACGCCGCGCCGTGCACCGCGGCGACCCCCTGCTCCTCCAGCAGCGCGGTCACGAAGCCCTCGTCATCCTCGATCCGGGTGCCGCCGGCGCTGGTCTTGCCGATGCAGCCCTGCATCGAGGGATAGACGTAGAACGCGCCCTCCGGCTTGTGGCAGGTGATGCCCGGCGCGAGGTTGAGCATCTCGACCACGAGGTCGCGCCGCGCCTGGTAGGTCGCGACCATGGTGGCGATGAAGTCCTGCGGCCCGCTCAGCGCCTCCAGTGCCGCCGCCTGGCTGATCGAGCTCGCATTGGAGGTGGACTGGCCCTGCAGCTTGTCCATGGCGCGGGTCAGCGCCCTCGGCGCGCCGGCGAACCCGATGCGCCAGCCGGTCATCGCGTATGCCTTGGAGCAGCCGTTCATGGTCACGGTGCGGTCGCGCAGCCGCGGCTCGACCTGCACCACGGTCGCCGGCCGGAAGCCGTCATAGACCAGCTTGTCGTAGATGTCGTCGGTGAGGATCCAGACGTCGGGATGGCGCAGCAGCACGTCGCAGATGCCGCGGAGCTCGGCGGCGGAGTACGCGGCACCGGTCGGATTGTTCGGGCTGTTGAGGAAGAACCATTTGGTGCGCGGCGTGATCGCGGCCTCGAGCTGCTCCGCATCGAGCTTGAAGCCGCGGTTCGGGCCGCAGGGGACGATCACCGGCACGCCGTCGGCGAGGGCGACGATGTCCGGGTAGGAGACCCAGCAGGGCGACGGGATGATCACCTCGGAGCCCGCCTCGAGCGTCGCGACCATCGCGTTGTAGATCACCTGCTTGCCGCCGGTGCAGACGATGATCTCGTCGGGCGCGTAGTCGAGCCCGGAATCCAGCCGGAAGCGCTCGGCGACCGCCGCCCGCAGCGCCGGCGTGCCGGCGACGTCGGTGTACTTGGTCTGGCCGGCCTCGATGGCGCGGATCGCCGCCCGCTTGACGTGATCGGGAGTGTCGAAATCCGGCTCGCCGGCGGAGAGGCTGATGACGTCTCGCCCGGCGGCCTTCAGGGCGCGCGCCTTGGTCGAGATGGCGATGGTCTGGCTGGGACTGATCCTGTTCAGGCGTGCGGCGATTAGGTCCATGACACTCGATCGGCCCTTGCGACGAAGACCGCAGGCTAGAGCAGAAGCGGGCGGTGGGGAACCGCGACCGGCTAGGGGGCGCCCATCGCGCGCGCGATGCGCATCGTCTCCAGCCTGAGCTCGTGTATCTCGCCCAACACGATGTCGGTCAGCGCCGGTCCGGCGGAGGCGGGAGTGCCGCACTCGAACGGCGGCTTCGGATCGTATTCCAGCATCAGCTGCGTCATCTTCGCCGCCGTCTCGCCGCGCAGCTGCGCCAGCAGCACCAGGCCGAAATCGATGCCGGCGGTGACGCCGCCGCCGGAGATGCGGTTGCGGTCGATCACGACGCGCTCGTGCACGACCTCGACGTCCATCGCGGCGAGCGCCTCGCACGCTGCCCAGTGCGACGTCGCGCGGTAGCCGCGCAGCAGGCCCGCGGCGGCGAGGAGCAGCGAGCCCCAGCAGACGGAGGTCACGTAGCGCGCCCGCGCGCCACGGTCGCGGAGAAAGCCGACGATGTCGGCGTCCTGCATCACCGCCACGGTGCCCATGCCGCCCGGCACGAACAGCACGTCGAGGTCGGCGGGAGAGTCCGCGAGCGTCGTGGTCGGCCGGATCGCGACGCCGCTGTCGGACAGCACCGGGTCCAGCGTCTTCCAGACTAGGTGGGTCTGGCCGTGCCAGCCAAGCACCGCCTGCGGGCCGACCAGGTCGAGCAGGGTCAGGCCGGGATAGAGCAGCATGCCGAACTGCAGCGGCGCGGCAGACGGCTCGGTCGGCTGGATGTCGGTCATCATCACCTCGGTTGCTTGACCGTCGCAGCATTACCGACCACGACGGCGGGCGTGAGTGGCGAAATCGACCATTACCGACGAGATCCGGCCAGCCGGGCGGGCGATCGCGGCGTTTCCGCATCCCGCGCCGGGGGAAGCGCCTGATGCACGTGATCGCGGTGATCGCCTTCGACGGCGTGGTGCCGTTCGAGCTCGCCATGCCCTGCGAGGTGTTCGGCCACGCGGTCACGGCGGGACGGGACGCGCCCTACGTGGTCCGGGTGTGCGGCGAGGCGACGCGGATCAAGACGAGCGCCTTCGACCTGCAGGTCCCGTTCGGCCTCGATCAGGTCGCGGCCGCGGACACCGTGATCGTGCCCGGCATCGCCGATCACCAGCGGCCGATCCCGACCGCGGTCGTCGCCGCCGTGCGCGATGCCGCCGCGCGTGGCGCACGGATCGCCTCGATCTGCACCGGCGCCTTCGTGCTCGCCGCCTGCGGCCTGCTCGACGGGCGCCGCGCCACCACGCACTGGCGCGCCGCCGACGCCCTCGCCGCCCGCTATCCGGCGATCGAGGTCGATCCGGACGTGCTGTTCGTCGATGCGGGCGCGGTGCTGACGTCGGCCGGCGCCGCCGCCGGGATGGATCTCTGCCTGCACATGCTGCGTCGCGACCACGGCGCGGCGGTGGCGGCCGACGCCGCGCGCCTCGCGGTGATGCCGCTGGAGCGCGACGGCGGCCAGGCGCAGTTCATCGTCCACGCGCCGCCCGCCTCGGCGGCGACGCTGGCGCCGGTGCTGCACTGGATGCTGCAGAACCTGCACCGCTCGCCCAAGCTCGCCGAGATCGCGCGCCACGCCGGCATGAGCACGCGCTCGTTCAGCCGTCGCTTCCGCGAGCAGCTCGGCACGACGCCGCTGCAATGGATGCTGGCGGCACGGGTGCGTCGCGCCCAGGCACTGCTCGAGAGCACGCGGCTGACGGTGGAACAGGTGGCGCTGCAGGTCGGCTTCGACTCCGCGGTGACGCTGCGCGAGCGGTTCGCGCGGCAGCTGTCGATCAGCCCGGCGCGCTATCGCCGCGCCATGGGCGGCGGGTCGGTGGGCCGGTCGCGGTCCTGAGGTGACGGCGCGGCGGGCAGAGTTACCGACCGAGACCTCAAATCACGGAAATGCCGCAGTGCCCGCACGATATCCGCTCAGCATCCACCTCCATGGAGATCGTCATGCAGACAAGCACATGGTTTCAGCGCGCCGCCAGGCTGCTCGTGATTGCGGGGCTCACCGCGTCGCTCGGGGGCTGCATCATCGCCCCGTACGGCTACCCGGGCTACTACCACCACCCCTACCACGGCTACGGCTACGGCTACGGCTACTGAGGCTCAGCCGATCGCGAACAGGTTGTAGCCCCAGCCCGGGAGATCGAGGTACAGCCCCTCGCCGCCGAGCATGTCGCCGTCGCGGGCGTAATGCTCCGGCCCCAGCCGATCGGACAGCGAAACCACCCGGCCGGATAGGGCCGGGTGGACGACGCGGACGCGGCACTGGCCGCGATCGGCGCGGTAGTTCACCACGCAGAGCAGGCGCGGACCGCCGGCGTCCGACCAGCTCGAGGCGGTGAACGCCTCGTGGCTCGGGTTGCCCTCCCAGGCGGCTCCGACCACGAGCGGCTCGTAGCTGCCGTGGCGCAGCAGCGGATCGCGCAGCACCGAGAGCAGGTCGAGATAGAACTCGTGGATCGCGGGGTCGATCCCCTCCGCCGGCCCGCGCTCGAGGTGGATCGGGATCTGCACCCGCGCGCCTTCGAGCTGGCCCTGGTGCAGCAGGCGCAGGCCGGGCGCGCAGAAGCTCAGCACGGCGGCGGCCCGGTGCTGACGCAGCCCGAAGCTCGACGCCGCGCGCGGCTCGTCATGGTTCTCCAGGAAGCGCGCCAGGTGCGACTGCACGGCCACGTCGGCGGCGAGCAGCGCGCGCACCCGGCCGGCATCGGGCGCGCGCAGCGCGTCGTACAGCCCCTTGTCGTAGGCGAAGTCGAAGCCCTGGCCGAGCAGCGTCGGCTCCAGGTCCCAGTAGACCTCGGCCATCAGGCAGAACCCGGGCGAGGCGGCGCGCAGGAGGGGGATCGTCCGCTCCCAGAACGGCGCCACTGTCCGGCCGTGCAGCCAGCCGGCCCAGCAGCGCTCGAACACCGCCGGCAGCAGCAGCATCGCCATGTCGCAGCGCAGCCCGTCGCAGCGCCCGGCGATGTCGAGCAGCACGTCGCGCATCGCCGCCTGGGTCTCCGGGTTGGCGTAGTCGAGCTGCACCGTGTCGGGCCAGCCGGGGAAGTACGGGTCCCGGCCGTGCGCGAGGACCAGCCGGCCCTCCGCGGTGTCGGCCGCGATCCAGTTCCCCGGCTCCGCCGCCAGCGCCGCCTCGTCGCCCTGGACGAACAGCGAAGGACGCTGCCGCACCCAGGGATGATCGAGTGCCAGGTGGTTGGGCACGAAATCGAGCATCAGACGCAGCCCGGCCTGACTGGCGCGCTGGCGCAGACGGCCGAGCGCCTCGTCGCCGCCGAAGCGGGCCTCCGCCTGGTAGCCGGCGATCGCGAACGGCGAGCCGCAGATATCGGCCTCCGTCAGGTCCGGCAGCGCCTCGCGGAAGCCCTCCTGCCAGGCCGCGTGGCTGCGCGAGATCGCGCGCCCCTGCTCGCCGGTCTGCCAGACGCCGAGGAACCAGACCCACTCGAAGCCGAGCTCGGCGACCGCGCGCAGCGCCTGGTCGGGGATGTCGTCCAGCGTCGCCGGGCGTCCGAACCTGCGGGCGAGGCCGCCCAGCAGCACCCGGGTGTTGATCTGGTACAGGATCGGGTTGGTCGATCGCTGGAGGTGCATCGGCTGGAGGTGCACCGGGCTCGAAGCGGACAAGGGCGTCTCCCGGCTGTTCGTCACGCCCCGCGCAGGGCCGCCGCCCGAACCTCCGACGCCGACAGGCCGCGCTCCCGCAGAGCACGAAGCGTGCCAGAGGCATCGCGCTTCGCCAGTCGACGCCCCGCCGCGTCGCGCAGCAGAGGATGATGGAGATAGGCCGGCGCCGTCCAGCCCATCAGCGCCTGCAGCAGCCGGTGCAGGTCGGTCGCCGGACGCAGGTCCACCCCGCGCACCACCAGGCCGACCTCCTGCCGCCAGTCATCGTGGGTGACGCAGAGGTGGTAGCTCGCCGGCGCGTCCCGCCGCGCCAGCACGACGTCGCCGAACGCCTCCGGCCGGCAGGGCCGCCAACGCGCCGCGGCCGCGGCGCCGGCATCCTCGTAGCGAAGCGCGTCGCTGCCGGACAGCCGGTGCAGTGCGGCCGCCATGTCCAGCCGCAGCGCGTGCGGCTCGCCCGCCTGCAGGCGGTCGCGGCGGATCGCCGGATCGAGCCGGCGGCAGGTGCCGGGATAGGCCGGCGCACCGTCGGGCGTCCGATGCGGTGCCAGATGCGGCGTCCAGTGCGGGGCATGCGACGACTGCGCCAGCTCGGCCAGGATCTCGGAGCGGCTGCAGAAGCACGGATAGAGCAGCGCCTGCGCCTGCAGCCGGTCGAGCACGGCGCGATACGACGCCATGTGGTGCGACTGCACCCGCACCGGGCCGTCCCAGTCCAGGCCGAGCCACGCCAGGTCGTGCAGGATCGCCTCGGCGTGCTCGGGCCGGCAACGCGACGGGTCGATATCCTCGAGCCGGAGCAGGAAGCGGCCGCCCGAGTCGCGCGCGTGGCGCCAGGACAGCAACGCGGAGAAGGCGTGTCCGAGATGCAGCAGCCCGGTCGGACTGGGCGCGAAGCGGGTGGTGATCGGCCCCGCGAGGGCCGCATCGGACAAGATCATGACGAGTAGACCGGCCTGCTTGCAGGGCTGCGGGGCCTCTGCGATAGAAGGGGCGAGTATAGGCGGCGCAGCAAGTCAGGCGCGGATTCGATCGGACGCCTGCGCGACCGCCCGCGAAAGGATGCGTCTTTGCCTGACGGCGGCCTGCATTTCCCGGCTCTCGTGCTCAATGCGGATTTCCGGCCCCTGTCGTATTTCCCGCTCTCGGTCTGGTCGTGGCAGGACGCGGTCAAGGCGGTGTTCCTCGACCGCGTCTCGGTGCTCAGCGAATACGACCGGGTGGTGCGCTCGCCGAGCCAGGAGTTCCGGCTGCCCAGCGTGATCGCGCTGAAGGACTACATCCCGGCGGCGCGCAAGCCCGCCTTCACCCGGTTCAACGTGTTCCTGCGCGACAACTTCTCCTGCCAGTATTGCCTCGACCGGCTGCCGACGCACGACCTGACTTTCGACCACGTGATCCCGCGCTGCCGCGGCGGTCGCACCACCTGGGAGAACGTCGTCACCGCCTGCGGCAGCTGCAACCTGCTCAAGGGCTCGCGGCTGCCGCGAGAGTGCCGGATGCATCCGCGCAAGAACCCGATGCAGCCGACCACCTGGGAGCTGCAGGAGAACGGACGGGCGTTTCCGCCGAACTACCTGCACGAGAGCTGGCGCGACTACCTGTACTGGGACAGCGTGCTCGAGAGCTGAGCCGCCGCCGCTGGCGCCGCGATCCAGCGCGCCGCCGGCGCGACGATCCTGCGCGCCGCCGGCGCGACGATCTAGCGCAGCGTGCTCACCTGGGCGCCGTCGGCGGTCAGGAAGTCGATCAGCTTGAGCGACTGGTCGGTGGCCTCCACCAGCTGCGGGATGATCTTGCGCAGCAGCTGGAACTCGCTCGTCGACAGGCTGGCGAAGATGGTGTCGTTGCTCGGCCGCTGGACCCGGCTCAGCCTGTCGATCAGCTCGCCCGCCTTCGGGGTGACGGTGAGCAGCACGCGCCGGCGGTCGTTCGGGTTCGGCTTCTTGCGCGCCAGCCCCGCCTCGACCAGCTTGTTGACCTCGATGGTGACGAAGGCGCCGCTGAGCCGAAGATGCTCGGCCACCTGGATGATGCCGAAGCCGTCCTGCTCCTGGTGGTGCGCGATCGTGATCAGGATCGTGTATTGCTGCCCGGTCAGGCCGACATAGCCGGCGACGCGCGAGCGGTTCTCCTGCATCCGGGCCGCGAACGCCATGATGTCGTGCACCAGTTGGCGGAACGCCAGATCGGTGCCGTCGAGCAGCAGCTCGGGTCTCGACACCGTCATCGGCCGGCTGTCGGGCTTGGCAGACGTGGCAGACGTGGCAGACGTGTTCAGCGTTTTCATCGTTGGTTACTATTTTGATACGATTGCGTGTATATCGGGCAGCGCCTCCCGCAGCAAGACATCCGAATGGCTACAGAGCCCGACGGGCGAATGCATCACAGCTGTCGAGTTGCCGCGCCGGAACTGCCGGATGTTCGTGATCTACGCGATGCTCTGCTATGGCGCGGTGGCGATGATCGTCGCCGCGGTGATCCTGCGACGCGTGCGCGTGCGCGAGCGGGCGCGGCGGCAGGACGGCTCCCACGGGACACCGTTCGGCACCCCGCTCGGCGAGGCGCCGCTGCTGCATCGTGTCACGCTGCGCGGCCGGCCGGTGCGCTTCTATCGCTCGCCGCTGGTGGGTGCCGACTTCCCGTGGGCGGTGCTGCGCGACCTGTACGAGGTCGCGACCGAGGGCGGCAGCTACACGGTCGCGGCCGAATGGGTCTACGCGAACAATCCCGTGCTCGCGCAGGCGATCCAGACCGACCGCGGGGTCGAGATCCTGCTGTCGCACTGGGCCTGCCTGGAGCTGCTGGCCAGCCTGAGCCCGGATGCCGAGGCGCGCGCCATGCTGATCGCCCAGTTCCGCGAGTGCACGGCCGAGGCGTACGTGCTGCAGTGGGCGGGGCTGTCGCGCGAGGAGTTCCTGGCGCTGTGCGCGCTGGCCTCCAGGCGCCCGCACGCTGCGGCCTGAGTAGGCGTCCGAGGCGGTGTCAGGCGGGAACCACCCTGCCCTCGCGCAGGGTCACGGTGCGGTCCATGCGGCGGCCGAGCTCGACGTTGTGGGTGGCGATCAGGGCCGCGAGCCCCTCGCCGCGAACCACGCGCAGCAGCTCGTCGAACACCTGCTCGGCGGTCGCCGCGTCGAGGTTGCCGGTGGGCTCGTCGGCGAGCAGCACGCGCGGCCGGTTCGCCAGCGCGCGCGCAATCGCCACCCGCTGCTGCTCGCCCCCGGAAAGCTTGCCGGGCAGGTGATCGAGCCGGTGGGCGAGGCCGAAGCTGCCGAGCAGCGCCTCGGCGCGCAGTCGTGCCGTGGCGCGCGGCGTGCCCAGGATCATCTGCGGCAGCACCACGTTCTCGCGCGCGGTGAACTCCGCCAGCAGGTGATGGAACTGGTAGACGAAGCCGATCGCCCGGCCGCGGATCGCGGTGCGCTCGGCGTCGGCGAGCCGCCCGGCATCGCGCCCGTCGATCAGCACCGCCCCGCCCTGCGGCCGCTCCAGCAGCCCGGCCAGGTGCAGCAGCGTCGACTTGCCGGTGCCCGACGGCGCCATCAGCGCCACGATCTCTCCCGGACGCAGCGACAGCTCGGCGTCGCGCAGCACCTCCAGCCGGCCGTCGCCGCTCTGGTAGCCGTGACGCAGCGCGCGCAGCGACAGCGGCGGCTCACCCGAGCCCGGCACCTCACTCATGACGCAGCGCTTCCACCGGATCGGTACGCGCCGCGCGCCAGGACGGATACAGCGTCGCCAGCAGCGACAGCAGCAGCGCCATCGCGATCACCTGGATCACCTCAGGCCACTCCAGCTTCGCCGGCAGGTGCTCGAGATAGTAGACCTCCGGGTTGAACAGGTTGGTGCCGGTAAGCTGCTGCAGCCACTGCCGGATGCGCTCGATGTTGAGGCAGAACACGATGCCCACGAGGGTGCCGGCCAGCGTCCCGGTGACGCCGACCGAGGCGCCGCACATCAGGAAGATGCGCATGATGGCGAAGCGGCCGGCGCCGATGGTGCGCAGCACCGCGATGTCGCGCGTCTTGTCCTTGACCATCATGATCAGCGACGACACCACGTTGAACGCCGCCACTAGGATGATCAGCGTCAGGATCAGGAACATCACGTTCTGCTCGACCTGCACCGCGCCGAAGAAGGCGTTGTTGCTCTGCGTCCAGTCGAGCACGCGCAGCGGCACCGCCGGCGGCAACGCGCCGCGCAGCCGGCGCGTCACCGTCTGCACGTGATCCGCATCGTTGGTCATCACCTGGATCAGCGAGACCGCGCCCGGCATTTGGAAGAACACCTGTGCGGCGGCGAGCGGCAAGAAGGCGTACGAGGCGTCGTAGTCGTTGACGCCGGCATCGAAGATCGCGACCACGCGGTAGGCGCGCACGCGCGGCATGGTGCCGAACGCGGTGGCGGCACCGTTCGGCGACACCAGCGTCAGCCGGCTGCCGATGCCGAGATTGGCGCGCAGCGCCAGCGTCGAGCCGATGACGATGGCGTCGTCGCCGGCGAAATCGTCGAGGCTGCCCTCGCGTATATTGTCGCTGATCTCGCGCAGGCCCAGCAGGTCGGCGCGCGACAGCCCGCGTATCAGCCCGCCGGCGCTGTAGCTGCCGGCGCTCAGCAGCACCTGCCCCTCGACGATCGGCACCGCCGAGCGCACCCCCGGCACGACGGCGACGCGACGCGCGATCTCCGGGTAGCCCTCGATCGGCGTGCCGCTGCCGTAGATGCTGAGATCGCCGTTCAGGCCGAGGATGCGGCCCATCAGGTCGGCCTTGAAGCCGTTCATCACCGACATCACGATGATCAGCGTGGCGACACCGAGCGCGATCCCGATCAGCGAGAAGACGGCGATCACCGAGACGAAGCGCTCGCCGCGCCGCGCGCGCAGGTAGCGGCCGGCGACCGCGCGTTCGAAGGGCCCGAACATGAGCGGTCTCAGCCCGGGCTCAGCGCAGCCGACGCAGCAGCGACATCGCGTCCTCGAGCGGCATCTCGTCGCGCGCGCCGCCGGCGCGGCGCTTGACCTCGACGCGTCCGGCGGCGGCGGCGCGCGGGCCGACGATGAGCTGCAGCGGATGGCCCATCAGGTCGGCGTCGGCGAACTTGACCCCGGCGCGATCCTCGCGGTCATCGAGCAGCACGTCGTCGGGTGCGACCTCGTGCAGCCGCGCGCACAGCGCGTCGCAGCCGGCGTCGCCCGGCTTGAGGTTGAGGATGGCGGCGCGGAACGGCGCCACCGCGAGCGGCCAGACGATGCCGGCCTCGTCGTGGCTGGCCTCGATGATGGCGCCGGCCAGCCGCGAGATGCCGATGCCGTAGCTGCCCATCTCGGGGTGCAGCGGCGCCCCGTCCGGGCCGCGCACGGCGACCTCCATCGAGCGGGTGTATTTGGTGCCGAAATAGAAGATGTGGCCGACCTCGATCCCCCTGCCCTCGCGCCGCCGCTGCGGCTCGACTTCGGCCCAGGCGGCCTCGTCGTGCTTCTCGTCGGTCGCGGCGTAGAGCGCGGTCACGCGCGCGAAGAACGCCTCGAGCGAGCCGGCGTCGGCGAGGTCGACCGGCTCGTCGAGCCAGTCCCGCTCCTCGAAGCGGCCGTCATAGAACACGCCGCTCTCGCCGGTGGGTGCGAGGATGATGAATTCGTGGCTGAGGTCGCCGCCGATCGGGCCGGTGTCGGCGCGCATCGGGATCGCGCTCACGCCCATGCGCTGGAAGGCGCGCAGGTAGGACAGCATCATGCGCCGGTAGGTCGCGACCGCCGCGTCGGTGTCGGCGTCGAAGCTGTAGGCGTCCTTCATCAGGAACTCGCGCCCGCGCATCACCCCGAAGCGCGGGCGCACCTCGTCGCGGAACTTCCACTGTATCTGGTAGAACACCTGCGGCAGCTCGCGGTACGACCGCACGCCCTGGCCGAACAGCTCGGTGATCATCTCCTCGTTGGTCGGCCCGTACAGCAGGTCGCGGCCGTGCCGGTCGGCGAGGCGCAGCATCTCCGGCCCGTAGGCGTCGTAGCGTCCGGAGCGACGCCACAGCTCCGCCGGCTGCAGCGTCGGCATCAGCACCTCCTGGGCGCCGATCGCGTCCTGCTCCTCGCGCACGATCTGGCCGATGCGGCGCAGCACGCGCAGCCCGGCCGGCAGCCAGGCATAGATGCCCGACGCGGTCTGCCGGATCAGTCCGGCCCGCAGCATCAGCCGGTGCGAGGCGATCTGCGCTTCCGCCGGCGTCTCCTTAAGGGTGGGCAGGAAACTGCGGGACAGGCGCATCGACGTGACCTCGGGGTGGGCGTGCGAGTGCCCGGACCCTAGAGCAAGCAGCCGCGGTTCGAAAGCGGCCGCGCCGGCACCGGCGTCGCACAGTCCTGATCAGCGGGTGCGGAGGCCTATTCTGCTGCTGCGCCGCAAAATGATGCGCTGCACAAGTAATGCAGCCTACAAAATCTTGATCCGGCGCGAAACGGGGCGTGACAAAAGCCGCGCTCACGCATAAAAAAAGCCCACGCAGCTTGGTTCCAGCGCGCGGGCCAAGTTTAGGGAGAAAACGCCAGTCACACGGCAGGAGGAGGAGAGATCCTCTTCCTGCCGTTAATGATTGCAAGTCCTGCCCGGAAAAGCCAGCGCAAACTGCATGTCGGCTATGCGCGCGATGAAATCTTTAATTCTGGACAGCTCGCCCGGCGCCGTGCCGACTCGCTACTCGACCTGGAGCGCCAGCGCGCCGTGCCGGAACGACAGCCAGTTGCTGGTGATCAGCACCTCGCAGCCGGCCCAGATCAGCAGCGACACCGCGGTGGTGATCAGCATCACCCGGCCGATGCGGGGTGCCTCCGGCAGGCCGCGATAGCCCGAGACCGGATCCGGCTCGGCGCGCGGCTTCTGGCCCAGCGGCAGCACCGCGAACAGCACCGTCCACCAGATCAGCACGAACAGGATCGCCGCGGTGAACCAGTTCATCGCGGCCGGTGCGCCGCCCGGTCCGACGCCCGCGTCACCGGCTCAGATCCGGATCAGGTGCACGTCGACCATCGGGCGCTTCTGCAGCTTGCGCCCCAGCGCCCGGCGCAGCGCCGTCTTGGCCGCCTCGCGGAAGCCGCTCTCGTCGAGGCGGATGCCGGACGGCAGCTCGGCGAGGGCCTGGGCGAAGCTGCTGGCCACCCTGGCGGTCTCGACGTCGTCGGGCTCCAACAGGCCGGGCGCACTGACCTGCGGCGCGCCCAGCACCTCGCCGAAGCGGTCGACCACGACGCTGCCCAGCACGATGCCGTTGAACAGCATCTTGCGTCGTGCGGCCAGCACCACCCCCTCCATCGGCAGGATGCGGTTGCCGTCGAGCGCCAGCTTGCCGACCGGCACCGTGTCGACCACCTCGGCGCGGTTGCTGGACAGGCTCAGCACGTCGCCGTCCTCGAGCAGGATCGGCTCCGCGCCTTCCTCGCGGGCGAGTGCCGCGTGCGCCGCGAGATGGCGCCACTCGCCGTGCACCGGCACCGCGTAGCGCGGCCGCACCAGCCCGTACAGGCGCCGCAGGTCGTCGCGCGCCGCGTGGCCGGAGACGTGCACCATGTGGTCGGCATCGGTCAGCACCCGCACGCCGCGGCGCACCAGGTTGTCCTGCACCGCCATGATCGCGCGCTCGTTGCCCGGGATCATGCGCGAGGAGAACACCACCGTGTCGCCCTCGCCGAGCGAGATGTTCGGGTGGGTGTCGGCGGCGATCCGCGACAGCGCCGAGCGCGGCTCGCCCTGGCTGCCGGTGACGATCATCAGCAGGTTGTCGTCGGGGATGTCCTGCGCGTCCTGCTCGGAGAGGAACAGCGGCACGTCCTCGAGATAGCCGCACTCGCGCGCCGCCACCTCCAGGTTGCGCAAGGACCGGCCGACCACGACGATCGAGCGGCCGGCCGCCTCGGCGGCCATCGCGATGCTCTGCACCCGGGCCACGTTGCTGGCGAAGCAGGTCACCGCGACCCGGCCGTCGATGCCGGCGATCAGGCTGGTCAGGCTGCGGCGCACCTCGGCCTCCGAGCCGGACTCGCCCTCCACCAGCGCGTTGGTGCTGTCGCAGATCATCGCCAGCACCCCTTCGCGCCCCAGTGCCGCGAAGGCGTCGAGGTCGGTCGGCGGCCCGACCAGCGGGTTCGGGTCGAGCTTCCAGTCGCCGGTATGCAGCACGGTGCCGTAGCGCGTGCGCAGCACCAGCGCCTGGGCTTCCGGCACCGAGTGGGTCACGTCGATGAACTGCAGCGAGAACGGCTCCAGCGTGAAGCGGCTGCCCTGCGGCACCACGTGCAGCTCCACCCGCCCGAGCAGTCCCGCCTCGCCCAGCTTGCGACGCAGCACCGCGGCCGCGAACGGCGTCGCGTAGATCGGGCAGCCCAGCCGCGACCACAGATGCGCCACCGCGCCGATATGGTCCTCATGCGCGTGCGTGATCACCAGCCCGACCAGCGCGTCGCGATGCTCGGCGATGAAGCTCGGGTCGGGCATCAGGATCTCGACCTCCGGCATGTCGTTGCCGGAGAAGCCGATGCCGCAATCCACCGCCAGCCAGGCGCCGTCGCATCGGTAGAGGTTGAGGTTCATGCCGATCTCGCCCGTCCCGCCCAGGGGCAGGAAAGCCAGATCGCCGTTCAACATGTCCATTCATTCGCCTTCGACTACTCGGGTTCTGTCATTGCTTAATGTCGGTGTCGGGTTGCGCGCAGCCAAGAGCCTCAGGCCGTCGAGCGTCAGCTCGGGATCGATCCGCTCGATGATGTCGGTGCCTTCGGAGAACAGCGGCGCCAGCCCGCCGGTTGCCACCACCTTCATCGCCACGTGGTTGCCGCGCTCCGGTGCCGCGGTCTGGATGAATTCGTGGCGGATCCGGGCGGTGATGCCCTCGATCAGGCCGATATAGCCCCAGTAGATGCCCGAACGCATCGCCACCAGGGTGTTGCGCCCGATCACCGCGTGCGGACGGCCGATGCCGATGCGCGGCAGCCGTGCCGCGGCCTGGTGCAGCGCCTCGACCGACAGGTTGATCCCCGGCGCGATCACGCCGCCGCAGTAGGTGCCCTCGGAATCGACCACGTCGAAGGTGGTCGCGGTGCCGAAATCGATGATGATCAGCGGGCCGCCGTATTTCTGGTGCGCCGCGAGCCCGTTCAGCAGCCGGTCGACACCGACCTCCGACGGGTTGTCCATGTTGATGACGAAGCCCCAGTCGAGCTGCGCCGCCCCGATCAGCGGCTCGACCGCGAACCAGTCCCGGCACAGCCGGCGCAGGTGATACAGCGCCGCCGGCACCACGGTGCCGATCACCGCGCGGTCGATCTCGCTGCGGTCCAGCCCCGACAGGTTGAGCAGCGCCAGCAGCCACACCGCGTACTCGTCCGAGGTGCGCTTGGTCTCGGTGCCGATGCGCCAGGAACCGCGCCAGGCGACGCCGTCATGCACCGCGAAGACGATGTTGGTGTTGCCCGCATCGACCACCAGCAGCACGGCTTCAGGCTCCCTGGATGAACAGGACCTCGCCGGTGTTGATGCGCCGGATCTCGCCTCGCACGTCGAGCAGGAGGGTCCCGTCTTCCGCGATCGAGGAAAACGAGCCTGTTGTCTGCCCTTCCGCGCTGCGGACCGCAAGCTTTGTCCCCGGCGGGTGGGCGCGGTCGAGCCACTCGGCGCGGAGCCGGGCGCGATCATCCCGCTGCGCCTGCCGCCGGCCGAAGCTGTCGAGCAGGCGGTCCACCATCTCGTCGGCGGAGGGCACCGCACCGAGCTCGGCGAGGCAGGCGGCCCGCCGGTCCGGCAGGGCCGGCGCCTCGGCGAGGTTGGCGCCGAAGCCGATCACCAGCCAGCCGCGCCCGTCCGGCGCAGGGCTCGCCTCGATCAGGATGCCGGCGAGCTTGCGCTCCTCCAGCATCAGGTCGTTCGGCCATTTGAGCCGGATCGCGCCGGCGTGCGCCGGGGTGAGGCAGAAGGCGTCGTGCAGGGCGAGGCCGGCGATCAGCGGCCAGGGATCCGGCGCCCGCGGACGCAGCAGCACCGAGAGGGCCAGCGTACCCGCGGTCTCGCTCCAGGAGCGGCCGCGGCTGCCGCGCGGCTGGCTCTGGCTCCGTGCCTGTATCGCCAGGAACTCCGCCGCCCCGGCCTGTGCCTCGGCGATGCAGGCATCGTTGGTCGAAGGCAGGGCGTCGTGGCGTTGCAGGCGCCAGCGCGGCCTCGTGCTCACCTGAACAGGGTCGCCGCGGCCGACTGCGCGGCATTGGTCACCGGTCCCAGCAGCAGCAGGAACAGGCCGGTGACCACGCCCATGCCGATCGAGACCACCGACACCGACGGCATCCGGCGGTCGAACGCCGGTGCCGGCGCGTCGACGTACATCACCCGCACCACTCGCAGGTAGTACACGGCGCCGATCACGCTGGAGACGATGCCGACGATCACCAAGCCCGGCATCCCGGCGCGCAGGGCGGCGCTGAACACCAGCAGCTTGCCGAAGAAGCCGGACAGCGGCGGCACCCCGATCATGCTGAACATGAAGATCGCCATCATCAGCGCCAGTGCGGGATCGGTGCGGCTCAGCCCGGCGAGGTCGGAGATACGCTCGACGGCGACGCCGCGCCGTCGCATCGCGACGATGGTCGCGAACGCGCCGGTGTTCATGAACAGGTAGGTGGCGAGATAGACCAGCGTGCCGCGCAGCCCGGCCGGGCTCGCAGCCGCGAGCCCGATCAGCGCGTAGCCCATGTGGCCGATCGAGGAGTACGCCATCAGCCGCTTGATGCTGGTCTGCGGGATCGCCGCCAGCGCCCCGAACAGCATAGACGCCATCGACAGCATCTCGATCAGCAGCTGCCATTGCGGCGTCACCTGGCCGAACGGCCCCGCCATCACCCGCAGCAGCAGCGCGAAGGCGGCGATCTTCGGCGCCCCGGCCATGAAGGCGGTCACCGGCGCCGGTGCGCCCTGATAGACGTCCGGCGTCCACATGTGGAACGGCACCGCCGACACCTTAAAGGCGAGGCCCACGATGATGAACACGATGCCGATCACCAGCCCGGGCGGCACCTCGGCGGAGGCGGCGAGTGCCGTCTGCAGGCCGCGATACTCCATCGTGCCGGCGAAGCCGAACACCAGCGAGATGCCGTAGAGCAGCAGCCCCGAGGCGAGCGAGCCGAGCACGAAGTATTTCAGCCCGGCCTCCGCCGAGCGCAGCCGGTCGCGGTCGAAGGCGCACAGGATGTAGATCGCGAGCGACTGCAGCTCGAGCCCGATATACAGCGTCATCAGGTTCTCGCTCGACGCCATCACCATGGTGCCGACGGTGGAGAACAGCACCAGCACCGGGAACTCGAAGCGCGAGATGCCCTCGCGCCGGTTGTAGTCGAGCGCCAGGATCAGGCTGAGTGCCGCGCCGGCCAGGCTCAGCACCTTCACGAAGCGCGCGAAGGCGTCGCCGACGAACACGCGGTGATAGGCGACGCCGTCGCCTGCGGTCAGCACCAGCACCGCGGCCAGCACCATGGCGGCGATCGTGAGCAGCGTGCAGGGCACCGCCGGATTGCCGGTGGTGCGCAGCACGCCGAACACCAGGATGGCGAGGCCGCAGACCGACAGCACGATCTCCGGCAGGGCGAGGGTCCAGTTCATCGTGTACCGATCAGCGGAAGATCAGGAAGGTCGACATCAGCACCACCAGGCCGATCAGCATGGTGAAGGCATACACCGCGATCGAGCCGGTCTGGATGCGCACCGCCTGCGCGGAGCCGCCGGCGGTCAGACGCGCCATGCCCTCGGGCACCCCCTGGATGATGGCCTCGTCGCCGACGTGCCAGAGCAGACCGGCGAGGACGCGATACGGGCGCACGAACACGCGGTCGTACAGCTCGTCGAAATACCACTTGTTCAGCAGGAAGCGGTGCAGCCCGGGGGCGCGGCGCGCGAGTTGCGCGGGCAGCTGCGGACGCAGCCGGTAGGCATAGACGGCGGCGGCGATGCCGAGCAGCGACAGGATGGTCGGCACCAGGGTGAGTGCCGCCGGCATCTGCTCCATCGCGGTCAGCACGCCGTTGTTGGGACCGTTGAAGATGGCGCCGTTCCAGAAGCCGGACTGGTGCACGCCGATGAACCAGGGAGCCAGCGCCCAGCCGCCGGCGGCGGCGCCGACCGCGAGCACGATCAACGGCAGCGTCATCACCAGCGGGCTCTCGTGCGCGCGCTGCTGCAGGCGGGCGTCGCGCGCCGGGCCGTGGAACACCAGGAACAGCAGGCGCCAGCTGTACAGCGCGGTGAGGAAGGCGGTGATCGAGCCCAGCGCCCAGCCATAGAAGCCGAGCACGGTATGCGCGGCCCAGGTCGCGTCCAGGATCGCATCCTTCGACCACCAGCCGGCGAAGGGCGGGATCGCGCCGAGCGCCAGCGAGCCGATCCACATCACCGCGCAGGTCACCGGCAGCTTGCGCGCCAGCCCACCCATCTTGAACATGTCCTGCTCGCCGTGCAGCGCGTGGATCACGGAGCCCGCCGAGAGGAACAGCAGCGCCTTGAAGAAGGCGTGCGTGGTCAGGTGGAACATGCCGGCCTGATAGACGCCGACGCCGCAGGCCATGAACATGTAGCCGAGCTGCGAGCAGGTCGAGTACGCGATGGTGCGCTTGATGTCGGGCTGCACCAGTCCCACGGTCGCGGCGAAGAAGCAGGTCGAGGCGCCGATCAGCACCACCAGGTCCTTGGTTACCGGCGCGAACTCGATCAGCGGCGACATCCGGGCCAGCAGGAACACCCCGGCGGTGACCATGGTGGCGGCGTGGATCAGTGCGGAGACCGGCGTCGGACCCTCCATCGCGTCGGGCAGCCAGGTGTGGAAGAACAGCTGTGCCGACTTGCCCATCGCACCGATGAACAGCAGCACCCCGATCACCTCGTAGGCGCGCATGTCGGTGCCGAACAGGTGGTAGACGGCGGGGGCGTGCGCGGGCACCAGGGCGAAGATGTTGTCGTAGCTGACGGTGCCGAACTGCACGAAGGCGAGCGCGATGCCCACCATGAAGAACAGGTCGGCGACGCGGTTGACGACGAAGGCCTTGTTGGCGGCGGCCTGCGCACTCGGCCGATCGTACCAGTAGCCGATCAGCAGGTAGCTCGCGAGGCCCACGCCCTCCCAGCCGAAGAACAGCTGGATCAGGTTGTCCGAGCTCACCAGCATCAGCATCGCGAAGCTGAACAGCGACAGGTAGGCGAAGAAGCGCGCCACGGGGGTCTCCTCGTGGCTCATGTAGCCGACGCTGTAGATGTGGATCAGCGTGGCGACGCAGGTCACCATCGCCACCATCTCGGCGGACAGCGCATCGAAGCGCAGCGTCCAGGCGGCGTGGAAGCCGCCGGCCTGGATCCAGTCCGAGACCGGCACGGCGATGGTCGGCG
Organism: uncultured Acetobacteraceae bacterium; assembly: GCA_964242335.1. Classification (GTDB taxonomy): domain Bacteria; phylum Pseudomonadota; class Alphaproteobacteria; order Acetobacterales; family Acetobacteraceae; genus Lichenicoccus. The sequence continues at coordinate 1,143 of CAXTAY010000047.1, read as the reverse complement.
AGCCCTGCGCGATCCCCTGCGCCAGGGCCGCGACCGCGCACGCCGAGGCCAGCAGCATCAGGCCGATGCTGACCCAGCGCGCCGCCCGGTCGCCGATCAGCGCCCCGAACAGGCCGGCGACGAGCGCGCCGAGCAATGGCGCGAACACCGCGGTCGCGAACAGCAAACTCATCTCAGACCCTCATCCCTGCCCGCTCGGCCCTGCCCGCTCGGCCCCGGCCGGCTCAACCACGCATCGAACGCGCGTCCTCGACCTCGATCGAGCCGCGGTTGCGGAAATACACCGTCACGATGGCCAGGCCGATCGCCGCCTCGGCCGCGGCGATGGTGAGCACGAACAGGGTGAACACCTCGCCCGACAGGTCGCCGAGTGCAGAGGAGAACGCCACCAGGTTGATGTTGGCCGAGAGCAGGATCAGCTCGATCGCCATCATCATGGTGATGACGTTCTTGCGGTTCAGGAAGATGCCGAACACGCCGACCACCAGCACGATGGCGCTCACCGTGAGATACGGCGCGAGCCCGACGCTGGCGATCCCCAGCAGCATGTCCTGAGCCGCCACGGCCTGGGTCATCGCTCAGTCCTCCCGGCGATCGGCGGCGGAGGGATGCAGCACCGGGATCCGGTCCTTGCTGCGCAGGAAGCCGCCGTTGCCGGTGGTGCCCTCGCCGGGGCGCAGATCCATCAGCTCCAGCGTGTCGGAAGGCACGCGGCGATGCTGCCGCGAGACGTCCTGACGCTTGCCGACCCGGCGCTCGCGCAGCGTGAGCACGATGGCGCCGATCATCGCCACCAGCAGCACCAGGCCGCAGGTCTGGAACAGGAACACGTAGTCCGTGTAGATCAGCCGGCCCAGCGCCTCGGTGTTGCTCGCAGCATCCTCCACCCGCGCGTGCGGCAGCGCGCGCACGTCGGGCGCGATGCGCCAGCGTCCCACCGTCAGCACGATCTCCGCGAGCAGCACCGCGCCGACGACGCCGCCGATCGGCGCGTAGCGCTGCAGGCCCTCGCGCATCGGCGAGAAATCGACGTCCAGCATCATCACCACGAACAGGAACAGCACCGCGACGGCGCCGACATAGACGATCACCAGGATCATCGCCAGGAACTCGGCGCCGGCGATCAGGAACAGCCCGGCGGCG
>CAXTAY010000046.1:0-28636 GCA_964242335.1 uncultured Acetobacteraceae bacterium | reverse complement strand
GAACCCCCGACCTTCGGTTTACAAAACCGCTGCACTACCACTGTGCTAACCCGGCGAAGGCAGCGGCTTAGCATCCGTCCGAGGTCCGAGTAAACCGCGTCGCTCGCTACCGAACGGCCAGGATCATCATCAGGCCGCATGACGAACGCCGGACGCTGGGTTCGGGCGTCGCGCAGGATCCGAAATGTTCTCGGCTGGGCCACGCTAAACGAATATTAAGCTTTCTACTCCAATCATACTCGGCCGCGCCTTGCAACGAGCTTCCTGCGGTAGCTCTCGTTCTACGAGGACCGTAATGCCGGGCATCGTGTGCTTAGCCCCTGTACAGAAGCCACCATGCGCATAGGCGTAAGGATCGCGAGCGGCTTCGTGGCGATGATGCTGCTGACGCTCGGCGTGGCAGGGGTCGGCTGGCTCGGTCTGAGGGACTACAGCCGTCGCGTCGCGGCATCGTCGGCTGCGCAGTCGCTGGTACAGGACATCGACCGGCTCCATTTCGTGACCGATCAGGTGGTGCGCGGCGCGGCTCCGGATCTGGCCTCCAGCGCCCTGCTGCAGGTCAAGGCCACGGTCGCCGGGCTGGGGTCCTACCAGTTCGACAAGGTCGACCGTTCGAACATCGGGCGGCTGCGCGCCAGCCTCGCGCTCTACGAGACGATCATGAGGAGCTTCGACTCCAACCAGGGGATCAAGAACCGGCTGGTCGCGGAGCGAAAGGCGGTGGCCGATCAACTGGTCGAGGTCGCCCGTCAGGTCTCGGATCTGCAGGCGGTACGTTTCGAGGCCGCGATCAGCCAGCTGAAGAACAACGCGATCGACCTGAAGACCACCGCCGACATCCTGGAGATCGGGCTGCAGTTCGAGAACGCGCTGTCCGGCGTTCACGACGAGACCGCGAAGTTCCTCGCCGATCGCGATTCCGCTCACCGCAGCGGGCTGCTGCTGAAGCTGGACACGATGGACGTGTCCGTCGCCGACATCGCCCTGCGCCTGCCGTCGGAGACCGTGCTCGAGCCGCTTCGCCAGGCGACCGCCAGCTACCGCAAGATGATCTCCTCACCCGGTCCGGTGGACGCCGAGAGGCTGCTGGCTCAGGCCGACATCGTGGAGAGCGACGGCAACAGCCTCTGCGCCGGATTCGGCAGCGGGATCATAAACGCCGTCGGCAACCTGGACGACGCGCGCGATCTCGCCGCGACCGCCGCGGCAGGACGCCAGATCGCTCAGCAGATCATCGTCTTCAGCCAGCAGGCGGCGATGGCGGAGGGGGATTTCCTGCGCGTCGGCAGCGAGGCGGCCGCGGGGCGCGTACGTCAGGCCACGGACCGGATGCAGGCCTTCGTCAAGATCCTGGCCGGCGACGTGCCGGATACGGACGTGCACAAGGTGCTGAGCACCTTGCGGTCTCGCATCGCCGAGTACGATGCCGACTTCAACACCATCGTCGAGGCGCAGAGGGTCCAGCCGGCACTGCTCGGCCAGGTTCTCATGGGCATGGACGACATGCTCGGTTCCGCCGACCTCATCAGTGAAAATCAGCTTCGACGCATGGCCGAGGGGCGCGAGGCAGCCAACGGGCTGATCTATGGCGGCACGATCCTGGCCCTGATGATCAGCATGACCTTCTCCTACCTGATCGCCTGCAGCATCATCAGACCGATCGGCCGCATCGTCGCCGTGATGCGCCGGCTTGCCGGCGGAGAACGTGTCGCCGAAATTCCGGGCGGTGAGCGGCATGACGAGCTGCGCGACGTGGCCGACGCAGTCAAGGTGTTCCGCGACAACATGGTGGCCATGGACGGGCTGACGCAGAAGCTGGACCGGGCCCGGCTGCAGCAGCTCGCCGATGTCTCGTTCGAAGGCATCGTCATCCACCATCGCGGAACGATCCTGAACGTCAACGAGGCACTGTGCGCGATGCTGGGGCGGTCGAGAAATGACCTGATCGACCACGACATGAGCGAATTCCTCGTCGCCTGCGATCACGGCTGGCTCGAGCATGGTCATCAGCTCGACCCGAGTGCCACGATCAGCGGCGAGGTCGAGCTGCTCGATGCGGTCGGCTCTTCGATCCCGACCGAGTTCCATGCCCGGCGGATCGACTATAGCGGCAGGGCCGCCACCGCCGTGGCGGTGCGTGACCTGACCGCGCGTCGTCAGGCTGAGGCGAAGCTGGTGCACCTGGCCCGGCACGACCCGCTGACCAAGCTGGCGAACCGGCTGCTGCTGAGCGAGCGCTTGACGCAGGCGATCGCGACCGCCTCGCGCGTGCAGGGGCGCCTCGCGGTGCTGTGCCTCGATCTGGATCGGTTCAAGGCGGTAAACGACCAGTTCGGTCATGCGGCGGGCGACGATCTGCTGATCCAGGTGTCGCAGCGGCTGGCGTCGGTGGTGCAGCCCGGCGACACCGTGGCGCGCATGGGAGGCGACGAGTTCGCGATCCTGGTCAAGGCCGCAGATCCGGCGCGATCGAGCGCGGAGCTGAGCCAGAGCATCATCGAGAGCCTGTCCTCGCCGTTCACCATCATGGACAAGCAGGTCGTCATCGGCGCTTCGGTCGGGATCTCACTGCACCCCGCGAACGGAGAGGATGGCCTGGCACTGCTGAGGAGTGCGGACATCGCCATGTATCGCGCGAAGGCCGAAGGGCGGAACGCGTTCCGGTTCTACGATGCGGAGATGGACCAACGGCTGCAGGTTCGCCACGCACTGGAACATGATCTGCGTCGTGCGATCCAGGGCGACGATCTGGAACTGCACTACCAGCCGCTGACATGTTGTGTCTCCGGCGAGATCACCGGCTTCGAGGCCCTCGCGCGCTGGAACCACCCGGAGCACGGCACGATCTCGCCGAAGGATTTCATCCTGATGGCGGAGGAGACCGGGCAGATCGACCAGCTCGGAGCCTGGGCACTGCGTACCGCCTGCGCCGAAGCGGCGACCTGGGCGAGCAAGGCGCAGATCGCGGTCAACCTGTCGCCGATACAGTTCCGTCAGCCCGATCTGCCGCAGCAGATCGCCGAGGCCCTGTCACGGACGGGATTGTCGCCGGATCGGCTCGAGATCGAGGTGACCGAAGGCGTGCTGATCGACGATCCGGATCGGGCGCTGCGGCTGCTGTCCAAGATCAAGCGGCTCGGGGTCAGGATCTCGCTCGATGATTTCGGAACCGGATACTCCAGCCTGAACTACCTGCAGCGCTTCCCGTTCGACAAGATCAAGATAGACAGATCCTTCATCACCAATCTCGGCGAGAGCAGGGAGTCGATCGCGATCGTGCGCGCCATCATAGCGCTCGGCCACAGCCTGAAACTGACCGTCGTCGCCGAAGGCGTGGAGACACGCCAGCAGCACGAGATCCTCCGGCTCGAGAAGTGCGACCAGCTGCAAGGATATCTGTTCGGCCGCCCGATGCCGCGGCAGGCCCTGGCCGGACTTCCGGCGGTTCGAATGCCGAGGGAAGACGGCAGGGTGCTGCGCGCGGACCGACTGAATCATCTCGCCGTCTCGTGAGCTGCCGGCGTCTTGATCTGTCGGAGGCGAAGGCGAACCCGCCAGGGCGGCCTCCCACGTGCGATGCCGGGCGATGGTCGTGATCCACGGGCGGCCGCACCCCCGCAGGCTCGACAAGCTTTCACGATGTCCGATACGATGCGGACCGGGGCGAGGACGATGACCTCCGGAGGACACCATGCACGGCGTGCCAGTTCGCCGGGTCATCGTGATCGGTGCTGGGTTCGGAGGATTGGCAGCCGCACTTCGTGCCCGCGCCCTCGGACACGAGGTGACGCTGCTCGAACGGCTCGATCAGCTCGGCGGCCGCGGACGTGTGCTGAAGCAGGACGGCTTCAGCTTCGACGCGGGACCGACGGTCATCACCGCGCCGTTCCTGATCGAGGAGCTGTTCGCCCTGTTCGGCGAGCGCCTGTCGGACCACGTGGCGCTGCTTCCGGTCTCTCCCTTCTACCGCATCAGCTTCGCCGACGGCCGCCGCTTCGACTACGATGGTGATCCGGCGGCGATGCGGGCGCGGGTCGCCGCTTGGGCGCCGAACGACGTCGCGGGCTATGATCGTCTGCTGGCGCAGGCGGCCCGATTGTACGCGATCGGCTATGAGCGCTACGGCGCACAGCCTTTCCATCGTCTCTCGGTCATGCTGCGGGCGTTCCCCGCGATCGTCCGGCTCGGCGGCCATCGCTCGGTGGCCGCGCTGGTCGCCTCCTGCCTGCGCGACCCCTCGCTGCGCCGGGTGTTCAGCCTGCAGCCGCTCCTGGTGGGCGGCCATCCGTTCCACACCAGCGGTATCTACGCGCTGATCCAGCATCTGGAACGTCGCTGGGGGGTGTGGTTCGCGCGAGGTGGCACCGGCGCGCTGGTCGCGGCCCTGGGCGATCTCGCGCGCAGGCACGGCGTCGCGGTGCTGACCGGTGCCGACGTCGCACGGATCGACGTGTCCGCCGGCGCAGGCGGCCGCCTCGCTCGACGCAGGACGCGGCGCGTCAGCGGCGTGACCCTCGCCGACGGGCGGCATCTGCCGGCCGATCTGGTGATCGCCAATGCCGATGCGCCGGCGCTCTACGCGCAGCTGCTGCCCCAGCTGGCACGGCGCACCTGGACTGACCGCCGGCTGGCCCGACTGGACTTCTCGATGGGCCTGTTCGTGCTGTATTTCGGCACCGATCGACGGTATCCCGACACCGCGCATCACACCATCCTGCTGGGCACCCGGTGGAAGTCGCTGCTCGACGAGGTGTTCGGCCGGGAGGCCAGGCTTCCCGACGATCTCAGCCTGTACCTGCATCGTCCGACCGCAACCGATCCAGGGGCGGCCCCGGAAGGGTGCGACGCGTTCTACGTGCTGGCGCCGGTGCCGAACCTGCGGGCGTCGATCGACTGGGCAACGGCCGGCCCGATCCTGCGCGACCGCGTGCTGCAGATGCTCGACGCACGCGAGCTGCCCGGCGTGCGGGTGGCGCTGCGCACCTGCTCGTGGATGACGCCCCGCGACTTCGCCGTCGACTACCGCAGCCTGCACGGCGCCGGCTTCTCGGTCGCACCCCGCCTGACCCAGTCGGCCTGGTTCCGGTTCCACAATCTCTCGGAAGAGCTGGACGGGCTGCTGCTGGTCGGCGCCGGGACGCACCCGGGGGCGGGCCTGCCGGGTGTGCTGACGTCGGCGAAGGTGGTGGAGAACCTGTTGCGCACGCAGCACACGATGGCCTGGCGGCGATGAGCCTGCGGACGCGGCCGCAGGCGGTTCCGACCCAGCCGACGACCGCGCTCGACACGCTCAGCCGCCATGGCCGCAGTTTTCGACTGGCGGGAAACCTGCTGCCGCGCGACCTGCTGCATGACGCCGCCGAGCTATACAGCTTCTGCCGCACCGTCGACGACCTCGCCGACGAGACCGAAGATCGCAACCTCGCCAGGATCGCCCTGCTGGCGCTGCGTCGCTCGATGCTGGAGGGTGAGGCGACGCATCCGGCGGTGGGCGGCTTCCTGAGGCTGGCCGCGCGCCGCGGCCTCGACCCGCTGGTCGCAGCGAGGCTCATCGACACCATGATCGGCGACCTGGGACCGGTCCGGATCCCGGACGCGGCGGCGCTGCTGCGCTACGCCTACGGCGCCGCCGGCACGGTCGGCCTGCTGATGTGCCGGCTGCTCGGGGTGAGCGACCCGCGCGCGGCACCGCACGCGCTCGATCTCGGGATCGCGATGCAGCTGACCAACATCGCCCGCGACGTAGTCGAGGATGCGCGACGCGATCGGGTCTACCTGCCGGCGAGCTGGGTGGCGCCGAGCGAGCTGCGACGACCGGAGCCGGTGTTCGAGGCGGTGACGCGGGTGCTCGATCTGGCGGAGCTGTACTACGACAGCGGTCATCGGGGGCTTGCCTACCTGCCGTGGCGGTCGCGCCTCGCGGTGGGTTCGGCCGCGTCACTCTATCGGGAGATCGGACAGCGCATCCGAGCACTCGGTCCGGCCTATCTCTCATCGCCCCGCCAGGTGGTGCCGCGAGGCAGGCGGCTGCTGGTGCTGGGCCGGAGCCTGCCCAGCTCGCTCGGCAACCACCGACCGCGGCCGCACGATCCCGGCCTGCACGGCGCGTTGCGGGGCGAGCGCGGCGCCGATGCGGGAGACGAGACGGCATCCTTGAGCAGCTGCACGCCGCTGCGGCACAGCCTGGCGCGCGGCTAGGCTGCCGATCCTTCCTGCGCCAGGCTGCGACCGAACGGCGCTTGCCCGATCATCGTGCTGCAACGCAGCAGTTTGAGCGGCCGCGATCATCGGCGATAATTAGACATTGCCGAAATCTCATCAAAGTAGGAAACAAATGCAGGCAGCACTGCCGCGACAGGAGGTGAACAGGATCGTTCCATAATTTGGAATGGCTGCGCATCTGGATACTGAAATAAAATACCTGCAGATGCGGGCATCTCCGACGAATTCAACAATGTCGAGCAAGCGAAGACGATGTTCCCGATGGAGTAGTTAGGTATGCTCGCAAGGAAAGCCTTCTCTGATGACCCTGCGGCGCCCGTGGTCGATGTCGGTGGCAAAGGATCCTGCCTCCGGTCGGCGCTCGACGCCGAGCACGTCAACACCCACGCACTTCTTCTTCTATACTTGATGCCGGTCGCCAATGGATCCGATGTCGATCCGAACACAGTGCAGGCGGTCGAGGCGCTCAGCGACGTGCAGAACCGGCTGGTCACCCCGGCCTCGGCCGAGCCGTTCAACAAGGACACGCTGGCACTGATGTACTCGACGGTGGCCGCGATCCGCTTCGGCGGAGGCTGACCGCCTCAGGCGAAGATATCGCCAGGACTGTCGGCCCGCAGCGAGCGAGCCAGCTCCTCCGCCAGCACGCAGCCATCCTCTGCCGCTCCCGACAGGCTCCGGCGCAGCAGGAACGAGCCGTCCTCGCGCGCGACCAGGCCGGTGAGCTGCAGCCGCCCGCCCGCCTGCATCTCTCCGTACGCACCGATCGGCGAGCGGCAGGAGCCGTCGAGGCTCTGCAGCAGGGTGCGCTCCGCCGTCGCCGTATAGCGCGCCTCCTGATCCTCGATCGTCTTCAGCAGGATCCGCAGCTCGACGGAGTCCTCGCGCGCGGTGATCCCGACCACGCCCTGGCAGCCGGCCGGCACCATGACCTCGGGATCCAGCACCACCGAGGCCTCGTGATCCAGCCCGAGCCGGCGCAGACCCGCCAGCGCCAGCAGGCTGGCGTCGCAGACGCCGTGCCGGATCTTGTCCAGGCGGGACTGCACGTTGCCGCGCAGCATCGCGACCCGCAGGTCGGGCCGTGCATGCAGCAGCTGCGCCTGCCGCCGCACCGATGCGGTGCCGATCAGCGCGCCCTGCGGCAGGCAGCCATAGAAGTCGCGGCCGGCCGATGCGGGATCGAAGCTGCCGCACTCGTCGCCGAGGATCAGGGCGTCGCGCGGGTCCTCGCGCCGCAGCGTGCAAGCGAGCACGATCCCGGGCGGCAGCACGGTCTCCAGGTCCTTCAGGCTGTGCACGGCGAGATCGATCCGCCGGTCGAGCAGCGCCTCGTGGATCTCCTTGGCGAACAGCCCCTTGCCACCGATCTCCGACAGCGGACGATCCTGTACCGCGTCGCCCGTGGTGCGGATGACCTGCTCGCGGAACACGTCCATCTCCTGCAGCCGCGGACAGAGGCGGGCCAGCATGGCGAGGAAGCTGCGGGTCTGGGTCAGCGCCAGCGGCGAGCCGCGCGTGCCGACGCGCAGCGGCAAGGTCGGGCGGTGGCGCGGCACGCTGATCCCGGCCGGCGCGCCCGGCGTGGCTTCCTGCGTCTCGCCGGAGGCCGGGCAGTGCGCGCCGCGCGCCGCGATCAGCGTCTCCAGGGCGAGGCGGACCTTCTCCGCGATGACATGAGGGTCGGGAGCGTGCAGGTCGGGAGCGTGCAGGTTGCGGGCGTGCAGGTCGGGAGCGCTCATGCTGGTTCCGATCACGAGGGTCGCGCTTGCGGGTTGAGCCGCACGATGGTCAGGTTGAGGAATGCCGCGAACGACACCCAGGCGAGGTATGGCGCCAGCAGCCAGGCGGCCTTCGGCGTGCGGATCGCCGCATCGACGATCAGCGCCAGGATCGAGAGCCAGAGCAGCACGACCTCCCTGAGCGCCCAGTCCGGCCGCTCGCGATTGAAGAACAGCAGGCTCCAGCAGATGTTCAGCACGCCGTTCAGCGCGAACAGCGAGAGCAGCACGCCGCGTTCCAGCGAGGTGCGCAGCGACTCCCACGCGACGACTCCGGCCCAGGCGGTCAGGCCGCCGATCACGCTCCAGGCCGGGGCGAACAGCCAGCCCGGCGGCTGCCAGCTCGGCTTGCGCAGCGCCGCGTACCAGGATCCGATCCTGGTCAGCGCGCCGCCCACTCCGAGCACCGCGACCACCGAGGCGCTGGCGACGATGGTGGGCATGCTCACGTCGAGAGCACGCCGGTCAGGTGCAGGATGTTCTTGAAGAAGATCCTGACGTGCGCGATCGGCTTCGCGCGCACCAGCTCCTTGGTCATGTAGGCGGCCCAGGTGAGATGCTGCACGTCGCGGTCGCGGCAGATCGCGACGAACCGCTCGCGTCGGCCGTCGGTGCTGTACCAGAAGCGCTGCATGATGCCGAGGATGGCGAACACCTGGCCGTGCGCGCGCATGAAGCGGCGTCTCGCCCGACGCAGGCAGCGCGCGTCGCCGCTGGCGATGAACTCGTGCGCCGCCGCGGCGGCCAGCGCGCCGCCGGTCATCGCGTAGTACAGGCCCTCCCCCGAGGCCGGAGCGACCACGCCGGCGGCGTCACCGGCCAGCACCACGTCGCGGCCATTGTCCCAGCGCCGCAGCGGCTTGAGCGGGATCGGCGCACCCTCGCGCCGGATCGTCTGCGCGTCGGTCAGGCCCGCCGCCTCGCGCAGCGCGTCGGTGGCGCGTCGCAAGCCGAAACCCTTCTGGGCGCTGCCGAGGCCGACGCTGGTGGTATCGCCGTGCGGGAACACCCAGCCGTAGAAGTCGGGCGACAGCGTGCCGCGGTAATAGACGTCGCAGCGCGTGCCGTCGAAGCTGGGGTCGCGCGGCGACCGGACGATCTCGTGGTAGGCGAACACGTAGCGCATGCGTTCGGCGCCGGGGATCGCCTGCCGCGCGACGGCGGAGCGCGCACCGTCGGCACCGATGACGCAGCGCGCGCGAAGGCTGAAGGGTCGCGCCGCCTCGCCCTTGGTGGTGGTCATGCCCTGCACCAGGGCGATGCCGTCGCGGTCGCGGCCGAGCTGCTCGAAGCATCCGCACAGACGCTGCGCGCCGGCGGCCTCGGCGCGCGCGCGGAGCCACTCGTCGAAATCCTCGCGGTCGACCATGCCGACGAAGCCGCCGCCGTCGATCGGCATGTCGGCGATGCGGTCACTGGGCGAGATGATGCGCGCGCCGCGCACACGCGCCATCAGCAGATGGTCCGGGATCGCGAAATCCTCGATCAGCCGCGGCGGGATCGCGCCGCCACAGGGCTTGATCCGGCCGCCGCGCTCGAGCAGCAGCACCGAGCGGCCGGCGAGTGCCAGGTCGCGCGCCGCGGTGGACCCGGACGGGCCGCCGCCGACGACGATCACGTCGTAGAGCGGCGCCGGGACCATGTCGGAGCGCGGCGCCGCCGCGACATCGGGGCGCGGCCCTGCCGCGACATCGGAGATCCCGACCGCCGCCGGTGCCACGCTGCCGCCGAGCGCGGTCATGGACGCAACCCGAAGGCCGCGACCAGCATGCCGATCACGTACAGGCTGGTGCCGGTCGCGTTGTACCACGGTGCCCGCTCGCGCGGCGACGCGAGCAGGCGCGCCATCAGCGCCGCCTGGGCGAGCACCAGCGCGCCGATCGACGCCGCGTAGAGCGGCAGGCGCCAGTGCCAGAGCAGGGCGATCATGGCGAGCTGCGGCACCGTCATCACCGCGCAGGCCAGACGGCAGGCCTGCTGCGGGCCGAGCTGCGCCGGCAGCGACGCGATCCCCATCTGCCTGTCTCCCTCGATCGATTTGAAGTCGTTCAGCGTCATGATGCCGTGCGTGCCGATGCTGTAGAGCAGCGCGGTGGCGATGATGCGGGCGTCGGGCATCGCAGCCTGCAGGACCGCGGCACCGGCGAACCAGGCCATGCCCTCGTAGGTGATGCCGACGGCGAGGTTGCCCCACCAGCCGTTCTGCTTCAGCCGCACCGGCGGTGCGCTGTATGCCCAGGCCAGCATCAGCCCCAGGGTCGCGGCGACGGAGACCCACGGCCCCAGCGCCAGTGCCACGGCGAACGAGAGCAGGCTCCAGCCGATGGCGAGGCCCAATCCCCAGCGGCCCGGGATGCGGCCGGACGGGATCGGCCGGTTCGGCTCGTTGATCGCATCGACGTGCCGGTCGAACCAGTCGTTCACCGCCTGGCTGGTGCCGCAGAGCAGCGGGCCGGCGAGCAACACGCCCACGGCCGCGGTGAACAGGTGGGCGCCGATCGGCCGGCCCGACGAGACCAGGCCGCAGCCGAACGCCCACATCGGCGCGAACCAGGTGATCGGCTTGAGCAGCGTCAGCACCGCCGACGGAGCGGGCAGCGCATGCCGGCGGGAGGCGCCGGGGTGGGCGATCGAGCCCGGCGCGCTCATCGCGGCGATCCGTTCAGCGTGCCCTCGTCGCTGGCCGCCTCGGGAGCGAGCGCGTCCTCGAGGTCGCCCAGGCCGTAGCGACGCAGCTTGACGTACAGGCTCTGCCGGCTCAGCCCGAGCATCTCGGCGGCGGAGGCGCGGTTGTCGCCGGACAGCTTCAGCGCCGCCTCGATGCACAGGCGCTCGATCACGTCGGTGGCGTCGCGCACCAGGTCCTTCAGCGACACGCGCCCGATCAGCTCGACCAGCTGCTCCGGCGAGCGCCCGAGTTCCATCGTCTGCCTCGCAGCACCGGTGGCGATGCGTCGCGCGACGTCGCGGATCGCGAAGCCGTAGGCGACCGGCTCGCTGCCGCGCACCAGCACCGCCGAGATCTCCACGCTGGTCTCGCGTCCGTACTGGCCGCGCAGCTCGGTGGCGTACAGCCGCACCGAGCCGCGGCTGCGCAGGTTGGCGATCAGCACGTCCATGTCGACTTCCATGCCGGCGCGGCCCAGCCAGTCGGCGAGCTTGCGATCGCGCGCCTGGTCGAGCGAGGCGAGCTGCGCCATGTCGAGGAAGGCGGCGTTGGCGGCGAGCACGGTGCCGGCATCGTCGGTGAACACGTAGCCGTCGGGCGCCTGCTCGAGCGCGTTGAGCAGGCGCCCGTTCAGCGTCGAGCCGGTCAGCTCCGCGCGCGGCGCCGACAGCGACAGCCGCGCCAGCAGCAGCGTGCCCTCGTCCTCATGCAGCAGCGAGGCCGAGATCGTCATCTCCCTGGCGCCGTCGGGCGCGGGGGCGGCCAGGCGCGAGCGCAGCGCGTCGGCACGGCCGGAGGTGCGCATCGTGCGCAGGAAGCGCTCCACCGACGGCCGGTCCTGCGGGTCGAACAGGTCGGCCAGCATCCAGCCGCGCGGCAGCACGCTGCCGGTGAGTTCGCGCGCCGCGGCATTGATCTCGACGATCTTCAGCGTGCTCGCGTCCAGCACCAGCAGCGGATCGAGCGAGGTGTCGAACAGCAGCCGGTAGCGCTGCTGCGCCTGGCGCATGCTCGAATAGTCGCGCTCGAGCGATTGCTGCGCCTCGACCAGCCGCTGCTGCAGCAGCGACAGCGGGCGCAGATCGTTGCCGAAGGCGGCGATCGCGTCGCGTCCGGCGATGCCGACGGCGGAGTACTGGATCGCCACGTCGGTGCCGTCGGCGGCCGGATGGTTGAGGTGGCGCAGATGCGGGTCCGCGGTGCTCAGCGCATCGCCGAGCAGCGCCTCCACCTTGGGGCGACTCTCGATCGTGACGGTGTCGATCCAGGACCGGCCGAGCCAGCTGCCGACGTCCTGCAGATCCTTCTGCAGCCGCGGATTGCGGAAGGCGAGATCCTTGACCACGCCGTGATGATCGACGATCAGCGCCATGTCGGCGGCGGCGGCGATGATCTGCGCCGCGGCTGGGGCGTCGAGGGCCTCGAATAGTTCGGCGGCGTGTCGAAGCGCATTCGAGTTGCTCATCACATCACTGCGCATGCGACGGTTCTCGACCGCGAGCCGCGGCCGAGACGGTGATCCGTGCGGAGGCGTTCGAGCGGACGCGCGCGACCCGCTTGGCGACCGCGGCGCGCCGCGCCTGGAGCAGCGAGCCGGCGCAATGCACCGCCTCCTCCGCATTGGACGCGGTCGCGTCGGCGCCGACCAGCCGCACCAGGTCCGGCCGCGCGGCGAAGATCGGGCCGCCCACCATGACGAGGATGTCCGGGTTGTAGGAACTGGCGCGGACCGCGGCGATGCAGGCGGCGAGCGCGCCAAGCTGACGATCGCTGCCGGCGGAGAAGCCGACCATGTCGATCGGCCGTGCCGCGGCGAGTGCGGCGATCTGCGCGATCGTGCGGCCGGTCGGCAGGCTGACCTGCCACTGATCGTTGCGGAAGAACTCGGCCAGCATCGACACCCCGAAACGATGCTGCTCGCCCGGTGCGGTGACCAGCATGGCGCAGCGCGGCCGCACGCCGTCGACCGCGCCGTAGCACAGGGCCGGCCGCAGCCCGTTCATGATGCCGTGCAGCAGCGCCGTGCCGGTGGTGACGTCGACGAACGAGCAGGCGTCGTCGTTCCACAGGTCGCCCAGGTGCCGCGCGACCGGCGCCAGCACCTGCAGGCACAGCGACTCCGCGGACAGGCCGCTCTGGCTCAGCTCCTCGATGCGCTCCCTGATCGCCGCATGGTCGCCGCGTATCAGTTCGGCGGTGAACGCAGCGATGAACGCCGCATCCGGCAGCCGCGCATCCGCCTGGGAAACGCCGGCCACGGCCGCAACTGCCTCGGACGCACCGGCCTGATACGCACCTTCCTGACAAGCATTCGGCAGCGCCCCGTCCGCCGGGATCGGCGCGGCCACGAGCGCGTCCGGCGCTGCGGCATCCGCAGGCGGTGCCGGATGGTTACGGGCGTGGTGGGCGGCGAGCAGCCTCGGCACGATCTCGGCCTCGACGACGTTTGCGATGGCGGTCAGGGTGTGCGTGGGGTCGAAATCCGGCGCGGCCGTGCTCGCAGAAGCCTTGATCCTGGACATTCCGCGCTTCTGCCTCGCGACCGCCATCGGCCCTGCTCCGTGTCCTGCCATATTCAAAGCGGTTCCCAAACCACCTGTCAACCGCACGTTACGTCAATCTGGCTTGACACTTTCACCGGGCGGGTCCTAGCGTTGCTCCACCAGCCGCGAGCGGCCGGCGACGGAGCCCTTCATGATCTCGACATCGCGAACAGGGACCAGGCAGCGGCAGGTGAAGCCACTCTACACCGCCGAACAGCGCCGCCGCCGCGACGCCTCGCGCTGGACCCTGGTGCAGGGCATCCTGGCGCCGGTCCAGTTCGCGGTGTTCCTGATCAGCCTGTGCCTCGTGCTGCGCGCCCTGCTCAGCGGCCACGGCGTCGGCCTCGCGTCGGGCTCCGTCGTGGTGAAGACCCTCGTGCTCTACACGATCATGGTCACCGGCGCGTTCTGGGAGCACGACATCTACGGCCGCTACCTGTTCGCGCCGGCGTTCTTTCGTGAGGACGCGGTCAGCATGGTGGTGATCGCGCTGCACACCGCCTACGTGGCGGCCCTGCTGACCGGCGGGCTGAGTGCGACGCGGATGCTCATCCTCGCCCTGGTCGCCTACGCCAGCTACGTGATCAACGCCGCCCAGTTCGTCGTCAAGCTGCGCGCCGCCCGCCGCTGCAAGCCGCCCGAGCTGGTCTGGAGCCGCGCGGCATGAGCGGCTGCGAGGCGATCAGCGAGATGGGCGGCGACTCCACTACCCCGGTGCTGCGCGAGCGCGGCCAGCGCGAGGTGTTCTGCGGGCTGACCGGCATCGTCTGGCTGCACCGGCGGATCCAGGACGCGTTCTTCCTCGTCGTCGGATCGCGCACCTGCGCGCACCTGCTGCAATCCGCCGCCGGCGTCATGATCTTCGCCGAGCCGCGCTTCGCCACCGCGATCATCGAGGAGCGCGATCTCGCCGGACGCGCCGACGTCGACGAGGAGCTGAACCGGGTCGTGACCCGGCTGCTGCAGCGGCGCCCGGAGATCCGGCTGCTGTTCCTGGTCGGGTCCTGCCCGTCGGAGGTGATCAAGCTCGATCTGGGGCGGGCGGCGCAGCGGCTCTCCCGGGTGTTCGCCCCCGACGTGCGCGTGCTCGCCTATTCCGGCAGCGGCATCGAGACCACCTTCACCCAGGGCGAGGATGCCTGCCTCGCCTCGATGGTGCCGGAGATGCCCGAGGGCGGCACCGCACCCGCGCTGCTGGTCGCCGGCACGCTGCCCGACATCGTCGAGGCGCAGATGACCGACCTGTTCGGCCGCATCGGCCTCGACCGCGTCGCCTTCCTGCCGCCGCGCCGTGCCTCCGAGCTGCCCGCGGTGGGGCCGGGCACCCGCGTGCTGCTGGCGCAGCCGTTCCTCGCCGACACCGCACGCGCGCTGGAAGAGCGCGGCGCGCGCTGCATCGCCGCGCCGTTCCCGCTCGGCGCCGAGGGCACGCTGCTCTGGCTGCAGGCCGCCTGCGATGCCATGGGCGGCGATCTCGCTCGGCTGCGCGCGGCGACCGCGACCGCGCTGGGCCGCGCCCAGGCGGCGACGGCGCGGCTGCGCGAGCAGCTCGCCGGCCGCAGCGTGTTCCTGTTCCCCGACAGCCAGCTGGAGATCCCGCTGGCGCGCTTCCTGTCGCGCGAGATGGGCATGCGGCTGATCGAGGTCGGCACGCCCTACCTGCACCGCGCGCACCTCGCCGAGGAGCTCGCCCTGCTGCCGCCGGGAACCCGGATCAGCGAGGGCCAGGACGTCGAGCGCCAGCTCGATCGCTGCCGCGCGGCGCGGCCCGACCTCGTCGTCTGCGGACTCGGCCTGGCCAACCCGCTGGAGGCGGAGGGCCTCACCACCAAATGGTCGATCGAGCTGATGTTCAGCCCGATCCAGGGCTTCGAGCAGGCCGGCGACCTCGCCGCCCTGTTCGCCCGGCCGCTGGCGCGACGCGCGCTGCTACGGGTCTGAGCGATGGAGGCCGCGACATGCAGCTGACGCTCTGGACCTACGAGGGTCCGCCGCACGTGGGGGCGATGCGGGTGGCGACCGCGATGCGCGGCGTGCACTACGTGCTGCACGCGCCGCAGGGCGACACCTACGCCGACCTGCTGTTCACCATGATCGAGCGCCGGCAGACCCGGCCCCCCGTCACCTACACGACGTTCCAGGCGCGCGACCTCGGCGGCGACACCGCGGAGCTGTTCAAGTCCGCCGCCCGCGACGCCTATGACCGCTTCAAGCCCGACCTGCTGCTGGTGGGTGCGAGCTGCACCGCCGAGCTGATCCAGGACGACCCCGGCGGCCTCGCCCGCGCGCTGCACCTGCCGGTCCCCGTGGTGGCGGTCGAGCTGCCGGCCTACCAGAAGAAGGAGAACTGGGGCGCGGCGGAAACCTTCTACCAGATCGTCCGCGCCTGCGCCGGCCCGCACGCGCCCGCGCCGGGCAGCAAGCGGGAGCGGGGCGCGCGTCCCCGGGCCAACATCCTCGGCGCAACGGCGCTGGGCTTCCGGCACCGGGACGATGTGGTCGAGGTCACGCGGCTGCTGGGCCAGATGGGCATCGACATCAACGTGTCGGCCCCGCAGGGCGCGACTCCGGCCGACCTGGCGCGGCTGGGCGACGCCGACTTCAACGTGGTGCTGTATCCCGAGGTGGCCGGCGTCGCCGCGGCCTGGCTGACCCGCACCTTCGGCCAGCCCGCCACGAAGGTCGTGCCCATCGGCATCGGCGCGACTCGCGACTTCGTGCAGGAGGTCGCCGCCCTGGCCGGCGTGGACCCGGCGCCCGCCCTGGCCGGTGCCCCGTCGCGGATGCCCTGGTACTCGCGCTCGGTGGACAGCAACTACCTGACCGGCAAGCGGGTCTTTGTCTATGGCGACGCCACGCACGCCATCGCCGCCGCCCGGGTGGCACAGGAAGAATTCGGCTTCACCGTCGTCGGCCTCGGCACCTACAGCCGCGAGTACGCTCGCGAGGTCCGCGCCGCCGCCAAGCAGTACGGCGTCGAGGCGCTGGTCGCCGACGACTACCTGGAGGTCGAGGCCGCCGTCGCCGCCCTGCAGCCGGAGCTGGTGCTGGGCACGCAGATGGAGCGGCACATCGCCAAGCGACTCGGCGTGCCGTGCGCGGTGATCTCCGCCCCGGTGCACGTGCAGGACTTCCCCGCCCGCTACGCCCCGCAGATGGGCTGGGAGGGCGCCAACGTGCTGTTCGACACCTGGGTGCATCCGCTGATGATGGGCCTGGAAGAGCACCTGCTCGGCATGTTCCGCGACGATTTCGAGTTCACCCCGGACGCAGCACCGTCGCATCTCGCGACCCGCGCGGAACCGGAGCCGGCCCCGGCCACCGGCACCGCCCTGGGCGCCGCCGGCACCGCCGTGGAGGCTCCCGGCTGGGCGCCGGATGCGGAGCGCGAGCTCGGCCGCATCCCGTTCTTCGTGCGTGGCAAGGCGCGACGCAACACCGAGCAGTTCGCGCGCGAGCAGGGGCTCGCCACCATCACCGTCGAGGCATTGTATGATGCAAAAGCGCACTTCGCCCGCTGAGACGGTCCCGCTGCGCGTCGTCATCGTGACGATGGACAGTCACCTGAGCCAGGCTGCGTCCGCCGCGCACGCGACACTTCGCCGCGAGATGCCGGGGATCGAGCTCGCGGTGCACGCCGCCGATGAATGGGCGGCCGACGCCGCCGCCCTCGAGGCCTGCAACGACGACATCGCCCGCGGCGACATCGTCATCGCGACGATGCTGTTCCTCGACGACCATATCCGGCCTGTGCTGCCGGCACTGCAGGCGCGGCGCGAGGCGTGCGACGCGATGTTCTGCTGCATGTCTGCTGGCGAGGTGGTGAAGCTGACCCGGATGGGCCGCTTCAACATGAGCGCCGAGGCCACCGGCGTGATGGCGATGCTCAAGCGCCTGCGCGGCGGCGCCAAGGGCAAGCCGGGCGGCTCCGGCGGCCGCAACCAGATGAGCATGCTGCGCCGGCTGCCGAAGCTGCTGCGCTACATCCCCGGCACCGCGCAGGACATGCGGACCTACTTCCTGGGGCTGCAGTACTGGCTGGCGGGTTCGGAGATCAACCTCGCCAACATGGTGCGCATGCTGGTCGACCGCTACGCCAGCGGCGCCCGCCTGCCGCTCGCCGGCACGCTGAGCGTGGCCGCACCGGTCGATTATCCCGATGTCGGGCTGTATCACCCGCGCGTGCGCGGTGCGGTGGCGACCGCGCGGCACGAGCTTCCGGGGTTCGGGCGACGCGACACGGCGCGCGGCACCATCGGGCTGCTGCTGCTGCGCTCCTACGTCCTGGCCGGCAATGCCGTGCACTATGACGGGGTCATCGAGGCGCTGGAGTCGCGCGGCCTGCGCGTGGTCCCGGCCTTCGCCGCCGGACTGGATCAGCGTCCGGCGATCGAGACCTACTTCATGCAGAACGGCGTGCCGGACGTGGACGCCGTCGTCTCGCTGACCGGATTCTCGCTGGTCGGCGGCCCCGCCTACAACGACGCCAAGGGCGCCGAGGAGATCCTGACGCGGCTCGACGTGCCGTACCTCGCCGTGACCCCGGTCGAGTTCCAGACCCTGGAGCAGTGGCAGGCGGATGCGCGCGGCCTGCTGCCGGTGGAAGCGGCGATGATGGTGGCGATCCCCGAGCTGGACGGCGCGATCGGCTCGATGGTGTTCGGTGGTCGCTCCGAGGCCTCGGAGGAAGGCCGCCGGCAGATGTCGTCCGATCCGGAGCGCGCGGCGATGCTGGCCGCGCGCGTGGCCAAGCTGGTGGCGCTGCGACGCAGTGCCCGCGCCCAGCGGCGCCTCGCGATCGTGCTGTTCAACTTCCCGCCCAATGCCGGCGCCACCGGCACCGCCGCCTACCTGTCGGTGTTCGAGTCGCTGCACCGCACCCTGCTCGGCCTCGCGGCCGGCGGCTACGAGGTAGAGGTGCCCGACACCGTGGACGCGCTGCGCGAGCGCGTGCTGCAGGGCAACGCCGAGCGCTACGGCATGCCGGCCAACGTCGCCGCCCGCGTATCCGCCGTCGATCATGTGCGTCGCGAGACCTGGCTGCCCGAGATCGAGCGCCACTGGGGTCCGGCGCCCGGCCGCGCCGACAGCGACGGCACCAGCATCCTGATCCTGGGGGCGCAGTTCGGGCAGGTCTTCGTCGGCATCCAGCCGTCCTTCGGCTACGAGGGCGACCCGATGCGCATGCTGTTCGAGCACGGCTTCGCACCGACGCACG
The DNA here is from genome assembly GCA_964242335.1 of uncultured Acetobacteraceae bacterium. Taxonomy (GTDB): domain Bacteria; phylum Pseudomonadota; class Alphaproteobacteria; order Acetobacterales; family Acetobacteraceae; genus Lichenicoccus. The sequence goes on along the minus strand of CAXTAY010000046.1, from coordinate 10,204 downwards.
CCTTCTCGGCCTTCTACCGCTGGATCCGCGAGGATTTCGCCGCCCACGCGGTGCTGCATTTCGGCACCCACGGCGCGCTGGAATTCATGCCGGGCAAGCATGCCGGCCTGTCCGGCAAGTGCTGGCCGGACCGGCTGATCGGCGACCTGCCGAACTTCAACCTGTATGCCTCTAACAATCCCTCCGAGGGTGCGCTGGCCAAGCGTCGCGCCGGCGCCACGCTGATCTCCTACATGACGCCGCCGGTCGCGAGCGCTGGGCTGTATCGCGGCCTGCTCGACCTGAAATCCTCGATCGACCGCTGGCGCCAGCTGGAGCCGGAGACCGAGGCCGAGCCCCGCGCGGCACTCTCGGCGCTGATCCAGGCGCAGGCCGGTGCGATCGACCTCGCGGACGCGCAGCCGGACTGGGCGGAGCAGGCGCAGGCACGGATCGACCGGCTGCGCGAGGCGCTGGTCGAGTTCGAGCAGACGCTGATCCCGAGCGGCATGCACGTCATCGGGGCGCCGCCGGACGCCGAGGCGCGTGCCGGGATGCTGGATGCCGCCGGCATCACCGAGCCGGTGCGACGCGCCGAGCTCGACCTGCTGCTCGCCACCGACCACGAGATCCCGGCGGTGCTGCACGCGCTCGATGCCGGCTACCTGCGGCCGGCCACCGGCGGCGACTTCCTGCGCACCCCCGAGGTGCTGCCCACGGGGCGCAACCTGCACGGGCTCGATCCGTTCCGCATCCCCAGCGCCTACGCGGTGCGCGACGGCGCGCTGCAGGCGGACCGGCTGCTCGCCTGCCACGCCGCCTCCGGCCACGGCCTGCCCGAGACCATCGCGATGGTGCTGTGGGGCACCGACAACCTCAAGACCGAGGGCGGTCCGCTGTCGCAGGTGCTGTGGCTGCTCGGCGCCGAGCCGCGCCACGACAGCTACGGCCGGCTGTGCGGCGCGCAGCTGGTGCCGCTCGATCGCCTCGGCCGCCCGAGGATCGACGTCGTGGTGACGCTGTCGGGCATCTTCCGCGACCTGCTGCCGATGCAGACCCGGATGATCGCCGAGGCGGCGCTGATGGCGGCCGAGGCCGACGAGCCGTGCGAGCAGAACTACGTCCGCAAGCACGCGCTGGCCTTTCTCGCCGGCCACGGCGGCGACATGGCCTCGGCCGCGCTGCGCGTGTTCGGCAACTCCGACGACGCCTATGGTGCGAACGTCAACCTGCTGATCGACAATGGCGGCTGGACCGACGAGAACGAGCTCGCCGAGGCGTTCGTCAAGCGCAAGGGCTACGCCTACGGCGTCAGCGGCAAGCCGCAGCGGCAGGACGCGCTGCTCGGCCAGATGCTCAAGACCGTCGATGTCGCCTACCAGAACCTGGACTCCGTCGAACTCGGCGTCACCACCATCGATCATTATTTCGACGCCCTCGGCGGCATGGGCCGCGCGGTGCAGCGCGCCCGCGGCACCCGGGCCGAGATCTATATCGGCGACCAGACACGCGGCGGCGGCACGGTGCGCACCCTGTCGCAGCAGGTCAGCCTGGAGACCCGGACCCGGGCGCTGAACCCGAAATGGTACGAGCCGCTGCTGCAGCACGGCCACGAGGGCGTGCGCCAGATCGAGGCCTGCGTGACCAACACGCTCGGCTGGTCGGCCACCACCGGAGAGGTGGAGCCGTGGGTCTACAAGCAGCTCACCGAGACCTTCGTGCGCGAGCCGGCGATGCGCGAGCGGCTCTCCAGCCTGAACCCGGTGGCGTCGGCACGGATCGTCAACCGGCTGATCGAGGCCAGCGAGCGCAAATACTGGATGCCGGACGAGGCGATGCGCGACGAGCTCGAGCGCGCCCGCGAGGAACTCGAGGATCGTCTCGAAGGCATCACCATGGAGGTAGCGGCATGACCATCGTCACTAAGCCGGATCTGCTGCGCCGCGCCGCGGGCGGCGGATGCACGAGCTGCGAGGACGGCGAGGGCAGCGTCCAGGTGCGCATGGACCCGACGACGCGCATCGGCACCGCCAAGGTGTTCGCGGTCTACGGCAAGGGCGGCATCGGCAAGAGCACGACCTCGTCGAACCTGTCGCTGGCGTTCTCGCGGCTCGGCCACCGCGTGCTGCAGATCGGCTGCGATCCCAAGCACGACTCCACCTTCACCCTGACCAAGCGGCTGATCCCGACGGTGATCGACGTGCTGGAGGGGGTCGATTTCCATCCCGAGGAGCTGCGGCCGGAGGATTTCGTGGTCGAGGGCACCGGCGGGGTGATGTGCGTCGAGGCCGGCGGTCCGCCCGCCGGCACCGGCTGCGGCGGCTACGTGGTCGGCCAGACGGTGAAGCTGCTCAAGGAGCACCACCTGCTCGAGGACACCGACGTGGTGATCTTCGACGTGCTCGGCGACGTGGTGTGCGGCGGCTTCGCAGCCCCGCTGCAGCATGCCGACCAGGCGCTGATCGTGGCGGCGAACGACTTCGACTCGATCTTCGCGATGAACCGCATCGTCGCCGCGATCGAAGCGAAGTCGCGCAACTACGACGTCCGGCTCGGCGGCGTGATCGTCAACCGCAGTGCCGCCACCGACCAGATCGACCGCTACAACGCGGCGACCGGGCTGAGCACGCTGGCGCACTTCCCCGACCTCGACGCGATCCGCCGCTCGCGGCTGAAGAAGGCGACGCTGTTCGAGATGGAGCCGACGCCGGAGGTGGTGGCGGTGCAGGCCGAATACATGCAACTGGCGGCGAAGCTGTGGGCCGGCGTGACGCCGCTCACCGGCAAGCCGCTGAAGGACCGCGACATCTTCGACCTGCTCGGCTTCGAGTGATGGCGACGCTGCTCTACGAGCGGCGCCGGGCGTCGCTGGAGGCGTATTTCGATCGCACCGCGTTCGAGGCCTGGTCGCGGCTGACCTCTGACGCGCCGCTCGGCCGCATACGCGCCACCGTGCGCGCGGGTCGTGACCGCATGCGCGCAACGCTGCTCGAGTGGCTGCCGCAGGACCTACGCGGACGCCGCCTGCTCGATGCCGGCTGCGGCACCGGAAGCCTCGCGGTGGAGGCGGCGCGACGCGGCGCCGAGGTGGTGGCGATCGACCTCTCGCCCACTCTGCTCGACCTCGCGCGGTCGCGGCTGCCCTCCGAGCTCGCCGGCTCGGTGCGGTTCCATGCCGGCGACATGCTCGACGCCTCGTTCGGCCGCTTCGACCACGTGGTGGCGATGGACAGCCTGATCCACTACCCGGCGCGCGAGATGGCCGACGCGGTGGCGGCGCTGGCGTCGCGCACCTCCGGCTCGCTGCTGTTCACCTTCGCCCCGCGCACGCCGATGCTGTCGGCGATGCACGCGGTCGGGCGCCTGTTCCCGCGCGGCGACCGGGCGCCGGCGATCGAGCCGGTCGGGCAGAGGCGGATCGCGCGGTTGCTGCGAGGCGCGCCCTCGATGTCCGGCTGGACGCACGGCCGCACGCGGCGGATCGCCTCCGGCTTCTACACCTCGCAGGCGCTGGAACTGCGTGCGGCGGAGCGCGGCACGCCATGAAGGCCGAGGCCGCGATCGCCAGGAGCTGGAACCGGGTCGGGCTGCGCTACCTGCCGATCGCCGATGCGGTCAGCGCCGAGCTGCCGCTGTCGCGGCTGCTGCGGCTGTCGCTGTTCCAGGTCTCGGTGGGCATGGCGCTGGCGCTGGTGATCGGCACGCTGAACCGGGTGATGATCGTCGAGCTGGCGGTGCCGGCCTGGCTGGTCGCCTCGATGGTGGCGCTGCCGCTGCTGCTGTCGCCGTTCCGCGCCATCATCGGCTTCCGCTCCGACACCCACACCTCGCTGCTCGGCTGGCGCCGGGTGCCGTACCTGTGGATCGGCACCATGCTGCAGTTCGGCGGCCTGGCGATCATGCCGTTCGCGCTGCTGGTGCTGTCCGCGGATAGCCACGGGCCGCGGATCGTCGGCTACATCGCAGCCTCGCTCTCCTTCCTGCTGGTCGGCGCCGGGCTGCACACGGTGCAGACGGTCGGGCTGGCGCTCGCCACCGACATCGCCCCGAAGCAGTCCCGTCCGCTGGTGGTGACGCTGCTCTGCGTCATGCTGCTGGTCGGCATCCTCACCAGCGCGCTGATCTTCGGCCTGCTGCTGTCGCACTTCAGCGAGTTCCGGCTGATCCAGGTGCTGCAGGGCTCGGCGGTGGTCACGGTGGCGCTCAACATGCTGGCACTGTGGAAGCAGGAGCCGCGCGCCGCCTCGGTGGTGATCCCCGCGACCGGCGCGCCGCATTTCCGCGACGCCTGGGCGACCTTGTCGCACGAGGAGAATGCGCGGCGCCGGCTGGTCGCGGTGTGGTTCGGCACCTTCGCCTTCGGCCTGCAGGACGTGCTGCTCGAGCCGTACGGCGGCCAGGTGCTGCACCTGCCGGTGGCGGCCACGACCTCGCTGACCGCCCTGCTCGCCCTCGGCGGCCTGGCCGGCTTCGCCCTGGCGGCGCGCCTGCTGACGCCCGGGCGCGACCGCTACCGGCTGGCGGCGTTCGGCGCCCTGGAGGGGGTGTTCGCCTTCGCCCTGGTGATCGTCTCCTCGCCGGCGCAGTCGGCGATGCTGTTCGCCGCCGGCATCGTCGGCATCGGCTTCGGCGCCGCGCTGTTCCTGGTCGGCACCCTGGCCGGCGCGATGGATGCCTCGCGCGCCGGCCGCAACGGCCTGGCGCTCGGCACCTGGGGCGCGGTGCAGGCCTTCGCCGCCGGCGCCTCGATCGCCACCGGCGGGTTGCTGCGCGATGGCGTCGCGTGGCTCGGCGCGCACGGCCGGCTCGGCGACGTGCTGCGCAGCCCGGCGGCCGGCTACCAAGCGGTCTACGTGCTGGAGATCGCTCTTTTGTTCGCGACCCTCGTCGCCCTCGGCCGGCTCGTACGCTTCGACCGCGCCGCATCGTTCCCGTCGCAAGAGGAAATCAAGCCATGCTGAGAGGCGCCTTCACCGGCTATGTCGACGTGACCCAGGTCGTGCTCTACGTGTTCTGGGCCTTCTTCGCCGGGCTGATCATCTACCTGCAGCGGGAGAGCAAGCGCGAAGGCTTCCCGCTGGTCTCCGACGTCCCGGGCCGTACCGACCAGTTCACGCTGGACAAGTTCCCGCTGGTGCCGCCGCCGAAGCTGTTCCGCCTGTTCCACGGCGGCGACGTGCTGGCGCCGCAGCCCGAGCCGCCGGATCGGCTGGAGACCGCGGTGCCGGCCGCGCGCTGGCCGGGCGCGCCGATCGTCCCGGTGGGCGATCCGATGCTCGCCGGTGTCGGGCCGGGCTCCTGGGTGGATCGCGAGGACGTGCCGGACCTGACCATCGACGGACTGGTCAAGTTCAAGCCGCTCCGCATCGCGCTCGAGTACCGCGTCGACCCGCACGTGGCGCAGCCGCAGGGCATGCGCGTGGTCGGCGCCGACGGCGTCGAGGCCGGCACCGTGGTCGATGTGTGGATCGACGAGATCGCGCATGAGATCGTGTTCCTGGAGATGGAGCTCGACGCCGTGCCGACGGCACTCGGCGAGGCCGAGCCCCGCTCGTCGCGCGTGCTGGTGCCGGCGCCGATGCTGCGCTACCGGCCGCGCCTGCGTCAGGTGAGCGTGCGCGCGCTGCTGGCGCGGCACTTCGTCGACATCCCGCGCACCCGCCACCCCGACATCATCACCCGCATGGAGGAGGAGCGGATCCTCGCCTATTACGGCGGCGGCTATCTCTACGCGACGCCGGCCCGCCTGGGGCCGCTGCTGTGAGCCGCCTGCGCGTCGTCCGTGACGTCCGCGGAGGCCGGCCGTACGGCCTCCCCGGGCCGCTGCCCGCCGGCGAGACGATCCTCTGGCAGGGCGCGCCGGACTGGCAGGCGCTGGCGCGACGGGTGCTGCACGTGCGCAAGATCGCGGTGTACTTCGCGCTGCTCGCCGCCTGGTGCGCCGGGTCGGCCGTCCTCGCCGGGTCGCCGCGGCTGTGGTACTCGATGGTCGCCCTGATCGTGCTGGGCACGATCTCGGTCGGCCTGCTCTGCCTGTTCGCCTGGCTGGTCGCGCGCACCACCGTCTACACCCTGACCGAGCGCCGCGTCGTGCTGCGCATCGGCATCGCCATGTCGGTGAGCATCAACCTGCCGTTCCGCTCCGTCGAGTGCGCCTCGGTGCGGCTCTACGCCGACGGCAGCGGCGACATCCCGGTGCTGCTGAACGGCCCGACCCGCATGGGCATCACCGTGCTGTGGCCGCACGTGCGGCCGTGGCGCCTGAAGCGGGTGCAGCCGATGATGCGTGCGGTGCCGGACGCCGCCCGGGTGGCGAACCTGCTGTCTCGCGCCCTGGCCGCGAGCGCCAACCAGTCGGCGCAGCCGGCGCCGGAGTTCGTGCCCGCGGCGTCGGCACGGCCGGTGCGTGCCGACGCCCACGCGTCGGTCGGAGCCTGAGGCGATGCCAGCCATCCTGCGCAGCCCCTGGCTCGCCGGCCCACCGCTGATCGCGGTGGCCGCACTGAGCACGATCGCGCTGGTGGCGTTCTGGCCGGTATCGGATGGGCACGGCAAGGCGACGGTGATCGCCTCGCGGCAGTTGCGCTTCATCGAGCGGCCCGACGACCGGATGGCGATCATCGATGCGGGCAACGGACTGCAGGCGGGCGAGGTGCGCTCCACCGCCGACGGTTTCGTCCCCGGCGTGATGTACGGCATGGAGGTCGCGCGCCGGCGCTACGGCGTCGGGCTGGACGCCCCGTACAGGCTGACCGAGCTGAGCGACGGCCGCGTGCTGCTGACCGATCCGCCGACCCATAACGAGATCGATCTGGAGAGCTTCGGCACCGCCAACGCGAGGAGCTTCGCCGCCCTGCTGCACAGCAGGGAGATCGACACCGGCCACGCACCCATCAGCCAGGGGTCAAGATGATGTTGGGGTTCGGCAGCAGAAGCATCGAGGCGACCTGCATGGTCGAGATCGAGCAGAGCGCGCGCAGCTTCCACGCCTATGCGGTGCCGCAGGGTGTCGCGATCGAGCCGGGCGACGAGGTGCTGATCCACGATGCGCCGACCCGGGTCGGCTACGGCGAGCGCCTGTCGCGCGAGTGCCGGATCACCGTCAGCCGGGCCGGCCTGCTCAAGCGGGCCTGGACGCGCGCGACCTCGCTGTTCCTGCTGACGGGTCTATACGAAGTCGGTTTCGAAGCGGGAGAGCAGGGATGAGCGAGACGATGGAGCCGCGCAAGGCCAGCGCGTCGAATTCGAGCACCGAAGCGGCGCGCGAGGACACCGTGCTGTCGCCGCGGTTCTACACCACCGACTTCGCCTACATGGACCGGATCGATGTCGGACTGGTGCGGCGCGAGTGGGACGGGCTGATCGCCGAGCTGGAACGCGACCCCAACCAGAAGCACTTCCTGCGCGACGAACGCTTCGATCGTGACCTGGACAGCCTGGAACCGGAGCTGCGCCGGGAGTTCCTCGACTTCCTGGTCAGCTCGGTGACGGCGGAGTTCTCCGGCTGCGTGCTGTATGCCGAGATCAAGAAGCGCATCACCAACCCGGACATCAAGGCGCTGTTCAGCTACATGGCGCGCGACGAGGCGCGGCATGCCGGCTTCATCAACGACTCGCTGAAGGATTTCGGCGTCGGCGTTGATCTCGGCTTCCTGGCACGGGTCAAGAAATACACCTACTTCAAGCCGAAGTTCGTGTTCTACGCGACCTACCTGTCGGAGAAGATCGGCTACGCCCGCTACATCACCATCTTCCGCCAGCTCGAACGCCACCCGGAGCATCGCTTCCACCCGATCTTCTCCTGGTTCGAGAACTGGTGCGGCGACGAGTTCCGTCACGGCGAGGGCTTCGCGCTGCTGATGCGCGCCGATCCCACCCTGCTCGCCGGCCGCAACCGGCTGTGGATCCGCTTCTTCCTGCTGGCGGTGTTCGCCACGATGTACGTGCGCGACCATGCGCGGCCGGTGTTCCACGCCGCCCTCGGGCTCGACCCGACCGAATACGACATGCAGGTGTTCCGCGTCACCCAAGAGATCTGCCGGCAGGTGTTCCCGGTGGCACTCGAGCTGGACGATCCGCGCTTCCGCGCCGGGCTGGAGCGTCTGCGCCGCATCGCGGTCGGGATCGTCGAGGCGCGCGCACGCGGCGGCGTGGTCGGCCGGGTCCGGCGCCTGGGCCTGGTGGCGGCGGCCGGCGTCAATTTCCTGCGCCTCTACGCGCTGCCGGTGCGCCGTCGTGCGATGCCGCACGACGTGCGGCTGGCTCCCTCCTGGTAGGACGACACGATGCTGCATCTGTACATCCTGCCGGCACTGTTCGCGCTGTTCGTCTGGTGGCTGAGCACCGGGCTGATCATGTACCTCGACGGGCTGCCGCGCCGGACGTTCCGCTGGAGCATGCTGGGCGCCACCCTGCTGCTCGGAGCCTCGCTGTGGGGGCTGTCCCTGTCGAGCGGCGACGTCTCGGTGCGCGCCGCCTACTGCGCCTTCAGCTGCGGCCTGCTGGCCTGGGGGTGGCAGGAGATCTCGTTCTACATGGGCTTCGTCACCGGACCGCGCGGCGCGCCCTGCGCCGAGGGCTGCAGCGGCTGGCGTCATTTCGGCCACGCGATCCAGACCAGCCTGTGGCACGAGCTGGCGATCATCGCCTCGGGTGCGGCGGTGGTGGCACTCACCTGGCATCAGCCGAACCAGGTCGGAACCTGGACCTTCATGGTGCTGTGGTGGATGCACCAGAGTGCCAAGCTGAACGTGTTCCTGGGCGTGCGGAACCTCAACGAGGAGTTCCTGCCCGAGCACCTGCAGTTCCTGCGCTCGTTCCTGACCAAGAAGTCGATGAACCTGCTGTTCCCGATCTCGATCACCGTCTCGATGGTGATCATGGTGCGGCTGGTGCAGGCGGCGACGGCGACGCATGCGAGCATCTTCGATGCGGTCGGCTACAGCTTCCTGAGTGCGATGATGGGGCTCGCGATCCTGGAGCACTGGCTGCTGATGCTGCCGCTGCCGGCGGCGGCGCTGTGGGGCTGGAGCCTGAAGTCGCGCAAGGAGATCAGGCCGTTCGACATCGAGATCGTTGCCGGCTTCCTCGGTGCCGGCAAGACCACGTTCCTGCGCAACGCGATGGCCGGCTACGGCCGCGACAGCGGCACGGTGGTGCTGGTCAACGACTTCTCCTCGGTCGGCGTGGACGGCTCGCTGCTGCGCGAGCGCGGTGCCGACGTGGTGGAACTGCCGAACGGCTGCATCTGCTGTTCGCTGAAGAAGGACCTGGCGGCGCAGCTCAAGGCGATCGTCGGGCAGTACGCGCCGAAGCGGGTGCTGATCGAGCCGAGCGGTGTCGCCGACCTGGCGTCGCTGCTCGGCGTGCTGTCGCAGCCCGACCTGAAGCCGATGGTGCGCTCGCTGCACGTGACGACGCTGCTCGACGCGGGGGCGTTCCTGCGCGACTACGCCCGCATGACCGCGCATTTCGAGGCGCAGGCGAAGCTCGCCACGGTGCTGGTGATCAACAAGACCGACCTGGTGACGCCGGCGGCGCTGCGGATGATCGAGACCACGGTGCGCACGCTCAACCCGGCGGCACGGATGATGCAGTCGACCTACGGCATCGCCGCACCGGTGGCGCACGAGCCGGCGCCGGCGCCGCGCCACGACCATGCGCCGGCGGCGCGCCATGACCATGCGCCGGCGGCGCGCCACGACCACGCGCCGGTGGCGCAGCACGACCACCCGCCGGCGGCGCGCCGCGGGGAGCCGCACGGTCATGACCATGCGCACGATCATGCGCACGCGCACGGGGATCACGCGCACGACGAGACGTTCGGCTTCAGCTCGTGGAGCGATGCGCTGACGCACGGGTGCGACCCTGCGCTGCTGGCCGACCTGCTCGACGACGTCTGTGCCGGCGCCTACGGCCAGGTCGAGCGGCTGAAGGGCATCGCGCGCTCGCAGGGCGGCTGGATCCGCTTCGACGTCGCCGGCGGCCGCGGCAGCATGGCCGCCTTCGCGCCGCAGCACGACGAGGCGCCGCGCGTGGTGGCGATCGGGCACGACATCGACGGGGTGCGGCTGAAGGCCGCGTTCGACGCCTGCGCGGGCGGACGCGACGCCGCCTATCTGGAGACAGCGGCATAGCCAAGCCGCGGCAAACCATTCCGGGAGGATTTCTAGATGGACTATGAGGCGTTCTTCCAGTGGAAGCTCGACGGTCTGCGTCGGGAGGG
>CAXTAY010000045.1:0-29346 GCA_964242335.1 uncultured Acetobacteraceae bacterium | reverse complement strand
GCGACGCCGCCGATCAGCGAGCCGGCGAAATACCGGCGCGGGTTGATGATGCTGAACACCGCCAGCGCCAGCGGCTTCTCGGGTGCCCCGACCTGCACCAGGGTGCCGTCACGCTTGAGCAGGGCGAGGTAGCTGTTGATGTCGTGGTCGGCGGATACCGCGTCGATGATGAGGTCGAAGCGGCTCGCCTGACCCTTCATGGCGTCGGCGTCCTTGGAGATGACCACGTGATCGGCACCCAGACGGCGTCCGTCCTCGACCTTGCCCGGCGAGGTGGTGAACAACGTCACGTCGGCACCCATCGCGTGCGCGAGCTTGACCGCCATGTGGCCGAGACCGCCGAGCCCGACGACGCCGACCTTCTTGCCCGGACCGGCGTTCCAGTGCCGCAGCGGCGAGTAGGTGGTGATGCCGGCGCACAGCAGCGGCGCCGCCGCGGCTAGGTCCATGTTGGCCGGGATGCGCAGCACGAAGGACTGGTCGACGGTCACCGCCTTGCTGTAGCCGCCGTAGGTGCGCAGGCCGGGCGTCTTCTTGTCGGGATCGTTGTAGGTGCCGGTGAAGCCGACCTCGCAATACTGCTCCAGCCCCTCCTGGCAGCTCGCGCAGCTCTTGCAGCTATCGACCATGCAGCCGACGCCCACCAGGTCGCCCTCGCGGAAGCGGGTGACGTTGCCGCCGACGGCATTCACGCGGCCGACGATCTCGTGTCCCGGCACCACCGGGAAGACGCTGGCACCCCACTCATTGCGGGCCATGTGCAGGTCGGAGTGGCAGACGCCGCAATAGTGGATGTCGATGCGCACGTCGTCCGGCCCTGGATCGCGACGCTCGAAGCGGAACGGGGCGAGGTTCGCGTCAGCCGCGTAGCTGGCAAATCCGGTGCAGTTGAACATTGCATCTCCTTGAAGCTTAAGGGAACCGCCGGGACCGATGCGCCGCCGGGGCAGCAGGCTCCGGACGTATCGTCATCACGGCCGACCTCCCGTAACTGTACCGCCCGCGCGGGATCGACAAGAGCGAGCGCGGCGAACTCGGGCTTTCGGCTCAGCCAGACTGATCCAGCTGCACCAGCCGGATCTCCTCCAGCAGCTGCTCGAACTGCTCGCGTATGCCGCCCGACGACGCGGCGAGGCGGCGGTCCTCGACGACGGACCACAGCGAGGTCGCGATCACGCCGCGTGTGGCCTGATAGTCCAGCGACTGCGCGTCCCGCAGCACCGCGAGGTAGCAGGGATCGACCACGCCGTGCCCGGCCAGGAAGCACTCGAAGTTGCGCATGGCGTTGCAGCCGAGATCGGTCACCGCCTGTTCAAGCCGGTCGTTGAACGACTGATGCATCGCGGTGCGCTCGAGCAGGCTGTCGGCTCCCGCGACCGTCAATCGGTCCTGCAGGGCGGCGCCGAACTCCGGCACCAGCCGCGCCGGCAGCCGATGCTCCGCCGCCTGCGGCGCCGGCGGGAACGCTCCTGCGATCCAGTGCAGGGCACGCTCCTGGGCCGGGATAGCGGCGGCCAGGAAGCCGGCATAGGCCTCGATCACCGGCACGGCGAAGTCGCGGAAGGCGTCCATGTCGCCCGGGCCGATATCCCGGCGCAGGCGATGCGACAGGTAGCCCTGCTCGATATCGACCTGGCCGAAGTTCCACAGCGTCGGCATCGCCTCGATGTCGAGATCCGGCCTGGCCGCCAGCAGCGTGTGCGGTGCGGTGTCCAGCAGCGCCTCGATGCCGCCCTCCAGCGGCGCCAGCGCCAGAGGGCAGATCCACCGTCCGCCCGCGGACACGCCGCGACGATAAAGCCCGGCGAACGGATCGCCCAGGATCACCAGCGGCAGCGCGCCCATGCCGCGGAACCGCTCGATGGTCGGACCGTGCGTGGCCAGGTCATCCGCGCTGCGGACATTGGCGCCGATCCAGGCGGTGGCCAGGGCGACGAACAGGTTCTGCAGGTAGAGGCGGTTACGCACGCCGAGCTGCCGCAGGCGGCCCAGCCCCGCCAGGTCCAGGGCGACGGGAAAGATGCGGCTCTCGGCGTAGCCGTGCCGCAGGAAGTGCAGCGTGCCGGCATCCTCGTCGTCGAGGTTCGCGTTTAGGTCTGCGAATCCGCCGCGATAGACATCCCCGGAGAAGCCGGCATCGCGAAGTGCTGCCAGCATGTCGCGCAGGCCGATCGGCTCGAGCCACGCCGAGACGATGTCCTCGTCGGTGCTGCCGCTCACCGCCGCAGCGGGCACGTCGCGCCGCGGCACCCGCCGACGCCGCCCCGCGCATCCCTCGCACCCATGTCCGCTACCCGTGAGCTTCGACCGCGCCGGGCACCATATACCGAAGGGTCAGGAAATCCAGACCGAGGCCCGGTCGCGCGCGGCGGTGGGTGCGGGGCGTCGGGCCTGCGCCGGCGACAGCTTGAACCGGCTCCAGAGGTCCACGTAGAAGCGGTAGCCGTCGCGGTTCTTGAAGAACAGGTCGCGCCACGCCTGGAACACGGGATCGTCGTGACGATAGGCCTCGTCCTGGATCAGCTTCTGCGCGGCCGCCGGCTTGGGGCCGTGGAAATGCACCACCCTGGCCATCGGATCGACGCCCCAGTACGGCTTCCAGTTGTACTTGGGCGACAGCGGATCCCACTTTCCGTTGTAGAAGACACGCAGGAATTCCTGATCGTAGCCATGCAGCGTGTGCAGCATGTCGCAGGCGAAATCGAGCATCGCCGGCAGGTCGGCGCGCAGGCGTCTGACGTTCATCAGCATGACGCCGGAGTTGATCTCCTTGTGGTGCCCGTAGAGATCGAACTGCGACGCCACTGCGAACGTCGCCGGACGGAAATTGTCCATCGCCGGATCGGAGAGGAACATCACGTCGCAGTCGGTGTAGAGAACGAATTCCTCCTTGGTCTCGACGTTGGGAATGTCGAGCCTCTGGAAGGCGCCGGCCGCGGTCCGCATGTAATCGGGCCAGTCCGGACGCAGCCTGCGCTGGGCGCGCTGCAGCTGGTCGTAGAAGGAGATGCGGTGGCGGATCACGGTGACGCCGGCCGCGCGCATCTCGTCGGTGAAGGCGTTCTCGCTGCCGTCGTAGAGCAGATGCGGTCGCAGCGTGGTGTTGAGCTGGGCCGATGCGACCGCTACCCTGATCATGTCGAGGAAGCCATGATCTTCGTCAGCGGTGAGCGTCTCCTCGGTGATCGAGAAGTACCATTTCATCGGCACCATCGTCTCCTTTTGTTTGCCTGTCTCACAGCAGGAGACATTGATCTTCGGATCTGCGGCATGCGGCAAACCGTTCGGCCTGCACAATGACAGAGGGCGATGCCCACCACCGGATCCTTCTCCGGCGCCTATCGTCACGATACCGTGATGGCCTGCACGCCACGGTCGCGCCGCGGGGCGGCTGCGCTGCGCACCCACGCTCCCAGTTCGCCCTCCCCTTTCCGCGCCCGCGGGGATAGGTTGCCGCCGGAGGATGGAGGCATGCGTGCAGGACGCTTTGGCGGGTCGAGCCGAACCGCGCGACCTGAAGGTCCTGATCTGCGGCGAGGCACCCCTCGAATCGGAGGCCAACGCCTCGATCCGCGGCTCCATCCGCGATGGCTGGGTCGAGTATCTCTCGCCGCAGCGTGTCTCCTCCGCCAGCCTGGACAACGCCGCGGCCGCGATCGAGGCGATCCGGCCGCACCTGCTGCTCTGCGTCGGTTCCTACCTGCCGGAAGCGGCGTATTTCGGCGAGGCCTCGCGGATCGCGCGCGGCGCCGGCGCCGTCTGCGCGTTCTGGGCCACCGAGGATCCCTACGAGAAGGACGCCAGCTACCGGATCGAGCCGCATTTCGACGCCATCTTCACCTGCGACCGCTGGACCAGGCGGTTCTACGACCACCCGAGGGTGTTCCACCTGCCGCTCGCCGGCTGCCCGCGCCGCCACTATGTGGCGATCGACCGTGACGCCGCGCGCCCGATCGACGTGCTGTTCTGCGGCGTCGCCTTCGCCAACCGTCGGGAGATCATCGCGGGCCTGATGCCGGCCCTGCGCGGCCTGAAGCTCTCGGTGATCGGCCCGGGCTGGAACGGCGCCGCGGGCTTCTCCGACCAGCGCCTCGACAAGGCGCGGCTGATCGAGCTCTACGCGCGCTCGAAGATCGTGCTCAACCTGGGCCGCAGCCTGAACTTCGAGAACACGCGCTACCAGATCGCCGCATCGACGCCGGGCCCTCGCACCTTCGAGGCGGCGATGGCGGGCGGGATGCAGCTGTTCCACGAGGATACGCCGGAGATACGCGACTATTTCGAGGAGGACGAGATCCCCGGCTTCTCCGGCGCACTCGAGTTCCAGCGGCTGCGCGACCGCTTCCTGCCGGACGACGCGCTTCGCACCGGCACCGCGCTGCGGGCGCAGCAGCGGGCGCTGGCGGACCACAGCTATGCGCGGCGGGCCCGGCACCTGGTGGAGACGCTGGTCGGCGAAGGTCTGCTGTGATCCTGCTCTACAACACCAACGCGACGCGCAACCCGAACGCCTACCTCACCCTGGCGGTCGAGGCCGGGCTGCGCGCCCTGGTCGGCGCCGATGGGGTGCTGCGGGTCGACGAGCGGACCCTGGCGCGGGAGGCCGCGACCGGCGCGCACGCACTGCTGCTCTGCATCGACGGCCAGCGGCTGAATGCCGGGCTGATCGCACGGGTGAAGCCGGGCTTCCGGCGCGTCGTGCTCTGGGCCTTCGAGGACCCGTTCATGCTGGACTACAACCTCGCCAACGCCGCGCTGTTCGACCTCGTGTTCACCAACGACCCGTCCTGCGTCGCCGCCTATGGCGGCCGCGGCCACTACCTGCCGCTGGCGGCGAGCCGGATGCTGCACCATCGCGAGGTGCTGCCGGACCCAAAGCTGCGGCACGACATCTTCTTCGCCGGCACCATGTGGCCGAACCGCATCGCGACGCTGCGACGGGTGATCGCGGCGTTCCCCGACGCGTCGATGAAGCTGGTCTGCCCGACCAACGAGTACCTGCCGCCGCTGCCGCCGCAGATCGCGTCGCGCGCGATCACGCGGCCGGTCAGCCACGAGGCGTTCATCGATTTCGCCAACGCCAGCCGGGTGACGCTGACTCTGTTCCGCGACTACGCGAGCCACGGCGCCTCGGGCCTCGCGACCGCGCCGGGGCCGCGCCTGTTCGAGCTCGGGCTCGCCGGCACGGCGCAGGTGGTGCAGCAGCCGGCCGGGCTGCCGGCAGAGCGGTTCGCCGCCATCGACGGGATCCTCCTCGAGCGCGGCGAGACGCTGCTCGGCCGGATCGGCGAGGTGCTGGCCGATGCCGGGCTGCGCGCCTCGCTGGCGCGCTCGGCCCAGCTCTCGGTGCTGGCCGCGCACGGCTACGAGCACCGGCTGCGCCGCCTGCTGGAGCTCTCGCTCGGCCCGGCCCCGCCGGTGCGGACGACGACCGCCCGCAGCACCGCCCGCGGCACCGCCCGAGCCGCCATCCGAGCCGCCGCCGGGGCGCGCCGGCTGCGGGTGCTGATGTGCACCCACTCGACGATGCACAACCAGGTGTGGGGCGGCGTTGAGGTCTACCAGCAGATGCTGTGCAGCCAGCTCGAGCGCGAGGTCGAGGTGCTGTTCTGGCTACGCGGCGACGATGGCTGCCGGTTGCTGGATGCGCGGGGGGCCGTGCTGGAGCGCTTCGACGGCGAGGCGATCGGCTGGCTGGACGTGCTCTGCGATCCGTTCGAGGAGGCGCACTTCTCCGACGTGCTGACCGGCTACGACGTCGACGTGGTGCATTTCCAGCATCTCGGCCATCACGCGGCGTCGCTGCCGCTGATCGCACGCGCCAGCGGCGTCGGCACGCTGCTGTCGGTGCACGATTTCTTCCTGGTCTGCGCCCGCTACACCCTGCTCGACCACGAGCAGAAGTTCTGCGACATCGGCGCCCGCTCGATCACCGCCTGCACGATCTGCCTGGGCCGGGCGGAGGGTCTGCCGGACGGGGCGCAGCAGCAGCGCCGTGGCTTCATGGAGCAGGTGCTGGGTGCGGTCGACCTGCTGCTGTTCGGCTCGCGCCAGTCCGAGGAGCTGGTGCTGCGGATCTACCCGCAGACGCGAAGCATCCGTCGCCTGGTGATGGGCGTGCCGGCGCCCGCGGGCCCGCTGCCGCAGGCGGCAGAGGCGGCACCGCGCCCACGCCGCACCGACCCGGACGTGCTCGACGTGGTGGTGGTGGGCAACTTCCTGCGCATCAAGGGTGCCGACACCGTGCTGCAGGTAATCGAGGCGGCGCCGCCGCACCTGTTCCGGTTCCACATCCTGGGCCAGGCGGAGCCGCATTATCACCAGGTGCTGCAGACACTCGGCGCCCGCGTCGCCTATCACGGCCGCTACCCGCCGGGGGAAGCGCCGCTCTCGCAGGGGCAGGTGGCGCTGCACCTGTCGATCTGGCCGGAGACCTGGTGCATCTCGCTGTCCGAGGTCTGGCAGGCCGGGCTGATCCCGATCGTCACCGATATCGGGGCGCTGGGCGAGCGGGTCAGCCACGGCGTCGACGGCTTCAAGGTGCGGGTCGGCGATGCCGCCGCGGTGCTGGACCTGCTGGAGATGCTGCGCGCCAACCCCGAGCTGCGCGAGACGCTGCGACGCGGCATCGGGCCGCATCTGTGGGCCGACGCCGACACCTACGCGGCGCGGATCCTGGACGAGTACCGGGCGCTGGCGCCCAAGGTGCGGCTCGGAACCGGGCGGCCGCTCGGCCTCGATGTCGGCCAGCTGCACCTGCTGGCGACGCGGCGCTGGAAGGAGATCGCCGCACCGCGCGACATCCTCGAGGCTCTGCCCGGAGGTGGCCTGAAGCTCGAGCTGCCGCAGAGCATCGCCGGATGGACGTCGATCCAGCGCTGCCGTGCCTACGTGGACGCGATCTGCGGCGAGGAGACCGACCCGCTCGCCCGTGACGACGCGCGCGAGGCGACCGACTTCGATCCGGCCGACCGGTTCAGCATAAAGGGATGGGTGTTCCAGCCTGGCGCCGGCCAGGCCGGCCAGGTGTTCGTCTGCCTGATCCACCGCAGCGGCCGGCACGTGGTGTTCCTGGATGCCGGCCGGCAGCCGCGCGCCGACGTGCAGGCGATCCATCCGGAGGCGCCGCTGCGGTCCGGCTACGCGGCCGGGGTGCGGCTGGCCGGGAGATGGGCGGATGGCGAATACGGCGTCGGCGTCATCGTCGTGACCGGCGGACTGGCGGCGTTCCAGCTCTGCAGGCACCAGCTCTGGTTCCTCGACGGACGGGTGGTGCGGCTGGCGGCAGCGGCGACCGATCCGGCATCGGTGCTGCGCGCCTTCGCCTGCGTCTTCTCGTGTTCGCCGCTCGCAGAGCGCTTCATCGCCGCGCGCGCCGGAGCACGCGCTCGCGAGCTCGCGGCGCCAGAAGCCGGTCGCGGATCCGGCCCGGATCGTGTAGAAAAACGCCGAGCCGAGGGGTCAGGCGGTCGACCTCTCCAGGAGTAGCGAGAGAATGCCGGAGACTACAGCCAAGGAGCGGGTCCGACTGGTAATCTGGGACCTCGACGAAACCTTCTGGAAGGGCACCCTCACCGAAGGCGGCATATCGCGCAACGAAAAAGCCGTGGAGACGGTGATCGCGCTGGCGCGGCGCGGCATCCTCAGCGCGATCTGCTCGAAGAACGACCTCGAACCGGTGCAGCGCATCCTGACCGAGTGGAACCTCTGGGACTACTTCATCTTCCCGAGCGTGAACTGGAACGCCAAGGGGCCGCGCATCAAGGCGATCGTCGAGGCGGTGCAGCTGCGGCCGGAGACGATCCTGTTCATCGACGACAATCCGATGAACCTGAAGGAGGCGCTGCATTTCGTGCCGAACCTGCAGGTGTCGGACGAATCGATCATCGACACGATGCTGCAGGACCCGCTGTTCAAGGGCAAGAACGATGCCGAGCTCACCCGGCTCGCGCAGTACAAGCTGCTGCAGACGCGGCATCAGGACCAGATCGCCGCCGGCGACAGCGTCTACGACTTCCTGCGCAGCAGCGGCATCACCGTCGAGATCGAGCACGACGTCGACAAGCACATCGACCGCGCCATCGAGCTGGTGAACCGCACCAACCAGCTCAACTTCATCAAGGCGCGGCTGCCGGAAGACATCGAGGAGGCGCGCACGGCGCTGCGCGGCCACCTGCGCAACTTCTTCGTCCAGGCCGGGCTGGTTCGGGTGCGCGACAGGTACGGCGACTACGGCTTCGTCGGCTTCTTCGTCCAGCATCGCGGTGCGGCGTTCCAGGATCTGGCGTACTACTGCTTCTCCTGCCGCACGCTCGGCATGTACGTCGAGCTCTGGCTCTACCGGCGCCTGGGCCGGCCGCGCATCGCCATCACCGGCGAGGTGCTGACCGACCTGCACGACGAGACCATCCCGTGCGACTGGATCAGCCTCTACGATCCGGCGCAGGCGCGGAATGCGTCGCAGGCCAAGGATGTCGGCACGATGTTCATCGGCGGCGGCTGCGACCTGGAGGCGGTGGCGCACTACGTCACCATCCACGCCGGCACGCTGTTCCTGCGCCTGAACACCAGCCGCGCCGGCATCGAGATCCGGCGCGACCATACGCAGATGCTGCGCTACGCGCTGGAGGGGTTGGGCGGCGAGCGCCTGGCCGCGATGCTGCGCCTCGGCTATGCCGAGGAGGATCTGCAGCGGCCCGCGCCGGCGCTGCTGCAGGCGCGTGTCTGGCTGCTCAGCTTCTGGGCCGATGCGTACTACCATCTCTACCGGAACCGCCACACCGGCGACATCGTGCCGTTCTCGCCCGCCTCGCTCGGCCATAACGACCTGTTCACCCTGCCCGACGAGGAGATCGCGCATCGCAAGCCGACCGGCGAGGCGCTCGAGGCGCTGCGCTTCTTCCGGGAGAACTACGAGCCGGTCGGGCGCATCGCCGAGGCCGCCTTCAAGGAGAACGTCCGCGCCATCCTGGGCACCGCACCGGCCGGCAGGCGGGTGCTGGTGCTGCTGATGGGCGAGCAGCCGTTCGGCGGCATGGAGCCGCTGGCCGAGCTGCATCGTCAACATAATCGCTGGCTGTGCGACGTGCTGCCCGACTTCCCCCACGCCACCGCGCTGCGCATGGACGATTTCGTTGCCAGCCCTCAGGACCTGACCGGGCCCACCCATTTCGAGCGGCTGGTCTATCAGCGGCTCGCGACCGAGGTGATCGAGCGTGCACGCGCGCTGGGCGACACGCCGGAGCCGGCCAGCCTGGAGGCTGCGCGAGGGCAGGAGGAGTCGCCCGGCGCCAAGTGGTACTTCGCGATCACGCGCACGACCCTGGACGCCGATCCGGACCAGGGCTTCCGCAACTGCATCCGCGCCGCCGTGGCGTCGGCGAAGCGCCACACCAACCTGCGTCCGCACATGATCTATCACGGCGAGGAGGACGAGTTCACCGCCGAGATGCGCGCGCGCGGCGTCGCGGTCATCCTGCACCGCCTGACCTTCCACGACGCGCTGCGCGAGGCACAGCAACGGCACAAGCCGGAATGGCCGGACTACATGAAGACCGCCGAGGGCGCCTTCATGCGGATCGAGATCGGGCTGCTGGAGGTCGAGGAGTCCTACGTCCTCTACACCGACTGCGACGTGATGTTCGAGGCGGCGGTGACGATCGACCACCTGCGTCCGGAGCTGTTCGCGATCGCGCCCCAGTTCAAGCCGGACTCCTTCTACGACGACGTCAATTGCGGCGTCATGGTCGTGAACGTGGAGCGGATGCGCCGCGACCGCCCGGCCCTGATCGAGTTCATGTGCGAGAACTTCGGCCGCATCGCCGGATACGACCAGGAGCTGCTGCAGCTGTACTACAAGGGCCGCTGGGATCCGCTCTCGCCGGTCTATAACTGGAAGCCGCACTGGGGCGCGCAGCCGCGCGCGCGGATCGTGCACTTCCACGGCCCGAAGCCGGAAGCGGCACGCAAATTGTTGCACAATCGTGAATACCGGAGCGACGACCCGGTGTTCCAGACCTGGCGCCACTGGTTTTTTGTTGCGCCGGACGGCTATGAATATTACGTCAAAAGATGGATGGCGCTGCTGACGGAGGGTCAGGACGGAACCTCATGATCCTGCCCCGGCGGATGTGAACATCGCGCCCGCGGAGTCCTGAACGGCAGGCTGGCCGACCCGCCAGGGTCGATGCTCGAAGATCACGCAGGGTCGCGTGGGCGCATGCCCGCACGAGCTGCGGCGACCAGAAGGGACATGACGATCCGATGAAGGTACTGATCTGCAGCGGCGGCCGCTACGAATCGCAGGCGAATGCGCAGGTGCGCAACTCCATCATGGATGGCTGGATGGAGTATATCGGCGAGGACAACGTGCTGTGCGCCAACATCAGCGGCGCGGCCGCGGTGGTGGCGCAGCTGCAGCCGGACATCGTCATCGGCATCGGCTCGTATCTTCCGGAGAGCACCTATTTCGGCGAGGTCAGCCGAGAGGCGCGCCGGCTCGGCAAGGTGACGGTGTTCTGGGCGACCGAGGATCCATACGAGCAGGATGCCAGCTACCGGATCGAGCACGATTTCGACGCGATCTTCTCCTGCGACCATTGGGGCGTCAATTTCTACACCCACCCGCACGCCTTCCACCTGCCGCTCGCCGGCTGCCACAAGCGGCACTACGTGCCGATCGACGCCGGGCGGGAGAAGACCATCGACGTGATGTTCTGCGGCGTCGCCTTCACCAGCCGCCAGGAGGTGGTGGAGGATCTGCGCTCCAGCCTGTCCGGTCTCGATCTCTGCTTCATCGGCCCGGGCTGGGGCAAGTTCGGCCACGGCTTCTCGGACCGTCGCATCGACAAGGCACAGCTGATCGAGCTCTACCAGCGCTCCCGCATCGTGCTCAACCTCGGACGCAGCCTGCATTTCGAGAACCGCCGCTACATGATCACGCCGTCCTCGCCCGGGCCACGCACCTTCGAGACGGCGCTGGCGGGGACGGTGCAGTTCTTCCACGAGGACACCTTCGAGCTGCGCCGCTACTTCGCCCGCGACGAGATCCCCACCTTCTCCAATCAGGCGGAGTTCGATACGCTCCTTGAGTATTATCTCGGCGACGAGGAGCGTGGCCTGAGGACCGCCGAGCTGGCGCAGAAGCGGGCGCTGTCGGAACACACGTACGCCCACCGTGCCCGGCATGTGGTCGACACGCTCAAGGCGAGGGGGCTGGCATGACCGTCATCTACAACACCAACTTCACGCACAACCCGAACTCCTACCTCACCCTCGCCATCCTCGATGCGGCGAAGGCGCTGTTCGGTGCGCAGAACGTGGTGCTGGCGGACAACCGCTCCTTGGTGCCGCTGGCGGCGGCCGGCCTGCACGACGTGCTGATCTGCATCGACGGCCAGCGGCTGCACGAGGGGCTGCTGCGCCGGGTGCGGCGCTCGTTCCGCACCGTCGTGCTGTGGCTGTTCGAAGACCCGTTCATGCTGGACTACAACCTGCAGCACGCGGAGCTGTTCGACTTCGTCTTCACCAACGATCCCGCCTGCGTCGCGTCCTATGGCGGCCGCGGCCACTACCTGCCGCTGGCGGCGAGCGAGAAGTTCCACTTCCGTCCGGTCAAGGACGACGCCGAGCTCGACTACGACATCTTCTTCGCCGGCACCATGTGGCCGAATCGGATCCAGAGCCTGCGCCGGATCATCAACGCCTTCCCCGATGCGAGGCTGAAGCTGGTCTGCCCGACCAACGAGTACCTGCCGCCGCTGCCGTCGGACCTGGCGCGACTGGCGATCCAGTGGCCGGTCAGCCACGAATCCTTCATCGACTTCGCCAACGCGAGCCGGGTCACGCTGACCATGTTCCGCGACTACGCCAGCCACGGCGATGTCGGCCAGGCGACGGCGCCCGGGCCGAGGCTGTACGAGCTCGGGCTCAGCGGCACCGCCCAGGTGGTGGAAGCCGGCGATGCGATGGATGCGGCACACTTCGATGTCGTGGGCGGCGTCGCGCTGGTTCGCGACGGTACCGGCCTGGTCGGCGCCGTGCGTCGCCTGCTGCAGGACCCGACGCTGCGGGCGGAGCAGGCGCTGCAGACGCAGTGCCAGGTGGCGGCAGCACAGCTCTACACCCACCGCCTGGAGCGCATGCGCGACGTCACGCGGGCGGATTTCACCGTGCGTGCCGCGGCGCACGAATTGCTTTCGTCGAGCCGCAAGCTACGCGTCCTGATGTGCACCCACTCGACGATCCACCGCAACGAGTGGGGCGGTGTCGAGGTCTACCAGCAGACCCTGTCGGCGATGTTCGAGCGCGAGGTCGACATGTTCTTCTGGCTGCGCCGTGACGGCCAGTGCCACCTGATGGATGACCAGGGCGTCGTGCTGGAGCGGTTCGACATGCACGAGATCGGCTGGCTCGACAGCCTGACCGATGCGCCGGAGGAGGTGGCGTTCTCCAACGTGATCGGCCAGTACGGCATCGACCTGGTGCATTTCCAGCATCTCGGCCATCACGCCGCCTCGCTGCCGATCATCGCCAAGGCCGCAGGCGTCGGCACGGTGTTCTCGGCGCACGATTTCTTCCTGGTCTGCTCGCGCTACAACCTGCTCAACCACGAGCAGGTGTTCTGCGACATCGGCAACAAGTCGATCAGCGCCTGCGACATCTGCCTGCGCATCGCCGAGGCGGTGCCGGCCGGCGCGCAGCAGACGCGCCGCACCTTCATGGTCGAGGTGATCCGCTCGATCGACATGTTCCTGTTCGGCACCGAATATTCCGAGGCGCTGACCATGAAGATCTATCCCGAGCTGGGCCGGCGCCGCCGCGCCGTGCTCGGCATCCCGATGCCCGGCAGCACCGTGATCGAGGCGCTGCCGACGCGCGCCGAGGCGCGGGACGCGCCGCTGGTGATCGCCGTGGTCGGCAACTTCCTGCGCTCCAAGGGCGCGGACGCGATCATGAGCCTGATCGAGGAAGCGAACCCGCTGCTGTTCCGCTTCCACCTGCTCGGCAACGCCGAGCCGCAATATGCGGAGGTGTTCGGTCGCTGGAACAAGCCGAACGTGACCTATCACGGCCGCTACATGCCGGGCGACCTCACCTCGATCGCGCACGCCGACGTGGCGCTGCACCTGTCGATCTGGCCGGAGACCTACTGCATCTCGATGTCCGAGATCTGGCAGGCCGGCCTGATCCCGATCGTCAGCGACATCGGCGCCTTCAGCGACCGGGTCGAGCACGGCGTCAACGGCTTCAAGGTCAGGATCGGCGAGACCAGCGCGGTGCTCGACTACCTGGAGCTGCTGCGCGCGAGCCCGGCCACGCGTCGGGCGATGCGCGCCAGCATCGGGCCGCACCTGTGGACCGACACCCGCGGCTACGCCTCCGCGTTGCTGGAGATCTACCGCTCGGTGGCGCCGGCGCGTCCGCTGGGCGATGTCGGACTCGGTCTGGATGCCGGCCAGGTGCACCTGCTGCCACATCCGAGCTGGAAGGACCTGGCGCCGCCGCGGCACATCTTCGATCCGAGCCGCCGCTCGACGATCCGGCTGGAGCTGCCGGCGACGATCCAGGACTGGAGCCACGTCCAGGGCTCCGAGGTCTACATCGATTCCGTCTGCGGCCTCACGCCCGAGATGCTGGACAAGGAGGGTCTCAGGCCGGTGCCGGACCTGCGCATCACCGGCTGGACCTTCGTGCCGAACATACGGGTCGGCGGCCAAATCTCCCTGGCTCTAATCGGCGACGATGCGGGACCGGTGATCTTCTTCGCCGCCACCCGCGACGTGCGCGACGACATCATGTCGAGCTTTCCGGCGGCGCCGCGACGCTCCGGCTTCACCGGACAGATCGCGCTGCGCGGCAAATGGTGCGAGGGGCGCTACAAGGTCGCCATCATCAACAGCTTCGGCGATCGCGCGGCGTTCTGCCTGACCGCGCTGGAAGTCGAGATCGAGGCCGGTGCGGTGACCGGCGCCACGCTCGCCTCGCCGTCCAACGAGGCGGTCACGCGCGCCTTCTACCGGGTGGCGCAGCAGACCGGCGAGGATCGCCACATCTCGATCTCGCGACTTCCGATCAAGGATGCCACTTGGCGGTCCGGACAATCGCTTCGGCATCATGTCGATCAGGTCTGCGAGGCGGAGGCCGGCGCGGCGACGGAGATCGATCTGCCCAGCCGGGTGTTCCAGATCAAGGGATGGGCGTTCCTGCCCGGTTCGGGATTGTCGGGACGGCTCTACGTCGGCCTGGTCGATGCGAGGCGCGGCATACGGGTGTTCGTGCCGACCTCGCGCGAGGTGCGCGGCGATCTCGCCACCTACTTCTCCGATGCGCCGCTGTGCGGTGGCTTCAGTGCCCGGATCGAGGTCGAGTCCGGCTGGCGCGACGGGAACTTCGCCTGCGCGCTGGTCAACCTGGTGGACGGCGTGGCGTACAGCGTGGTGACCGGCATCGACGTGACGGTGCAGGACGGCCAGATCGTCTCGGTGGTGAAGACCGATCCCGACGCGGACCGGGTCGAGCAGGTGCAGTCCCGGCTGAAGGGTATCGTCACGGCGACCGCCGACGCCGAGCCGGGGATCGGGATTCCGGCCTTCGCCGACGTGGCCGTGCAGCCGGCGGAGCCAGACAAGGTCGAGATGGTCCGGCAGACGCGTCGCAAGGCCGCGGTGCGCTAGCGCCTGATCGTCTCGGGGTGGAGCCCGCAGGCGGCTGAAGGAAGCCAAGGGCTCTGCCCTTGACCCGCTGGGGCCACAGGCCCCAAACCCCGATTCCTAGAAAGGGTTTTCCGAGGGCTTGCCTTCGTTGGGGTCGGGGGAGGGGCGACGCCCCTTGCTCTGGCGGCGGGCGCGACGGCAGCGCATCGGCGCCGGAACGTCAGACGGCCTCCAGCGGAAGCGCGTGCAGCGAGCCGAGGTGGCGCTTGACGATCAGGACCGTCTCCGCGGCGAAGGCGCGCAACGCGGGATGATGTCCGGATCTCGCCTCCTCCGCGAAGGCGGCTCCATCCGCCGCATGGATCGCGTTCATCTCCTTGATGTAGGCGTTGTCGAAGGCCTTGCCCGACAGCCCGCGCAGGCGGTCGAGACGCTTCTGGAAGGCGGCGTTCAACGCGGGTTCGAGTTCGATGCCGACCGATGCGGCGATGGATCTCAGCTTGGCGCCGACGAGCTGATGATCGTGGACCTCGGTGAAGCCGATATCGACGATATCCTGCCGGCCGGCGACCTGCGACGCGACCTTGCTGGCTTCCACCTCGTACATCCCGCCCTGGGAGACCTTGGCCACGAAAGCCCGATCCGCCGCCGAGAGATCCCCCACAGCTGCAAGGGCAGGCATTGAGGCGGAGCCGGCGGCGAGGGTTGGCATGACCAGCGCGGCCCTGCCGCAGAAGCACAGGACGGATCGACGTTTCACGGCATTTCGACCTTAGGGAATTCGGGTCAGGAGGCTCCGGTCCTGCGGATCTTGTCAACCGCGCCAGGCGAGGTGCGTCGCCGCCGGCACTTCCCGCTGGGCTGGCGGACCCGCGTCGCGTAGGAGGAGAGAAAGCAGGACCATCCCGCGCGGCCGCGTGTTCAGCCATCGGATGCGGCCGAACGAGACGCGATCGCTTCCGCCTTCGCGGCGCGGCCCTGGCGGCAGAGGGAACGGACGGCCATGAAGGTCATCGTCTTCGGCGCGACCGGCGGCACCGGTCGATCGACCGCGCGCGCGCTGGTGGCGGCGGGACACCAAGTCACCGGCTTCGCCCGGGAGCCGTCGAGGCTGTCCGACCTCGCGGGCCTCGAGGCGGTTCGCGGCGACGTCATGCGGGCGGCCGATGTCGCCGCGGCGATCGCGGGCCACGACGCGGTCATCGTCAGCCTCGGCAACTCGCAGAACCCGTTCGCCATGGCGCTCGGCGCCCGCCGCAGCACGACGCGCGACGTGTGCGAGGTAGGGACCCGCAACATCGTCACCGCCATGCAGCGCGCGAGCGTCGGTCGCCTCCTGGTCGTGAGCGCGTTCGGGATCGGCAACCGGCGGGCGCTGCCGTTCGCCTTCCGGCTGTTCTACCGGACGATCCTGCGCGAACACATGGCGGACAAGGAAAAGCAGGAGATCCTCGTCAAGGCGTCCGGGCTCGACTGGACTCTCGTCCAACCGGTCGGCCTGACCGACGGCAAGGCGACCGGCGACTGGCTGGCCGACACGACCGGCAGGATCCGTCGCCAGCAGATCAGCCGCGCCGACGTCGCCGCCTTCCTGGTGACCCTGATCGACGGCCGCACCTACCAGCGCGCCACTGTCGCCCTGTCAGGCTGACCGCGCGCGGAGCCGCGGTCGGCACCCTCCCCATGGCCAAGGACGCCGACATGTCGCTGATGCACGATCTCACCTGCCGACGCTGCTTCGGCCGCTCGCTGGTCGCGACCGCGATCTTCGCCCCGCTCGCCGCGATGTTCGGCCGGCCGGCCCTCGCGCAGAAGACGGAGGTCCCGGTGCCGGGCGCGCCGCTCTCCGGTCGCAGCCACGTCCTCGACAGTGCGGCCGACGCGCTGCAGTCCAAGCCTCCGATCGATGCGATGAGCGCGTTCCTGAACGGCTTTCATTTCTACGCCGACGACATGGGACGGCAGGTGGAGGCGAACCATTTCTGCACCCACCTGTCCGAGGATTTCCACCAGTGCGTCATCTACGACTCCGACCGGCTCGACGCGAAGCTGATCGGGATCGAATACATCGTCAGCGAGCGCATCTTCCGAACCCTGCCGGACGAGGAGAAGCGCCTCTGGCACAGCCACGATTACGAGGTCATGTCCGGCGAGCTGATCGCTCCAGGCGTGCCTGAGGCCGCCGGCCACGCCTTCATGCAGACCCTGGTCACGACCTACGGCAAGACCTGGCATACTTGGCAGGTCGATCGGTATGCGGATTTCCCAACCGGCATCCCGCAGCTGATGATGGGCTTCGTCGAGGACCACCAGCTCGACCCGCAGAAGCTCGCCGACCGCGACAGACGCTTCGGCGTGTCCACGCAGGCGCTCAGGACGGATCGCACCGACATCCCGCGGCCGGCGGTGGTCCCCGGTGCCAACGCCTGGCAGAGCGGCACGACGGTCCAGCTCACCCTGCAGCAGGTCCCGGTGAAGCGGCGCACCTAGCTCGCCGGGCCGAGCCCCCTGGTCCGCACCGCCACGGTCGCCAGCGTGCGCAGGATCCTCGCGCTCGCCTTGACCGTGCCCGACAGGTTGCCGGCGACCTTGGACCGGCCGGCGAGCCGGCGACGATACGGCAGCGGCACCTCGAGCACGCGCAGGCCCGCGGCACCGACGCGCATCTGCATCTCGAGATTCCAGCCATAGGTCATCTCCCGCATCCCGAGGTGACGCAGCACGTCCAGCCGGATCGCGCGATAGGCGCACATGTCGCGGTAGCGGGTGCCGGTCAGCAGCCCGACCGCGGCACCCACGGCGCGTCCGGCCAGCACCTGGTGCAGCCCCATGCTGCCCGGCTCGCGTCCCTCGCGGTCGCGCACGGCGATGACGAAGTCGGCGCGTCCGTTCAGGATCGGCCCGACGATGCGTCCCGCCAGCTCGCCGAAATCGCTGCCGTCGCCGTCCAGGAACAGCACGATCTGCGCGCCTAGCGCGGCGGCTCGTTCGGTGCCGCTCAGGCAGGCGCGCCCGTAGCCGCGACGCGGCTCGGACAGCACCTCGGCACCGGCGCGCCGCGCCTCGTCGATTGTGCCGTCGGTGCTGCCGCCATCGACCACGACCACGGCGGCGATCAGGTCGCGCGGCAGGCGAGACACGGTCGCACCGATCGCGCCGGCCTCGTTCCAGGCCGGGATGACGGCGACGATCCTGGGGCTCGCGCCAGGAATCGGCCCAGGAAGCGGCCCAGCGGTCGGCCGGAGCATCGCTACAGGCTCCAGCGCAGGCCGCAATTCTGGCAGGGCTTCGGCGGCGCGTCGCCGAGCAGTTTCTGCCGGAAATCCTGGTAGGCGGGGCCGTTCCAGATCTCGCGCAGGGTCTGCTGGGTGGCGTCGCCGAGCGTGTAGCTGTCGTAGCCGCGGGCCGAGAACGGGGCGATGCAGCAGGGCAGCGCGCGACCGTGCGCGGTGAAGTACATCAGCGACCAGGGGCGGCGGCAGGTCGACCAGGGCTGCTCGGGCTCGTCTCCCGCCTTCTTCAGGCTCAGCCCCGGCTCGGTGGCGCCGGAGGCGTCGATGCTCACGCCGAGCTCGCGGCCGAGGGCTTCCGCCGCCTCGATCACCGCCTGCTCCTCCGCCTGGGTCCGCTCGAACAGCGAGCTGTCGGCGCGCGCCATGCCGAACCCGGCCTCGTCGAACACCAGGCGCTGCAGATGCACCTCGCGCACGCCCATGTCGGCGGCGAGGCGGACGAACTCCGGAAGCTGCTGCACCGTCTCCTTGAGCCCGGTCAGCCAGAGCGAGACCACCGGCGTGCGCGCCCCGGTCTCGGCCTGGTAGCGGGTGAACAGGCGCACGTCGCGCACGATGCGGTGGAAGAAGTCCTTGCCGCGCACGAGCTTGTAGGTCGCGGCGTCGGCGGCATCGAGCGAGACGCGCAGCTCGTCGAGGCCGGTCGCCACCAGCTCGGGAAACTTGCGCGGGTTGAGCAGGGTGCCGTTGGTGTTGAACAGCACGTGCACGCCGCGATCCTTGAGGTAGCGGATCATGCGCGGCAGGGCCGGCACCAGCATCGGCTCGCCGACCCCGTGCAGCACCGCGCGCGAGACGTCGGGCAGCTGATCGACGATGCGGGTGAACAGCTCCCAGCTCATGTCGGCGGGCGGCTCCAGCGCCTCGAAGGTGCGCGGACAGGTCTCGCACAGCAGGTTGCAGCGGTTTGTCACCTCCAGGTAGAGGCAGACCGGCGGCGACGTGGCCTGCGTCGCCCGCCTCGCCCCCACGGCCTCGAAGTAGCGCCTCGGGTCGCCGTGCCGGCTCGACTCGGGCTGGATGACGGTCTGCATCAGCTGTTCCTCGCGATCGTGGAGAGCCCGGCGGTCCGCAGGGGCGAAGGCCGGTCCGCCGCGTGGCGGCGCAGGTCTGCCGCCGCGAGCAGGAGGGCGGGGCCGAACACCAACGCGCGCCAGAGGAAATGGTCGTGGAACGGCCGCAGGTCGAGCAGCAGCGGTGCGACCGAGAGCCAGAGCACCGCACGCACCGGCGCCACGGTGGCGAACACCGCCAGGAACGGGAAGTACCAGGAATAGTGCGGACTGAGCAGGATCATGAAGGCGCCCGCGAGCCATCCGGCCTGGGTGCAGAGACGCACCGCGTCCTCGGCGTCGGGCAGCGTCCGGCGGTTGCGCAGCACCATCGCGAGCGCCATCGCGCCGAGCACGAGCCCGCCCAGCAGCAGGTAGAGCGGGACCGCCATCGGCGGCGGCGTGACGAACTCGCCGAGCCCGGCCAGCAGCCAGACGCCGTCGCCGCTGCCGATCCCCTCCTCGCTGCCGTAGGCCGAGAGGAAGCCGAGCACGCGCATGCCCACCCCGGGGTAGCAGATCCCGTCATAGCAGGCGTAGAGCCCGGCGATGACCGCGAGGCACGCCAGCGGCGCCCGCCAGCGCACCCGGACCGGCACCGCATCCGGCCGCCACAGGCTCGGGGCGATCGCCAGCGGCAGGAACTTGACCAGGATCGCCGCCCCGAGCACCGCTCCGGCGAGACCGTCGTGCCGGCGTGCCCGGCACAGCAGGGCCAGCGCGATCAGCCCGAGTGCCGCGGCATCGACGTGACCGTTGCCGGCGAAGGCCCAGACCGCCAGCGGGTTCCAGGCATAGATCAGCACGCGCGCGCCCGGCAGCCCGGCGATGCGCAGCAGGCCGAGCAGGCAGGCGACGGCGAGGCATTCGAAGCCGACCATCGCGAGCTTGACGGCGAGTGCCGACTGGCCGACCGCCGCGACGGCGCGGAAGATCGCCTGCGCCATCGGCGGGTAGATGGTGGGCGCGTAGTCGCGCCGGTTGATGTGCGGATAGATCGTCCGGTCGCGCAGGCCGGCGAGCGCCGGATCGGCCGGGACGTAGCGGTACGGGTTGATCCCGGCGGCCTGCACACGGCCGTCCCAGACGTAGCGGTAGAGGTCGCTGGACAGGAACGGGGGCGCCAGCAGCACCGGCAGGCGCACCGCCAGCGCCACCCCGAGCACCAGCCAGAGCAGGCCGCGCGAGGGCGTGCGCAGGCGGAGCACCAGCGCGCAGGCGCCCAGATAGACGACGCCGGCGCAGGCGGCCACCGCGACGAACAGGTTGGTGCGCGACACCGAGCCGACATTCTCGGCTCCCGGCAGGTGCAGCGACAGGCCGAGCAGCGTCAATCCGAGGATCGCGGCCCCCGCGGCCGGCAGCGCGGCCTTCTCGATCAGACTGGGCCTCAAGGCTGGCGAGCTCGGCTTCAAGGCAGGCATCCCCGCGCATACGTTGCGGCGCGGGTTGTATCACAGGCTGAGACGGTCGAGGCAGGCCCGGGTCGCGGGCGCCGCATAGGGGCTGCCTGCCGCACCCTCCGCGGGCTGGCGGAAGGAGTGCCGCAGGCGGGTCAGCGCCGTGCCGTCATCGACGTCGTACCAGGGCGGCAGCTCGACCAGCGGCAGGCCGATCGCGCTCGCGCGGGCGCGGGTCTGCGCGGCCACCGCGTCGGTACTCCAGGCGATGTCCTCGAACAGCTCGGCATGCGCCGCCTTCAGGCCGATCAGGTAGTAGCCGCCATCGTCGGCGGGACCGAGCACCGCGCGGTCGCCGGGCTCGGCCAGCACGCGTGCCGCGTGCACCAGGATCGAGGTCGGCAGGGTGGGACCATCGGCGTTGAGCAGGCAGGCGGCGCCGAAGCCGCCTTCGAGCAGGGAGCGGATCGCGTGCAGCAGGCAGCGTCCGAAGCCCTGCACCCGCGGCGGCATCTCGCCGCTGCCGTCCGCCAGCAGCAGCGGGGTGTGCGATGCGAGATGCCCCTCGAACAGCGCCTCCAGCCCGGCCGGAGCGTAGGCGGCGAAGCCCTGCACCGCGGCCTCGCGGGAGGCCGCGCGTATGTTCTCGGTGGTGTCGCGCAGGAAGGCGGCGCCGAGTGCGGCCGCCGCATCCGGCGAGAGCGGCGGCACCAGGCGGGTCTTGCAGAAGCCGGGTCGCGGCGCCTTGGCCATCACCGCGATCGCGCAGGTGCCGCCGCGCGCGGCGCCGTGCTCAGGATCCACTGAACCAGTTATAGCCCCTGTCCTCCCAGAACCCGCCCGGCCGGCGATCGGTGACGAACAGCGTAGTCACGAATTTCGGATTCTTGAAACCGAGCTTGGTCGGGATGCGGATCTTGAACGGGTAGCCGTATTCCGGCTCGAGCGTCCGGCCGCGACGCCGCAGCGCGATCAGGGTCTGCGGGTGCAGCGCGGTCGCCATGTCCATGCCGCCGTAGAAACCGTCGGCGCATTCGTAGCCGACATAGGCGGCGGTGAGGTCGGCGCCGACGCGGTGCAGCAGGCTGCCCAGCGTCGGGCCGCCCCACTGCCCGATATAGCTCCATCCCTCGATGCAGATGTGCCGGGTGATCTGGTCGGTCCGCGGCAGCGCCTCGAGGTCCGACACGCGCCAGGGCCGCTTGTCGGCGATCGCGCCCGCCAGCGACAGCCGGTAGCTGTCGGCGTCGAGCTTCGGCACGTCGGCGCTGCCGTAGAAGGCGTTGAAGCGGTCCGCCGGCGCCAGCGCGCTGCGCGGGAAGATGCGCGCGAGGCTGCCATGGCCGAACAGGGCGGCCTGCACGCGGTCGTTCCAGAGCGAGACCGACTTCAGGCTGCGCTGGACGATGTCGGCGTCGCTGATGTCGCAGCCGGTGAGCAGGGTCAGGGCGCCGAGGCTGAGGCTGCGTCCGAACAGGCTGCGCCTGCCGATCGCGTCGCGCAGCGCGCCCTCGACGCGCGCATCGTCCGGTCCGGGTCGCTGGTCGGCCATCGTCACCCTCCCGGCTGCTCGCCCGTCTGCTGCTGCACCACCGGGGCCGCGTGCGGACGCGCCGTGGCGCGCCCCAGCGTCATCGCCACCAGGGTCTTCGGCACCACCGCGACCAGGGTTACATGCACCGCCAGGAAGGCGACGATCGCGGACATGAAGAAGAAATGCACGATGCGCGCGAAGGCGAAGCCGCCCATCAGCCAGCTCAGCCAGCCGAGCTGCACCGGCTTCCAGAGCGCGAGCCCGGACAGCACCATCATGGCGATGCTGAACAGCGCTCCCCAGTAGAACACCTTCTGCACCGCGTTGTAGCTGCCGAGCCGGTGGTCGAGCCTGAAGCGCGCGGCGGCGATGAAGTCGCGAAAGAACGAGGCCGGTCCCACGGGGAGGAAGTCGCGGCGGAAGTGGCCGCTGAGGATGCCGTGCAAGGCGTACACGGCCACGCTGCCGCTCAGCAGCCACATGCCGGCGAGGTGCCAGAGGACGGCGTTGGCGGTGCCGGACTCGCCGTGCTGATCGTAGGAATATTGCGGATCGCCGCCCAGGGTCGCCCAGAGCGGGAAGCGGAACGGCAGGATCGGCACGTCGTTGTAGATGCGCCAGCCGCTGCCGATCATGATCAGGATGGCGATGGCGAACAGCCAGTGCGACAGCCGCCGCACCAGCGGATGGCGCTGCTCCTCGATGCCGGGCGGGGTCATGCCTCGATCTCCAGTCCGCTGCCGGTCAGGCTGGCGCGCGCCGGCCCGCTCGCCAGGAAGTGCATGAACGCGTCGGCGTGGCGGCTCAGCACGTGCTTGCCGAAGGCGGCCGCGTAGCGCACCGCCGGGTAGGCGTCGTCGGGTATCGCGATTGCGGTGGAGAAGCCCTGCCCCGCGTCGGTCGCCAGCATCAGGCCGAGCCCGACCCGGTCGTGCGCCAGCGACCAGGCGACGCCGCCGGTATCCACCTCGCCGGCGATGCGTCCGGCGAGCGCCCGGCCCAGGCCGAGCCTGTCGACCAGTGCCGCGGTATCCACGACCGCGTCGGGGCCCGGATCGGGCGCGCCGAGCTTGCGGCCGCCGAGCAGGGTCGGCAGGGCGTCCGGCGCGAACCGCGTGCCGTCGCCCTTGCGGGCGATGAGCACCCGGTTGCGCCATCCCCCCACGAACGGCGCCGGCATGACGAGACCGGAGGCCGCGAGCCGCCTGACGATCGGCAGCAGGCTGATGAGGATGTCGTCGCGCTCGCCGCGGGCCAGCTGTGCGGCCATCAGCGGACCCGACGCGGAGATCACGCGGACCGGCACGTCGGTGCGGTCGCGGAACAGCGCCCCGGCACGCCGCACCGGCTCGCGCAGGGCCGGATCGCAGAACACGACGACGTCCGGCGCGTTCACGAAATGCGCCCGCGCCCGGATCGCGGAAACACCCGGCAGCGGGGCCGAGACCAGTGCGGCGACCGAGGCGGTACGGCCCAGGCGCAACGCGTCGCGTCTCAGCATCGGCCGTTCCTCGCGATCGCCCGTCTCACGCCGAGGTGCCGACGTCCGACGCGCCGCCGGCCCGCACCCGGTCGACGAGGATGACCGCGAGCAGCGCCGCCAGCGCCATCGCGATGAACGAGAACAGGTGGTGCGGGCCGCCGCGCATCAGCTGACCGGCGATCAGCGGGCCGGCGATGGCCCCGAGCCCGAACACCAGCAGCAGCTCGCTCATGGTCTGCGAGCCCGGCTGGTCCGGCAGCCCCGCCGCGGCGATGCCGACGCACAGGCCGTAGATCGGATACTGTGCGAAGCCGAAGGCGCCCAGCATGACGATCACCACCGGCGGCGGCAGGTCGGGCAGCAGGATCAGCGGCACGCACAACGCCAGCCCGGCCAGGGCCAGGAGCTCCAGCAGCCGGCGCCGGTCGAACCGGGCCGCCAGCATGCCGACGGGGGCGTAGGCGAGCGCGCCGCCGACCGAGTTCGCCGCCAGCATCAGCGTGTCGTCGCGCATGTCCAGGCCGGACATCATGCCGAACACCGGTCCGAGCCCGCCGAGCGCGCCGGTGATCAGGCCGACCACCAGGCAGCCGACCGCGCCGACCGGGGCGGCGCGCAGCAGCCGGCCCAGGCGCGGCCGGAACGGCGGCGGCAGCGGCGGACGCGGCACCCGGCCGAGCGCGATCGGCAGCACGGACAGCAGGATCGCGGCTGCGGTCAGCACGAACGGGATGCGCCCGAGCGGCACCAGGTTCAGGCTCAGCGTGCCGACCAGCGAGGCGAGCAGGGTGACGATCATGTAGCTGGCGAAGGCGACGCCGCTGCCGGCCTGCTCCACCAGCCAGCCCTCCACGATCGCCGACAGGCCGCCGTAGCAGAAGCCGATGACCACCCTGAGCGCGATCCAGGCGGCGTCGCCCGGCAGCGCCGCCAGCAGCAGCGCGCAGGCCGCGGACACCGTCGCCAGCACCGCGAAGCCGCCGACGTGGCCGAGCCGGCTCAGCAGCTGGCCGACGCAGAGGCAGGCGAGCACGAAGCCGGCCGACCAGCCGGCGGAGAACAGGCCTATCGCCGTCATCCCCGAGCCGCGCTCGTGGCCGACGATCG
Organism: uncultured Acetobacteraceae bacterium; assembly: GCA_964242335.1. Taxonomy (GTDB): domain Bacteria; phylum Pseudomonadota; class Alphaproteobacteria; order Acetobacterales; family Acetobacteraceae; genus Lichenicoccus. The sequence goes on along the minus strand of CAXTAY010000045.1, from coordinate 4,823 downwards.
GCAGCAGCACGCCCTGCAGGTTGGTGCCGAACACCAGTAGGCAGACCCCGAGCAGCAGCACCGCCAGCGAGGCGACGCTCGTGTTCCGATGGGCGGCGGTCATCGCTCGGCGTCTCCGGACGGGTGATGCTGCCGCAGGATGCAGCGTCCGGGAACCGCGATGTCGCCTGGACAGGTCGAACCGGGAGGACGGCTCGGGGATGGGCTCGAGGCAGGTGGTGTCTCCGGCTGCTGGACGCGATCGTCGTGTCCGCGCACGATATCGCAGGGATCCGGCGACGTGGCCGTCATTGCGTGCGCTGCAGGCTCATGATGCCGCTGGCGTGCCGCGATCCGCGGGCCGCACGGTTGGCGCCGACGGTGCTGCATCGATCCGGGCGGTCGCGGCGAACACGGTATCGTCCGCGGCCTGATCGTGCCGCGCCATCCCGTGCCGCGACCGGCTGCGGCAGGATCCGGCATCGCGAGGAGGGCCCGGCTGAGATGAAGATGGGGTTTCGGCAATCCGTCTGTTCGCCGGCGATCTGGTACCAGATGCTGCCCGGCGGCGCCTCGGGCGGGACGCCCCCCGACGTGCCGGTCCGGCACTTCGTCGCCGTGCCGGGCCAGTTCGATCAGCCGCCGCTGGATGCCCACGTCGTGGCGCTGCATCTGGGAGGTGCGAAGCGGGTGCACCGGACGCAGGGCGCGCGCCGCTGGGTGCAGGACGTGACGCTCGGCTCGATGACGCTGATGCCGGCCTACCAGGCCAATCGCTGGCACACCGAGGGACCGATCGACTTCGCCCACCTGAGCCTCAGCGTCGGCACCGCGGAGCAGATCATCGTCGAGGAATTCGATCGCGAGCCGGCGACCCACCGGCTGCACGAGACGATCGGCGCCGAGGATCCGCTGCTCGAGCAGGTGTTCCGGGCGATCCTCGCCCTGACCGAGCGCCAGAGCTTCGGCCGGCTGCAGATGGACGCGCTGCTGACCGTGTTCGCGGTCTCGCTGCTGGAGCGGCATTCCACCGCCGGGCCGCGTGCGACGGGTGCCGACGCGACGGGTCTGGACGCCATCGGCGCGGCACCGGGCACGGGACGGCGCGGCGGCCTAGCCGGCTGGCAGCTGCGGCGGGTGATCGACTACATGAACGGACACATGGGCGACGACATGGCGCTCGGCGCGCTGGCCGAGCTGACCGGCCTGAGCCGGGCGCACTTCTTCCGTGCCTTCCGGCAGAGCCTCGGCCGCAGCCCGGGCCAGTTCCTCGCCGAGACGCGGATGCAGCGCGCCAGGATGCTGCTCGAGACCACGGCGCTGCACCCCGAGGAGATCGCGAGCGCGGTCGGCTACGTCCACGCGCGCCATTTCGTCGCGGCCTTCGCCCGGCGCTTCGGCACCTCGCCACGGCTGTTCCGGATCAGCCACCGCTAGCAGCCGTGGCCCCTGGACCCCATCGAGGCGAGTCGCAGAGATCGGGGTCTGGGGCCTGCGGCCCCGGCGGGTCAGGGGCAGAGCGCTTGCCCCCTTTTCAGCAGCCCGGGACGACCAGGGCGTGCTCCAGCGCCCGCAGGCCCGCCTCGAACCCGAGCCCGCCGAAGCCGATGCGGAAGCGGTCGTGCGGCAGCTCCAGCAGATCCGAGCGGAACACCCGCGACGGCAGCAGCAGCACGCTGGCGGTGCGGGCCATGCGCTCGACGAACCGCCCGACCCCCTCGGCACCCTTGTAGCGCGGGTAGCACACCACGCCGCCCTGCGGCGGGACGCAGTCGAACAGCTCCTGGTGGCAGCGCAGGAACGCCTCGAGCCGAAGCAGGTTGGCGCCGGCGACGGCGAGGTTGCGGCCGAGCAGGCTCGAGGATGCCTTGAGCGCGATGCAGGCCAGCACCTCGCTCGGCCCGGCGCCGCAGGTCGACAGATATTGCCGCATCGTCGTCAGCCGGCCGATCAGCGCGGGATCGCGGCAGGCGATCCAGCCGATGCGCAGGCCGGGAAGCCCGTACGCCTTGGACAGCGCGCCGATCGAGACGCCGCGCTCGTAGGCGTCGGCCGCCGTCGGCAGCCGGCGCGCGGGGTCGCGCTCGGTGAAGCGGTAGACCTCGTCGCTGAGCAGCCAGATGCCGCGCCGCCGGCAAAGCGCCACCAGGGCGGCGAAGCGATCCGGCTCGAGCTGGCTGCCGGTCGGGTTGTTGGGAAAGCTGATCGCCAGCAGCCGCGTGTTGGGCCGCAGCGCCGCGGCGACGGCGTCCAGGTCGAGCGACCAGCCGCGGTCGGCATCGAGTGCGACGCCGGAGACGGGGCACAGCCCGAGCGTCAGCGTCTCCACCGACTGGTAGCCGGGCAGCACGATGACCGCGTGGTCGCCCGGCGACAGCAGGGCGTGCAGCACCGCATACAGCGCCTCCTGGGCGCCGGCGAAGCAGACCAGCTCGTGCTCGCCGATCGACCCGTACTGCCCTGCCACCGCCCGGCGCAGCCAGTCGGCCCCGAGCGGATGGGTGTAGCCCAGGGTGATGCCGGCCCAGCGCGCCGCGTCCTCGGCGTCGGCGAGGGCGAGCAGGTCGACGAGCGCCACCGTCTCGCATTCGGAGGCGCTGAGATGGTGGTCGGTGGCGGCATGCCAGCGCGAGAGGTGGGTCGCGAGCTCCAGGTCGCGGACCGGATAGAGCGGCCCGGACGAGCCGTGCAGGTCGGGATCCATGTCGGTCATCGTCCTGGCTCGCTTCGGTGGGTGCGGGTGAGGGTGCGCGATCCGGCGAGCCGCGCGCGGGAGGGGGCCTGGCGCAGTAACATGGCGATGCGGCGAGCGGCGAGCCCCCCGATCCTCCGCCGCCCGATCCTTCGCCGCCCGATCCTTCGCCGCTCGATCCTTCGCCCCTGGGCCAAGCATCCAGGCTTCTGTTGCTGCCGGGTGGTGCGATACGATGCCGCAACACCCCCGGAGCGCTTGATGCCCGCAGCCCTGAGCAGCCGCCTGTCGGAACGACTGACCTCGCCGCGCCTGCAGGAGCTCGTGCGCCGCAGGCTGGCGGAGCTGTGCGCGATCGGGCTGGCGCTGGCCGCGGTGGCGACGCTGGCGGCGCTGTCCTCCTACGATCCGCACGATCCCTCGCTCAACACCGCCAGCGTGGCCGCCACCCGCAACCTCGCCGGACCGCCGGGTGCGGTGGTCGCCGACCTGCTGCTGCAGGGCTTCGGCCTCGCCGGCCTGCTGCCGCCGCTGGCGATGCTGGGATGGGCGTGGCGGATCGGCTCGCATCGCGGCCTCGGCAGCCTGACGCTTCGGCTGATCGCGCTGCTCTGCGCCCTGCCCGCCGCCGCGGCCAGCTTCGCCGGCATACCGCTGCTGATGCACCTGCATGACCGGCCCTGGCCGGCCCCGGCCGGTCTGGGCGGCGCCATCGGCCAGGGGCTGTCGCACCTGGCGCTGCAGGCCGGACAGGAGATGATCGGCAGCGCCGGGGGCGCGGTGGTGTGGACGCTTTGCGCGGCACTGGCGCTGGTGCTGGCGCCGCTGTCGCTGGCGCTCTCCGCCGGCGAATGGCGCGCGGCGGGACGTCGCGCCCGCTTCGGCGCCAGGGGGAGCATGCAGTGGAGTGCCCGCCATGCCGCCCGGCTCTCCGCAGCCCGTCAGGCGGCGTCCGACGCCGCTGCCGCCCGGAGCCCGGCCGGGCTGCGCGTCCGCGGCCCCTGGGGCTGGCTCACCGGACGCGGCGCCGGCGCGGAGCCGCATCGCCGCGGTGCCGCCGGATACGCCGCGGCGCCGGAGATCGGCGATCACGCGTCGGATCCGGCGTCGTCGGGTCCGTCGCCGTTCGCGATGCAGGCGCGGCAGTCCAGCACCGGCATGTCGGGCGCCGGTATGTCAGGTGCCGGCACGTCGGGCAATCGGGCCGACGAGGGGCGTCGCGCGTCGGGCGCCGGCCGCGAGCCGGGGCTGCGCGCCACGCGCGACGAGGTGCCGCCGTCGCGCGCGCCGCTCGGCGGCTACATCCTGCCGCCCGGCTTCGCCGAGGAGCAGGACGACGTGCCGCTGCTGCCGCTGCGGTCCGCCGCCGCGCGCGAGGTGGCACGGCGTGCCGCCGCGACGGCATCGTCGGCCCAGGAGGCGGCGCGCCAGGAGGCCGCGCGCCAGGCGGCTGCCGGACCCGGCAGCGCCGGAGACGGCACCGCGAGACCGGGCGGCAAGGCGCCCGAGGTCGCCGCAGCCCGCGCCCTGATCACCCGCGAGGCGCCGCGTCCGCAGCCCGCGGCCAAGGAGGCCGGGGGCCTGCTGTCGATACGCAAGCTGCTCGGCGCGCGCGGCGAGGCGCCGACGCGTCCCTCCGCCGGATCGCGCGCCGCCCCGCCGCGCGACGATGTCTCTGCCGACGGCTGGGTGCCGCCGCCGCTCTCGCTGCTGCAGCCGGCGCCGCCGCGCGCCAGCACCGGTCCGTCGCCGGAGAGCCAGCAGGCCAATGCGCGCCTGCTGGAGACGGTGCTGTCGGATTACGGCGTGCAGGGCGCGATCGGCGAGATCCATGCGGGGCCGGTGGTCACCCTCTACGAGCTCGAGCCGGCGCCGGGGATACGGTCGGCACGCGTGATCGGGCTCGCCGACGACGTCGCCCGCTCGCTCTCGGTCACCGCGGTGCGCATCGCCACCGTGCCGGGACGCAACGTGATCGGCATCGAGGTGCCGAATGCGCGGCGCGAAACCGTGTTCTTCTCCGAGCTGCTCGACGCCGACGCCTGGCACAACAACCCCTCGCGGCTGTGCCTGGCGCTGGGCAAGGACATCGCCGGCACGCCGGTCTATGCCGACCTCGCCCGCATGCCGCACCTGCTGATCGCCGGCACCA
>CAXTAY010000044.1:0-29537 GCA_964242335.1 uncultured Acetobacteraceae bacterium | reverse complement strand
GGCCGCGGGTGGGCGGCGCGCCAGGCCGCCGCCGCGGCGTCGGAGCGCTGCACCGCGTCGCCGCTGCCGTCCTGCAGGCCGCGATACGCCGCGGCCGTGGCCAGACCGCCATCCGCGGGCGGCGGCAGGAAGCCGATCCGCAGCGAGCCGTCCTCCAGTAGCAGCGGCGGGCGCGCGGTCGGCAGGGCGGCGCGAAGTGCCTGCACGTCGAGGCCACCGCCCGCAGCCGCGGCGCCGGCCGTGAAGTCGCTCGCCAGGGCGCCGGTATAGAGGTCTCCCACCCCCACCAGCGCCAGATGCTCGAGGCTGGCCGCGAGCTGCGGCTGCAGCAGCCTGTCGCCCGACACCGGCAGCGTGCCGCTGGCGCCGAAGACGTCGCGCGCCCGCGGATCGGCGAGCAGCGGCTCGCGTACCTGCGCCAGATCGTCGGCGAGCGCCCGCGACACGGTGATGCCGTTGCGCGCCAGCTCGGCGGCCGGCCGTATCAGCTCGTCGAAGCCGACGCTGCCGTGGCGCGCCTGCAGCAGGAACAGCCCGCGCGCCAGCATCGGCACCGAGGCCGGCCGGTCGGCGGCGCGGTCCCCGGCCGGCGCACCGCCGCCCCCGGCGACCGGCGTGAACAGGATCGCCTCCGGCGGCGATCGACCGGCGGCATCGAAGGCGAGGCAGGCGCCCCCGGCGCCGAGCGAGGCGCGCGACGGCAGGGTGACCGACAGGCTGAGCCCGAGTGCCGCGGCCGCGTCGGCCGCGTTGCCGCCGCGCGCCAGCACGTCGCGTCCGACCAGCGCGGCACGCGGCTCGTCGGCCACCACCTCGCCGATATAGCCGGTCAGGTAGGGCGAGGAGGGACCCGTCACCAGCGCCTTGACCTGCTGCACGCTGGAGCAGCCGGCCAGCAGCCACAGGCCGGCGGCGGCAGGGAGCGAAGGGCCCAACATCCGCAGCGACCGTATCGATCTGCGCAAGGATCCGCTCTCCACCAGCTGTCGCATCGGCCGCAGCCATTAGACGGCTTCGGGTTGAGCGGCAACCTGTGCGCCATGCCGGTGCCGTGCTAGAGCCGGCGCATGCTGTGCATCCGAAACGCCGCCCTGGGCGCGGCCCTCTCGCTCGGCCTGCTCGGCGGCATGCCGTCATCGGCGCGCGCCGACGGCTTCACCGCCTCGCAGCGCGAGGAGATCGTCGCGATCGTGCGTCAGGCGCTGAAGACCGATCCCTCGATCCTCAGCGACGCGATCCTGTCGCTGCGCGCGCAGGCGGAGAAGAGCCAGGCCGCGGATAGCGGGCAGGCGGTGCGGCGGAACCAGGCGGCGCTTTCCGGCGTGCCCGGAGACTTCATCGCCGGCAACCCGCGTGGCGACATCACCCTGGTCGCATTCTACGACCCGCGCTGCCCGTACTGCCGCAAGGCGCTGCCCGACCTCGACACGCTGGTCGCCGGCGATCACCGGATCAGGCTGGTGGAGAAGCTGATCCCGATCCTGGGTCCTGCCAGCCTGCTGCAGTCGCGAGCGATCGCCGCCGCCGGACTGCAGGACAGGTACGCGGAGCTGCAGCACGCGCTGATGCGCGACCCCGGGCAGCCGGGACTGGATCAGATCCGCGTCCTGGCCGCACAGCAGGGGCTGAACCTGACACGGCTGGACCGGGACATGGCCGACCCGGCACTGGAGGCGCGCCTGCAGGCGGCGGTGGCGCTGGCGCGCCAGCTCGGCATCACCGGCACGCCGAGCTTCGTGGTCGGCGGCAAGGTGATCGAAGGCGATGTCGGGCTCGACGAGCTGCGACAGGCCGTCGCCGACGCGCATCCCGGCTGATCCAGCCGAACCCGCTCAGACGACCGCCAGGCCGCCCTCCGGATCGAGACGGTAGCCGCCGCCCTCGGTCACCAGCAGGCAGGCATTCGCCGGATCCGGCTCGATCTTCTGCCGCAGCCGGTAGATATGCGTCTCCAGCGTGTGGGTGGTGACTGCGGCGTTGTAGCCCCAGACCTCGTTCAGCAGCACCTGACGCGGCACCGGGCGGGTGCCGGCGCGATACAGGAACTTCAGGATCGCCGCCTCCTTCTCGGTCAGCCGGATGCGCCGGTTGCGCACCGCCTCCTGCAGCAGCTTGGCCGACGGCCGGAAGGTGTAGGGCCCGATGGTGAATACCGCGTCCTCGCTGTTCTCGAAGATGCGCATCTGCGCCCGCAGACGGGCCAGCAGCTCGGCGATCCGGAACGGCTTGGCGACGTAGTCGTTCGCACCCGCGTCGAGGCCACGGACGACGTCCGCCTCGTCGTCGGAACCGGTGAGCATGATGATCGGCATCCGCCTGCCCTGTCGGCGCAGGTCGGCGCAGAGGTCCCGGCCATCCCCGTCCGGCAGCGTGACATCGAGGATCAGGGCGTCGTAGCGCGCGCCGCTGCTGCTGATCTTCTGGTCGGCTTCGTGGACCGACGCCGCCTGTTCGACCGAGAATTCCGCTTCAAGCTGCAGCTGCTCGACCAGCGTGGTGCGCAGGATATCGTCGTCGTCGACGATCAGAATGGGGCGTTCACCCGCCATCTAAACCTCTTCCATCGAGCGGCATCGCCGCACTCGTTCCACCCGGCCCCGCGCCGGACCCGTCGCCGCAGGGCAGCCGCCCGCTACGAGGCTGAGGTCGCAGGGAGGGTCGTCCTCACAACGCGGTGACTACGATTCGCGCCTTCAGCGGGTCAGCGTGGCTTGCACACATTGTCGTGAATGGAGTCGTCCGCGCAAGCCTCGTGATGATACCGCGATGCGAAGCTCCGGGTATGGTGGTCGAGCATGACGAACCAGAGTTCGACGGTCGCCGCATGAGCCGGGCCTCGCTGCGGCCGACCTCGCGCAGCGGCGGCCTGCTCCGGCTCGCCGGACGCGACCTGCGCTGCGTGTTCGGCGAAGCGGGGATCGCGGCTCACAAGCAGGAGGGCGACGCGGCCACCCCGTGCGGGGTTCTGGCGCTGCGCCGGGTGCTCTACCGGGCCGATCGGCTGCCCAGCCCCGCGACCGCACTGGCGCGCGAGCCGATCGCGCCCGACGATGGCTGGTGCGACGATGTCGGACATCCCGATTACAACCGCGCGGTGCGGCTGCCGCATCCGGGACGGCATGAGCGGCTTTGGCGAGACGACCGCCTGTACGACCTGATCGGGGTGCTGGGCTACAACGACGCCCCGGTGCAGCGCGGTCTCGGCTCCGCGATCTTCCTGCATCTCGCCGGCGCCGATGAACGGCCGACCCAGGGCTGCGTCGCCCTGCATCGCGACGAGCTGCTCTGGGCGCTCGCCGCCGGCCTGACCGAGATCGAGATCCCCTGCCCCTGACCGTCCTCCCCCTCGGGCCGGCTCAGTGCCTGGTGGCGCTGCCCATGGCGACGGGCCCGTAGCCCGCACATCCGAAGTCGGCGACCACCTCGAACGCCTCGCTGATCGCGCCATGCAGCGTGATCGGGCGCGCACCGTCCACCACCGCATCGAGCACCGCGCCGAGATACAGGCTCGCCTCCGCCGAGGCCTGGCGCGGCAGGATGCCGACGAAGACGACGCCGGCACTGGCGGCCGCGCGCAGCCTTCCGATCAGCGAGAGCACGGAGAGCAGCGGCCCCTCGAGATCGAGCACCACGATGTCGACCGCGTCCCCGGCAAGGTGATCCTCGGCCTGCTCGTCGAGGTCGCGATCCCGATGCCCCGGAAGCACGCGATGCGCCCGCAGCGCCGAGGAGGTCCGGAGCAGCCCCTCGAGGATCGACCGGCCGCCGCTGTCCGCCGCCGAGAACGCTCCTGCGAGCAAGGTGCGAAAGGCAGGGGCGCCGCGATGCGACCGCTGCGGCTCGCGGTCGCGGACGAGGTCGAAGGCCAGGTCCGACATAGGCAAGCCCCTATTCACGCAGCGATGGCCGACCAGCGGCACCGGCCATCGATCGCGTGCATGATACCGCCGCCCGTGCTCCGGTTGAGCGCCGAATATCATCGAGGCTGTAACAAGTTCGTGTTCGTTATGAACTGGCGCCCAGGATCGCCGCGAAGAAGCCGTCGGTGCCGTGCGACGCCGGGGTCAGGGTGAGGAAGGGCGCGCCCTCCGCGGCCGCGATCAGCGAGAAGCCGGGATGCTCGCGCAGGAAGCGCTCGACCTGCAGCTGGTTCTCCTCGGGCAGCACCGAGCAGGTCGCGTAGACCAGCCGGCCGCCGGGACGCAGCAGCCTGGCCGCGTCCCTCAGGATCCCGGCCTGCTTGACGGTCAGCTCCTCCAGGTCCTGCTCGCGCAGGCGGGTGCGCGCGTCCGGGTTGCGACGCCAGGTGCCGGTGCCGGTGCAGGGTGCGTCCACCAGCACGCGATCGAAGCCCGCAGCCCGGCGCTTGGCCCATTTGTCGCCCGGCACGATGAGATGGCGCTCGACGTTGTGCACCCCGGCACGGCGCAGCCGGCGCACCGCACCCTCCAGCCTGGCCGCGGAGACGTCGCAGGCGACGATGTGGCCGCGGTTGGCCATCGTCATCGCCAGACCGAGTGTCTTGCCGCCGGCGCCGGCGCAGTAGTCCAGCACCCGCATCTCCGGCTCCGCCCCGACCAGCGCGGTCACCAGCTGGCTGCCCTCGTCCTGGATCTCCACCAGCCCCTGCCTGAAGGCGGCGGTCGCGGTGACGTTCTGCCGGCCGCGGGCACGCAGTCCCCACGGCGAGAGCGGCGTCGGCTCGGCGACGAGATCGTCCTGCGCCAGGCTCGCGATCGCCTGCTCGCGTGTGCCGCGCAGCAGGTTCACCCGCAGGTCGAGCGAGGCGGTGCCGGTCAGGCCGGCCATCTCGCGCGCCAAATCGGCGCCGAAGCGCGCCGCCAGCCGCGGCAGCAGCCAGTCCGGCACCTCCAGGTGCACCGCGTCGGGCATCTCCGGATGCTCCAGCGTGTGGCCGTCGAGTGCTCGCAGCACGCGCACCTCGTCGGGCTCCAGCGTATCGGGGGCGTAGCGTCCGCCGGAGAAGCCGCGCTGCAGGCTCTCCAGCGGCCGGCCATCGAGCACCGAGGCCGCCGCCAGCAGCAGGCGCGGCGTCGGCGCCCCGCCACCGCGCTGCAGCCACCAGTGCAGCCGCCGCAGGTGGCGCAGCACGAACCAGACCTGGTCGGACACCGCGCGCCGGTCGCCGGCGCCGATGTAGCGACGATCGCGGAAGAAGCCGTTGGCCACCGCGTCCGCAGGCTTGCGCGGGGCGGCCTCGATCGCCGTCAGCAGCTCGATGCCGGCGGCCAGTCGCGCGGACGGCGTCATCTCGCCCCGCTCAGTCCTGGCGGTAGTTCGGCGCTTCCCGCGTGATCGCGACGTCGTGCACGTGGCTCTCCCGCAGGCCGGCGCCGGTGACCCGCCGGAACCGGGCACCGGCCTGCAAGGCGGCGATGTCCGCACTTCCGGTGTAGCCCATGCCGGCGCGCAGCCCGCCGACGAGCTGGTGCACCACGGTGCCCATGCCGCCCTTGAAGGCGACCCGCCCCTCGATCCCCTCGGGCACCATCTTCAGCGTGTCCTTGATCTCCTGCTGGAAGTAGCGGTCCGCCGAACCCCTGGCCATCGCGCCGAGGCTGCCCATGCCGCGATACGACTTGTAGGAGCGGCCCTGGTAGAGGAACACCTCGCCCGGCGCCTCCTCGGTGCCGGCCAGCAGGCTGCCCACCATCACCACGTCGGCGCCGGCGCCGATCGCCTTGACCAGGTCGCCGGAGGTGCGGACGCCGCCATCGGCGATCGCCGGCACGTCCTGCTCTCGGCATGCGGCGGCGGTCTCCAGCACCGCGCTGAACTGCGGCACCCCGACCCCGGCCACCACGCGCGTGGTGCAGATCGAGCCCGGTCCGATGCCGATCTTGACGCTGTCCGCACCCGCCTCGATCAACGCCAGCGCACCCTCCGGCGTCGCCACGTTGCCAGCGACCAGCTGCACCGCATTCGACATCGACTTGATCCGCGCGACCGCCGCCAGCACGCCGGACGAATGGCCGTGCGCTGTGTCGACCACCAGCACGTCCACCCCAGCCTCGATCAGTGCGACGGCGCGGCGGAAGCCGTCCTCGCCGACGCCGGTCGCCGCCGCGCAGCGTAGCCGGCCCAGCTCGTCCTTGTTGGCCAGCGGGTAGGCCACCGCCTTGTCCATGTCCTTGGCGGTGATGATGCCGGTGCAGCGCCCCTGCCGGTCCACCACCAGCAGCTTCTCGATGCGGTGCTTGTGCAGCAGCTGCCGCGCCTCCTCCGGGTCGGCGCCGTCATTGACGGTCACCAGGTGGTCGCGCGTCATCAGCTCGTAGACACGACGTTCCGGATCCGTCTCGAAGCGCATGTCGCGGTTGGTCAGGATGCCGACGAGCTTCTGGTCGGCGCGCTCGATCACCGGCAGGCCGCTGATCCGGTGCCGCCGCATGATCTCGTGCACCTCCGCCAGCGTCTGGTCGGGATGCACGGTGACCGGGTTGACCACCATCCCGGACTCGTAGCGCTTGACCCGGCGCACCTGTTCGGCCTGCTCGGTGACGTCGAGGTTCTTGTGTATGACGCCCATGCCGCCCTGCTGCGCCATCGCGATCGCCATCGCGTCCTCGGTGACGGTGTCCATCGCCGCCGAGATCAGCGGGATGTTCAGCTCGATGCGCCGTGTCAGGCGGGTGCGCGTGTCGGCGGCGGCGGGAAGGACCTCGGAATGTCCCGGCACCAGCAGCACGTCGTCGAAGGCCAGCGCCTCGCGGATGCGGTCATGAGCGGATACGACGGCTCGCGTTTCGCCGGACATGCGGAGAGCTCTCCTGAGACAGGGGCTCCCGACCTGGCGAGCCGCGGGTGTCCCACCGTTGGCGCCCTCCCTTACTGTCCCGCGCTGCGGCGTGCAAGCCATGCCGCCGACAGTACCCGGGCGTCGGTCTTTGCCATCCACCTCTCCCGTGCTTGGATCCGCTGTCGCCGCGACGCGCCGAACCGGGAGGAGGCAAGGCTGGACCTGCACTTCATCGAGGCCGTGCTGCGTCCGACGACGCGCGAGGCGCTGCCGACGCCGGAGCCCGGCGACGCCTACCTGGCTGGAGGCACCTGGTTGTTCTCCGAGCCGCAGCAAGCGCTGCGCCGGCTGGTGGATCTCGAGACGCTGGCCTGGCCGCCGCTCACCCGCCCGGCGGAGGGAGGACTGGAGATCGCCGCCACCTGTCGCCTCGCGGAGCTGGAGGCGTTCCAGGCGCCCAGCGGCTGGAACGCCGCGGCGTTGTTCCGCCCCTGCGGCAGTGCCCTGTGGGGCTCGTTCAAGATCCGCCACGCCGCCACCGTCGGCGGCAATCTCTGCCTCGCCCTGCCGGCGTCACCGATGGCCGCCCTGCTGACGGCGCTGGAGGCCGACTGCGTGATCTGGACGCCGGCCGGCGGCGAGCGTCGGCTGGCTGCGGCGCAGTTCATCAGCGATGCCGGCATCAACGCGCTGGGCGCCGGCGAGCTGCTGCGTGCGATCCGGGTGCCGGAGGCGGCGCTGCGCCGGCGCTGTGCCTTCCGCCAGGCCTCCCTCACCCGCTTCGGCCGCTCGGCGGCGCTGGTCATCGGCACGCGCGATGCCGAGGATGGCGGCGTGCGCCTGACCATCACCGCCGCCGTGCGCAGGCCGGTCTGCCTGGAGTTCCAGGCGTCGCCCTCCGCCGAGCTGCTCTCCGCCCGCCTCTCCGACGTCCTCACCGACGATTGCCTGCATGACGACGTGCATGGTGCTCCGGCCTGGAAGCGTCACATGGCGCGCCGCCTCGCCGAGGAGATCAGGCGCGAGCTCGTCGGGTGAGGTTCACGCTGAACGGCGCCCCGCGCGACGCCGCGGAGGCTCCGGGGCAGTGCCTGCGCACCCTGCTGCGGTCGCTCGGCTGCTTCGGCGTCAAGAAGGGCTGCGACAGCGGCGATTGCGGCGCCTGCACGGTGCTGCTCGACGGCCAGGCGCTGCACTCCTGCCTGATCCCGGCCTTCCGCGTCGAAGGACGCGCCGTCACCACGATCGAAGGGCTCTCCGTGGCCGGGGAGCTGCACCCGGTGCAGCGCGATTTCCTCGCGGCCGGCGCCTTCCAGTGCGGCTTCTGCACGCCGGGCATGATCATGACCGTGTCCTGCCTGAACGCGGCAGGGCGTGCCGATCCCGGTCAGGCGCTGAAGGGCAATATCTGCCGCTGCACCGGCTACCGCACGATCGAGGACGCCGTGCAGGGTCGGGTGGTGCCGCCCTCGACCGCCCCGACCGGCGTGCCGTGGGGACGCAACTCCCCGGCACCGGCCGGAGAGGCGGTGGTGCGGGGACAGGCACGCTACGCCCTCGACGCGCCTCCCGACGGGATGCTCCATTGCCGCCTGCTGCGCGCGCCGCACGCGTACGCCCGCATCCTGCGCATCGACCGCAGCGCGGCGCTGGCGGTGCCGGGAGTGCGCTGCGTCCTGACCCACGAGGACGTGCCGCAGCGCCGCTTCTCCACCGCGCGGCACGAGAACCCGCACGACGATCCCGCCGACACCCGCCTGCTCGACGACGTCGTGCGCCATGTCGGCCAGCGGGTGGCGGCGGTGGTGGCGTCGAGCGAGGCCGCGGCCGTGCGTGGCTGTGCCGCCCTGGTGGTCACCTACGAGGTCCTGCCGGCGCTGCGCGACGCGGAGGCGGCAGCCGATGCGCGGGCGCCGCGGCTGCACGAGAACGGCAACGTCGTCGCCGAGCTGCATGGCGGCATCGGCGACGCGCAGGCGGCGCTGGCCGGCTCGGCGGTGACGATCGATGCCACCTACCGGTCTCAGCGCGTGCAGCACGCGCACCTGGAGACGCACGGTGCGGTAGCCTGGACCGACGCCGCCGGCGTGCTGACGGTGCGGACGAGCACGCAGGTGCCCTTCCTGACCCGTGACGCGCTGTGCCGCCTGCTGGACCTGCCGCGCGAGCGGGTCCGCGTGCTGTGCGAACGGGTCGGCGGCGGCTTCGGCGGCAAGCAGGAGATGCTGGTCGAGGACATCGTCGCACTGGCCGCACTGCGCACCGGATGCCCGGTCGGGATCGAGTTCACCCGCGAGGAGGCGTTCACCGGGGCTTTCACCCGCCACGCGATGCGCGTCCGGGTGAGGCTCGGCGCTTCGCGCGATGGGCAATTGACGGCGATCGTGATGGACGTGCTGTCCGACACCGGCGCCTACGGCAATCACGGCCCGGGCGTGCTGTTCCACGGCTGCGGCGAAGCGGTCGCGGTCTATGCCTGCGCCAACAAGTGGATCGACGGCGTCGCGGTCTACACCAACACCCCGCCCGCCGGCGCGTTTCGCGGCTACGGGCTGAGCCAGACCAACTTCGCCATCGAGTCCGCGATGGACGAGTTGGCCCGCGCACTCGGCCTGGATGCGATCGAGCTGCGCGAGCGCAACGTCGTCCGGCCCGGCGACGCGATGGTGTCGTACGACACCGCCGAGCACGATGTCGAGTATGGCAGCTACGGCCTGGACCAGTGCCTGCGCCTGACCCGCGAGGCGCTGTCGAGCGGTCGCGGCATCCCGCCGCCGTCCGCTGCCTGCTGGCGAACCGGGGTCGGCGTGGCATTGGGCATGATCGACACCGTGCCGCCGCGCGGCCACCTGGCGCAGGCCGAGGTCGCCCTCGATCCGGACGGTGGCTTCACGCTGCGCGTCGGTACCGCCGAATTCGGCAACGGCACCAGCACGGTGCACGTCCAGTTCGCCGCCGCGTTGCTCGGCGTGCCGGAGAGGCGGATCCGTCTGGTGCAGGCCGACACCGCCCGGCTGGGCTACGATACCGGCGCCTTCGGCAGCACCGGCACCGTGGTCGCCGGCCTGGCGACGGAGCGCGCCTGCCGGGCGCTGCGCCGCAAGCTGCTCCACTTCGCGGCGGTCGTGCTGGAGGTAGCGGAAGCCGACCTCGTGCTTGCGGACGGCGAGGTGGCCGCCGCTGCGCACCGCCTCGCGCTGCCGGACCTTGCGGCCGCGGCGGCTCGGTCGGGACTGCTGCTCGGCGCCTCGGGCGAGTGCAGCGGCTCGCCGCGCTCGGTCGCCTTCAACGTGCAGGGCTTCCGGATCGCGGTGAACCTGGAGACCGGCGAGCTCGTCATCCTGCAGAGCGTGCACGCGGCCGATGCCGGCAGGGTGATTAACCCGGCGCAGTGTCGCGGCCAGGTCGAGGGCGGCGTGGCGCAGGCGATCGGTGCGGCGCTGATGGAGCAGGTGCTGATCGATCCCGACGGCGCCGTCGCCAACGCCTCGTTCCGCACCTACCACGTGCCACGCTTCGCCGATGTGCCGCGCACCGAGGTGCTGTTCGCCAACACCGTGGACCGGCTGGGACCGTTCGGCGCCAAGTCGATGAGCGAGAGCCCGTTCAACCCGGTGGCGGCGGCGCTGGGCAACGCGATCGCCGATGCCACCGGCCGGCGCCTGCGCGCGACCCCGTTCCGCCCCGACATCCTGCACGCCGCACTCTCGACGACGAACGAAACCCGCTCTTGATACGCCGCCAGCCGGCCCGGCGCCGCAGCGACCCGCGCCGCGCGGCCGCCGCGCGCGGCGACTGGTCCCTCGCGAGACTCGTTCATCGCCGCCGATCCTGCCGGCCCGGGATGCTACGCTGCCGGTTCCGCGGTCGCGACGCCTGTCCGCAGCACGGCGTCCTCGTGCCGGATGATGCGTCGTCCCAGCTTGAGGGCGAGGTAATATTCGTCCTCGCGCACGTGATGCATGATCGCATCGAGGATGATGACCGCGGAGGCCGAGGTCGTCGCCTCGCGGAACATCGTGATCAGCGCCTCGAGTTCCGAAAGCGCGACGGCGCGCTCTGCATCGGTGCCGACATAGGCGTTCTGCAGCGCGTAGTAGATCCGACGCGCCGGGCTCCTGGCATCCTGGGGCGCCATGATCTGCTTGCCGAACAGGAAACGCGCGCGCGAGGCCAGCTCGATGCGGCTCTTGCTGCGGAACCGGATCGACGCTCCGTTGATCACCATCATCTCGCCTGGCTTGAGCTCCAGAACCAGATTCGCCATATGCCCGCCCGATCGGTTCCTCGCGCCTCCGAACGGCGCAAGATGAGCCTCGAGGATGACAGGCCGGACTTAATGCGGCGTAAAGATGCCCAGGGACGATGCCCAGGGACGATGCGCACCGGCGATCCTCAGAGATACTGCGCCAGGTTGAGGCTCTTCATGTCCGCGATCAGCGTGTAGCTCGCGGTCAGCTGGTTCTGCACCGCGACCTGCTGCGTCCGGGTGGTCGTCGGATCGCTGTCCTTGGCGGCGCCGAGCTGGCTCTGCAGTGCGTCGCTCATGTCCGACAGGTTGCTGCTGGTGGAGGCGGCGCCGTCCTGCAGCGTGCCGACGGTTGCAGTCAGGCCGGCCAATCCCTGGGTGACGCTGCCCATCTGGCTCGACGTATCGGCGATCAGCGACTGGAAGCCGGCGCTGCTGCTGTCGGCGCCCGACAAGCCGGCGACCGTGGCGAGGCTGCGGATCAGGTCCCGGATCGCCGAGCCTGTGCTCGATGGACCGGCGGCGCCGCCCTGGGTCGCGACGATCCCGGTGGCGGCGAACTGGTCCTGCCCGACCTGCACCTGCGGCACCAGGTTCCCCGCCGCCGTGGGGTCGGTCGAGAGCTGCGCCGAGAACACGCTGTTCGCGGCGCTGTTGTCGGAGGCGGCGCCGAGCGTCGCGGCTTCGGTGGCGGCGGCGCCCGCGGTGCCGACCTGCGACACCGTGCTCATGATGCTCGAGACCATGCTGCTGGATGCCAGATCCGACACGCTTACCGGCGCCTGATCCGACGCCGTTCCGGCGAACACGTAGCTGCCGCCGCTCTGCGTGTTGAGCAGCGAGGTGAGTTCGGTCAGCTGCTGCTTCGCCTGCGTCGAGGCGGCCGAGAGTGCGCTCGTCGAGACGCTGCCCTGCAGGCTGAGCAGGGTGCTCTGCAGGCCGTCGGCGATCGAGGTGATGCTGGTCAGCGCGGTCTGCGTCGCCGTCAGCTTGGTCTGGGTCTGGGTGACGTTGGTCTGCCAGGCGTTGGTGGCGCTGATCTGCGGCTCCAGGCTGATCGCCTCGGAGGCCTGATCGCCGAGCCCGGCATAGCTGTCCGACACGATGCCGCTGCTCAGCTCGGCGGTCAGCGTATCGTTCTGCGCGCTGAGCTTGTCGACGCTGCGCAGCAGCGTCGGCATGGTCCCGAAGCCGTTCCCTATGGCTCCCGACATGGTCCTGTTCCTCAGGTGATCGCGGTGAGAAGGTCGCCGAACATGGTCTCGATCGCCGAGACCACCTTGGCGTTGGCTTCGTAAGCGTTCTGCAGCGCGACCACGTTGGCCATCTGGTCGTCCACCGACACGCCGGAGCTGCTGGTGAGGTTGCCCTGCAGCGTCGTCTGGATGTCCATCTGCGTCGTCTGCTGCGCCGTCGCGTCCGAGATGGTCTGCGCCTGACTGGCGGTGAGCGTGGTCGCGAGCGTCACCAGATTGCCGCTTCCCGCGTAGGGAGCCGAGAGGTTGCCGGCCGCGCCGAGCCCGGTGCTCGTCACCGCGGGTTGCGGCACGCCCCCCGCCATGGTGCTGCCGAGCGTGTTGGTCAGCACCCGAGAGATCAGCGTGGTGAAGCCGACCGGTCCGCCGGACGGGTTCGGCGTGAACGCCGAGGCTCCGGTGGTGATCGCTCCTGCGACCGGCGTCGCACCGGGAGTAGGATCCTGTATCGCGGTGGTGCCGTCGCGAACCAGTGTCGGATCGGCGATGACCGCGGGATTGACCTGTATGTCGCCGGAGAAACCGAGCATGCCGGTCGGCGGCGCCGTGGTCGGATCGGCACCGGCTTGATTGCCGGCGGCGTCCGTAAACAGCGTCAGGCCCTGGGCGGAGAAGCGGCTCGCCAGCGTCGAGGAGAAGCCGTCGAGCTCGGCCTGCATCGTCGGCAGCGTGGTGTCGCGCAGCGTGATGTTGGCGCCGAGCGTGCCGCCGGTCAGCGACGTGGTGACATCGGTGCCGTCCAGCTCGATCCCCGGGATCGAGCCAGGGTAGGCATCGGCCACCCCGATGGTCGCATCCTGGGTCGAGAGCGGGCCGGAAGTCGCGTGGGTCGGCAGCGAGAGGCCGTTGGCAGTGCTGACCAGCATGTCGCCGGACGCGGTCTCGGTGAACTTCACGCTCAGCGAGCTGGAGAGGGTGCTCATCGCCGCGTTGCGCTGGTTCTCGAGGTCGGCCGTATCCTCTCCCGCACCCCGAAGCCGCATGATCTGCGTCGACAGCGCACCGATCGTACTCAGACCCGCGTTGATCTGATCGACCTCCGACGGGATCGACTGCTGGGCGTCCTGCCGCTGGGTCTGGTAGGTGTCGGACAGGGTCTGTATCGAGGCGGCCAGGCTGCTCGCGCTGCTCACCACGCTCTGCTGCTGCACCGTGCTGGACGGGTCGGCATCCAAGGCGGTGAAGCTGTTCTGCAGGTTGCCGAGATTATCCGCCAGCGTGCCGCTCGCCGACGGGTCGGCGCTGGTCGAACCCTGCACGCTGCTGATCGCGCTCAGGGCGTTCGTGGTCACGCCGAGGCCGGCGACGGTGGCGTTCTGCGTGAACAGGCTGTTCTGCAGCGTGTCGTTCACCGCCCGCGTCGTCAGCTGGATCGAGACGCCGCTGCCCTGCCCGCCCGCATCGCGCGAGGCGACGTTGGCGATCTCGCTCAGGTACCCCGGCGTGCTGGCGTTGGCGACGTTCTGGGACGCCACGCCGAGCTCGTACTGCACCGCGCTCAAGCCGCTGGAGGCGATCGATAGAGAGGAATTCAGGCTCAGGCTCATCACACGGCCGCCTCATGTGCGGGGACAAGAAGGCACTCGCCGCGATCTTGCTCCCGCCATGATTAACGTCCGGTAAATGCTACTGCTTCATCGCCAGCGCGGTCTGCAGCATGTCGTTGGCCGTGGTCACCACCTTCGCGCTGGCGCCGTAGGCCTGCTGTGCCACGATCAGCTTGGTCAGGTCGGTATCGAGGCTGGTGGTCGAGCCTTCGACCGATTTGGTCTCGAAGCTGCCGGCGCCGTTGGTTCCGGCCACCTGCACGCTCGCCGGACCGGATCCAACGGTCGCGGTGTAGGCTTGGCCATCCTGGGCCTGCAGTGCGTTGGCGTTGCCGAAGGTGGCCAGCGGTACCTTGGCGATCAGCTGCGACTGACCGTTGTCGAACTGTGCGACGATCGAGCCGTCCGTCTGGGTGGTGAAATCGGTGAAGTTCCCGGTGGCGGTGCCGTCCTGGGTCGGCGTGCCGGCGCTGAACACCGCGCCGCTCGCCGTGTTCATGGTCGTTCCGGAGGCGGCGATGCCGATCGTGCCGAGATTGAGGTTGATCGAGTTGGTGTCCGAACCGACCGCGCCGACCGCGAAGCTCGCCTCGGATCCGGCCGTCGAATTGGTGTTGCCGCTCGCGTCGGTGACCGACTGCAATGTGCCGTCGGTATTGAAGGTCACGGTCGCCGTAGGGGTCGTGGCGCCGTTGGTTCCTGACACGCTCAACGTGTAAGTGCCTCCGGTCGCGGCGACGCCGCCGGCAGCGGCGGTGGCGCCCGCGGTCTGGGTCCAGGTCAGGCCGAGCGTGTGTGCCGCACCCGCGCTGTCATAGACGGTCTGGGTGGAGGTCTGGGCCGGACCGGTCGCCGGAGCGACGAGTGTCGGGTCGCCGGCGAGTGTCGGCGACATCGTGACATTGCCGGTCGCCGTCGGGTTGAACTTGACGTTGTTGACGTTGATCGGCTGCAGCTTGCTGGTGTCGAGCTGGCCGGTGGTCGCGTTGACCATGTAGCCGTCGAGATACTCCCCCGCGCTGTTGACCAGGTAGCCGTTGCGGTCGCTCGAGAAATCGCCGGCGCGCGTATAGTACTGCGTCGTGCTGAAGGCGGGATTGGTCGCGGTGGACACGCCGCTGATCTCGTTGACCGCGAAGAACCCGTTGCCGTTGACCGCGAGTGCCGCATCGGCGGTGCTGGCGGTGATCCCGCCCGCGGTCTGGTTGGCGTACTGGGTGGTGGCGAGCACCGCGCCGGACTGGCCTTCGAGCGCGCCGGACGCCTCCACATAGTCGGAGAAGCTGGTATCGACCGCCTTGTAGCCGACCGTCTGGCTGTTGGAAATATTGTTGCTGATGTTGCTGAAAGCGACCGACTGTGCGGTCAGGCCACTGACCGCCGTGTTCATCGCGCTGAAGACCGACATGGTGCTGCTCCTTGATCGTTACGGATCGTCTGGCTTCGAGAGAGCAGGAAGCGTGCCAAGTTTTGAGCCTGCATTTTGGCGGTTTTCTGCCGATACGGACCGGTCGTTTCGTGCCGCCCGGCAGTTTGTGCCCGGCAGCGCTCGTCCTTTCCGGATCGATCGATGTCCGCGGGCGACGTCGCAGGGCCGCCGGCGACCCCTGGGGCCGTGGCCCGAGCCTTGCATATTGCGTCTCCGTTATGAACCATGCAGTCGGAACATCGCTGTGCAGTAGCTGGCCCACGTCGCTCCAAACGGGGCGGACGCGGGGCGCCACGGATCATGACCTGCCGGTCACGAGCGGAACCGCAGCGAGACCGGCGGAGCGAAGTTTCCGGGCGGCACTCGATGATGCCGCCGCCGCGAATTCATCAATTGGAAACGAAATCGACGTATCAGAGCAGGCCGCACCCGCCATCGCGCCGGGGCAGAACCTGCCGGTTCGGCCTCCGGCGTTGACCGGAGCGATCGCGGACAGGACCGGGTCCAGGGTGACGACGGGCAACGCCGAGGCTGTTGGAAAGAGTGCCATGGTGTCGAAACGACATCCGATCGTCGAAGCAGCCTCGGCCGCAAGCCTCGCCGGCCCGACACGTGCTGCTTCGGCACCGGCCGCAGCCTCGACGCGGGCTGCGGTGCAGCGCGACGTGCGACCTGTTCCGCTCCGGGCGGAGAGGCTGCCGGCGAACGTGCCGAAACCACCGGGCGATGCCGGATCGCGGCCCGAGCGGTCCGACGTGACGCCGGACCGCACCGCCAGGCCGCCCGCCGGTGCGACGGCTCCGGCACCGAAGGCTACGACCGGACGTCCGGCACGCCCCAAGGACGCCGCCTCAGGGACCGATGCGGCCGCGGCCGCGACCAGCCAGATGGCCGGATCCACGCCGGACCCTGCACTTCTCGTCCCGGTGCAACCGGTCCCTCTCGCCGACGGCACAGTCGCGCCGTCCTCGCCCCGGTCGCCGGTCGGCGGCACGGTCGTGCGACCCGAGCCCACCTCCCGGTTCGTCGGCGGCAGTAACGAGTCGAGCGGCCCGGTCGCAGCGCCCGACCGGCCGGCTGCGGCAGCGGACAGTGTCGATTTCCCGGCGGCGGGAACCGCACCGGTCTCCCACGCCGCACCACGTCCCGCAGGGTCGACTTCGTCGATGGCGCGCAAGGTTGCTCCGGCGCCGGAGGCCGCATCCGTCGATGCGCCCGCCGCACTCTCCGCGGTGCAGCCGACCCCGCAACCGGCCGGCCACGAACTGATCTCGCATCTGTCGCTCCTCGCCGCGCCGGCAGGCGGAGCGGCCGACGCCGCGACCCCGCCGGCCATCGGCAGCATCGCGGCGGATGCCGGGACGCTGCAAGCGGGTCTCGTCCTGACTGCCGCACCGACGAGCCTGCCCGTGCGCGAGGCGGCGCCGACGCTCGGGAGCGATCCCGCACCGACGGTGGCCGACCAGGTCGCGCCGGCGATGATCTCGCTCGCGACCCGCAAGGATGGCAGCAACGAGATCCGCATCTCCTTGCATCCGCTCGATCTGGGACAGGTGGAGATCCATCTTGTCCGCGGCGGCGACGGATCGACCTCGGTGATCGTGAGCGCGGATAGGCCGGAGACACTGCAGGAGCTCGCGCAGAACGCGCATCATCTGCACGCGGCCCTTGACGCCGCGAGCGTCCCTGCCGCTGGCCGTAGCCTCGACTTCGTGTCGGCGTCCGCGACCATTCTCGATCAGAGCCACAACGACGCGAGCAGCCAGACCTCGGGCCCCGGTCAGGATCTCGGCAATGGCGGGTCGAGCGAGCGTCGATCAGGGCAGGATCGCTCCTGGCTCCAGGATCGGCAGCGAGCCTCGGGCACCGACGGTGGCTCCATCTCCGGCGCCGCGGCGCCGATCTCCTCCAGAAGGCAGTGGCAGTTCAACGGCCTCAACATCACGGCGTGAAACACGATCAGACCAGGAGCAGACCATGAGCGGCAGCTTAACCTCGACCAGCCTGTTGACCTCGACCGAGAAGGCAGCGCAGGCCAACAGCACCACCGCCAGCGCGAGTGCGGGCACCGCCTCGAGCGACGCGAGCACGACCGCTTCGAGCGCGCTGTCCTCGATCGCCGACAACTTCAACTCGTTCCTGACCATGCTGACGACACAGCTGCAGAACCAGGATCCAAGTGCGCCGATGAGTTCGGACACCTTCACCAGCGAGCTCGCGACCTTCGCCGGCGTCCAGCAGCAGGTCAACACCAACACCAACCTCAACACGCTCATCTCGCTCAACCAGGACTCGCAGGTAACCTCGGGCGGCAGCCTGGTCGGGCAGACGGCCAACTTCACCGGAACCCAGATCCCGCTGCAGTCGGGAGCGGCGAGCATCAACTTCACGACCGGCAGCGCCGAGCCGATCGCGATCGCGGTGACCGACATGTCCGGTGCCGTCGTTCGCACCGTGCAGCAGACCTCCACCGCCGGCAGCAACACCTGGAACTGGGACGGCAAGGACGACGCCGGCAACAAGCTGCCCGACGGAACCTACGGCATCGCGGTGCAGACGCAGGACTCGTCCGGCAACGCGAGCGCAGTGCCGTTCACCGCGACCGGAACGATCACCGGCGTCTCGAAATCGAGCACCGGCGGCGTTCTGCTGCAGTTGGGCAGCGACAGCGTCGACATGACCAACGTCAACTCCTTCAGCACCGCCGGCTCGGCTGCAACCACCTCCTGACAGGTGACCGATCGGCAAAAATTGCCGGGCGGTTAACCTTTCCGTAAGGGCTGGCGGGTCATGATGGCGTCCGCGGCGAAAAGCCGCCGGCACTAGGCCGTTCCACGGAAACGAGGCCATGACGCTGACCCACCGACCCGCCTTCCCGGCATCCCGTGCATCATGAAGGCCTTCCTCGAGGGGCTGAAGGCGCTGGGGCCGGCACGCCTGGCAGCCATGGCGGCGGTCGCGTTGGGCATGCTGGCGATGCTGGCGATGCTCACGATCCATGGCGGCGGCTCGCCGCACATGGCCCTGCTCTACGGCGACCTGGATCTCCGCGAGGCCGGACAGATCGCCGACGCGCTCGACAAGGCCCACATCCAGCATGAACTCGGCGGTCAGGACGACCGCATCATGGTGCCGGCCGACCAGGTCGCCGCCGCCCGCCTGCTCCTCGCCAAGACCGGGCTGCCGTCCGGCGGGTCGGTCGGCTACGAGATCTTCGACCGCGGCGACAGCCTGACGGCCACCCAGTTCGAGCAGACGATCAACCAGACGCGCGCGCTGGAAGGCGAACTCGCCCGCTCGATCCGCCTGATCAGCGGCGTACGTGGTGCCCGCGTGCATCTGGTGCTGCCTCATCGCGAGCCGTTCGCGAGCGAGCAGCAGGCGGCACAGGCCAGCGTGCTGCTCTCGATGACCGGCTCCAGTCGGCTTGATCCGGAGGGCGTGCAAGCGGTGTTGAACCTCGTGGGCGCCGCCGTTCCCGGATTGAAGGCGCAGAACATCGGGGTGATCGACAGCCGCGGCAATGTGCTCGCCCGCGCCGGCCAGCCGACCGGAGCGCTGGGCGCTGCCCGCACCGTGGATGAGCTACGGCAGGCCACGGAGCTGCGCCTCGCCCACGCGGTGGAGGAGATGCTCGAGCCGACCGTGGGCCTGGAGCACGTCCGCGCGGAAGCCGCGGTGACGATGGATGTCGACCAGATCCACGAGACCCAGGAGAGCTATAACCCGGATCAGCAGGTGCTGCGCTCCCAGCAGACCACGTCCGACAAGAGCCGCAACACCGAGGCCGAACCCAACACCTCGGTCCAGAACAACCTGCCGAACGCGAACGCGAGCCAGAGCCAGAACGGCAGCCAGGAAGACAAGCAGGACGAGGTCAACAACTACGAGATCGGCAAGACGGTGCGCACCGTCGTGCAGGACCAGCCGCGGATCGCCCGCATCAGCCTGGCGGTGATGGTCGACGGAAAGGTCGCCCGGGGCGCCGACGGCAAACCATCCTGGAAGCCGCGCGACCAGGCCGAGCTCGATCAGATCGCGACCCTCGTCAAGAGCGCGATCGGCTTCGACGGCAAGCGCGGCGACACCGTGAGCGTCGTCAGCATGCCCTTCATGGCTCCCGCCGAGGATCTCGCGCAGGCTGCCGGCTCCGGGTTGCTGGGCCTGCACTTCACCCGCGACGACGTCATGCGCCTGGGCCAGACGGGTCTGCTCGGCCTGTTCGTCCTGCTCGCCCTGCTGTTCGTGGTCCGGCCCATGGTGATGCGCCTGACCGGGACGGGAGCGGCCCTCTCGGGGGGCGCCGGCGCGGATGGGATCGCCGCCGCCGGTCCGGGCCTTGGCGCCGACGCACGGTATCCAGGCCTCAACGCCCCGCAAGCCGGCATCGGCCACGCGACCGGGACCAGCTTGGCACTGCTGCCGGGTCCCGGCGATGGCGCCGGGGCGGACGAGAGCATGATCAGCATCGCCAACATCGACGGCAGGCTGCGCGCGTCGTCGATCCGCCAGATCGTCGACCTGGTGAGCAAACATCCCGAGGAGAGCCTGTCGATCCTGCGCAGCTGGCTCGGACATGAGCAGGAGGTAGGCTGACATGGCGGGCAAGACGATCACCTCATCGATGACCGGTGCGGAGAAGGCGGCCTGCCTGATGCTGGCGCTCGGCGAGGAGCAGTGCTCGAAGCTGTTCGAGATGATGCACGAGGAGGAAATCAAGGAGATCTCGTTCGCGATGACGCAACTCGGCAGCGTCCCGGCCGAGATCATCGAGGGTCTGTGCGTCGATTTTTCCAAGAACATCGGATCGGCCGGGATGCTCATCGGCAGCTACGACAGCACCGAGCGGCTGCTGCAGAAGACGCTGTCGCGCGATCGCGCGAGCCAGATCATGGAGGAGATCCGCGGTCCGGCCGGGCGGACCATGTGGGACAAGCTGGGAAACGTCAACGAAGGCGTGCTCGCGAACTACCTCAAGAACGAATACCCGCAGACCGTGGCGGTCGTCCTGAGCAAGGTCAAACCGGACCATGCGGCGCGTGTGCTGGGCCTGCTGCCGGACGGCTTCGCCATGGAGGTGATCATGCGCATGTTGCGCATGGAGAGCGTGCAGCGCGACGTCCTCGACAGCGTCGAGAAGACGCTGCGTTCGGAGTTCATGTCCAACCTGGCACGCAGCACCCGACGGGACAGCCACGAGCTGGTGGCGGAGATCTTCAACAATCTCGATCGGCAGGTCGAGGGTCGCTTCATGTCGGCGCTGGAGGATCGCAACCGGGAGGCGGCCGAGCGTGTCAAGTCGCTGATGTTCACGTTCGACGACCTGGGACGGCTGCCGGCGGAGTCGATCCAGAAGCTCATGCGCGTCGTCGAGAAGAACAAGCTCCCGATCGCGCTCAAGGGCGCGCCCGAGAACATCCGCAACCTCTTCCTGTCGACGCTATCCGAGCGTGCGGGCAAGCTGCTTCGTGACGAGATCGCAACGCTCGGCCCGGTCCGCCTGCGCGACGTGGACGAGGCGCAGGGCGCGATCGTGGCGCTGGCCAAGGATCTCGCGCAACAAGGCGAGATCGAGATAAACGACCACAAGGACGAGCAGATGGTGCTCTGAGATGATGCGCAAGCACGCACTGCCGCTGGCGATGTCGGGCGTCCTCTACGCGGAGGATTTCGACGAGCCGCTGCTGCACGTCGCACCGCCGGCTCCGGCCGTCGCGAGACCCGCGGCGGAGCCGCAGACGATCGTGCCGAGCTTCACGCTCAGCGAGCTGCGCGCGGCCGTCGACGAGGCGCATCAGAGGGGCCGCGACGAGGCGCTGCGCGAAGCCGCAGCCTCGACGGCGAGCCAGCGCAACCTCGCCGCCACGAACCTGGCAAAGCAGCTGGCCGCGGCGCAGGAGCAGTCGGCACAGATCGTCGAGCAGGGGCTGAGCATGATCGCACGCACGACCCTGTCGCTGCTCTCGGTCGCACTTCCGGCTCTCTGCGCCGATCACGCGGAGGGCGAGTTGCGCGCCCTGCTGCACCGGATCGTGCCGCCGATGCGGCAGCAGCCGGAGCTGCAGATCCGCGTGCATTCCTCACTGCGCGCGGTGCTGGAGGAAGAGACCAGGGCCATGCTGGAAGGTTCCAGCACCTGCGTCTCCTGGACCAGTTCCAGCAAGCTCATGCCGGGCGACATCGCGATCTCCTGGCAGAACGGTGGTGCGCTCCGCGATACCGCCTCGACGTGTGCCTACATCCGCGATGCCGTGCTCGCCCTGTTCGAGGCTGGGCACGAACCCGTAACGGAGACCCACGATGTCCAACGAGATTGATCTGACCGAGCTCTCGGAGGTCCCGCTCGGCCAGGATCCCTCCCCGTCGCGGAATGCGCATGACCTGGGAGCGGTCTACGACATCCCGGTCACCGTGAGTGCGGTGCTCGGCAAGAGCACGATGCAGGTGAGCCAGCTGCTGAAGCTCGGACGCGGCGCCGTCGTCGAGCTCGATCGCAAGATCGGGGAGGCGATCGACATCTACGTCAACAACCGGCTGGTGGCGCGTGGCGAGGTGGTAATGGTCGGAGAGAACCGGCTGGGCGTCACGATGACGGAGATCGTCAAGGCAGATCGAGGCATCTGACATGCGGGTCCTGATCATCGGTTCGCTGGCAGGTGAACTGGGCAAGGCGGCGGCCATCGCGGTGGCGCGCGGGGTCCGCCTCGACCAGGCCGACGACGTCATGGCCGGTATCATCCGGCTGCGCAACGATGCCGGCGTCAACCTGGTGCTGTGCGAGATCGACCAGCAGATCGCACTCCTGGTGCGCTCCCTGGCCCTCGAACGGATCGTGGTGCCGGTGATCGCCTGCGGGCTGGAGAACGATCCCGAGGCGGTGTTGCGTGCGGTGCGTGACGGGGCACAGGATTTCCTGCCGCTGCCGCCCGATCCGGAGCTGATCGCGGCGATGCTGGAAGCGGCTTCCGGTGAAGGCCATCCCGTGGTCGCGCGCGATCCTGCCATGCTGGCGACGCTGCGGCGTGCCGATCAGGTGGCACGGGCGAACGCGTCGATCCTGATCACCGGTGAGTCCGGAACCGGCAAGGAGGTCATGGCGCGGCATATCCACCGTCGGTCGCTGCGCGCCCAGGCGCCGTTCGTGGCGCTGAACTGCGCCGCGATCCCCGAGCACCTCCTGGAGTCCGAGCTGTTCGGACACGAGAAGGGTGCATTCAGCGGCGCCGCCGCACGACGGATCGGCAAGTTCGAGGCGGCGGATGGCGGCACGCTGCTGCTCGACGAGATCAGCGAGATGGACGTGCGGCTGCAGGCCAAGCTGTTGCGCGCGATCCAGGAGCGGGAGATCGACCGGCTCGGAGGTTCGGCACCGATCCGGGTGGATGTGCGCATCCTCGCGACCAGCAACCGCGATCTCGCGGCGGAAGCCGCCGCGGGTCGGTTCCGCGCCGACCTCTTCTTCCGGCTGAACGTGGTCAACCTGGTGTTGCCGCCGCTGCGCACGCGGGCTGCGGATATTCCGGTCCTCGCGGAACACTACCTGCGCCACTACAGCGAGGCGAACGGGCTGCCGCCACGGCACCTGACCGAGGAGGCGCTCGCCTGCCTGGCCCGCCACCCTTGGCCCGGCAACGTCCGCGAACTCGAGAACCTGATGCACCGCGCCGTGCTGCTCGCCGAGACGGCAACCGTCGACGCGGCTAGTCTCGATCTGCCGCACGGGACCGGTGCCGCGCCACCGGATCGCGCGACGCCTCCCGAGGCCATGCGTGAGAGCGCCGGCGTCAGCGGCCTCGTCGGGCGTCGCATGGAGGAGGTCGAGCAGGCGCTGATCATCGAGACCCTGCACCACACCTTCGGCAACCGGACGCACGCGGCCACGATCCTCGGCATCTCCATCCGGGCGCTGCGCAACAAGCTGCGCGACTATGCCGGCCAGGGTCTCGCGGTGCCGCCCCCTACCGGCTGGGCGGCCTGATCGATGAGCGGCACCACCCTGGACGTCACTGCGCCGAAGGGAGGCCTCTCCGCCTGGAGAGGCAAGCTGCGGCTCTACGCGCCGGGCACCGACATCGGCCTGGCCCTGGGCGTCGTCGCCTTGCTGTCGGTGCTGGTATTGCCGCTGCCCACCTTCGTGCTCGATCTCGGCCTGTCGCTGTCGATCACGGCCTCGGTGCTGGTGCTGATGGTGGCGCTGTTCCTGCAGCGTCCGCTCGACTTCACCTCCTTCCCCACCCTGCTGCTGCTGACGACGCTGCTTCGCCTGTCGCTCGAGGTCGCCACCACCAGGCTGATCCTCAGCCACGGCCACGAGGGGCCGCTCGCCGCCGGCCACGTCGTCGCGGCGTTCGGCGGCTTCCTGATGGGCGGCGACGTCGTGATCGGGGTGATCCTGTTCGCCATCCTGCTGGTGGTGAACTTCATGGTGATCACCAAGGGCTCCGGACGCATCGCCGAGGTCGCGGCCCGGTTCAGCCTCGATGCGATGCCCGGCAAGCAGATGGCGATCGATGCCGAACTGTCGGCGGGCGCGATCACCGAGAAGGTCGCCCGGCTGCGACGGCGTGAGCTGGAAGAAGAGAGCGGCTTCTACGGCGCCATGGACGGTGCCGCGAAGTTCGTGCGCGGCGATGCCATCGCGGGCCTGCTGATCACGGTGATCAACATCATCGGCGGCCTGGCGATCGGCCTGATCCGGCACGGCATGGCATTCTCGGATGCCGCCGCGACCTTCACCACCCTGACCGTCGGTGACGGGCTGACCTCCCAGATCCCTGCCCTGCTGGTGTCCACCGCATCCGGCATCGTCGTCACCAAGGGAGGCACGGAGGGTGCCGCGGACGTCGCACTGGTGCGTCAGCTCGGCGGCAATCCCAAGCCGTTGGCGCTCGCCGCCGGAGCGGCGCTGGTGCTGGCGCTGATGCCTGGATTGCCGACGCTGCCGTTCCTGGCGTTGGGAGGCCTCGCCGGGGGCGCCGCCTGGCTGCGCTTCAAGACGCCTGCCGCAGCCACCGATCCGGATCCAGCCACGATCGTATCCGCCTCTCCGTCCGAACCGCCGATCACGGACGCCATGCGCATCGACATGATCCGGCTCGAGCTCGGCTACGGGCTGCTACCGCTGGCCGGTGGGGAGACGCCGCGCCTGACCGAGCAGATAAAGGCGCTGCGGCGGACCATCGCGCAGGAGATGGGGTTCGTGCTGCCGCCGGTGCGCATCCAGGACAACATGCAGCTCGGCCCGGACGCCTACCACATCCGGATCAAGGAGATCACCGCGGGCCGCGGCGAGATCCGGCCGACACGCCTGCTGGTAATGGATCCCAAGGGAGGCGTGCCGGATCTGCCCGGTGAACGCACCACCGAGCCGGCGTTCGGCCTTCCCGCCCTGTGGATCGACACCGCGCACCGCGAGCAGGCGCTGTTCAAGGGCTGCACCGTGGTCGATCCGGCCAGCGTGCTGAGCACGCATCTGACCGAGGTGGTCCGCGAGACCATGGCCGAGCTGCTCTCCTATACGGAGACGCAGAAGCTGCTCGACGAGATGCCGCGCGAGCAGCAGAAGCTGGTGGCGGACCTGATCCCGTCGCAGATCTCCACCGGCGCGATCCAGCGCGTGCTGCAGTCGCTGCTGGCCGAGCGGGTCTCGATCCGCGACCTGCCGACCATCCTCGAGGGCGTGCAGGAAGCCTGCGGCAGCGGGCTGCGCGCGGTGTCGCTGATCGTGAGCCACGTACGCATGCGCCTCGCGCGACAGATCAGCGACTCCCATGTCGGGCCGGCCGGCTACGTTCCGTTGATCACCCTGACGCCGCACTGGGAAGCGGCGTTCCTCGAGAGCCTCGTCGGGCCTGCCGAGGACCGCCAGCTCGCGATGGCGCCGTCGAGGCTGAACGAGTTCATCGGCAAGCTGCGCGCGGCGCTGGACGCGGCGGCGGCGCACGGCGAGGCACCGGTCATCCTGGTCAACGGCGCACTGCGCGTGCCGATGCGCTCCATCGTCGAACGGCTGCGACCGTCCAGCTCGGTCCTGTCCCAGGCCGAGATCTCCGCCCGGGTGCGCATCCGCACGCTGGAATCGATCTGATGCCGGCCCCGTGCCTCGCCGGGATGTTGCTGCATGCGCATTAGGATCTTCCGTGCCGCCACGCTCGCGCGAGCGATGGCGCAGATACGCGCCGAACTCGGGCCCGAGGCGTTGATCCTGTCGGATCGGGTTCGCGACGGCTTCGTCGAAGTGACCGCCGCCCTGGAGATCAACGACCCGCCGGAGTTGCGCGCGCCCGCGCAGCCGAGGTCGGCGGCGGAGGATCTCGAGCCGTTCGTGCGTCCGTCTCGCCCGAGGACGCCGCCCGCGCCGCGTGACGCGCCCACGTCGAACGCGGCGAGGCCCGCCGGGCCGAGCTTCCTGGAGACGACGCTTGCCTGGCACGGACTGCCACCCGCCCTGATCGCGGCCTTGACCGCCAACCCGATGGAGCAGGCCTGCACCCGGACGTTCCGCTACGCGCCGCTGCCAGTCGGCGCCGAGGATGATCCGCTGCTGCTCGCAGGGCCGCCGGGAAGCGGCAAGACGCTGACCGTCGCGCGTCTGGCCACACGCCTGGTCCTGGCCGGACAGCAGCCCATGGTCATCACCGCGGATGGGAAGCGTGCCGGTGCCGTCGAGCAGCTCGCCGCCTTCACCCGCCTGCTCGGCCTCACCCTGGTGGCCGCCAGCACGCCGCAGATGCTGAACCGGGCGGTGGGGCGCAGGGAGCCGGGGCAGCCGGTGCTGATCGACGCGCCGGGCCTCGACCTCGACGATCCGGCTCAGGCGGAGACCCTGCAGGGCCTGGTCGCCTCGTCGGGTGCCTCCATGGCGCTGGTGCTGCCATGCGGTGTCGATCCGATCGAGGCGCAGGAGATCGCGCGTGCGCATGCCGACCTGGGCGCGCGGACGCTGGTAGCCTCGCGCACCGATCCCTCGCGGCGACTTGGCGGGGTCCTCTGCGCCGCCGCCGCGGCGCGGCTGGCGCTGTCCGAAGCCGGCATCGGCAGCGGCGCCGCGGATGGGCTGGTTGCCCTGACACCAGCATTCCTGGTGGAGCGGTTGCAACGCAAGAGCGCGATCACTGCCGCGCCACCGCATAGCGCCGCGGCCGATGCGCCTCATCGGGTCGAGCCCGCCGCCTCGCCGACCTCCGCCCTGCCTCATCACATCGCAGCTCAACGACGCACTGCGTCCAGCTCGTGAGCGTCCGCCCATGACCACCGTCCTCACCGGCCTGCCGCTCTCCTCCTCCAACGCGGAGGCTGGACACGTGATCGCGATCGCCTCCGGGAAGGGAGGTGTTGGCAAAACCTGGCTCTCGATCACCCTGGCGCACACCCTCGCGGCGCGAGGTGCGCGGGTGCTGCTGTTCGACGGCGATTTCGGCCTTGCCAACATCGATCTCCAGCTCGGCCTGACCCCGACCTACGACCTGTCCGATGTCGCGTCGGGACGGGTACACCCGGGGGATGCGATCACTTCCTATGCGCCGCCCGGCGGCGCAGGCGCGGGCTTCGCCATCCTGCCTGGGCGCTCTGGCGCGTCGGTGCTGTCCAGCCTCACCGTACCGGCACTGGATGCGATGCTGACCGAGCTGCGCGAGCTGCGCGCCTACGATACGCTGCTGCTCGATCTCGGCGCCGGCATCGACCGGGTGACCCGCCGCCTCGCCGCCTGGGCCGACACGCTCCTCGTCGTCACCACTGACGAGCCCACCGCGCTGACCGACGCCTACGCCGTGCTGAAGCTGCATGCGCGGGATCGCCAAGTGCTCGCCGAGGATGACGGCTTGGCCGCGGATGCGCGCATCATCGTCAACCAGGTGACAAGCGTCGGCAGCGGCGAGCGGGCCTACGCCACCCTGGCCAAGGCTTGCGGCAACTTCCTCGGCACGACACCTCCCCTCGCCGGCGTCATCAGGCGGGATCAGAGCGTCGGCGACGCCATACGCCGGCAGGTCCCGGTCACGACGCGGCATCCGAACGCGCCGGCCGTCTCCGACGTGGTCCGCATCGCCTGTGGCTTGCGGCACCAGTAAGCTGATGAAAATTGTCGGCGTCGCTCGGTAGTTGCGCCAGGAAGGATGCAACCTTGTCGCAGCCTCGGCGCTTCGTTACTGTGATGGCCGATATTACTCCAGCCCGCGCTCCCGGCTGTGCCGCTCTCCTGTTCGAGACGTGGTTGCAAGCTGGCCTGCAGCATCTGTATGACAGGACTCTTCAGGAGCCTGTTCCGGATGAGCTGTTGCGGCTCGTCCCTCAGACTCCGGTACATGATCGTATGGCGGGGCGAACGCGATCCTGACTACTGGTCACGCGTGGCTCCCTCCTGACGGACGATCTCGACAGGGAGCTCGCGCTTGCGGATAAGCGTCATCCAGATGTCTCCCGGCGCCGACAAGGACGAGAACATCGCCCAGGCACGACGTCTGGTGAAAGCGGCAGTGGCAGCCGACCGGCCGGATCTGGTTGTCCTGCCGGAGATGTGGACCTGCCTCGGCGGCAGCCGCGACATCAAGCTCGGCGCCGCCGAGACCCTACCCGCCCCCGATGGCACAGGTCGGCACGGCGAGGCCTATGCGCTGCTGCGGGGGCTGGCCCGGGAAGCCGGCATCGTCCTGCATGGCGGCTCGATCGCTGAGCGGGTGGGTGAGCGCATCAGCAATACCTCGGTCGTCTTCGCGCCGGACGGACGGGAGCTCGGACGCTACCGGAAGATCCATCTGTTCGACGTGGTGACCCCGAACGGCGAGGCCTATCGCGAGAGTGACCTGTTCGTCGCCGGGGATGCCGTGGCGACCGTGGCTGTCGGGTCGATGCGGGTCGGCCTCGCAATCTGCTACGATCTCCGCTTCCCCGAGCTGTTCCTGGAGCTCCGCCGTGCCGGCGCCGGACTGATCACGTTGCCGGCGGCGTTCACGGCCGAGACCGGTCAGGCGCACTGGGAGACCCTGCTGCGTGCCCGGGCGATCGAGACGCAGTGCTGGGTGGCCGCGGCGGCCACCTGCGGTCAGCATGCGGATGGCCGGGGCGCGCCGCGCCTCACCTTCGGCAACTCGATGCTGGTCGATCCGTGGGGCACGGTGGTGGCACGGGCCTCGACGGGCGTCGGGTGGGCTACCGGGACGCTCGATCCGGTTTACAGCGAGCGCGTACGCGCCAGCATGCCGGTGCTCGATCATCGGCGTCTATCTTGACGGAGTCCTGGACGTCGGACGCCGAGACATCCGACGAGGCGTTGGCAGGCCAGACCGTCGATCTGGGCGCCTGCTCGATCGAGCAGGACCGCAGCGGCACGAGCCCGGTCTGGCCGCCCGGCACCTCGTTGAGCAGGATCGCCTTCGCAGCCGCTCCGAACACCCTGGCACAGGAGGGTTTGAGGCGCTTCGAGGCCCGCTACGGCAACGTGCCGGTCGATCAGGCCGAGGTCGTGGTGTGCCTCGGCGGCGATGGCTTCATGCTGGAGACCCTGCACACGGTCCTGCTCGCCGGGACGCCGGTATACGGGATAAATTGCGGCTCCGTGGGCTTCCTGATGAACCCGCTGCTGGAGGAAGACCTGCCGGAGAGGCTGGTGCGCTCGCAGGGCGCCATCCTGCATCCGCTGCGCATGCATGCGGTCACGCAGTCCGGCCTGGTCGAAGAGGCACTCGCGCTGAACGACGTGTTCCTGTTCCGGCAGACCCGTCAGGCCGCCAAGGTGAGGATCGTCGTCGATGGCCGAGTACGGCTTCCCGAGCTGGTCTGCGACGGGATCCTGGTCTCGACGCCCGCCGGATCGACGGCCTACAACCTGTCGGCGCACGGCCCGATCGTGCCGCTGTCCGCCAACCTGCTGCCGCTGACCCCGATCAGCGCCTTCCGGCCGCGGCGCTGGCGCGGTGCGCTGTTGCCGAGCTCCGCCGACGTCGAGTTTCACATCCTGGACGGCGACAAGCGGCCGGTCGCAGCGGTGGCCGACTTCACCGAGGTGCGCGACGTGGTTTCG
Organism: uncultured Acetobacteraceae bacterium; assembly: GCA_964242335.1. GTDB lineage: Bacteria > Pseudomonadota > Alphaproteobacteria > Acetobacterales > Acetobacteraceae > Lichenicoccus. The sequence goes on along the minus strand of CAXTAY010000044.1, from coordinate 276 downwards.
GTCGCGGTCAGCGAGGACCGGAGCCTCGGCACGACGGTATTGTTCGACCCCGACCAGAGCCTGTCGGAGCGGATCATCGTCGAGCAGTTCACCGTCTGATCCGCGACGTCCCGCGCCCCGATACCGGGTCGCCGCGCGCTCAGGCCGCCGAGAGTGCGACGGGTAGATCGAGCACGACCGGTGTGGCAGCTGTGCCCTGCGGCACCGAAGCGGAATGGGCGGCCTCCTCGCGGAGCATGTATCCGCGTCCCCAGACGGTGCTGATGAGGTGGCCGG
>CAXTAY010000043.1:0-30258 GCA_964242335.1 uncultured Acetobacteraceae bacterium | reverse complement strand
GAGCGCATCCACCGCTCCAACCTGGTCGGCATGGGCGTGCTGCCGCTGCTGTTCCCCACCGGCACCAACCGCGAGACGCTGGGACTGCGCGGCGACGAGAGCATCGACATCGAGGGGCTCGACGCCATCACCCCGCGCATGATCCTCAACATGGTGATCACCCGCGCGGATGGCGGCACGCAGACCGTGCCGCTGATCTGCCGCGTCGATACCCTCGACGAGGTCGAGTACTACCGTCATGGCGGCATCCTGCAGTACGTGCTGCGCGGTATGGCCGAGGCCGCCTGAAGGCCAGGCTCTGCCCTGGACCCGCCAAAGGCGTCGCCTTTGGAGTCCGTAGGAAACCGAACGGATTTTCAAGGCTTCGCCTTGAGCGGGTCCGGGCAGAGCCCGGCCCTTCGGAGGCCCCACACCATGCAGTTCCTGCTCTACCCGCTCGCCATGTTCGCCGGCCTGATGAACCCGCTGCAGACCGCCTGCACGTCGGAGATGAACAAGGTGCTCGGGCGGCCGTTCATGGTGGCGCTGCTGAGCGTCTGCGGCACCCTGATCGTCACCGCGATCGGCTCGCTGCTGCTCGGGCAGTTCGGCCTCGGCGGCAAGGCGGGCCAGGTGCCGTGGTGGGCGTGGCTGGGCGGCGTGGCCGGCTCGGTGTTCCTGCTGTCGCAGCCGATCGCGGCACAGAAGATCGGCGCCAGCTCGTTCATCGGCCTGTCGGTCACGGCGGCCGTGGTCGCCTCCGTGCTGATCGACCATTACGGCTGGCTCGACTTCCCGCGGCACGCGGCGTCGCTGGGACGGATCGCCGGTGCCGGGCTGATGATCCTGGGCGTGACCCTGGTGGCGCTGCTCTAGTAGCGGCTCACCAGGGGACCGTCTCGCCCCGGTAGTCGAGGTAGCGCACGCCGGGATGGCCTGCCTGTGCCGCGAGGGCGTCCGCCATCCCCTTCACGCTGGTGTCGACGTCGAGCGTCGCCTGCGGGCCGCCCATGTCGGTGCGCACCCAGCCGGGATCCATGATCACGCAGCTGCGGCCGCCGGCGCGCCGGACGCCGAAGCTACGCATCAGCGTGTTGAGCGCCGCCTTGCTGCCGCGATACACCTCCCAGCCGCCGCTCTCGTTGCCGGCGACGCTGCCGAGGCCGGAAGACATCGCGACGATCATGCCGCTGGCGGGCACCAGGTCCTGGAACGCCTCGACCACGCGCATCGGCCCGAGCGTGTTGGTGAGCATCAGCCGCATGAACTCGTCGGTCGCGACCTCGCCGATGGTCTGCGACGGATCGCTGGCGACGCCGGCATTGACGAACAGCAGGTCGACGCTGCGGCCGGACAGGCGTGCCCGAACTGCCCGGATCTGCTCCGGCTCGGTGATGTCGAGCTGCTCGATCTCGAGGCGCCCCTCGGCCGTGCCGACCAGCTCGTGCAGTCCGGTGCCGCCGCCGCGTACGGTCGCCACCACGCGCCAGCCGCGGTGCAGATATTCGCGTGCGAGCCCCAGCCCGAGCCCGCGCGACGCACCGACGATCAGGGCCAGGGGAGCTTCAGCGTTTTCCGACATGACGGATCTCCGGTTCGGGATGGGCGAGGCGGACGGCGCGGCGGCACCTCATTCGACCGGGCACGGCACCGCGTTCCAGATCTCGGCGGCATATTGCGCGATCGCGCGATCGCTGGAGAATTTGCCGGTGCCGGCCACGTTCAGCACGGTCCGGCGCGACCACTCCGGCTGATCGCCGTAGAGTGCCAGCATCGCCCGATCCGCGCTCAGGTAGGCGGCGAGGTCGGCGAGGTGCATGAAGCGGTCGCCGTTGCCGAGCAGCATGGTGCGCAGCGGATCGAAGATGCCCGGCTCGTACTTGCTGAAGTGACCGGAGAAGATCGAGTTCAGGGCGGCGCGCGTCTCGGGGTCGTGGTCGTAGTGCCATTGCGGGTTGTACCAGCCACGATTATCCGCGACCTGCGCCGCGGTCAGGCCGAACAGGAAGAAGTTCTCCTCGCCGGCCTCCTCCGCCATCTCGATGGTGGCACCGTCGCGGGTGCCGATGGTCAGCGCACCGTTGAGCATGAACTTCATGTTGCTGGTGCCGCTCGCCTCGAAGCCGGCGGTGGAGATCTGGTTCGAGACGTCCGCGGCCGGGATCAGCCGTTCCGCCAGGGTCACGGAATAATCCGGCAGGAAAACCACCTTCAGCCGCCCCCGCACCAGCGGATCGCCGTCGATGGTGCCGGCGAGGTTGCTGATGAACTTGATGATCACCTTGGCCAGCGTGTAGGACGGCGCCGCCTTGCCGGAGAAGAAGAAGGTGCGCGGCGCCATCTCCAGCGTGGGGTTCTCGCGCAGGCGATTGTACAGCACCAGGATCCGCAGCGCGTTGAGGAACTGCCGCTTGTATTCGTGGATCCGCTTGACCTGGCAGTCGAAGATCGTGCTCGGATCCACGTCGATCCCCGCACCCTCCTTCAGCCAGGCGGCGAAGCGCTGCTTCGCCACCTGCTTGGCGGCCCGGAAGTCGGCGCACAGCGCGCTGTCTCCGGCCAGCGGACGCAGCCGCTCGAGCTGGGTCAGGTCGGTGATCCAGCCGTCGCCGATGGCGGCGGTGATGGTGGCGGCGAGCGGCGGGTTGGCCAGCAGCAGCCAGCGACGCGGCGTCACGCCGTTGGTCTTGTTGTTGAACCGTTCGGGATACAGCTCGGCCAGGTCCTTCACCGTCATCGTGCGCAGCAGCCCGGAATGGATCGCCGCCACGCCGTTGGTGCTGTGCGAGCCGACGATCGCGAGGTTGGCCATGCGTATCTTCGGCTTCTCACCCTCCTCGATCAGCGAGATGCGGGCGAGCCGCTCGTTGTTGCCGGGGAAGCGCCGGCGCACCGTATCCATCAGGCGCTGGTTGATCTCCAGGATGATCTCGGCCTGGCGCGGCAGCATCACCTCGAACCACTGCAGCGGCCACTTCTCGAGCGCCTCGGGCAGCAGCGTGTGGTTGGTGTAGGCCAGCGTGTCGCAGGTGACGCGCCAGGCCTGGTCCCAGTCCAGCTTGCCCTCGTCGAGCAGGATGCGCATCAGCTCGGGCACGGCCATGCTCGGATGGGTGTCGTTCATCTGCACCGCCGCCTTGCTCGACAGCGCGTGCCATTCGCCGCCGGCGTTGCGGAACCGGCGTACCAGGTCGGCGAGGGAGCACGCCACCAGGAAGAATTCCTGGGCGAAGCGCAGCGCCTGGCCGGGGGTGGTGGAATCGTCCGGATACAGCACGCGCGTCAGCGAGTCCGCGGCCAGGGTGTCGGCGACCGCGCCGACGAAGTCGCCGCTGCTGAACTCCTGGAAGTCGAAGGAGGCCGGCGCGCGGGCGGCCCACAGCCGCAGCGTGTTCACCGTCTTGCCGCCGAAGCCGACGATCGGCCGGTCGTAGGGCATCCCGATCAGGCGCGACGCGCGGCCGGGGATCGCGCGCAGGGTGCGGCCCTGCATCTCGAACGAGCAGTTCAGCGTCACCTCGACCTGATCGAACGGACGCATCACCTCCCACGGATCGGGCGAGCCCAGCCAGTTGTCCGGCGTCTCGCGCTGCCAGCCGTTATTGATCAGCTGGCGGAAGATCCCGTACTCGTAGCGCAGCCCGTAGCCGATGCCCGGCAGCTGCATCGTCGCCATGGAGTCGAGGAAGCAGGCGGCGAGGCGTCCGAGCCCGCCATTGCCGAGCCCGGCGTCGGGCTCGTTCTCCAGCAGGCCGAGCCAGTCCAGGCCGTTCTCCGCGGCGACGTCGGCCAGCACCGGATCGAGCAGCAGGTTCATCACGTTGTTGGCGAGCGACCGGCCGATCAGGAATTCCATCGAGAGGTAGTAGATGCGCTTCGGGTTCTGCCTCGCGTGGGTCTCCTGGGTGCGAAGCCAGCGCTCCGCCAGCACGTCACGCACCGACCGCGCGATCGCCTCGAAGCGGGTCCGCGCCGTCGCCGCGTCGAGGCTGACGACGTCGTCGAGCACCAGGTGGTGCCGGTAGCGCGCCTTCATCACCGAGGCCGCGTCCGCACTTGAACCGGTCGGGCTGGTCGTGTTGGTCATGCTCATGAAGCGGCCTTGTCCTTCTCGTCAGCAAGTGCAGTTGGCTAGGCGGCCCTCGTCGGGCGCTCGATCGGGCGAAGCCCGGTTATCCTCTGGCCCGCTTCCGGCCGCGCTTCTCGCGCAGCTGTGCCGGCTGTCCGCCGCCGCCCGCCCGATCAAGCACGAAGCGGGCGTAATCGTCCATGTCGCCGTCGAACGGCCGCACAGTGCCGTCGGCGGCGAGCCACAACCGGTCGGCGACCAGCTCCATCAGCGAGCGGTCATGGGTGATCAGGATCACGGCGCCCTCGTAGGCGTTGAGCGCGTCGAGCAGCGCCCGCCGGCTGTCGATGTCGAGATGGTTGGTCGGCTCGTCCAGGATCAGCAGGTGGGGTGCCGCCATCGCCACCAGGTTCAGCAGCAGCCGCGCCCGCTCGCCGCCCGAGAGGGCCTGCGCGGTGGTGCCCTGCTTGTCGAAGCCGATGCCCCAGCTCGCCAGCCGCGAGCGGTGCGACTGCTCGGAGTCCTGCGGCCGCTCGCGGCGGATGATGTCGAGCGCGGTCTCGTCCGGGTCCAGCGCCTCGATCTGATGCTGGTGGAACCAGCCGACCGAGATCCGTCCCTCGCGCTGCATCCGCCCCGACCGCACCGCCAGCACGCCGGCCGCCATCTTGGCAAACGTCGACTTGCCGGCGCCGTTCACCCCGAGCAGGCCGATCCGGTCGTCGACGTCGAGCCTGAGATCGAGCCCGCGCAGCACCGGCGGCGCGTGGCCGTAGCCGACCTCGACATCCTCCAGCCGCATCAGCGGCGGCGCCAGCGGGCGCTTCGGGGAGGGTAGGTGGAACGGCGCCACCCGCTCCTCGATGCTGGCCTCGATCGGCTGCATCTTCTCCAGCCGCTTCATCCTGGACTGCGCCTGCGCCGCTTTCGACGCCTTGGCGCGGAAGCGGTCGACGAAGGATTGCAGGTGCGCCCGCTCCGCCTCCTGCTTGACCCGCGTCGCCGACAGCAGGCGCTGCTTCTCGCCGCGCCGGCGCTCGAAATCGTCGTAGCCGCCGGCATAGAGCTCGAGCTTGCGCTCGCTGAGGTGGAGGATGGAGTCCACCGAGTTCAGCAGCTCGCGGTCATGGCTGATGATCAGCGCCGAGTTCGGGTAGCGCGCCAGCCGCGCCTCCAGCCACAGGGCACCCTCCAGGTCGAGATAGTTGGTCGGCTCATCAAGCAGCAGCAGGTCAGGCTGCGCGAACAGCGCCGCCGCCAGCGCCACGCGCATGCGCCAGCCGCCGGAGAACTCTGCCATCTGCCGCGCCAGGTCCTCGGTGGAGAAGCCGAGCCCGTGCAGGATCTCAGCCGCGCGTGCCGGCGCGGTGTCGGCATCGATCTCGATCAGGCGCGACCAGATGTCGGCCATGCGTTCCGGCGCCGCGGCCTCCAGCTCGCCCAGCAGGGCGTGCCGCTCCGCATCGGCGGCCAGGATGGTGTCCAGCAGGCTGACCGCGGTCGCCGGATGCTCCTGCGCCACGACCGCCAGCCGCGCCGCGGCGCCCGCCACCCGCGGCAGCGCGATCTCGCCGGAATCGGCGTGCAGCTCCCCGGTGATCAGCTTGAACAGGGTGGACTTGCCGACCCCGTTGCGCCCGACCAGCCCGACCTTGGCGCCGGACGGCAGGGTCACGCTGGCGCGGTCGAAGAAGCGGCGTCCCCAGGCGTTGAAGGTGAGGCTGTCGATCTGGAGCATGAGGGGCCTGACGGATGAGGTGAGGAGGTGGCGCGGCTCAGGCGGCTACGGCCTGATCGGCCCAGCCCGCGAGTTCGGCACGTGCCAGCGCCTCCAGCAGGTCGATCGCCGCGTCGTCGTCGTTCAGGCAGGGTATCGCGCAGAACGCCTCGCCGCCGGCGTGCATGAACTCCTCGCGCAGCTCGTTGCCGATCTCATCCAGCGTCTCGATGCAGTCCACCAGGAACGCCGGCATCACCAGCGCGATCCGGCGCACGCCCGCCTTCGCCAGTGCGACCACAGTGGGCGCGGTGTAGGGCTCGATCCACTTCGCCAGCCCGAAGCGCGACTGGTAGGTCAGCAGCGACAGTTCCGCGTCCAGTCCGAGTGCGGCGCGCAGCGCCCGCATGGTGCGCTCGCACTCCTGCTGGTAGGGGTCGCCCGCCCTGACGTAGCTGCGCGGCAGGCCGTGGAACGACCCCACCAGCATGTCCGGCTTCCAGTCGAGCGCGCCGAGCGTGCGGCGCACCGAGGCGGCGAGTGCGCCGATATAGAGCGGATGGTCCGGAAACGAGGGCACCGTTCGCACCGCCGGCTGCCGGCGCAACCGCATCAGCGCGCGGAAGGCTTGGTCGTTCGCCGTCGCGGTGGTGGTGCCGCTATACTGCGGATAGAGCGGCATGATGACGATCCGGGAGCAGCCCTGCGCGGTCAGCGCGTCGATCGCAGAGGTCACCGAGGGAGTGCCGTAGCGCATCGCCCAGGTCACCTTGACCGCGTCGCCGCTGAACCGTGCGGCCAGCTTCTGCGACTGCGCCCGGGTGTAGGTGCGCAGCGGCGACTCATCGAGATCGAGGTTCCAGATCCTCTTGTAGGCGGCGCCGCTCTTCTGCGGCCGCAACGAAAGCACCAGTCCCTCCAGGATCGGCCGCCAGAGCAGCGGGTTGGCCTCAATGACCCTGCGGTCGGAAAGGAACTCGGAGAGATAACGCCGCACGGAACGATAATCGGTTCCGTCCGGCGTTCCGAGATTGATCAACAGCAGACCCGCATTCTCCATGCCCGGCAGTCTACCCTGCGACCTGCGCCGCGTCAGCAGCCCTCGGCGGCGACGAGGCGGGTGGGCTGCGCGTGGATCGCAGCGCCGCTTGCAGACCTCCGGCTCCGACCGGGCCCGCGCATGCGGATCGCATCGACAGCTCGCGCCGCCTGCCCACGCCGCCGGACCACCTCGGCCCGATAGACCGGCCGATGCCTGGTGCCGCGATGCGCCCGAGGATGCGCTCGCGCTTCGCATGCGCCGGCTTCCCGTCCCGCGAGAGCGACGGTCGGCACCGGACGGCGCTCACGCCGTCCTGGTTGTCGGGATCCGGCGCGCCTGGCGTCGTCGGGAGAATGCTGCCGCTCATGAAAAGCTTCATCGCTGTTGCGCGTCGTTATAGGGAGCGGTAAGCAATAGGAGAAGTTGGTATTAGACAGCCCGCAGATAGGTAGAACCTATTGTCGAACCATCTCTGGCTGCGGGCATCGTGACGGTGGGCACCATGGCCCGTTCCAGCCTCGCCGGCCTGTCGCTGCGCGATCTCGAATACGCGGTGGCGGTCGCCGACTTCCGTCATTTCGGCCGCGCCGCCGAGCATTGCGGGGTAAGCCAGCCGGCGCTGAGCGAGCAGCTTCGCAAGCTCGAGGCGATGCTCGGGACCACCCTGTTCGAGCGCACCGCCCGGCGCGTCGAGATCACCGCGCCCGGCGAGCTCCTGCTGCGACAGGCCCGCATCGTGCTGCGCGAATCGTTCGGCCTGATCGAGATGGCGCGTGCGCAGACCGATCCCCTCGACGGCCCGCTCCGTGTCGGGGTCATCCCGACGCTGGGTCCATACTACCTTCCCCTGGTGCTTCGCATGCTGCGCAGCGACTTCCCGGGGCTGGAGCTGCGCCTGCAGGAAGGCCTCACCGAGGACCTGACCGAGGCGCTGCATCGCGGCAGCCTGGACGCCATCCTGGTCGCCCTGCCGATGCCGGGTGACGCGGTGGTGGTCGTGGAACCCCTGTTCTTCGAGCGCTTCCGGCTGCTGGCACCGACCGGCCATCCGCTGCTCGATGCCGGTGTCCTGCATCCGGAGGATCTCCCGGGCGAGGACCTGCTGCTGCTGGAGGAGGGGCACTGCCTGCGCGATCAGACGATCTCGCTGTGCCAGCTGCCGGGCCCGCGCGGCGCCGAGGCGCGTCATGCCAGCAGCCTGGAGATGCTGCGGCACATGGTCGCGGCCGGCGAGGGCTACGCGCTGATGCCGGGGCTCGCCACCGGCCCGAGCGGCGCCGCCGACGGCCTCGGCGCCGCCTCGGCCCTGAACACCCTGGTGCAGAGCCGGGCGCTGGCGCTCGGCCGCGAGGGTGCGCGTCCGGGCCGGATCATCGCGCTGGGCTGGCGCGCCACCGATCCCCGCGGCGAGCACTTCTCGCGTCTGGCCGCGTTCCTGCGCGGCGCTGCGCCGGACGGCACCGAGCCGGCACGCGACGACGTCGCGGTCGGCCTGACCGGCGTGCCGCCCCCCCGTACCGGATCCGCCGGCCGCCGCCGGCCGCCATCCGCCGCCGGACGCGCAGCATCGGCCACGAGGTAGGCGGTCGACGCTCACCCTCTTAACGGGAGCCTAAGCTTTCGCGGGCATGATGGTTCGATCGAGCCAGAACGCGAGGCCAACCCAACGTGTCGTCCCCGACTGCCTCCATCGCCATGCCCGGCATGATCTCGACGCGTAGCTCAACGGTAACGACCCGAGTGCGCATCGAGAAGATCGAGACGCTGGCGCGTCTGGCGCCGATCCTCGCCATCTCCTCGCTGTTCGCGGCGGCCACCCTGGTGACGCTGTTCTGGCACCAGGGTCCGCGCCGGTTCCTGATCGGCCTGAGCATCGGGCTGCTGCTCGCGCACGGTGCGGCGATCTGCAAGAGCGTGCTCTGGCTCGGCTCCGTCAGGCCCTCCGCCATCTCGCTGCGCAGCGTCTGGATACGCGTCGGCTTGACCGCCGCGGTGGCCGCGGTATGGGCGAGCGTGCCGATCATGCTGATGCCGGAAGCGTCCGCGGACGAGCGCCAGTTCATCGTCTACGTGATGGCCGGACTGATCTCGGCCGGCGTCATGATCGCGCCGTTGCGTGCCGGCGCGGTCGCGTTCTCCACGATCGTCGGCATCGGCATGCTGATCGCGATCCTGATCGTGCACGACCGGGCCTTCCTGCAGCATGCCGGAATGGTGCTGATCTATACCGCTGCGACGATCTGCGTGATCCAGTATCTCCACGCACGCTTCGTGAGCCTGGTCGCGCACGAGGTGCAGCTGGTCGAGCAACGCGAGCTGATCGGCCTGCTGCTGAAGGACTTCGAGGAAACCGCCAGCGACTGGCTCTGGGAGACGAGCCTGGATGGTCGCTTCACGCACCTGTCCGAGCGCCTGTCAGAGGTGGTCGCGATGCCGCTGGAGGCGCTGCAGGAACTCTCGCTGCTCGCGGTCGCCGCCGCTGCGTCGGCTCGAGGTCATGCCGCGGCGAATCAGCTGCTCGATTGCCACGCGCAGCGCCTGCCGTTCCGCGATCTCGTCCTGCCGGTGCAACTCGGAGGGATCGAGCAATGGTGGTCGCTGACCGGCAAGCCGATCTATGACAGCCAGTCCAGGTTCGTCGGATATCGCGGCGTCGGTACCGACGTCACGGCGGCGCGGCGCTCCGAGGACCGGATCGCCTATCTCGCCTGCTATGACAGTCTCACCGACCTGTCCAACCGCGTCATGTTCCAGGACAAGCTCCGGCAGGTCTGCGACGAGGGCAAACCGTTCGCGCTGCTGAGCCTCGACCTCGACGGCTTCAAGTCGGTCAACGACACGCTCGGCCACGCGGCCGGCGACGCACTGCTGCGCGCCGTGGCACGGCGCATCCGCAACTGCGTTCGGGAACACGACGTGATCGGTCGGCTCGGCGGCGACGAGTTCGCGATCCTGCAGCCCGCCGCGGATGCGGCCCACGCCGTCGAGTTGGCACGGCGCATCATCGAGAGGATAAGCGAGGTCTACAACATCGACGGCTGCACCGCGGGGATCGGCGTCAGCATCGGCATCATGATGCCGACCGCCGCGGGGGAGAGTCCCACCGAGCTGCTGAAGGGCGCGGATCTCGCCCTCTATCGGGCCAAGGCGGAGGGACGCGGCACGTGGCGCTTCTTCGACAGCGAGATGGACGCCCTCGCCGAGGCCAGGCGGAGACTGCAGTCCGACCTGCGGCAGGCGTTGGAACACGACGAGTTCGCATTGCATTTCCAGCCGATCATCAGTCTCGCGACGTCGGAGGTGGAGGTCGTCGAAGCGCTGCTGCGCTGGACGCATCCGCAGCGCGGCGCCGTGGCGCCGTCCGACTTCATCCCGATCGCCGAAGAGTCCGGGCTGATCCTGCCGATCGGTTCGTGGGTGCTGCGTGAGGCCTGCCGGCAGGCGATGCTGCTGCCCGCGAGCGTTCGCGTCGCGGTCAATCTCTCGCCGGCGCAGCTTCGGGATCCACGGCTGCTGACCCTCGTCGACGAGGCGCTGCACGACACCGGCCTGGCACCGGCGCGGCTAGAGCTCGAGATCACCGAGACGATCTTCCTCGATGCCAGCACGACGGTACTGACCACGCTGCACGCACTGCATGCGCGTGGGATCCACGTCGCACTCGACGATTTCGGCACCGGCTACTCATCGCTGTCCTACCTGCGCTCGTTCTCGTTCAACAAGGTCAAGATCGACCGCTCCTTCGTGCGCGACCTCGGCGACAGCGCGGAGGCGAACGCGATCGTCAAGGCGATCACCGGGATGGCCGACAGCCTCGGCATCGGCACCACCGCCGAGGGCGTGGAGAGCGTGGAACAGCTCGATCTGCTGCGCGGCAGCGGCTGCGCGCAGGTGCAGGGCTTCCTGTTCAGCCGCGCCATGCCGATCGGCAGCATCGTGCAGCTGATCTCGGACCGGAGCCGGCTCGACCGCGGCGAGCTGGGAGCGGGGTCATGGTCGGACGCCGTGCTGGCAGATGCCGCCTCATGATGCGGAGGCGAGGGATGCGTCCGAAGCCGGCTGCACGGCGGGCGGCGAGGTCGCGATGCGGCGCCAGATCGTTATCGTAATAGATATGCTAGATCGCGAATCCTTCGCCCCTGCTTAGGGTCATGTTATCTCGTATCCGGAAGGATATCGCTGATGATGAGACCCTCTCGTGAATGATCAAGACCCGTCCACGACGCATATCCTCGTCGTCGAGGACGATGATCTTCAGCAGGAGGTGCTCCGTTCCACCCTGACCTGGCACGGCTACCATACCGACGCGGTCTCGAGTGGCCTGGATGCGGTCGGCAAGGTGCGGCATGGCGGCTACGACCTGCTGCTGATCGATTATCATCTCGCGGACATAGACGGGCTGGCCACCGCGCGACTGGTTCGCGACATGCGGGGGTCGGCGGCGCGTCCGGTGCTGATCGCCCTGACCGGGGCGCCCGATCAGCTCCAGGTCCTGCAGGCGCAGCACGGTCAGCCGTTCGACCGGGTGATCGCCAAGCCGACCAGCCTGTCAGCCTTGATCTCCAGCATTCAACGCGAACTCGGCAGCCTGCGCGACCGCGCGGTGCCATGGGAGACCGACGTGCCAGAACAGAACATCGAACTCCTCGAACCGCTGGATCCCGGCAAGCCGCGCATCCTGGTGGTGGAAGACGACGACATCCAGCAACTTGTCCTGCAGCACGCCCTGGAGCGGCTCGGCTACGAGGTCGGGCTCGCCTCGGACGGCGTCGCGGCGGTGCGCATGGCGCGCGCGCGCGACTACGATCTGGTGATGATCGATTACCTGCTTCCCGACATGGACGGCCTCGCCACCGCGAAGCTGATCCTCGATCCCCTCGACGAGGAGCATCGCCCGAGGATGATCGCGATGACCGCCGCACCGAGCCGCCTGAGCGGCCGGGAAGCGGAGACCGGCCCGGTGTTCGACGAGGTGGTGGCGAAGTCGCCCGACCTGCCGGCGCTCATCACGGTGGTGAAGCGCCACCTGGCCGCACCGTCCCCGCGACCCTGCTGAGCCGGACAGCTGCGAGGCGGAAGATATCGTGCTGCCACTGCGGCGTCGCCTTGGTCAGCGCGATATGCCGAGGACGGCGCGGCGGCGGTCGCGGCGGCTGCGTCGGACGATTGCGACGGGGCGCTGATCGACGGGCTGGAGGCGACCCGTCGGCTGCGTGCCTGCGCCGGCATGCGGGAGCGTCCCGACCGTCGCGCTGACCGCATGGGCTTTCGCCGAGCAGATCGAGGAGTGCCGCATGGCGGGGATGGAGGGTAACCTGGCGAAGCCGTTCACGCAGGATGCGCCGATCGAGGCGGTCGGCTGTGCACCGGACGCGCCGCGCGCGCCGGCGGCACAGGATGGCGTGGGCGATGCGACCGCTTGCGGATCGCACCTGCCGGTCTGCAACGCCGTCGCCTTCGACGAGGTCGCGGCGATGCTGCCTTCGAACGCGGTCCTGACCTATCTGCGGACGCTGAGCGCGCGCGCCACCTCCCTGAGGGACGAGGTGCGCGAGCAGCTCCGCGTCCGCGCGGACGAGGCGGACGCGACCGGTCCTGCCGCCGCCCTCGAGACGCGCAGGCCGTTCCCCCGTCCGGAGATCCTGGTCCGGCAGGCGCATGATATGGCGGGCAGTGCCGGCATGCTGGGCTTCCAGCGCCTCGCTTTCGTGGCGAGCCGCTTCGAGCAGGCGGTCGAGCAGGCCGCGCCCGACGGCCCCGACCTCGGCGGCCGCCTCGACGCCCTGATCGAGGCGTCCCTGCTCGAGATGCAGCGGCGCATGCGGGTGCATGGGGACGGTTGACCGCGACGACGCGCGCAGCGGCTCGACGTCTCAGCGCGCTGCCGGCGCCAGGGCATCGTCCGCGATACTGGTGAACGCGTTCCAGGGCCCCGCCGCGTAGGTCGCGTCGCGCGCGCACACCGTGTAGACGCGCCAGGCGTAGGAACGATGGGCCTGGTCGAGCCGCACCAGCGCCGCGCTGACATCGAGATAGCCCGCATAGACCTCGCCGGGGGTGCCGTCGCGCGCCGCGACCTCGAGGAAATACCGCACCGGCAACGGCGCCGCCGGAGCGGACCAGACGATCTCGATGCGCCCGTCCGGATCAGGGGTGACCACGTCGCCGCTGCGCGGCACGACCGCGGCCGCCGCACCCAGCACGTCGCTCTGCCGCCGTCCGGAAGCGGGCAAGCCGCCGCCGGCATCGGGCCGGTCCAGCTTCTGCGCCGCCGCCGGCAACCCGTTGGATGCGGCGAGGCGGAACCAGGCACGTGCGAGGCCGGGGTTGCGCGGCACGCCCTCGCCGTCGCTGTAGAGCAGGGCGACGTTGTATTGCGCACGACGATTGCCGCGCGCGGCGGCGCGCGCGTACCACTCGGCGGCGCCGCTCATGTCCTGCGCGGTGCCGCGGCCGCTGTCATCCATCACCGCCACGTTGAACTGCGCCTGCGGATCGCCCGCGGCGGCGGCCTTTCGGAACCAGTGATAGGCCGCGGCCGTATCCTCCGGGCCGCCCTCGCCGAGATCGTCGAGCAGGCCGAGCCGGAATGCCGCCTCGGCGCTGCCGGCGCGTGCGAGCGGCAGCCAGAGCTGCCGTGCCCGGGTGAAGTCGTGCACCTGGTCGGCGCGTCGCGCATCCTCGACCGGGCTCGCCTGCGCCACCGTGGCGGAACCGAGTGCGGCGCAGGCGATCAGCAGCGGCCATCGCGACCGCCACGACGAGGGCGGCGTCCGGATCAGCGCCAGGTGATCTCGACGCGCCGGTTGCGCGGCTCGGCCACATCGGCCGCGGTGGATACCGGCGGATCGGTGACGCCCTTGGCGAGCACCTGGAACCGCTCGACCGGGATGCCGCGTGCGACCAGGCCGCGCACCACGTTGTCGGCACGGGTCTGCGACAGCCTCAGGTTGGCCGAGGGCGAGCCGAGCAGGTCGGTGGATCCGGCGACGATCATGACCACCGGCTTGCCTTCGGTGTACAGGCGCGACGCCTTGTCGAGGAGCTTGAGATCTTCCTGGCGGATCCTGCTGCTGCCGGTATCGAAGTACAGGTCGAGCGCGTCCGGCGCCTTGGCGGACGCGGCGCCGGGCGTCGCCGCGGCGGATGCGGATTTGTCCTGGGCGGCGGCAGGCTCGACGCCGCCGCCGAGGACGAGCATCCCGAGTGTGATCCGTCGCAAGAGCTGTCGCGTCATGATTGTCTCCCCGTTCTCGTTGATGGATCGGACCGATCGTCGTGCGAGCCGATGCAGATGGAGATCCCTCCCGGTCGGGGAAGCGAGGCGCCATCCGACAGGGCCAGCCTGCGGATCTGGGTCGAGCGCGGCAGCAGGCGCTGCGCCATCGTGCGGGCGGCCTGCTCGTCCTGGGCGAAGTAGTAGCTGAGGGTGGAACGTTCGCCGACCTCGCCGAGTGCCACGGGTCCGTCCGCCGGAACGCCGGCCTCGCGCAGTCGTGCCAGCACCCGCATGGCCTGCGCCTGCGCCGCGCCATCGCCGCGGCCGTATCGCACCGTGACGCGCAGGCCGTCCTCGTCCGGCGCCGTGGCGACGGCGGAACGGGGAGCAACCAGGAGCGCCGAGGTGCCCTCCGGTGCGGCGGGGTCGACGCTCCGCGGCGTCTCCGGGCTGCCGCTCGCCGGACGCCCGGAGCGCGGCAGCGGTGCGGCGTCCGCTCGAACCGCCGGCACGGCCGGTTCGCGGTCCGCGTTCGTGCGATACGGCGCGTGCGGCGGCTCCGGATCGGGCAGCAGGACCAGCCGCCCGGCCGGAGGCAGGCCCGTGGCAGCAGGTCGCGTCAGGTGATGCCCCGGTGGTGCCACGACGATCCAGGCCACGCCGCAGGCAGCGGACAGCAGCACCGCCAGCGTCAGCCCGGCCCTGGTGACGGCCGGGCGTCGTTCCGGCAGGCGGGCGCTCCTCGACAGGTGGATCGGCCCGAGGCGCGGGGGATCCTCCCATGATACACCGCCTGTCCCTGCTGCGGTGAACACCGGCGCGGGCGGCTCACGCGCAGCGTCGCGCCAGGGCGGCAACGCTGCAGGCCGGATGCCGTCATGTCCGGGTGCCAGCTCGACATGCACGGCCGGATCGTGCTCCAGCGCGCCCAGGCCCGCCTCGCGCAGCGCCGGCCACAGCGCCGGCGTGCCGGCGAGCAGGAAGCGCAGCACGGGTCGGCCGTCGGCGCGCAGCATCGACAGCGTGACCAGCTTCAGCAATGTACGCACCGAGAGCATCTCGGCGTGCTGGATGATCACCGCCAGCGGCCGGCCGGCGTTGCGGCCCGCGGTCATCGCCTTGCGGATCACGTCGTCGAGCAGCGAGAGCCGCGCCACCGGCGCCGTCATCGTCGCGGTTCCGAGGCCGGCCTGCTGCAGCCGATCGAGGACGTTGAACAGCTGCTCGACGGGCACGCCTTCGGCGCCCGTTATTACAACGAAACTTTGATCGCAAAGTAACGCGGATAATACAGAACCGGGGATGTCATGGTCGGGAGGGACGGGACATGGATACGGCGCACGCAGTGATCCTGCGGCCGCAAGCCCTTCCGTCTCGTGTAGCACATCGACCATTTCCAACAGCATAACGTGGCGCGCGGGCGAAAGCGTGCCACGGCCGGATCAAATCGTCGTAATTTTGCGACGATTGTTCCGGACCAATCACGTCCGCACCAGCCGCGCCTCCTCTATTGTGGTCGTCGCGTCCGCTGATCTCGCGACCTGCGGCGGCGGCAGCTTTGCTCCCGGGTTCAGGCAAGGCGCATCACGGTCACTTTGTCGTTCAACTAGAACCCTTAGCGAGGTGTCGGCTTGTCGGGTCGAACCTGAGGAACGGGCCCTGCCGCATGGACTCCAACAGCTTGCTCTGGATCACCACGATCGTCATGGCTGCCGGAGGGTTGCTGATCCTCCTGATCGGCAAGCGACGCACCCCGTCGGAAGAGATGCAGACCGTGCTGCACGGCATCGTGCCGCTGATCGCGGCCTGCTCCTACCTCGCCATGGCCACCGGCCAGGGCCTGGTGCTGCTGCCGGCGGGTGCCGGGGCCACCCGCATCCTCTACTACGCGCGCTACATCGACTGGAGCTTCACCACCCCGCTGCTGCTGCTCTCCCTGGGGCTGACCGCGATGCATGCCGGCCGGAAGCGGGCCGGCGCGATCACCGGCATGCTGCTGGCCGACGTGATGATGATCGTCACCGCCTTCGCGTTCGGCGCGTCCGAGACGCCGTGGATGAAATGGACCTGGTTCATCATCTCCTGCGCCGCCTTCCTCGGCGTGTACTACGTCATCTGGGTCTCGGCTCTGCAGGCCAACGCCCTGGAGCGGGCGGATGTGCGTGCGAGCTACCGCCGCAACGCCTCGATCCTGTCGATCCTGTGGCTGATCTATCCGCTGGCCCTGGCCGTGTCGCCGGACGGGTTGAACGTGATCAGCGACGCCGCCGGGGTGTTGTTCATCGCCATCCTCGACGTGCTGTCCAAGGTGGCCTACGGGCTGCTGGCCACGCTGTCCGACGCCACGTCGACCGAGCTCGATCTCGCCGAGCATGCCGGCAGGCCGCCGCTGCGCAGCGCCGCCTGACCCCCGGACCGGCGCCGCGGCCGCTGCGACGGCCGTAGGCCCAGACGGGCTTGACGTTGCCGCACGTGGCGTTCGATCTCTGGCCATGCGGGCCGCGAGCCTGGCCGGCACGACGCCGTCCGTGGTGACGGAGGCCGCCCCGGTGGACCTCGGAGGGGCAGATGGGCCAGGACGCATACGGTTTCGGCATCGAGGAGGAGTACTTCCTCGCCGATGCCGTCACGCGCGGCACGCCGTCATCGTCGTCGTCGCGCGGGTTCCATGCCGAGGCGGGTGATCGTCTGCCCGGGACCGGACGCGAGGTGCTGCAGAACCAGGTGGAGGTCTGCACCGCGCCTGGCGGCGATGCCGAGGCGGCACGGCAGCACCTGTCGTCGCTGCGCACGCAGCTGGCCGGGATCGCGCGCGCGCACGGGCTGCTGGTGTTCGCCTCGGGAACCCATCCGCTGGCCTGCTGGCCGGACCAGGCGCAGAGCGAGGGCGACCGCTACGACCGCATGACCGAGGAGTACGGCATCCTCGCCGCCCGCAACATGGTCTGCGCGCTGCACGTCCATGTCGAGCTGCCGCAGCCCGAGCGGCGGGTGCAGCTGATGCGGCGGATGCTGCCGTACGTGCCGATCTTCCTGGCGCTGTCGGCGTCCTCGCCGTTCTGGGAGCGGCGCCCGACCGGGCTCGCCGCCTATCGGATGGCGGCATACCGGGAGTGGCCGCGCTCAGGACTGCCGGACCTGATGGACGCTCCGGACTACGAGCGTTACCTGCGGGTGATGGTCGGGTCCGGCGCCATCCCCGACGCCAGCTACCTGTGGTGGGCGCTGCGGCCGTCGATGCACTACCCGACCCTGGAGCTGCGCGTCTGCGACAGCTGCGTCCGTGTCGAGGATGCGGTAGCGATCGCCGCCCTGTATCGCTGCGTGCTTCGCATGCTCGACCGCAGGCCCGACATCCACGCCGGCCTCACCGGCGCGTCGCGCGCGATCGCCAGCGAGAACCTGTGGCGGGTGCAGCGGCATGGGGTGCGGGCCACGCTGCTCGACGAGGCATCCTGTGCCGCGATACCGCTCGCGCGCCAGCTGGAGGCGCTGATCGAAGCGGTGGCGGAGGATGCCGCGGCGCTCGGCTGCGAGGCGGAGCTGCAGGCGGTGCGGCGCATCGTCGCGCACGGCACCGGGGCGGATCGGCAGCTGGAGACCTATCGCCGTGCCCTGGCGGAGCGGCCGGATCACGAGGCGGCACTGCGCGAGGTGGTGGACTGGCTCGCGTCGGCAACCGCGGGGGAGGCAGCACCCGACGGCACGCCGTGACCTGCCGCCGGAGGTTCGGCGATACCGGCTCGCTACCGCCGCGGCCGTGCGCGGCGGCCGCGCCGCCTCATCGTGCTGGCGCCGGCGGCACCCGGCGACGGAGCCCGGCAGCGGCGGCCGGCGCCGCGCGGGCGAGCATCCCCGGGATCGAGCTGCCGACCAGGCCGGCGGCCATCCGGACGGCTGCGACCGGGAGGCGCTTACGCGTCCTGGGCCGGGCGAGCATCCCGGCCAGCATCCCGGCCAGCATCACCGGCGGTGCTGCCAGCGTCGCCGCGCCCAGCGCGCCGGCGCCGAGCAGCCCCGCCAGCAGTGCGTCGCGGTTGCGGCTGGTCCAGAACTCGGTGCGCGTGCTCTTCACCTTGTCGCCGAAGCGCCCGTCGATGCCGGGATCGCCGGGCACCGGATCGTACAGGTTGCCCTGCGGGGTCGGGGGCACCTCGGCGTCGAGCTGCGCGTCCCACATCGAGGCGGCACTGCGGTCGAGCAGTCCCGGCGCCAGCGCCTGGCCGAGCGCCATCTGCGCGGTGGAGCGGCCGACCCAGATCTCGCGACGGCGGTGCTTGGCGGCGAACAGGATCGCCGCCGCGCACAGACGCGGGTCGAACACCGGGGAGGGGGCGTTCTGCCGCTGGCCGGTGTGGTTGCGGGCCCAGTCGAACTGCGGCGTGTTCACCGCCGGCAGGTAGATGACGGTGAGCCGGATGGCGTCGAGCCCGTCATGGATCAGCTCGCTGCGCAGGCTGTCGGTGAAGCCGCGCACCGCTGCCTTGGCGCCGCAGTAGGCCGACTGCAGCGGCGCGGAGCGGATGCCCAGCCCGGAGCTGACCTGGATGATCGTGCCGCGGCGGCGCGGGCTCATCTGTCGCAGCGCCGCGAGCGTGCCGTGCACCTGGCCCAGGTAGGTGACCTCGGTCACGCGTCGGTACTCGTCGGGCGTGATCGAGCGCGCGGGGCTGACCACCGTCGCCATCGCGTTGTTCACCCAGGCCTCGATCGGCCCGAGCTCGAGCTCGAAGCGCGCCGCCGCGGCGTCGATCGCGTCGGCATCGGCGACGTCGGCGGCGATCCCGAGTGCGGCGCCGCCGAGGCCGCGCAGCTCCTGTTCCGCCGCGCGCAGCCGATCCTCGTCTCGCGCGATCAGCCCGACCGACCAGCCCTCGGCGGCAAAGGCGAGCGCCGTCGCCCTGCCGATCCCGACCGTGCCGCCGGTCACCACCACGACCTTGCTCATGTCCGGCTCTCCCGCCTGCTGCGACCACAAGCCCGGCCGACGGGATCGGTTCACGCGCCGCGTCCGGTCCGCGTCGATCGTGACCGGCTGCCGCGCCGCCTCAGCGCGTTCAACCGGCCGGATGCGCGAGCCGGCTATCCTGCGATTGACGCAGCCGCGCGACACGCACCGGCACCGGCGGATGCGAGTAGTGGTAGAGCGCGTAGAGCGGATCCGGCGTCAGCGTGCTGGCGTTCTCCCGGCTCAGGCGCACCAGGGCGGAGACCATCGGGTCGGCGCCGGCCTGGGTGCGGGCGAACTCGTCGGCCTGGAACTCGTGTCGGCGCGAGGTCCAGTTGCCGATCAATCCGACCAACGGCCCCAGCAACGACCAGCAGAGCAGGCAGGCGACCAGCGACAGTGCCGCGTCGGTATGACGGATGCCGAGCGATCCCAGCAGCCAGGGCTGGTGGGCGAGCCAGCCGAAGCCGGCGAGGACCCCGAACAGCATCGCCGCCGAGCGCAGCAGGCCGGACAGCACGTGGCCATGACGGAAATGGCCGAGCTCGTGGGCGACGATGGCGCGCACCTCGTCGAGCGGGCTGCCCTCCACCAGCGTGTCGAACAGCACGATCCGCTTGGTGCGGCCGAAGCCGATGAAGTAGGCGTTGCCGTGCGACGAGCGCCGCGACGCGTCCATGGTGAACAGCGCCGAGGCGCGGAAGCCGCAGGCCTGCATCAGGGACAGGATGGCGTGCTTCAGCTCGCCGTCGGGCAGCGGTGTGAAGCGGTTGAAGCGTGGCGCGATCAGCCGGACATAGACGGCGGGTGCGGACAGCATCAGCACCACCAGGCCGAGCCAGACATAGAGCCACCACCATCCGGTGGCATGGCGCATCAGCCAGAAGCAGCCCAGCAGCAGCGGCACCGCGAGCAGCAGCGAGAACCCCCAGCTCTTCAGGCGGTCGCGCGCGAACAGGCCCGGGCTGGTCCGGTTGAAGCCGAACCTCTGCTCGATGACGAAGGTCGCGTACAGCGAGAACGGCAGCGACAGCGCGATGCCGATGGCACTGCTCGCCAGCACGAAGGCGGTGCTGCGGCCGAGCGAGGGCGGGATCAGCGTCGCGATCGCGCCGTAGAGCAGGTCGAACCCGCCGAGCAGCCAGGCGACGCCGATCCCCCACTGCCAGACCGAACGCAGCATGGCGAGCCGTTCGCGCGCCACCGTGTAGTCCGCCGCCCGACGGTGCTCCTGCGGGCTGACCGCGGCGGCGAAGTCCGGCGGGATGGCGTCGCGGTGGCGGCGCACGTGCTCCACGTGACGACGCGACAGCCACAGCGAGAGCAGGGTCTCGGCGAGTGCTGCGACCAGCAGCAGGGCGAGCAGGGGCGGGACGTGCATCTCCTGCAGGTGGCCGGCGGGCGGGCTGCCGGCAAGAGGGTTCTTCGTGATCCTCCCGGCCGGCGCCCGGTCAGTCGCGCTCGGCCTCGCGCTCGAAGAAGCGGTTGCCCGGACGCGGCAGTCCCAGGTTCTCCCGCAGGGTCGTGCCCTCGTACTCGCGCCTGAATAGGCCGCGCCGCTGCAGTTCCGGCACCACCTGGCCCACGAAATCGTCGAGGCCGCCCGGCAGCCAGGGGAACATGACGTTGAAGCCGTCCGAGCCGCGGCCGTCGAGCCAGGCCTCCATCTCGTCGGCGATGCGCGACGGCGTGCCGACGAAGGCGAGGCCGGAATAGCTGCCGACCTTCTGCGCCAGCTGCCGGATGGTCAGCTTGCGCGTCCGCGCCAGCTCGAGGATGCGTGCCCGCGCGCTCTTGCTGGCGTTGGTCTCGGGGATCTCCGGCAGCGGACCGTCCGGATCGAAGCTGGAGACGTCGTGGCCCAGCGCGCTCGACAGCGAGGCGATGCCGCTGTCGTAATGCACCAGGGCGTCGAGCTGCTCCCGCCGGTCCTCGGCCTCGGCGATGCTGTCTCCGACCACGACGAAGGCGGCGGGCAGGATCTTCATGTGGTCGGGATCGCGTCCGAGCCGCTGCATGCGCGCCTTGACGTCGGCGTAGAAGCGCTGCCCGGCGGCGAGATCCGGCTCTGCCGAAAACACCACCTCCGCGGTCTCGGCGGCGAGCTGGCGTCCCGCCTCCGAGGATCCGGCCTGCACGATCACCGGCCAGCCCTGCACCGGGCGTGCGATGTTGAGCGGACCGCGCACGTCGAGATGCGGCCCGTGGTGATCGAGCACGTGCATCCTGGCGGGATCGAAGAACAGCCCGGACTCCACGTCGCGCAGGAAGGCGTCGTCGGCGAAGCTGTCCCACAGCCCGGTGACCACGTCGTAGAACTCGCGGGCGCGGCGGTAGCGCGCGTCGTGGTCGATCTCGTCGTCGTAGCCGAAGTTGAGTGCGGCGTCCGGGTTGGCCGTGGTCACGATGTTCCAGCCGGCGCGGCCGCCGCTGATATGGTCGAGCGAGGCGAAGCGCCGCGCCACGTGATACGGCGCATCGAAGGTGGTCGAGGCGGTGGCGACCAGGCCGATCCGTTCGGTGACCGCCGCCAGCGCCGACAGCAGGGTGAACGGCTCGAACGAGGTGACGGTGTGGCTGCGCTTGAGTGCTGCCACCGGCATGTTCAGCACCGCCAGGTGGTCGGCCATGAAGAAGGCGTCGAACCGGCCCCGCTCCAGCGTGCGTATGAAGTCCTTCAGGTGCGCGAAGTTGAAGTTCGCGTCCGGGTAGGCGCCGGGGAAGCGCCAGGCGCCGGTATGGATGCTGACCGGGCGCATGAAGGCGCCGAGACGCAGCTGGCGCCGTGGCGGCGGGGAGGAGCTCATGGTTCGGCCTCCGTCGCCGGCGGCGTGCCGGCCGGATGCTGCGGCGCCGCCGAGAGGATCACGGCGAGCAGGTCGGGAAAGTGCCGGTCGACCTCCGGACGGCGCGACATGTTGACCATCTCCGCACCGCGCCGCTCGGAGCGCACCAGCCCGGCCTCGCGCAGCACCTGGAAGTGGTGCGACAGGCTGGATTTCGGCATCGCCGGCGGCGCACAGCGCACGCAGCTCACCGCCTCGGCCGGTGCCGCGCACAGCCTGCGGAACAGCTCGAGCCGGACCGGGTCGGCGAGGGCGTGCAGCACGCCCTGCAGGGTGATCGCGTCGCCGGGAGGGTGCAGCAGGGGTCGCATGCAGCGCAACATCGCCTCGCCGCCTCGCAGGTTCAAGGATCCGGAACTACGGAACTTCGGGGCACGCGGACGGGTGCCGCCGGCGGCTTCATCTGCGTCCTGGATCCGGGCCGCCGCACCGGATCACGACGCAGGCGCAGGAGGTCACTCCTGGCCCGGGCGGGATCCTGATCGCGGCGGCACGCCATTCCCCGCGCGGACCGCGGGCTCCGGCGTCCGGCCGCGCTCGTAGCTCGTCCGCCGGGGCCTGGGCTTCGCCCGCGACCCGCCGGGGCCCGAGGCTGCGGCCGGCCTCCGTTGCGGGCGCGACAGGATGCGGCGCCCCACGGCCTCGCGGCCGTCGGCGGGGCGGCGCGACGCGGCGCAGGCGCGCGCAGGATAATGCACCGCGATCCAGATCGCCCAGCCGAGCAGCGCCAGCCCCAGTGCCAGCAGCCACAGCAGCCCGGCGGCCTCGATCAACGTCCGGAGCATGTGCAGGGCGAGGCGATAGGCTGAGAACACGTCCATGCGCGCAGTCTGTCGGCGGCTTGATGGCGGAATGCAGGACCGCAAAGCGGCGAAATCAGGGCAATCCGCCCCCGGCGGCGCGATACGGACGAATCCGGTGGCGCATCCCGGACGGCATCGTCGGGCGAGGCGGCGGGCGCGACCCGCTGCGGCGTGGGCGGGGATGCCGCCTCGGCGAGCCGGCCGACGAGGTAGATGCGGTTCATCATGCGGAAGTCGCGGATCGCGCTGGGGCGCGTGGCCAGTTCGTCCCCCGCCGTCATCGCCACCGCCAGTCCGTGCTCGGCGAACACGGCCGCTGCCGCCAGCAGCGCCTCGACCGCCCTCGTCCTGATCGACCTGCAGGACGGCATCGTCGCCCTGCCGCTGGCGCCGCGCTCCGGGCACGAGCCGGCCACCGCCGGCAGCCGGCTCGCCCGGCGTTTCCGCGAGGCCGACGCTCCGGTCTTCCTGCGACGACGCGGCGTCCGGACCAGCGTGATCGGCGGGATCGCCACAGACATGGGCGTCGGGTCGACGGCGCGACAGGCCTACGAGTTCGGCTACGAGGTGGTGATCGCCGAGGACGCCACGACCAGCCTGTCCGGCGCGATGCACGGCTTCTCGGTCGGCACCATCCTGCCGATGATCAGCCGGGGGTGACGATCGACGACCTCGCGCTGCAGCGGTAGCCGCCACGGCCCGCGACCCTGCTGCCTCCGGCGCCGCGCCGCCATGTCGGCGCCCCTTGCCCGACCGCACCGCGCCGGCGGATCCTGAACGGGATGCTGTATCCCGATGGTCTGCCGACGCCGCAGCGCTACTGGTCCATGCTGGCGATCGCGATCGGCATCACGGTGTCGGTGCTCGACTCCGCGGTCGCCAACATCGCGTTGCCCAGCATCGCCCGACAGCTTCATGCGCCGCCCGCCGAGGCGATCTGGGTCATCAACGCCTACCAGCTGGCGATCGTGGTCACCCTGCTGCCGCTGGCGTCGCTGGGCGAGCGGGTCGGCTACCGGCGCGTCTACCAGGTCGGACTGGTGGTGTTCACCGCGAGCTCGCTGGCCTGCGCCCTGTCGCACAGCCTGCCCGCGCTGGTGATCGCGCGTCTCGCCCAGGGTCTCGGTGCGGGGGGGATCATGAGCGTGAACGGGGCGCTGGTGCGCTACACCTATCCCCAGGCTCTGCTCGGCCGTGGCGTGGGCTTGAACGCCCTGGTGGTGTCGATCGCGGCGGCACTCGGGCCCAGCGTCGCCTCGGCGATCCTGGCGGTGGGCTCGTGGGAGTGGCTGTTCGCGGTCAACGTGCCGATCGGCATCGTCAACATCGTGCTGGCCTCACGCGTGCTGCCGAGCTCGGACCTGTCGGCGCGGCGCTTCGACTGGCTCAGCGCGGGGCTGAGCGCGCTGATGTTCGGCCTGTTCTTCATCGGCGCGGACGGCGTCACCCGCAGCCGGACCGACGGGGCGCTCGCCGCCGTCGAGGTCGCCCTCGCGGTCGCGGCCGGGTTCATCCTGGTGCGGCGCGGCGCCGGCTCGGCGCAGCCGCTGATCCCCGTCGACCTGCTGAGGATACCGGTCTTCGCCCTGTCGGTGGCGGCGTCGATCTGCGCCTTCGCCGCCTACATGCTCGCCTTCCTGGCGCTGCCGTTCTATTTCGAGGCGGCGCTGCACCGCGACCAGGTGCAGACCGGCCTGCTGATGACGCCCTGGCCGGTGGCGCTCGGCCTGGTGGCGCCGCTCGCCGGACGGCTCTCGGACCGTATCCCGGCGGCGATACTGGGCGGCGGCGGCCTGGCACTGCTGGCGGTCGGCCTGGCCCTGCTCGCCCTGCTTCCGGCGCACGCCTCCACCGCCGACATCGTCTGGCGCATCGCGCTGTGCGGACTGGGGTTCGGCTGCTTCCAGTCACCGAACAACCGCACCCTGCTGACCTCCGCACCGCGCCAGCGCGCCGGTGCCGCGGGCGGCATGCTCGCGACCGCGCGGCTGATCGGCCTGACCGGGGGTGCGACCGCGGCGGCCATGGTGTTCCGTCTGCTGCCCCACGACGCCGAGGCCGTGGATCTGCTCGCCGGCACCGCGCTCGCCGTGATCGCGGCCGTCATCAGCCTGCTGCGCCTGTCCGGGCGGCGATCGGGCAGGCCGGGCCAGGCGCGCGCGAGCTCATGAGGCCGGAGGATCGAGACCGTCGAGGAGCCGCGCGAACCGCCGGATGTCCCGCGCATACGCATCGGGCGCCTCCAAGGCGGGGAAGTGACCGCCATGGGCCGGCGTCGTGTACTGCCGGACGTCGTAGCCTCGCGCCGCCCATTCCCGGGGCGCCACCATCAGGTCGTGCGGCCACATGCAGACCGCCGTCGGCACCGTGACCCGATCCTCCGCCCGCCGGGGCGGCCGGAAGTGGGTGTCGTCATGGTAGTAGCGCATCGACGAGCCGATCGTCCCGCTGGCCCAGTAGATCATCAGGTTATCGATCAGCATGTCGAGCGGGAAGGTGAGTAGCAGGTCCTCGCCGTGCTCGCTCCAGGCGTGGAACTTCTCGACGATCCAGCTGGCGAGCCCCACCGGCGTGTCCGCCAGGGCGTAGGCGAGGGTCTGCGGCCTCGTGTAGTGCAGGTGCTCGTAGGCCCCTTCCTCCGCCGCCCATCGCGCGGCGCGCGCCTGATACGCCTTCTCGGCCTCGCTCAGCGGCGGCGACGCCGCGGTCAATGTCGGGTCCGCGACCGCCGAGACGTGGATGCCCCGGACCGCGCCGGGATGCTTGCGCGCCAGGTGCGCGGCGACCCCGGCCCCGATATCGCTGCCCGCGGCGATGTAGCGCGCATAGCCGAGCTGCTCGGTCATCAGGCGGTGGAACAGGTCCTCGGCGTAGAGCTGATGCGGACGCGTCGGCCGGTCCGAGAAGCCGAAGCCGGGCAGGGTCGGGATCACGACGTCGAAGGCGTCCTCCGCCGAGTCGCCGAAGGCGAACGGGTCGGCGAGCCGCGGCGCCAGCCGGCCGTACTCGACGAAGCTGGACGGCCAGCCGTTCATCAGCAGCAGCGGCCTCGACCCCGAGGCGCGCGACCTCAGGTGGAGGTAGTGGACGCCGAACCCGTCGATGCTGGCGCGGAACTGCGGCAGCGCGTTCAGCCGCTGCTCGGCGGCGTCGAAATCATAGGCGGTGCGCCAGTGCTGCACGAGCGCCTGCAGGAACCGCGGATCGGTGCCGTACTGCCAATCTGCCGTGACGGCATCGCTCCAGCGCGTCGCATCGAGGCGGCGTCGCAGATCCCGCCTCAGCGCGTCGTCGAAGCCGATCCTGAACGCCTCGGCTGACATGTCTCGGTCCGTTACCACATAAAGAGTTTGAGCGGTAACAGGCGGAGTGGCAAGGAGGACGTCATGCCGGAACAAGGTCCGACCACTCCGGCCCGGCTCGGCGCCCTCGAGTCGTTCCTCTGGCACGATTTCGCAGGCGGTATGGAGGACTGGCACGCGTGGCTCCGGCGCAAGCTGCCCGATCTCCCGGATGCCGCGGCGGCGGACACGTTGCGGCGCGCACTGCGGCTGCACGACGCGCTCCGGGTGCTGCAGGCCGAGAACAGCGGGATCCCGAGCGGCGAGGCGGCCGCCGCGCGCGAAGCGCTGAACCGGCTGATCGCCCGTTGCCACGTCCGTCCGCGCCTCGGCGAGGACGGCACGCTCTGCCTCGCCTCCGACCGCCCGGCGGATCCGGTCGTGCGGCTGGTCCTCGCTGCACTCGAGGCGATGCGGTCGGGCGCGTGGCCTCGCTTCAAGCTCTGTCGCGCGCCGACATGCCGCGCCTCGTACTACGACGCCTCCAGGGCGGCGGCGCGGAGCTGGTGCTCGATGCAGACCTGCGGCAGCCGCGACAAGATGCGGCGCTACCGCGCCCGGGCGCCCGCCTGAAGCCGCTGTCGCTCAGGCCTCGCCCGGCCAGTCGCCCGCCGCCCTGCGCGTGCCGGTCGCCGACGAAGCCAGCAGGTCGTCGACCAATCGGTTCAGGCGCACGGCGTGGTCGAAGTCCGGCACCGTGAAGGTGCGGTGGCGGATATCGTCGCGGAGTGCGGCGTAGACCCCGGCGACGTTCATCGCCGTCTCCGGCAGGTCGGACATCTCGCCCTCCTCGACCGGCTGCTGCGCGCCGTCGAGCCGCAGGGCGAGGCGTCCCGACTGGAAGCCGCGCACGGCACCACCGTCGAGCACCAGGGTGCCGGTGTCGCCGATCACCTCGAAGCGGAACGGCACCGCATCGGCTGGGCGTCCGCCCGCGATCTCGATGGAGATCGGCGCGCCGCCCGCGAGCCGACCCTGAAACAGGACATGGTCGGGGGTGGAGCGCACCTGCGGGGCCGCATCCTCGCCGACGGTCACCTCGGGGAACTGGGTGCTGACCAGCCCGCTGGCCTCGCCGAACCGTCCCAGGATCGCGGCGGCGAAGTCGATGGTGTGCGCGCCCTGTATGGTGGCCAGGGTGACCCCGTTCGCGCCGTCCTCCGCGAACGCCATGGCGGGCTCCACCTCGGCTCCGAACGCCATCGTGGTCGAGACGATGCGCGCGCTGAGCACGCGGCCGATCCTGCCCGACGCGATCAGATCGCGCGCCCGCCGCGCGGCGGGGTTCAGCCGTGTCTGCAGCCCGATCGCGGCGTGCACGCCGGCGGCACGGGCCGCGGCGGCGAGTTCCTCGGACTCTGCGAGGTCGCGGCCGAGCGGCCACTCGCAGTACAGGTGCTTGCCGGCGGCGATCGCGGCCAGCACCAGCTCGCGATGATCCGGCACCTTGACCGCGATCGTCACGATGTCGATCGCCGGATCGCCGAACAGGCTGGCGGCGTCGACGTAGCCGCGGCTCGCGCCGAAGGCGCGGGCGGCGGCATCGGCGGACTTCCGGTCCCTGGTGAGCACGGCGCCCAGCTCCAGGCCGGCCAGCCGCTGCACCGCGGGCACGTGCGATATCTTGGCCCAGCCGCGTTCGGCGCTGGCGCCGACGATCCCGATGCGCAGAGTCCTGTCCATGTTCGCCCTCCCCGGCACGTGGCGATGCCTGGGTCCGATGCGTCGGGCCCGGCGTCGCGTGCCATGCAGCCGATATGGGCCGGCTTGCCGATGCTGAGAACAATGTCATTCTCTTCACCACATTACTGAAAAATCGCTCATCAATGCAGCGACCGAGCCTCGCGGCCCTGGAGGTGTTCCTGGCGGTGGCCCGGCATGGCAGCTTCCGCGCCGCCGCGGCCCAGCGCGGCGTCAGCCCGTCGGCGCTCAGCCACGTCATCCGCGGCCTGGAGGAGGCACTCGACGTCCGGCTGTTCAACCGCACCACCCGGAGCATCCGCATCACCGAGGCCGGCAGGCAGCTGCTGCAGCGCATCGGGCCCGCCCTGGACGAGGTCGCGGAAGCACTGCAGGCGGTCGGCGCGCTGCGTGGCCGCGTCGGCGGCCCGCTGCGCCTGAACGTTCCGCGCATCGCGACCGAGCTGATCGTCGAGCCGATCATCGGCCGGTTCATGGCGACCTATCCGGAGGTCAGGCTGGAGGTGGTGAGCTTCGACGGGCTGGTGGACATCGTCGCCGAGGGGTTCGACGCCGGCATCCGCCGCGACCGGCGCCTGGCGCCCGGCATGATCGCGGTGCCGGTGGGGCCGGCGCGACGCTTCGCCGTCGTCGGCACGCCGTCCTACCTCGCCGGCCGGGAGCCGCCTCGGGTGCCGCAGGACCTGCACGCGCACGCCTGCATCGAACGGCGCTACCCGAACGGAGCACGCTACGCCTGGGAGTTCGCGCGCGACGACGAGGCGCTGGAGGTCGAGGTGTCGGGGCCGCTGATCGTCGACGACACCGCGCTGATGCTGCGCGCGGCGCTCGGCGGCGTGGGCCTCGCCCTGGTATTCGAGGAGCTGGTCGCGGATCACCTCGCCACCGGGGCGCTGGTGCGTCTGCTGGAGCCGTGGTGCCCGATGCGGCCGCGGTTCTTCCTGTACTATCCCGGCCGTCGCCAGGTGCCGGCGGCGCTGCGCGCCTTCATCGACATGGTGCGCGAACCCTCCGGGTAGCCTCCTGCGGCGATGCGGGCTCGTGGCAGGATGGGCAACGGACTGCTCGGATGGAGCGGCCACGCAACTCCGCGGCCTGCGCTGCGACGCGCGCGCCCACCAGTTTTGCCTGCAACCGGATTGGTGTCCGCGGCGGGAGGAACGCTCACGCAAAAGTGTGAAGCTGTTTAGCGTTCATTAACAGAGGGTTGGCTAGAGGTTAGACGTAACGGCTTGGCAATTGCCTCGTCGTTACACCGAAGCTTTAACTCCGTTGGCGAGTTGCAGCAGGTCAGACAAGTGCCGCTTTAAGTCCTGGAATCGCCACGCCATAACGTCATTATCGCACAAAACCACAATGCCACGTTGAACTCGAATCAAGGTCAGCTTACAGTTTCTTCGGGAAAGGCGCCGAGGTCGGAAGCCTCAGCGCCCTCTCGTCAAAGCTACATCAAAAGGTCGGCTGCCATAAGCAGCCCGGTTGCTAGCACTCTCAATGCTAGCGCAACTTTCCAGCGGATCTTCACCACCCCCTTCCAGCTCGTAAACCCGCTGCCTCAAATGCAATTTTGAGGCGGCGGCGCTGCGTTATCACACGCAGCGAAAGCGAGGCTACGTCTGCGCACCTGAGGGATTCAACTAAATTGCGCGAGCAATCGGTAATAACAGGGGCAAGTATCTGTTAGTTACCACCTTAGGTTGTTTTGCTCGGGAGAAGGCCTATGACCCTTGGGTAAGTTGGGCTTCATGCCGGCTACGGTGGTCTTCAGCGCCATCTTGTAGCAGAGGGTAATCGACAGACTCGACCCCTGGGCTCTCAGCAGCGCAACTCAACGTCCTGGGCAGCCCCCTGCTCCCCGGAGGGAGCCCCACGGGCGGTTCTCGAAAGTGTCGCTCCATCCTGAGCAGGTCCCGCCAGCCACCCCCGACCCCCCCCAAAGATGGCCGGACCATTTTCCGGCCGGCCCCCCTCAGTGATGAAAAGCCGGGCTACGACTACGGCAACGACGACGCTACAACCTGAGAAGGCTCGAAACACATTCTCACAGGACCCCCGCGGGGTCGAAAACGGCCGGACGGAATTCTCGCGCGCAGCTGCCGACGACACGACGCAGCACGACAGCGTGCGCAACGGTGACGATGGATGCCACAGGATACCGGCGACGGTGGTTGCTGACGCAGTGCGATGCCGGCGCGGGCGATCAGGGTGAAGCCTTGATCCCAGGGCCAGGCGGTGGGGTAGGCAGCCGAGCCAGCACGTAGCCATCGGCCAGCAGCGCCTCCGAGAGCAGGTCAGCCAGCAGTTGGTTGCGGGTGCTCTCTAGCTCGCGCTGAGCATGGCCATGACGGCGCTTGGACATGGCCCGGAGTAGCGCGAAGGCGACATCTCGGGGAGCGACAGGGACGAGCGCGGGCGCTTCGGGCTGCGTTACGGTGGCATCGGTCATGGCGGTCTCCAACCGCCGGCAGCCTAAGCTAGGCACTGCGAACGGAGCAAGAACATCATCCGCCGCCGGCCATAGGCGACGCCATGTCAAACCCATCTACGAACGATGAGGCTATTGACACGGGGGCGTTGAAGCTCATGATCCGCC
>CAXTAY010000042.1:0-30318 GCA_964242335.1 uncultured Acetobacteraceae bacterium | reverse complement strand
CGAGTAGTTCATGTTGGCGATGCCGCCCTCGTAGATCAGGTCGACGATCAGCTTCACCTCGTGCAGGCACTCGAAATAGGCCATCTCCGGCGCGTAGCCGGCCTCGACCAGGGTCTCGAAGCCGGCCCGGATCAGCTCGACCAGCCCGCCGCAGAGCACCGCCTGCTCGCCGAACAGGTCGGTCTCGCACTCCTCGCGGAAGCTGGTCTCGATGATGCCGGCGCGCCCGCCGCCGATGGCACTCGCGTACGACAGCGCGATGTCCAGCGCGTTGCCCGAGGGGTCCTGCGCCACCGCGACCAGGCACGGCACGCCGCCGCCGCGCTGGTACTCCGAGCGCACGGTATGGCCGGGACCCTTCGGCGCGATCATGAACACGTCGAGGTCGGGACGCGGCTCGATGACGCGGAAATGGATCGCGAGCCCGTGCGCGAAGGCGAGCGCCGCACCCTGCTTCAGCCGTCCCGACAGCTGCTCGGCGTAAAGGTCGCCCTGCCCCTCGTCCGGTGTCAGCACCATCACCACGTCGGCCCATGACGCCGCCTCCGCGGGCGCCATCACGCGCAGCCCGGCGGCCTCGGCCTTGGCGACGCCGGCGGAACCCGGGCGCAGGCCCACGGCCAGGTCGGCGACGCCGCTCTCCTTGAGGTTGTTGGCGTGGGCATGGCCCTGGCTGCCGTAGCCGATGATCGCCACGCGCTTGGACTTGATCAGGTTCACGTCGGCATCGCTGTCGTAATAGACGCGCATGGAGAGATCCTCTGCTGTGATGGTCAGATGGTGCGCGGCCCGCGCGCGATCGCGGCGATGCCGGAACGGGAGATCTCGACCAGGCCGAGCGGGCGCATCAGATCGATGAAGGCGTCGAGCTTCTCGGTGGCGCCGGTCAGCTCGAACACGAAGCTGCCGGTGGTGGTGTCGACCGGGCGGGCGCGGAAGGCGTCGGCGATGCGCAGCGCCTCCGAGCGCAGTTCGCCGGTGGAGACCACCTTGATCAGCGCCATCTCGCGCGCGACGTGCGGGCCGTCCTTGGTCAGGTCGGAGACGCGATGCACCGGCACCAGCCGGTCGAGCAGCGCCTTGATCTGCTCGATCACCATCGGCGTGCCCGAGGTCACGATGTTGATGCGCGAGCGGCCGCGACCGTCCTCGACCGGGGCGACGGTCAGGCTCTCGATGTTGTAGCCGCGTCCGGAGAACAGGCCGATCACCCGCGCCAGCACGCCGCTCTCGTTCTCCACCAGGACGGAGATGACCGCCCTGATCTCGGTGTCGTCCGTCGTCGCCATGGAAATTCCTCAGGAAGGCCAGGGCGCTGCCCTGGACCTGCCGGGCCGCAGGCCCCGGACCCCGATACAACTAGACCAGCATCAGGCCTTCGTCGGTGATGCGGGCGGCCTGCTCGTTCTGGTCCGGGCCCAGGATCATCTCGTTGTGCGCGGCGCCGGACGGGATCATCGGAAAGCAGTTCTCGTGCTCGTCGACGCAGATGTCGGCGATCACCGGGCCGTCATGCGCGAGCATCGCCCGGATCACGTCGTCGAGCTCGCCGAGCTTCGTCGCGCGCATGCCGGTGCCGTGGAAGCTCTCCGCCAGCTTGACGAAATCGGGCAGCGCCTCGCTGTAGCTCTCGGAATAGCGGCTGCCGTGCAGCAACTCCTGCCACTGACGCACCATGCCCATGTAGCGGTTGTTCAGGATGAACAGCTTCACCGGCAGCCGGTACTGGCAGATCGTGCCCAGCTCCTGGATGTTCATCAGCGTGCTGGCCTCGCCGGCGATGTCGATCACCAGCGCGTCGGGATGGCCGACCTGCACGCCCACCGCCGCCGGCAGGCCGTAGCCCATGGTGCCGAGTCCGCCGCTGGTCATCCAGCGGTTCGGCTCGGGGAACGAGAAATGCTGCGCCGCCCACATCTGGTGCTGGCCGACCTCGGTGGTGACGAACACGTCGCGCCCGGTCTCGTAGGCGAGCGCGTTCAGCCGGCGTATCGCGTGCTGCGGCTTGATCACCGCCGACGGCGACGGGTCCTGGCCGTAGCGCAGGCAGTCGATGCCGCGCCAGCCCTCGATGCGGCGCCACCAGCCTGCCAGCGCCTCGCGATCGGGTTCGGCCGGATCGGCATGCCAGGCATCGAGCATCATCTCGAGCGCGCGTCCGGCATCGCCGATCACGGCGACGTCGACCGGCACGATCTTGTTCACCGAGGACGGGTCGATATCGACGTGGATCTTGAGCGAGCCCGGCGAGAACGCGTCCAGCCTCCCGGTGACGCGGTCGTCGAAGCGGGCACCGATATTGATCAGCACGTCGCAGCCGTGCGTCGCCATGTTGGCCTCGAGCGTGCCGTGCATGCCGAGCATGCCGAGGCTCAACGGGTCGGTGGTCGGGTAGGCGCCCAGCCCCATCAGCGTCGCGGTGCACGGGTAGCCGGTCAGCCGCACCAGCCGACGCAGCGCAGCCGAGGCAGCGGGCCCGGCATTGATCACGCCGCCGCCGACATAGAACAGCGGCCGCTTCGCCCGCTTGATCAGGGCTACCGCCTCGCGCACGGCCTCGAGCCGCGGCTCCGTGACCGGCCGATACGAGCGATGCGGGGCGCCGGACGCCGGTGCATACGGTGCGGGACCCACCATGATGTCCTTGGGCAGGTCGACCACCACCGGACCCGGACGGCCGCTGCGCGCGACGTAGAACGCCTCGTGCACGGTAACGGCGAGGTCGGCGGCGCGCTTGATCAGGTAGTTGTGCTTGGTCGCGGGCCGGGTGATGCCGGTGGTGTCGGCCTCCTGGAAGGCGTCGTTGCCGATCATGTGCGTCGGCACCTGACCGGTCAGGCAGACCACCGGCACGCTGTCCATCAGCGCGTCGACCAGGCCGGTCACCGCGTTGGTCGCACCGGGGCCGCTGGTGACCAGCACCACGCCGACGCGGCCGGTGGAGCGCGCGTAGCCCTCCGCGGCATGCACGGCCGCCTGTTCGTGGCGGACCAGGATGTGCCGGATCCGGTCCTGCTTGAACAGCGCGTCGTAGATCGGCAGCACCGCTCCGCCGGGATAGCCGAACACGACCTCCACACCCTGCTCCTGCAGCACCCGGAGCAGCACCTCCGCCCCGTTCAGCACCGGCGCCGCGTCGCTGCGGCTGCCATGTCGGGCCTGGCGGTCGGAAAGGTCGGTGGTCGCGTTCATGTCCTGCTCCGCATGCGGCGAACCCGGCAGCCGGACGCGCGAGGTGCGCGCCTCGGCCGCATGGGCGCGCGAGGTTGCGCCTTATGGCCGACCGGAGCCCGCATCGTCAACGCACCTCTTAACAAACGAGATGATTTCGTCGCGTCCGCTTTCCGAAGATTTCGTCATACCAGCCATGCATGAGTAGATTATGTCAGTGCGCGGGGACGGCGCCAGACGATGATGCGCGAACCAGGTCGCCTGCCGCTTGGTATAGCGGCCCTGGGCGAGGACGGCGCCGGCACTCGCCGCCTCCAGGCTGGTGGTGCCGCGCAGATAGGCGGCCAGTTCCGGCACGCCGTGCGCGCGCATCGCCGGCAATGTCGGCGACAGGCCGAGCGACAGCAGCGCCTCCACCTCGTCGAGCGCCCCCGCCCGCAGCATGGCGGCGAAGCGTGTCGCGATCGCCGCGCGCAGCGAGGCACGCGGCGGCGCCAGCAGCACCGCGGTGAAGCGTGCCGGCGTCGCCGGCAAGTGGCGGTCTCGTCGCCAGGCCGCAAGACCCTGTCCGGTGCCGACGAGCACTTCCCAGGCACGGGCGAGGCGCTGGCCGTCGGTAGGACGGATCAGACGCGCGGTGTCGGGATCGAGGCCGGCCAGGCGGTCGTGCAGCGCCGACGCGCCGATCTCCGCCAGCAGCGCGCGCGCGGCCTGCCGGGCCGACGCCGCGGGTTCCGGGATGTCGCTCAGGCCGTCGGTGAGGGCCGCGAGATACAGTCCGGTGCCGCCGCACAGGATCGGCAGCCTGCCCTCCGCCCAGGCGGCGCGCAGGGCGACGAGGGCCTCGCCGCGCCACCAGGCGACGCTGCCCGGCTCGCATGCCGCGCGTATCCCGTACAGCGCGTGCGGGCACTCGGCTTCCTGCTGCGGCGTCGGGCGCGCGGTGAGCACGCGCAGCTCGCGATAGACCTGCATCGAGTCCGCGTTGATCACCACCCCGTCGAGGGTGCGCGCCAGTGCCAGGGCGAGCGCGGACTTGCCGCTGCAGGTCGGCCCGGCGACGATCACCGCCTCGCCCTCCGCCTGCTGCCCGTTGGCTTGCTTCATGCCGCCATCCCTGTCACACGCAGCCGGCATGGCGATGGCCCCCACCCTGTCCCGTATCTCGTCCCTGCCCCGTATCCTGTCGCTGATCGTGGACCGCAAGGCCGGCAGCCTGACGGCGGCGCAGATCGCCCAGGCGCGGGAGATGGTGTCGGGCGGGCCGCCGCGGGTGCTCTGCGACGGGGAGGCAGCCGAGATCCCCTGCCCCGCGCACGGCTTCAGCCAGCCGACGATCGCCATCCTGCGCGACACCTTCGCCGGCGCCTCGATCGACGTGCTGATCACCCGCGCGCGCGGCCGGCGCAAGGGTCTGCTGGTCGCGGACATGGACAGCACGGTGGTCGCGGGGGAGACGCTGGACGACCTCGCCGGCCACGCCGGGATCGGCGAGCGGGTGGCGGCGATCACCGCGCGCAGCATGAACGGCGAGATCGCCTTCGAGGACGCGCTGCGCGAGCGGGTGGCGCTGCTGAAGGGGCTCGATGTGGCCGCGCTGGAGCGCACGCTGGCCGGGACCCGACTGACCGCGGGCGCGCGCACCCTGGTCGCCACCATGCGGGCGCACAACGCGCGCTGCGCCCTGGTCTCGGGCGGCTTCACCTGGTTCAGCGCGCGGATCGCGGCGCTATGCGGTTTCGACGAGCATCATGCCAACGTGCTGGGCGAGGCCGACGGCCGGCTGACCGGCACCGTGCTGGAGCCGATCCTCGGACGCGAAGCCAAGTGCCAGACGCTGCACCGGCTGGCGCAGGCGCGCGGGCTGCGGCTGTCGGCGACGCTCGCGGTCGGAGACGGCGCCAACGACCTCGACATGCTGGCCGATGCCGGGCTCGGCATCGCGTTCCACGCCAAGCCCGCGGTGCGGCAGGCGGTGGAGACACGTATCGATTTCGCCGACCTGCGCGCGCTGCTGTTCGCGCAGGGCTACCCCGCCGCGGCGTTCGTCGAGGGCTGAGCGGGGCGGCCGTGGTTCAGTCCGGCGTTCGCGCCCGCCGGTGCGCTTCGCGGTCCCGCGCCTCTACGAACACGCGCCCGACCTCGGGATGTGCCGCGCGGATGCGCCGCTCGATGCGCGACACCGCCGCCTCGACCTCGCCGGCGCTGCGTCGGTCGTCGAAATCCAGGCTGAGCGCCACCAGCACCTCCCGCGGTCCGAAATGCATGGTCAGCACCTCGTTCACCCGCTGCACGGCGGGCTCGTCGGTGGCGATGCGCCGTATCCCGGCCTGCAGCTCGGGCGAGGCCCCCTCACCGGTCAGCAGCGACTGGCACTCGAAGGCGAGGAAGCCGGCGGTAAAGGTGAGGATCGCGCCGATCAGCAGCGAGGCCACGCCATCCAGCACCGGCAGGTCGAGCCACTGGCCGAGCCCGACCCCGAGCAGGGCGACCAGCAGCCCGAGCACGGCGGCGCTGTCCTCGAACAGCACGGTGAACACGGTCGGGTCCTTGCTCGACCGGATCGCCGCGAGCCAGCCCTGCCGGCCCTTGCCGTGCCGGAACTCGGCAAGCGCCACCAGCCAGACCGTGCCCTCGAACAGCAGGCTCAGCCCCAGCACCAGGTAGACCACCCAGACCCGCTCGACCCGGTGCGGCGTGCGGATCCTGTCGATCCCCTCGACGATGGAGACGCCGGCGCCGAGGCCGAAGATCAGCACCGCCACCACGAAGGTCCAGAAATACAGCTGCAGCCCGTGACCGAACGGATGCCCGGCGTCTGCCGGTCGTGCGGCCCGGCGCATCCCGTGCAGCAGCAGCAGCTGGTTGCCGCTGTCGACGAGGGAATGGATCGCCTCGCTGAGCATCGCGGCACTGCCGGTCGCGGCCGCCGCGACGAACTTGGTCGCCGCGACCAGCAGGTTGCCGCCGAGGGCGGCGTAGATCACCAGCCGGGAGGAGGATCGGGCCATGGCCGGATCCTAGCGATCAATCCCGGCGCGAGGGTGCCGCGACGTCTCTGCGCACGAACCGCCACGCGCTCGCGTTCGAGCATGCTCGGCCGTGGCGGCACGGCCCGCCGGTCGCCTGCGCACGATAGTTGTCAGCGCCAGCAGGTCGAACCCGCAGGAGCTGCGGCTCTGCTGTCCTTGGTTCGCATCGTCACTTCGCTGCGAGCCACGTCGATGCATCATCGACCTGCCGACAGGAGGCCGGTTCGACAGCGCTCCCGTAGCAGAGTGAGGCGACCAACGGGCCGTGCGGTTCCGGCTCCGGCCCGACCTTGCATCGATGCTCGGCCGAACAGCAGGTCTGCTACGAAAATGTTGCGGCTCCGAGAGGACAGGATCGCGTATGCTGCCGGCTGACCGACCGGGGACCGATCGAAGGGACGGGCCATGACTCTCGCAGGCGACCTGCTCGAGGCCGAGGCGCGCTACGGCGCCACCAACTACAAGCCGCTCGACGTCGTGCTGACGCGCGGCTCCGGCGTCTGGGTGTGGGACGTCGACGGGCGACGTTACCTCGACTGCCTGTCTGCCTACTCGGCGGTGAACCAGGGCCACTGCCATCCGCGCATCCTCGCCGCGCTCACCGAGCAGGCCGGCCGGCTGACGCTGACCTCGCGCGCCTTCCATAACGACCAGCTCGGCCCGTTCTACGAGGAGCTCTGCCGGCTCACCCGCTCGCACAAGGTGCTGCCGATGAACTCGGGCGCCGAGGCGGTCGAGAGCGCGCTCAAGGTGGCGCGCAAATGGGCCTACGAGATCAAGGGCGTGCCGCCCGACCAGGCGGAGATCATCGTCTGCGCCGGCAACTTCCACGGCCGCACCCTCTCGGTGGTGTCGTTCAGCACCGACGCCGTGTCGCGCACCGCGTTCGGCCCGTTCACGCCGGGCTTCCGCATCATTCCCTACGGCGACGCCGAGGCGCTGGCGGCCGCGATCACGCCGCGCACCGCGGCCTTCCTGGTCGAGCCGATCCAGGGCGAGGCCGGGGTGATCATCCCGCCCGACGGGTATCTGCGCCGCGCCCGCGCGCTGTGCAGCGCGCACGACGTGCTGCTGATCCTCGACGAGATCCAGACCGGCCTCGGACGCACCGGCGCGCTGCTCGCCGAGGAGCATGAGGGCGTCGAGGCGGACCTCACCCTGATCGGCAAGGCGCTCTCGGGCGGCTTCTATCCGGTCTCCGCGGTGCTGTCGCACGAGGCGGCACTCGGCGTGCTGAAGCCCGGCGAGCACGGCTCCACCTTCGGCGGCAATCCGCTGGCCTGCGCGGTGGCGCGGATGGCGCTGAAGGTGCTGGTCGAGGAGGGCATGATCGAGAACGCCGCCCGCATGGGCGAACGGCTGCAGCGGGGGCTGCGTCAGGCCACCGGGGGTTCGGCCTCGGGGAGCGGGGCCGTGCGCGAGGTGCGCGGCCGCGGCCTGATGATCGCGCTGGAGCTGCAGCCCGATGCCGGCGGGGCGCGTCAGGTCTGCGAGCGCCTGCGCGGCCGCGGCATCCTGTGCAAGGAGACGCACACGCACACCATACGCATCGCCCCGCCCCTGGTGATCACCGCCTCGGAGGTTGACTGGGCGGTGGAGCAGTTCGCGCACACGATTACGTGATTGCTATTTCGATCTGATCATCCGATGCTATACACGATTTCGTTATGGGGGCCGGTTTGGCTGACGGGTTGCTGGCAGGGGTCTTCGGCGAGGACGACGAGGCCGTCGGAAGGCTGTCGGGCGACGCCGCCGAGGAGGGGCTGAACCTGATGATGGCGGTGGATCAGCCGAGGGCTGATCCGGCCATCGCGGCCAAGCAGGCGGCGCTGCTGGACGAGCGCACCCGGCTGATGCAGCTGCAGGCGGCGCAGTTCGCGCAGGAGCAGCGGCTGCGCGTCGTGCAGGCGCGCAACCGCTCGCGCGAGCGGGCGCTGCGGCGGTTCAGCCAGCTCATCCGGGTGGGGCTGCAGCTCTGCGCGGTGCTGGTGGCGGCGATGGCGGCGGTCGGGCTGCTGCTGATGCTCTACGATGCCTTCAGCTACAACGCGGTGGTGGTGGAGCCGTTCGGCACCCCGCCTGCGCTGGCCGGCCGTGGCCTGACCGGCCGGGTCGTCGCCGCCGGGCTCGCCGACGAGCTGACCCAGCTGCAGGCGGCCAGCCGGCGCTCCGCCTCCAAGCGCAACCTCTCCAACGCCTGGACCGGCGAGATCCGGGTGCAGCCGGCGGATGGCGAGTTCTCCATCGGCGGCTTCGACCACCTGCTGAAGTCGCGCCTCGGCCATGACGTGCATGTCGGCGGCGACCTGCTGCAGACCGAGAATGGCGGCCTGGCGCTGACCGTGCGCGGCGACGGCCTGCTGTCCAAGACCTTCACCGGCGGCGCGGGACAGCTCGACCTGCTGACCCATCAGGCCGCCGGCTACCTCTACGGCACCGCCGAGCCGGCGCTGTATGCGGTGTATCTCAGCGTCTCGGGACATGACGCCGAGGCCGTCGCCTTCAGCAAGGCGGCGTTCGCCGTCGCCGACAAGGCCGACCGCCCCTACATCCTCAACCAGTGGGGCAACGCGCTGTCCAACCTCGGCGGCTCGCAGCAGGACGTGCTGACCTTCTACCGCGCGGCGCTGAAGCTGAAGCCCGACTACTGGGCCGCGTACAACAACCTGATCGCCACCTACTGGGCGCTCGGCGACGAGGAAGGCGCGTGGCAGGCCGGCGTCGCGATGCGCAAGGCCGCCGGCGGACGGCCCGGCCAGGCGCCGGAGCTCGACTACCAGAACTGGGACATGCTCACCTGGAACCTGCTGGTCTGGCGGGCCGAGGAGGTCACCGACGCGGACTCGCACGTCGGCGTCGGCACCGACGTGTTCATCGACGGCACGGTGATCACCGACATCGACGCGCGGCTGCACGACCGGGTGGCGGTGGCGCTGGACCTGCAGACCGCGCAGGGCGACGCCAACGACCCGTCGCTGATGGCGATGGCGCATTTCTCGCACGGCCTGCTGGCGATGGAGGCCGGCGACACCGCGCGTGCGCTCACCGAGATGGAGGCGTTCGGCGTCTCCAACACCGATCCGATCGTCTCCAGCAACTACGCCCCCTACACCTGCTGGATCGCGCCGGCCGAGGAAGCGGCGGGACGTCGCGAGAGGGCCGACGCCGTGCTCAAGGCGGGCGGCCACTTCGTCGATTGCTTCCGCTTCCGCGGCGACATACTGGACGGGCGCGGCGACTGGAGCGGCGCCCAGCGCGCCTACGCGGCCGCGGTAGCGCTGGCACCCGACCTGCCCGCCGCATACTATTCCTGGGGGCTGGCGCTGGCGCGACACGGCGACCTGAACGGCGCGGTCTCCAAGCTGGCCGCGGCGAACCGGCGCGGACCGCACTGGGCCGACCCGCTGAAGGCGTGGGGCGACGTGCTGGTGCGCCAGTCCCGCCGGCGCGAGGCGCTCGCCAAGTACGACGAGGCCCTGCGCTACGCCCCCGCCTGGCAGGCCCTGCAAGGCGCGCGCGAGGCCGCCGACCGCTGAGGCCGCGCGCCATGCCCCGGTAGAAGGCAGGCCGCAAAGACGGGGCTCCCTCGATCCGGGGTCTGGGGCCCGCGGCCCCAGCGGGTCAAGGGCGGAGCCCTTGGTCTGCCTTCCCGGCCGCCCGCTAGAGTTCGTGCACCGGCTCACCGAGCAGCGCCGCGGCCTCGCGCATCGCCTGCTCGACGTGAAGCAGCGCCTCCTGCTCGGTCGCCATCGGCACCGCCGAGAGCACCGCGCCGCTGGGCTCGAACAGCACCGCGAGGTGCGGGAGGTCGGGGCGAGGACTGGGGTAGACCGCCGCCGAGAGGATGCCGATCGGGCCATGCGCCATCTGGATAAGCCTCATCAGGTCCGATCGCGAAACCAGCCTCGCCGGATGTGCGAGCCTAGGCAGGCAGGCGGCCACCGGCAACGGCCTTAGACACACGGATCGAGGACCGGCCCGGCGAGCCGGCGCATCGTCGGCATGTCGGGTCGCGGACGCTCCCCTCCGGCACCTCCGCCTGCTAAGCTCCGGCGATGCCCGCCGCGCCTCGCATGCCAGACGTCGACGACCAGCTCGTCCAGGCCGGACGGCTGGTGCAGGAAGGCCGCTTCGCCGAGGCACGGGCCGCGAGCGAGCGCCTGCTCGCGCTCAGGCCCAGGCTCGCGGCGGCGCACCGCATCCTCGGCCTCTGCCTGCGACAGCAAGGCGACGTCGCCGGCGCCGAAGCCTGCTTGCGCACCGGCCTGAAGCTCGACCGCGGCGATCCGGCGCTGGCGATCGACCTCGCAGACCTGCTCGCCGCCGACGCGCGGCAGCCGGAGGCGGAGAAGATCCTGCGGGCGGCGATGGCGCTCAACCGCCGCTCGACGGTGCTGGTGGTCAGGCTCGCGCAGATGCTGCTGGCCACCGGCCGGGCGGAGGAGGCGCTGCAGCTGACGAGCCGGCCGGCGGCGCTGCCGGTCGCGGATCACGCCATCCTCGCCGAGCATGCGGCGGCGCTGAAGGCACTAGGCCAGCCGGACAAGGCGCTGTCCATCCACGAGCGCGCGGCGCAGCTCTATCCGGACAGTGCCGTCGCCCACCATAACCTCGCCGGCAGCCTCGGCGATCTCGGCCACGTGGCGCGCGCCGAGCGCAGTGCGGCGCGTGCGCTGTCCCGCGGCGGCAATGCGCCGCAGACCTGGCTCGTCCATGCGCGCGCCCTGCTCGGGCTGCGCCGGCTGGACGACGCCGAACGTGCCTTCCGCGGGGCGATCGCCCGCCAGCCCGGCTACGTCGATGCGCATCGCGACCTGGCGCAGCTGATCTGGATGCGCAGCGAGGATCCGGCTGCCGCGACGGCGCTGCTGGACGCCGAGCTTCGGGCCGATCCGGGCCTGCACGCGCTGTGGGGGCTGCGCGCCAACCTGCTGCACCACGCCGGCGACGTCGACGGCGCCTTCGCCACCCTTCTCGCGGCGATCCGGATCCACCCCGAGCAGCCGGACCTGCAGCTCGCGGCGTCGCACATCGCCGCCCTGTCCGGCCAGGCGGACGCGGCGGTGCGATACGCCGAACGTGCCGCCGTGCTGGCGCCGGGAGACCACGCCGAGGCGGCGCTGTTCGCCGCCTGCGTCGCTGCCGGACAGGCCGAGCGGGCCGCGGCGATCGCGGCACGCATGGTCGAGCGCCGCCCGTCGGACCAGCGCGCGCTGGCCTACCAGGCGACGGCCTGGCGCCTGCTCGGCGATTCCCGCTACGCGACGCTGTACGACTATGCAGCCTTGGTACGCAGCTGGCGCATGGACGTACCGGACGGGTGGGACAGCCTGGACGCCTATCTCGCCGACCTCGCCCGAGCGCTCGGCGGCGTGCACGCCTTCCGCACCCATCC
This sequence comes from uncultured Acetobacteraceae bacterium, assembly GCA_964242335.1. GTDB lineage: Bacteria > Pseudomonadota > Alphaproteobacteria > Acetobacterales > Acetobacteraceae > Lichenicoccus. Next base: position 18,720 of record CAXTAY010000042.1, on the reverse strand, counting down.
GCTGGACCAGTCGCTGCGGCACGGCAGCCAGGCCGCTCACCTGCTGAACTCCGACGATCCGACGATCCGCGCCTTCTTCCAGGCGATCGACGGGCCGATCCGCCGCCACCTGGGCGCGCTCGGCGACGGCCGCGACCCGCTGCGCGTCCGCAACACCGGCGAGTACAGCTACCAGGGCGTCTGGTCGGTGCGCCTGCGCCCGGGCGGCTTCCACACCGACCACATCCATCCCCAGGGCTGGCTCTCGTCGGCCTGCTACGTTGCCCTGCCGCGAACCGACGCGGCGAGCCGGGAGGCCTGGATCAAGTTCGGCGAGCCCGGGATCCCCACCCGCCCGGCATTGGCAGCGGAGCACTTCATCAGGCCGGAGCCCGGAATGCTGGTGCTGTTCCCCTCCTATATGTGGCACGGCACGGTGCCGTTTACCGACGACGCGCCGCGGCTCAGCGTGGCGTTCGATCTGGTGCCGGGACGCGCGCGGGATGCGACGCGGGGTCGATAGGCGGCCGGCCGCGCCGCCGAGCATCGGGCGCATCGGAACCTCGCGACCGGAGCGCGACTGGAGCGCGACCGGGGCCCGAACCGATCCCGGGAGCGGCCGGGCGGTGCCGTAGCGAGAGATCCCGCCGATCAGGAAGCCCGCGCCTCGAGAGCCGTCGACCAGGGTGCCGCACCCGAGGCGAAGCGTCGGGCGAGGAAATCGAGCAGCACGGCGATCCTCGGCGGACGCGGGCCGCCGGCCGGGGTGATCAGGTGGATCGCCACCGGCGCCGGCCGCCAGTCGGTCATCACCGCGACCACGCGGCCGGCGGCGAGCGCTTCCCAGACCAGGAAGTCCGGCAGCAGCGCCAGGCCGAGCCCGGCTTCCAGTGCCGCGGACAGCGCCTCGCCGTTGGTGGCGCTGAGCGGCCCCTTGACGGTGACCGCCTCCTCGCGGCCGGCGGCGTCGAAGAACCGCCAGCTCTCTCCGGTCGCGAGGTAGCTGTAGCACAGGCAGGCATGATCCCTGAGGTCGCGCGGCCGCTGCGGCGTGCCGTGACGTGCGAAGTAGCCGGGTGCGCCGAGCAGCCAGTGCTCGACCGGGCACAGCCGGCGCGCGACCAGACTGGAGTCCGGCAGTGCCGCGATACGCAGCGCCACGTCGATGCCGCCGCCGACCAGGTCTACGACCCGGTCGTCGAGCTGCAGGTCGATCGAGACCTCGGGATAGGCCAGCATGAACGCGGGCAGCACCGGGGCCACGTGACGCAACCCGAACGACATCGGCGCCGCCAGGCGCACGCGGCCGCGCGGCGCCGCCGAGGTGGCGCGTGCCTCCGCCTCCACCGCCTCGCCCTCCCCCAGCATCTGGGCGGCGCGCACCGCCAGCACCCGCCCGGTCTCGGTCAGGGCGAGCCGACGCGAGGTGCGGTGCAGCAGCCGCTCGCCGATGCGCAGCTCCAGCCGCTTGATCGCCTTCGAGACGGTCGCCGTGGACAGGCCGAGCTCTGCGGCCGCACCGGCGAAGGACCCGGTGGCGGCGATGCGGGCGAAGATCGCCCAGGCCTCGAGATCGGGAAGCGGCACGGCGAGGATCCCTATCCGGAAACGATGCGTTGCCATCATTTCCATACCTGGGTCGAGCGTCGGGCACCATGTCGAGGGCTCAGGAACAACGGAGAGGCGTCATGATCGAGCTTAGAGCCTTCGACCGGCTGGGCGGCGCGGACCATGGCTGGCTCAAGGCCAGGCATCACTTCTCGTTCGCCGGCTATCACGACCCGCAGCGCATGGGCTGGGGCGCGTTGCGGGTATGGAACGACGACGAGATCGCGGCGGGCCGCGGTTTCCCCGCGCACCCGCACGCGGACATGGAGATCATCACCTATGTCCGCGAAGGTGCCATCACCCACGAGGACTCGCTGGGCAATCTCGGCCGCACCGAGGCCGGCGACGTGCAGGTGATGTCGGCCGGATCGGGGGTGCGGCACTCCGAGTACAACATGGAGAGCGAGGCCTCCCGGATCTTCCAGATCTGGATCGTGCCGGAGACACGCGGCGGCACGCCGAGCTGGGGCGCGCGTCCGTTCCCGAAGGACGGACGCTCTGGCCGCTTCGTGACCCTTGCCAGCGGCTTCCCGGGAGACGAAGCGGCGCTGCCGATCCGTGCGTCGGCGCGGGTGATGGGTGCGACGCTCAAGGCCGGCGAGCGGATCGCCCTGGCACTGGATCCGAACCGGCATGCCTACCTGGTGCCGGCGCGCGGCACGATCGAGGTCGACGGCGTGAGGGTGGGCGCGCGCGACGGTGCGGCGATCACCGATACCGCCGGGATCGAGATCGTCGGCGTGGAGGATGCGGAGATCGTCCTGGTCGACGCGGCCTAGCGCCCGGCCGGCGTCCCAGGCCGATCCGGCCTGGGACGATCGGGCGCCGGCCGCGTCGCACTTGGCATCTACTGGGCATATCCCGTATCCATCCGTGGCTCGATGGAGGTTCCGATGCGAGACACCATCACCACGCCGCGGGTGCAGCTCGAGGTAAAGGTCGAACGACCGAGGCTGCACAAGGTCATCCTGGTCAATGACGACTTCACGCCGCGCGACTTCGTCACCAGGGTGCTCAAGGCGGAGTTCCGGCTCGGCGAGGAGCAGGCGCGGCAGGTGATGATGACGGCGCACCAGCGCGGCGTGTGCCTGGTTGCCGTCTTCACCCGCGAGATCGCGGAAGCCAAGGCGACCACCGCCACCGACGCCGCCCGCAAGAAGGGCTACCCGCTGCTGTTCACCACCGAACCCGAAGAATAGGCGCCCGACCCTGGCCTCGGGCTCCCGTCCCCAGCGGGGTCCAGGGGCAGCGCCCTTGGCCTAATGCTGCGTCCAGCCGGTGTAGCTGGCGACGTTCTCCTTGGTGATCAGCTTCGGCGTCATCAGGATCACCGGCTGGGCCGGCTTGTCGCCGTTCATGATCGAGACCGCGTTCTTCAGCGCCAGCTGGCCCATCGTGTACGGATCCTGCGAGGCCGACGCCTTGATCATCGCGTTCGGCTCCTGCAGCGCCGAGACGATGTCGGGCGCGCCGTCGACCGAGGTGATGACCGTGGTGCGATGGCTCTGCTTGGCTGCCAGCGAGGAGCCGATCGCCTGCGGGTCGTTGATCGTGAACACGCCGGCGATGTCGGGGTAGCGGATCAGGTAGCCCTGCATCACGGCGAGGCCGCCATCGCGCGACCCCTTGCCGTCCTGGTCGCTCGACAGCAGCTTGATGTCGGGTGCCTTGGCCAGTGCCTCCTTGCAGCCCTTGACGCGGTCGGTGACGGCCGAGACCTGCGGTCCGTTCTGGATGATGACGTTGCCCTTGCCGCCGATGTCGCCCACCAGCGCCTCGCAGGAGATGCGTCCGGCGGTCACGTTGTCGGTCTCCACGGTGGCGTCGGCGCCGGTGGCCGCGACGTCGGCCGCGACCACGACGATGCCGGCCTTCTGCGCTCGCTTGATCGCCGGCAGGATCGCGTTCGGATCCACCGCGTTGAGGATGATGACGTTGACGCCCGAGGCGATGAAGTTGTCGATCTGGGTGAACTGCTTGTTCAGGTCGTAGTCGGCCGAGGACGACACCACGCGCACCTGCGGATTGATCGCCTGCGCCTGCGAGGTCACGCCCTTGGTCAGGGCCACGAAATACGGGTTGCCGAGCGAGCCCAGGGTGATCCCGACGGACTCCAGGGTTTTGGCCGAGGCCGGAACGGCGGCGGCGAGACTGAGTGAGGCGACCGCCGCGAGCAGGCTGATCCTGGACATCGAGAGTTTCCTTGGGCCCGTCAGAGGATGGAGTGGCGAGGCGGTCGGGCCGATCCCGCCCCGCGAGTGGAGATGCGTGTCAGGTGCGGGCGCCGCCCTGCTGACGGAAGCGGTCGAGGGCCACCGCGCCGATGATCACCAGCCCCTTGACGATGAACTGCCAGATATCGGAGACGCCGACCAGGATCAGCCCGTTGGTCAGCACCGCGATGATCAGCGCGCCGATCAGGGTGCCCCAGATCGAGCCGACGCCGCCGACGAACGAGGTGCCGCCGAGGATCACGGCGGCGATCGCGTCGAGCTCGTAGCTCTGGCCGAGCTGCAGACCGTTCGCCGCGTACAGCCGTGCCGACGACATCACGCCGCCGAGCCCGGCCAGCAGGCCGGACAGCGCGTAGACGAACAGCAGGATGATCGGCACGTTGATGCCCGACAGCCGCGCCGCGGCCGGGTTGCCGCCGACGGCGTAGATGCGCACCCCCAGCACGGTGCGCTTCAGCACGAACCAGGACACCAGGATCACCAGGATGGCGATGATCGCGAGCCAGGGGATGGCGATGCCGGGCAGGATGGTCAGCCCGTCATTGCCGATCCAGGCATAGCTCAGGTTCGGGTTGAACACCGTGTTGTCGGCACCCATCAGGCGGGCCAGGCCGCGCACCGCGGTCAGCGAGCCGAGGGTGACGATGAACGGCGGCAGCTTGCCGTAGGCGATCAGCAGGCCGTTGAGCAGGCCGATGCCCAGGCCCACCGCGAGGCAGACCGGGATCGCCAGCGCGCCGCCGGTGGCACCCCAGAGCGAGGCGATCAGGGCGCCCATCGCCGAGGCGGCCAGGATCGAGCCCACCGACAGGTCGATGCCGCCGGTCAGGATCACGAAGGTCATGCCGGCGGCGAGCACGGTGTTGATCGCCGCCTGCTGGGCCACGATCGACAGGTTCTGCACGCTCAGGAAGCGGTGGCCGCCGAGGAAGTGGAAGCCGAGCGCGAGGATGATCAGCACCGGCAGCATGCCGGCGCCCTGCAACGCGGCGCGCACCTGCACCTGGCGTGCCGACAGACCGGCACCTCCCTGCGGCGGCGGCAGGCCGGCGGCGCCGGTCGGCCCCGGCTGGGTGTCGATGGCGGCGGCGGATTGCGGCTGGGTCGGCGTCTGATCGAGCGTGTCCATCGTTTGCGTCCCTAAGCGGCAACGCCTGCCGCGTGCGCCATGATGTTTTCCTGGTTGATCGCGGCACCATCCGGTCCGCCGACGATGCCGGCGATATGACCTTCGCGCATCACCAGCACGCGGTCGCAGATGCCGATGATCTCGGGCAGCTCGGACGAGATCACCAGGATCGCGATTCCGCGCCGGGCCAGTTCGTCGATGATGCGGTAGATCTCGGACTTGGCGCCGACATCGACGCCGCGGGTCGGCTCGTCGAGGATCAGCACCTTCGGCCCGGTCTCGAGCAGGCGGGCGAGCAGGATCTTCTGCTGGTTGCCGCCGGAGAGGCTGCCCACCGAGACCAGGGCGCTCGCCGCCCGCACCCGCAGGTTGCGGAACGCGTCGCGGGCGCGGGCACGGCCATGAGCGACGTCGAGCAGGCTGCGGCCGCGGGCGTCGCGCGCGATGACGCCGAGATTGATGTTGGCGCCGCACGACATGTCGAGGAACAGGCCCAGCGCCTTGCGGTCCTCGGTGAGGTAGGCGATGCCGCGCTCGAGCGCTTCGGCCGGGTTGCGGATCGACACCTCCTGGCCCTCGAGCCGGACGCTGCCGCCGGCCTTGCGGTCGGCGCCGAAGATCAGCCGGGCGAGCTCGGTGCGACCGGCGCCGACCAGCCCGGCGAGGCCGAGCACCTCGCCCTTGTTCAGTCGGAACGAGCACGGCTTGACCCGCCGTCCGCCGTCGGTGACGCCGTCGACCTCGAGCACCACGTGCGGATGGGTCGCGTCCGGATCGTGCTCCTTGGTGTAGAAGCTCGACAGGTCGCGACCCACCATCATCTTGACGATGGCCTCGGCGCTGATCTGGTCGCGGGTCAGCGTCCCGGCATAGCTGCCGTCGCGCAGCACCGTGACGCGGTCGGCGAGCTCGTACACCTCCGCCATGCGGTGGCTGATGTAGATCAGCGCGATGCCCTCGGCACGGAGCTGGCGCACCAGCCGGAACAGGTGCTCGGTCTCGCGCGAGGACAGCGCGGTGGTGGGCTCGTCGAGCACCAGGATCCGCGAGTCGCCGTGCAGCGCGCGGGCGATCTCGACCATCTGCTGCTCGGCGATGGACAGGCCGCCGACCAGCGTGCGCGGACCGAACGGCGCGCCGAGGCGCTGCAGGATCGGCGCGCACTTGGCTTCCATGGTGGCGCGATCGACCTGCCAGCCGAGACGGCGCAGCTCGCTGCCGAGATAGATGTTCTCGGCGACCGTCAGGTTCGGCGCCAGCGCCAGCTCCTGGTAGATGATCGCGATGCCGGCGCGCTTGGCGTCCTGCGGACCATTGATCACCAGCGGCTTGCCGTCGATCAGGATCTCGCCGCCCGGGTCGGCGCGGTGCGCACCGGACAGGATCTTCATCAGGGTGGACTTGCCGGCGCCGTTCTCGCCCATCAGGGCCAGGATCTCGCCGCCCCAGGCCTGCAGCCTGACGTCGCGCAGCGCGCGCACGCCGGTGAAGGTCTTGGAAATGCCCCGCATCTCCAGAGCCGGCAGGGCTGCCGCCTGTTCATGCTCGGTCACGGTTTCCTCGCTCGCGCGTTCGTTCTTCGTTGTCGTCATTCAGCGCTTCTGCCCACCGATGCACAAGGGCGCGGCGCGATCGCAGGCCGTCCCGGCTACGCGCGCCCGCGCCGGCGCCTCTGGTCGAAGAAGACGATGACGATGATCAGGCCACCGGTGATGATGCGCTGCCAGAACGGGTTCACGTTGAGAAGGTTGGCGCCGTTGTTGATGGTGGTGAGCAGGATCGCGCCCAGGATCGGGCCGATCACGGTGCCGACGGCGCCGAACAGCGAGGTGCCGCCGATCACCGAGGAGGCGATCGATTGCAGCTCCCAGCCATCGCCGGTGGTGGCGACGCCGATGCCGATCCGCGACGCGGTGAGGATGCCGACGAAGGCCGCGAGCGTCGCCGAGAGGATGTAGGCCAGGTAGATCGTGGCCCCCACGTTGATGCCGGACAGCCGCGCCGCCTCGGGGTTGCTGCCGGCGGCGTAGATGTGCCGTCCCCACCGCGTCTGGTGCAGCAGCAGGTAGGCGGGGATCGCCACCAGGATCACCATCCAGAACAGGTTCGGGATGCCGGCGAAGGCGCCGCGCGAGAAGGCGCCGAAGCTGTGCGGGAAGCCGGCGATGGTCTGCCCGCCGGTCATCAGCAGGCCGATGCCGCGCAGCGTCGTCAGCGTCGCCAGGGTGGTGATGAAGGGCGGCAGGCGCATGCTGACGATGGCGAAGCCGTGGAACATGCCGATGCCCATGCCCATCAGGATCGTCACCAGGCAGGCGAGCGCGATCGGCACGTGCGCCACCAGCAGCAGCGCCACCACCGTGCTGGCCAGCCCGACCACCGCGCCGACCGACAGGTCGATGCCGGCGGTGATGATGACGAAGGTCTGGCCGATGGCGATGATGATCCATAGCGAGGCCTGGCGCATCAGGTTGGTGAAGTTGCCGTAGGTGGCGAAGCTGCGCGTCGAGAGCGCCAGGATGAGCCAGAGCAGCAGCAGCAGTCCCAGCAGGGTCAGGCTGAGCAGGAAGCCGAAGCGTCGGGCGCGGGCGCCGCTCTTGGCGGCCGACAGGGTGGCGGCGTCAGACACCGATCGCCTCCTTCAGGATGGTCTCGGCCTCGACCTCGCGCGGCGCGTAGCTGGCGACGCGGTGGCCGCGACGGAACACGTGCAGCCGGTCCGACAGGTCGCGCACCTCGGGCAGGTAGGACGAGATCAGGATGATGCCGGCGCCGCGATGCAGCAGTCGGGCGAACAGCTTGTAGATCTCGACCTTGGTGCCGACATCGACGCCGACGGTCGGTTCGTCGAAGATGAACAGGTCCGCACCGTGGCTGAGCCACTTGCCGATCACCAGCTTCTGCTGGTTGCCGCCCGACAGCGTCGAGGCCTGGATGCGTTGCGACGCGGCGACGATGCGCATGTCGCGGATCTGCTTGCCCGCCGCCTCGCGCTCCGCGCCGCCATCCATGATGCCGCCGCGCGCGAGACGATCGAGGATCGGCAGGTTGAGGTTGAAGCCGACGCCGAGATTGAGGCACAGCCCCTGGTCGCGGCGGCTCTCCGGCACCAGGGCGATGCCGAGATCGATCGCCTGCCGCTCCCGCCTGATGTCGACCTGCCTCCCCTTGAAGGTGACGCTGCCGGCGGTGCTTCGCGTGCGCCCGAACAGGCACTGCACGAACTCGCTGCGGCCGGCGCCGATCAGCCCGTACAGCCCGACCACCTCGCCCTCGTGCACGTCGAGCGAGATGTCGGAGAAGCCCTGCCCGCTCAGCTTCGACACCTGCAGCAGCGGCGCGCCGCGCGCCACCGGCTCCTTGTAGTGCACCTCCTCGATCGAGCGCGCGACCATGTCGCGGATCAGCGCGCGCTCGTCGGTCTCCGCCGTCCGGTGGGTCGAGATCAGCACGCCGTCGCGCAGCACCGAGACGCGGTGCGAGAGCTCGAAGATCTCCTCCATGCGATGGCTGATATAGACGATGGTGACGCCCTCGGCGTTCAGCCGGCGCACCAGCCGGAACAGCTGGTCGGTCTCCTGTCGGGTCAGGTAGCCGGTCGGCTCGTCGAGGATCAGGAACCGGGTGCCGCGCATCGCCGCGCGCGCCGTCGCCACCAGCTGCTGCTGGCCGATGGTGAGCGCGCCGAGCAGGGCTGAGGCGTCGATCTGGAAGCCGAGATCGTCCAGCACCGCCTGCGCCGTGCGGCGCATCTCGCGCTTGCGCAGCAGGCCGCCGCCGCTCTTCTCGTCGCCGAGGAACATGTTGGCGGCGACGTCGAGATGACGGCACAGCACCACCTCCTGGTGCACCGCGTTGATGCCGAGCGCGATCGCGTCGTGCGGCGTCTGCAGCGCCACCGGCTGGCCGCGCCACAGGATCTCGCCGCCGCTGCGCGGATAGGCGCCGGTGAGGATCTTGATCATGGTCGACTTGCCGGCGCCGTTCTCGCCGACCAGGGCGTGGATCTCGCCCTCCCGGAAGGCGAGGCTGACGGACTTCAGCGCGTAGGTGCCGGTGAAGCGCTTGTCGACGCGCCTCAGCTCCATGATCGGCCCCGAGGTGCCCGTTGCCGCGCCCGCCGGCGCGTCCGCCGGCGCGTCCGCGCCGGGGACGATGATCCGCGTCGTGTCGTCCGACACGACGAAACTCAGTCCAGCTTGGGATTGAGCAGCGCCTGCGAATGCGGCGTGTCGATGTTGCTCTTGTCGATGGTGTTGACGCCGGTATCGACGTTCTTCGGCACCGGCTGGCCGCGCGACGCCGCCAGCGCGGTCTTCACCCCGTCATAGCCCATGCGATACGGGTCCTGCACGATCATCGCCGCGACCAGACCGTCGCGCACCTCGCCCGCCAGCTTCTGGTCGCTGTCGAACGCCACCAGGCTCAGCTTTGGCGGCTTGATCTCGGCGATCGCCTGGCTCGCACCCTGGCTCATCGTCAGGTTGACGCAGAAGATGCCGGCAAGGTCGGGGTTGGCGGTGAGCAGGTCGTTGGCGATGTTCAGCCCGGTGGTGACCTGTCCGTCGGCGACGCGCACCGCGATGATCTTCAGGTCGGGATACTTCGCCGCCAGCTCGGCCTTGAAGCCCTGCACGCGCTGGTCGAGCGAGCCGACGCCGGGCAGCGAGACGATGATCGCGACGTCGCCGGACGGCTTTCCGTTCTTGGCGGCGATCGCCGCCCCCAGCGCGTCGGCCGCCGCCGCACCGCCCTTGACGTTGTCGGTGGTCAGGAACGAGGTGAAGGCCTGGGTGTCGGCGGCGGAGTCGATGCCGATGATCTTGACCGTCTTGGCGGCGTCGGTGATCGGCGGCCCGAGGGCGGCGAACTGGGTCGGCGAGATCACGATCGCGGCGGGATGCGAGGCGGCGGCGTTCTCCAGCGCACTGAGCTGGCCCGGGATGTCGGCCTCGCTCTGCGCGCCCATCGCGGGCACGTTGATGCCGAGATCCTTGCCGGCCTTGCGCGCACCCGCCAGCACGATCTGCCAGTACTGCGCGGTGGTGTCCTTGACGATGATCGGGATCGTCTCGGCAGCCTGCGCTCGCGACGGTGCGAGCAGCGGCAGGCCGGCCGCGACCGCGCCGATCATCAAGAGTGCGGCGCGACGTCCCGCGACCGCGCGATCCCGCCGGTATGTCCTCACGTTCCTGCTCTCCCCTCACGCCGGTGTTGACGCCAGTTTCGGCGGCACCGGACCCTGCGGACTTGCTCCGCTTGGGGACCATTGGATGAAGGACGGAGGCGGCTGTCAACGTGCAATCCTCGCCCGCCGCGGACCCGGTCGACAGGCGGTGCGGGCGCCGCTAGCGTCTGCCGCGGGCGCCGGCGCCACGCACCCGGCGAGGCCCGGATCCAGGAGGCGAAGACCATGCTGCGCGGAATCGACCGGCTGCTGAGCCCGGACCTGCTGCACAGCCTGGCCTCGATGGGGCATGGCGACCGGATCGCGATCGTGGACGCCAACTTTCCGGCCGTCAGCTGCGGCAGGCGGGTGCACCACCTGCCCGGTCTCGACGCGGCGTCGGTGCTGCAGGCGGTGCTGTCGGTGCTGCCGCTCGACGACTTCGTCACCGACGCGGCGGTGACGATGCAGGTCGTCGGCGACGCCGGCGCGGTCCCCGACGCGGTGGCCGACTTCACCCGCATCCTGCACGCGCAGGACGGACCGGCGCCGGTGGCGATCGAGCGCTTCGCCTTCTACGAGACGGCGAAGGCGGCCTATGCGGTGGTGCAGACCGGGGAGAACCGCCTCTACGGCAACGTCATCCTGACCAAGGGCGTGATCCGGTAAGGCGGAGGCCGCCGCGCGGCGGTCAGGCGGCGCCGGACCAGTCCAGCACGTGATCGGCCAGCTCCGGTCGCGGCGAGGGCGCCGGCCGCGTCTCCGGAGTGCCGACGAAGAGGAATCCGGCCAGGCAGTCCGGCGCATGCAGGCCGAGTGCCGCCGCCACGACGGGATCATAGGCATTGGCGCCGGTGACCCAGATCGCACCGAAGCCCATCGCGTGGATCGCGTTCAGCAGGTTCATCGCACCCGCCGCGACGGCCAGCATCTGCTCCGACGCCGGCACCTTGTGGCCGGTGCGGATGCGCGCGCCGAGTGCGACGATCAGCGGCGCGCGCAGGAACTTCGCACGCTGCCTCTCGATCATCGGCGACGTCGCGTCCGGTTCGCGACGTCGCAGCGCATCCTCGACCACGTCGGCGAGGCGGGCACGGGCCGCGCCGCGTATGAGCACGTAACGCCACGGTGCCAGGCGGCCATGATCGGGCGCGCACAGGCCGGTGCGCAGGATCAGGTCCAGTGCGTCGCCGGACGGCGCCGGATCGACGAGCGCCGAGGCCGAAATGCGCGACAGCAGCGTCTCGAGATCGCGGGTCATGACCGTCATCGGCCGCGACATAGCGCTGCGGCCGGATGCTGACAAGGCGGTGCCCGCCGCCGCCCGAGCGCGGCCCGACCGACGGTTCGGGCGACGCCGGGCCGGAGCCTCAGGCCGCCGCGGGCGGCTGCGGCTGCTGCACCGCGACGGGCGGCTGCGGCTGGTTCATCGCCAGCGGCGGTTGCGGCTGCTGCAACGCGACCGGGGGCTGCGGCTGCCGCTCCGCGGCTGGGGGCTGCGGCTGCAGCATCGCCAGTGGGGGCTGCGGCTGCCGCTCCGCGGCTGGGGGCTGCGGCTGCAGCATCGCCAGCGGGGGCTGCGGCTGCCGCTCCGCGGCTGGGGGCTGCGGCTGCAACGTTGCGGCAGGGGGCTGCGGCTGCGCGTATGCGGCCTGGCTGTCGAGCGCGATCCGCGCCGAAGGCAGCGATCCCTGGGAATAGCAAAAGGAAAGCACCAGTCCAGCGGTGATGAATGTACGCATTTTACTCTCCATTGATGAGAAGACATAGAAGATCAGCGTCGCAGTAACTATCGTTACTGGCACGTTATAGCTCTGATAGCGGGTTTTTTTGCGGAATGCTATAGCCGTTGCGAAGTTTCGGGGCCCCAACTGCGTTTTTAACGCATCTAGTACGATCTCATCGTCGGGCTCATCGTCGGGCTCATCGTCGGGCTCATCGTCGGACGGCAGATCCGGCGCGAACCCGTCCGCAGCCACGCCGTCGCGCGAGACCGGGAACTTCTCGAAGTTCCACAGCACGTCGAGGGGTTCGGGCGCGTCGCCGCATCCGTCAGGGCCGTGAAGCGCGTGAAGTCATGCCGTACCGGCTCTCGCAGAACGATGCGGTCTCCGCCTCGTCGCCCGGCTCCTGGCCGAGGAACCGGTGGCACCGAGAGCCGAGCCCCCGGCAAACCCTGCGCGTGACCGCGGCGACACGGCGTCTCGAGCGATCCGTATTGCGGCGTCATCCCGCATCTGGACGCGACGTCGACCACGAGCAGCGCCTCGCCCGCGCAGGCAGCCAGGTTCGTCCGCAACCGTCGATGCGCCCGACGACGATTTCCCGAAGTTCCGTCATCCCGCTCGCTCTTCCCGGGCCGCGGACGATCCTGCCCCCTCGATGATCTGGCTCGCTGCCGGACGCTGGCAAGGTTCCGGAAGCCGGCACCCGGACCGGATGCGCGCGCCCTTGGCGTCCCGCGCCGGCTTCCTGTAGGAATTGCGCCTCATGGACACCATCCGCAGCACCGCCGATCCGGCCTCGACCGACACCGACACCGCCACCGCCGGTGCAGCCGCCCGCAGCGCGCGCGTGCATCGCGTCACCGGCGAGACCGCGATCGAGCTGTCGCTGACCCTCGACGGCAGCGGCCGCACCCGGATCGCGACCGGCGTCGGCTTCCTCGACCACATGCTGACGGCCCTCGGACGGCACGCCCTGTTCGACCTCGAGGTGGACGCGACCGGCGACCTGCAGGTCGATTTCCATCACCTCACCGAGGATGTCGGGATCAGCCTCGGCCAGGCCTTCTCGCGCGCGATCGGCGACAAGCGCGGCATCCGCCGCTACGGCCGCGCGCTGCTGCCGATGGACGAGGCGCTGGTCGAGGCCGCGATCGACATCTCCGGCCGCGCCTTCCTGGTCTGGCAGGTCGGCTTCACCCGCGACAAGGTGGGCGAGATGGATACCGAGCTGTTCGAGGAGTTCTTCCGCGGCTTCGCCTCCAACGCCGGCCTCGCCCTGCACGTCACGCGCAGGAGCGGGCACAACGACCACCACATCGCCGAGGCCTGCTTCAAGGCGGTGGCGCGGGCGCTGCGCGAGGCCTGCGAGCCCGACCCGCGTGCCGCCGGCGCGATCCCCTCCACCAAGGGCGTGCTGTGAGGCTGTACAGCAGCCATTTCCGCGGCACCCGAGCGGATGCGGAGCGGCCGCCGCTGCTGGTCAAGGAGGGTGTCTCCTGGCCGTGCCTGCTGCTCGGCTGGGTCGGGCTGCTGCTGTCGGGGAGCTGGATCGCAGCACTGCTGGTCGCGGCTGCCAGCCTGCTGGCCGCGCTGCTGCTGCGCCACCTGATCGCGGGGTGGCCGATCGCCGCCGGCCTGCAGCTGCTGCTCGGGCTGTTCGCCAACGACCTGCGCCGGTGGGAGCTCGGCCTGCGCGGCTTCATCGCCGGCCCGCTGGTGGCCGGACGCGACGCCGACGCGGCGCTGCTGCGCCTGCTCGACCGCAGGCCCGAGCTGCTCGGAGGCCGGCTGTGATCGCGGCCCTCCCCGCCAAGTGCCTGGCCGCCTGGCTGGCTACCCGGCTGGCCGCCCGGCTGGCTGGAGCATGATGCAGGTCTGCGTGATCGACTATGACGGCGGCAACCTCGCCTCCGCCTGCCGCGCGCTGGGCGAGGCGGCGTCGCTCGCCGGCATCGACGCCGGCGTCACGATCACCGCCGACCCGCAGGCGCTGCGCGACGCCGACCGCATCGTGCTGCCGGGACAGGGTGCCTTCGCAGACTGCGCCGCCGGGCTCGCCCGCCGCGCCGGACTGCGCGACGCGATCGAGCACGCCGTCGCGGCCGGCACGCCGTTCCTGGGCATCTGCGTCGGCATGCAGCTGATGGCCGAGCGCGGGCTGGAGCACGGCACGACGGCCGGCTTCGGCTGGATCAGGGGGGAAGTCGCGCCGATGCGCGCGCCCGGGCTGCGGCTGCCGCAGATGGGCTGGAACGAGCTGCGCTTCACCCCGGGCGGGCATCCGCTCACCGAGGGGCTGCGGCCCGGCGACCACGGCTATTTCGTGCACTCCTACGCGCTGCGCGAGCACGATCCGGCCGAGCTGGTGGCGACCACCGACTATGGCGGCCCGGTGCCGGCGCTGGTGGCGCGGGGCGCTCGATGCGGCGCCCAGTTCCACGTCGAGAAGAGCCAGCAGGTGGGGTTGCGCATCCTGGGCAACTTCCTGCGCTGGACGCCCTGAGATGGATCCCGCCGATCCGCGCTCGGGCCAGCGCCCGGTGCTGTCGACCGAGCGCATCACCGGCATCGACGACGACGACATGCACGCGCTGTGCGAGGCCACCAGCGCGGCGATCCTCGATGGCGGCGGCTTCGGCTGGGTCACCGCACCCGGACGGCAGATGCTGGAGCGCTACTTCCGCGGGCTGATGATGGTGCCGGAGCGCTCGCTGTTCGTCGGACGCCTCGACGGCGTCATCGTCGCCGCCTCGCAGATGGTCCGGCCACCGCGCAACAACGAGGCGCAGGCGATGAGTGCGACGCTGATGCACAGCTACGTCGCCCCCTACGCACGCGGCCACGGGCTGGCGCGCAAGCTGACCCAGGCGGTCGAGGACAGCGCCCGTGCGATGGGCTACCAGGTGCTCAATCTCGACGTGCGCGAGACCCAGCGCGCCGCGATCGCGCTCTACGAGAGCCTCGGCTTCGAGCACTGGGGCACGCATCCGCACTATGCCCGCGTCGGCGGGCGCACCGTGCGCGGCTTCTTCTACACCAAGCGGCTGCAGGGCGACGGCAAGCTCGAGGGCAGGTCCGCGGGTGGACGGTTCGATCCGGTCGCCGGCCTCGATGACTGACCGCGCGCTCACGCTCTATCCCGCGATCGACCTTAAGGACGGCGCCTGCGTCCGGCTGCGTCGCGGCGAGATGGCGAGTGCGACGATCTACTCCGACGATCCCGCCGCGCAGGCGGCGGCCTGGGCCGCCGCCGGCTTCGCCTGGCTGCACGTGGTCGATCTCGACGGCGCCTTCGCCGGCGGCTCGCGCAACGAGGCGGCGGTGCGCGGCATCCTGGGCGCCACGCGCCTGCCGGTGCAGCTCGGCGGCGGCCTGCGCGACATCGGTGCGATCGCGCGCTGGCTCGAGGCCGGCGTGACACGGGTGATCCTCGGCAGTGCCGCGGTGAAGCACCCGGCCCTGGTGCGCGAGGCCTGCGCGAGCTTTCCCGGACGCATCGTGATCGGCATCGACGCGCGCGCCGGCAAGGTCGCGACCGAGGGCTGGTCGCAGACCTCCTCGATCGACGCCGCCGACCTCGCGCAGCGGGTCGAGCAGGCGGGAGCGGCCGCGATCATCTTCACCGAGATCGAGCGCGACGGGATGCTCGGCGGCCTCGACCTCGAGCAGACGGTCCGGCTCGCCCGCGGGCTTCGCCTGCCGGTGATCGCCAGCGGCGGCGTCGGCACGCTCGCCCACCTGCACGCGCTCCGCGCGGCGGCCGACGCCTGTCCGGGCCTCGACGGGGTCATCGTCGGCCGGGCGCTGTACGACGGGCGCATCGATCCGGCCGAGGCGCTGGCGGCGCTGGCGGCGCCCGCCGCGCCGACGACATCGCATGGCGCCGCGCGCCGTGGCGAGGCAGATGGCGGAGCGGCCGGACGATGCTGAAGCTGCGCGTCATCCCCTGCCTCGACGTCAAGGACGGGCGCGTGGTCAAGGGCGTCAACTTCGTCGCCCTGCGCGATGCCGGCGATCCGGTCGAGCACGCCGCGCTCTACGACGCCGCCGGCGCCGACGAGCTCACCTTCCTCGACATCACCGCGAGCCACGAGCAGCGCGACACCATCCTCGACGTGGTGAGCCGTACCGCGGCACGGATCTTCCTCCCGTTCACGGTCGGCGGCGGCGTGCGCTCGACCGAGGACATGCGCCGGCTGCTGCTCGCGGGTGCCGACAAGTGCGCGATGAACTCGGCCGCGGTGTCGCGCCCGGCCCTGGTCTCGGAGGCGGCGCGGAAGTTCGGCAGCCAGTGCGTGGTGGTGGCGGTGGACGCGCGCGCCGACGGCCACGGCGGCTGGGAGGTCTACACCCACGGCGGCCGCCGGCCCACCGGGCGCGACGCCGTCGCCTGGTGCCGCGAGGTCGAGCAGGCGGGTGCGGGCGAGATCCTGCTCACCTCGATGGACCGGGACGGCACCGGCGAAGGCTTCGACCTCGACCTGCTGCGCGCCTGCTGCGAGGCGGTGCGGCTGCCGGTCGTGGCCTCCGGCGGCGTCGGCACGCCGGAGCATTTCGTGCGCGGGGCGCGGGCCGGCGCCTCCGGGCTGCTGGCGGCGAGCGTATTCCATTTCGGCCAGCTCACGGTCGGCGAGGTGAAGCGCGCGCTGCGGGAAGCGGGCCTGCCGGTCCGCATCACGGCGCCGGCGAACGCCGCATGAGCAAGCCGGTCAAGCGCAAGCAGCCACCGGCCGCACCGAAGCGCAAGGCGGCGACGCGCAAGGCGGTCGCCAAGCTCGCGGGCGGCGGAAAGAACAAGGGCAGCGGCAAGCGCCGGATCGCGCCGCGCGAGCTCTCGCCCGAGCTGCGCCACGGCGCCACCGCGGCGGTGCTGGACCGGCTGTTCGAGACCGTCACCGCGCGACGCGACGCCGATCCGAACCTCAGCCATTCGGCGCGGCTGCTGTCGCGCGGTCGCCTCAAGGTGGCGCAGAAGTTCGGCGAGGAGGCGGTCGAGTGCCTGATCGAGGCGGTGGCCGGCAACGGCGAGAAGCTGATCGGCGAGAGCGCCGACATGCTGTACCATCTGATCGTGATGTGGGTGGATGCCGGACTGCATCCGGAGGCCGTCTGGAGCGAGCTGCGCCGGCGCGAGGGCGTCAGCGGCGTCGCCGAGAAGGCCTCGCGCGTCAGCCGGCCGCTGCCCGGACCTTGAGCATGCACGCCAGCGAGGAGAATGCCGCATGACCGTCGCCGGATTGGGCGCCTACGACCCCGACAACGTGTTCGCGCGCATCCTGCGCGGCGAGATCCCGGCCGACCTCGTGTTCGAGGACGAGCACGTCATCGCCTTCGCAGACATCGCGCCCAAGGCGCCGGTGCACGTGCTGGTGGTGCCGCGCGCGCCGTACGTATCGTACGCGGATTTCATCCGGCGTGCCTCCGGAGACGAGGTGGTCGGCTTCTTCCGCGCCGTGGGACTGGTCGCGACGCAGCTCGGGCTGGACGCCCCCGGCTACCGCGTCCTGAGCAACATCGGCGATCACGGCGGCCAGGAAGTGCCGCACTTCCACGTGCACCTGTTCGGCGGCGCAGCACTGGGGCCGATGCTGGCCTAGAGGCGGTTCGGCCTCGGCGCCTCCCGGCGCCGGGCCATCCGCCGACCGGTCGAGGGCGCGCGCGAACCTCAGCCGGGCTTGCGGCCGCGCAGCAGCCAGCAGAACGGGACCACCCCGAAGCATACCAGCGCGAAGGTCATGAAGGTGTCGTTGTAGGCCAGCGCCGAGGCCTGCTGGATGTACTGCCTGTAGATCTGGTGGTTGACACCGGCGGTGATCGCGCTCGGCGAGCGACCCAGCTGATGCAGCACCGCGCGCGTATGCGCGTTGTAGTCGTTGAACGGCTGATGGAACGGCGTCATCCAGTGCACGATGTGGCTCTCGCGGATCTGGGTGCGCTCGGTGATCAGCGAGGTGGCGCAGGAGATGCCGATCGAGCCGAACACGTTTCGCATCATCGCGAACAGCGCCGAGGCGTCGCCGTTCAGCTCCTTCGGCAGGGTCTGGTAGGTCACCACGCTGATCGGCACGAACAGGAAGGCGAGCGGGGCTGCCTGCAGCATCCGGTACTTGACCAGGGTGGGGAAGTCGATGCTCAGCACCAGGTGCCCCGACGTCATCAGCGCCACGCCCAGCAGCGCGTAGCCGAAGGCGATGACGTAGCGCGGCTGGATCCGCTTCATGGCGAGGTTCACCAGCGGGATCAGCAGGATGATCCCGATCGCGCCCGGCGACAGCACCAGTCCGGACAGGGTGGCGGTGTAGCCGATGATCTGCTGGGCGAACTGCGGCACCAGCACCGCCGAGGAATACAGGGTGAAGCCCAGCGTGCCGATCATCAGCGCGCCGATGGCGAAGTTGCGGTCGCCGAACACGCGCAGATCGACCACCGGGCGCTTGACGGTGAGCAGCCAGCCGACCGCGCCGAGCAGCCCGGTCACCGAGAGCAGTGCCAGGATGCGGATGAACGGCGAGCCGAACCAGTCATCGTCCTCGCCGCGATCCATCATCACCTGCAGGCAGCCGAGCCCGATGGTGATCAGCGACAAGCCGACGACGTCGATCGAGGCGCGCTGCTTGCGCGCCCAGGGCGGGTCCTCGACCAGGGCCGCGACCGCGAGCAGGGCGAAGATGCCGACCGGCACGTTGATGAAGAACACCCAGCGCCAGGAGAAATTGTCGGTGATGTAGCCGCCGAGCGTCGGCCCAAGCGCCGGCGCCACGATGGTCGCCACCGCGGTGATCGCGAAGGCGCCGGATCGTTTCGAGGGCGGGAAGGTGTCGAGGATGATGGATTGCTGGTTGGGCTGCAGCCCGCCGCCGAAGAAGCCCTGCAGCA
>CAXTAY010000041.1:0-30434 GCA_964242335.1 uncultured Acetobacteraceae bacterium | reverse complement strand
GGGCTGGAACGCCGCTCGCTGTTCAAGCGTGCGGGAGCCGGCGTCGCCGGTGCTGCCGCGATCAGCGCCCTCTCCACCGGTGGCCTCGCGCTCTCCGGCGGCACCGCACGGGCAGCCGCGCTGACCGATGCCGACATCTTCAACTTCGCCCTCAACCTCGAATATCTCGAGGCCGAGTTCTACCTCCGCGCGGCGACCGGCACCGGCCTCTCCGACGCCGACGTCACCGGAACCGGCACCCCCGGCTCGGTCACCGGCGGCAGCCTGGTGCCGTTCGTCAGCCCGGCGATCCAGTCCTACGCCCAGCGCATCGCCGTCGACGAGCAGGCGCACGTGCGCTTCATCCGCTCGGTGCTCGGCAGCAGCGCCGTGGCGCGTCCGGCCATCGACCTGATGACCAGCTTCACCACGCTGGCCGTCGCCGCCGGCCTGATCGCCCAGGGCCAGACCTTCAACCCGTTCGCCGACGACGTCAGCTTCCTGCTCGGCTCCTACATCTTCGAGGATGTCGGCGTCACCGCCTATGCCGGCGCCGCATCGGCGATCTCCAACAAGACCTACCTCACCGCGGCGGCGAGCATCCTGGCGGTCGAGGCCTACCATGCCGGCGCGATCCGCACCCTGCTGTCGGATCTCGGTGCCGGCGTCGCCACCGATGCGATCTCCAACCTGCGCGCGACCCTCTCGGGGGCCGCCGACGACGCCGGCACGCTGCTGCAGGCGCCCGGCTACACCAACGCCTACAACTTCGTCGACACCGACGTGAACGGGCTGGTCTACACCCGCACCACCACGCAGGTGCTGAACATCGTCTATGGCGGCGGTGCCGCATCCAACTACCTGTTCTTCCCGAACAAGCTGAACGGGACCATCGCCTGACCATCGGCAGCTGACCGCCGGCGGCGCCAGGGCAAGAACGGCTTCGACCTAGTCGACGAGCTTGCCCTGGCCCGCCGTTGCGGCGACCGACCTGCGTCTCGGGCCGCCCAGGCCCGAGACGATCGGCCGCTAAGCCACCTGCTCGCTGGTGATCATGTTCCGCAGGGTGCTCGTGAGCCCATCGATCGAGAACGGCTTCATCATCACCTGCATGCCAGCCGTCAGGCTCGCCGGATTCAGCGCCGGATGGTCGATATAGCCGGTGATGAACAGCACCTTCAGCTCCGGGCGCGCCTGCAATGCGGCGTCGGCCATCTGCCGCCCGTTCATGCCGCCGGGCAGGCCCAGGTCGGCGATCAGCAGGTCGATCCGGACCTCCGACCGCAGCGTCGCCAGGGCCGAGGCCGCATCTCCCGCTTCGAGCGCGAGATAGCCAGACTCCTCGACCACCTCCCGCACCAGCATCCGGATCAGGGGTTCGTCGTCCACGATCAGGACGGCCTCGCCTGTCCCAGGATGCGTGCTTCTGAAGTGCTGCATGACCATCGTCTCCGTAGATGATCATAACGGAGATCGAACTTCCAGGAAATCATAACAGACCCGTGTCGATGAGACGGCCGGTCAGCGCGTGAGGCGATGCCCACGGGAGGTGAACATCTGGTTCGCCGCACGCAGGACCTGCAGCCGGTAGGCGAGGTTCAGCCGCAGGGTGTGCGAGTGGTAGTCCCCGACCGCACGCAGCAGGTCGCCGTGCGTCTCGTCCAGGTAGGTGCGCAGGATCGCCCCGGCGGCGGCGATGTTGTAGCAGGGCTCGTCACGCAGCCGGCGGAACACGGCGTCGGCCGGCGCATGGGTGTAGCGCGAGAGCGGCTGCAGCCAGCGCGTATTGATCTGCATCACCCCCAGATCTACGGTCCCGTCCGCATCGAGGTGCAGCATTCCCTGCCGGCCCCCCTCCACCCCCTGGATGGCGGGAAGCACCCGCGGCGGCAGATGATAGAGCGAGGCGACCAGCGCCATGCAGGCGAGATACGGAACCAGGGCGGGTGCCTCCGATGCTGCGCGCGTTGGTAGCGAATGCCGAGGCTGATGTCGACGCGAAGGCGGCCGGCGCCCGACGACGACCCGCAGTCGGCGGAACAGGGCTTCACGCTGATCGAGCTGCTGGTGGTGATCGCCATCCTCGGCCTGCTGATCAGCCTGGTGGCGCCCGCGGTGCTGCGCCAGCTCGGCGGCGCCAAGGTCTCGATCGCGCACCAGTCCATCGAGCGCATGGGCTCGATCCTGGACACCTACAAGCTCGATGTCGGCACCTACCCGACCACCGAGGATGGGCTGCAGGCGCTGGTCACCCGGCCGGGCGACGCCGAGGCGTGGAACGGCCCCTACGTGAAGGGCAGCGTCCCGCTCGACCCCTGGAACCACGCCTACTCGTATCGCAACCCCTCGGCGCGGGAGGGCCACGACTACGATCTCTGCTCGCCGGGTCCCGCCAACGGAGGTCCGGAGAGCGAGATCTGCAACAAGTAGGGCTCAGCCGAGCAGCAGCCAGCAGCCGAACAGCGAGGCCGCGAGCCCGGGTCCGAAGGCGACGCGGCGGCCTCGCTCCGGCCTGCGTCGCAGCCAGACGGCGCGCGCGAGCACGCCAAGCAGCGTGAGCACCGCGCCGGCGCAGACCATGACCGGCAGTGCCGCGATGCCCAGCCACGCGCCGGCGGCCGCGATCATCTTGGCGTCGCCCTGTCCGAGCCCGTCGATGCCGCGCAGGCGCCGGTAGCCCCACGCGACCGCACGGAACCCGAGCCAGCCCAGCAGGCAGGCGAGCGCGTGATCGCCGAGCCGCTCCGGCTGCCGCCAGCCGGTGGCGGCGAGGCCGAGCAGCAGCAGCGGCAGGGTGATCGCGTCCGGCAGGCGGAAATGCCGCCAGTCGATCAAGCCGAGTGCGAGACACCCCCAGCCCAGCGCGCAGCCGGGCCACAGGCGGTCCGCGGCGCTGCCGGCCACGCCGAGCACCAGGATGGCGACCGCGAGTGCCGCGAGCTCGATACCGGGATGGAACCATCCGATCGACGCACCGCAGCCCCTGCAGCGGCCGCGCAGCAGCGCGAAGCTCGCGAGCGGCAGCAGTTCCGCCGGCCGCAGCACCCGTCCGCACCGCTCGCAGGCGGAACGCGACCAGGCCCAGTCCCGGCCCGCGGGCAGCCGGCGCACCAGCACCCCGAGGAAGCTGCCGGCGAACGGTGCCAACGCCAGCGCCAGCGCGCCGTCCGGATCCATCGTGCCTCCCGACGCACAGCCCGCTTCAGGCTTGCACTTCTGCCGCGCCAGCGGCAATCGTCCGCAGATGAGCGAGACCCTCGACCCAAGGCCGGCTGACCCCAGGCCGGCAGATCCCAGGCTGGCCGATCCCAGGCTGGCCGATCCCAGGCTGGCCGATCCCCAGCCGGCCGAGTCGCGCCTGGCCGATCCACGCCTGGCGGCCGATCCGGTGGAGCGGCTGGCGTCGCTGCTGCTCGAAACCGGACAATGCGATGCGCGCACTCTCGAACGCGGCCGCCGGGTCGCCGACGAGAGCGGCAGCCGGCTGGACACGGTGCTGCTGCAGCTCGGGCTGGTCTCCGAGCGCGGCCTCGCCGACGCCTATTGCAGCCTGCTCGGCATGAGGCTCGCGGGCCCGGATCGCTATCCCGCCGAGCCGCTGCTCGCCGACCGCCTGACGCCGCGCTTCCTGCGCGAGGTGCGGGCACTGCCGGTCGCGATCGAGGCGGGCACGCTGATCGTCGCCGTGGTCGATCCGCTCGACGACTTCATCTCGGCCGCCATCGCCGCCGCCACCCGACATCCGGTGCGCCGCGAGGTGGCGGTGCCGATCGAGCTGGAGGCCGCCTTCGAGCGGCTCTATCCGGCCGAGGACGCGACCGACGCCGAGGCCGAGCCCGACGCGGCACCGCTCGAGGAGGACGCCGAGCGGCTGAAGGACCTCGCCAGCGAGGCGCCGGTGATCCGCCTGGTCAACGCGATCATCGCCCGCGCGGTGGAGACCCAGGCCTCGGACATCCATATCGAGCCTTTCGAGGACCGCCTGCGGGTGCGCTACCGCCATGACGGCGTGCTCGCCGAGATGGAGAGTCCGCCGGCGCGGCTGATCCCGGCGATCATCTCGCGGGTGAAGATCATGGCCCGGCTCGACATCGCCGAGCGTCGCCTGCCGCAGGACGGGCGGATCAAGCTCGCGGTGCGCGGCCAGGAGGTCGATTTCCGCGTCTCGACCATCCCCTCGCTGCACGGCGAGACGGTGGTGCTGCGCGTGCTCGACCGCTCCGCCGTCACCTTCGACTATGCCCGCCTCGGCCTCGCCCCCGCGGTGGTGGCGCAGCTCGGCGAGCGGCTGGAGCTGCCCAACGGCATCGTGCTGGTCACCGGTCCCACCGGGTCGGGCAAGACCACCACCCTCTATACCGGGCTGCTCGGGCTCAATGCGGTGACCCGCAAGGTGGTCACCGTCGAGGATCCGATCGAGTACCAGCTGCGCGGCATCAATCAGATCCAGACCAAGCCGCAGATCGGGCTTACCTTCGCCTCGCTGCTGCGCTCGATCCTGCGCCAGGACCCGGACGTGATCATGGTCGGCGAGATACGCGACCTGGAGACCGCGCAGATCGCCGTGCAGGCGGCGCTGACCGGCCACCTGGTGCTGTCGACGCTGCACACCAACTCGGCCGCCGCCGCGATCACCCGGCTGCGCGACATGGGGGTGGAGGACTACCTGCTCACCGCGGTGCTGCGCGGCGTGCTGGCGCAGCGCCTGGTGCGGCGCCTTTGCGCGGAGTGCCGCGAGCCGTTCGAGGCGCCGCCGGCGCTGGTCGAGCGGTTCGCGCTGGAGCGGCGCACCGCGCAGCGACCGATCACCCTGTTCCACGCCAGGGGCTGCCCGCACTGCCGCGGCACCGGCTATCGCGGACGCCAGGCGATCGCCGAGTTCCTGGTGCCGGACGCCGCCATCGAGCGGCTGATCTTCGCCCGCACCGACCACGCTGCGATCGAGCGCGCGGCGGTGGAGGGCGGCATGGTGACGCTGTTCGATGCGGGGATCGAGGCGGCACTGGCGGGCAGCACCACGATCGAGGAAGTGGCGCGCTCGATCCGGGCGGAGAACTAGCGGTGGGTGGGCGCGCGGCCCTTGGCTAGCTTCCGCTTCACCGCCATCACGCCTTCCGGCACCCTGGTGCGCGGCGTCACCGAGGCGGGCAGCGAGGCGGAGGTGGTCGCCTTCATCCGCCGCCAGGGCAACATCCCGATGCGCACCGACGCCGCGCGCGGCGGCGCCGCACTCGACACCCTGCTGCGGCTCGATTTCTCGCGTCGCACGCTGCGCCGCAGCGAGGTGGCGCACCTGACCCGCGAGCTCGCGGTGATGCTCGGCGCCGGCCAGGACCTCGACCGGGCGCTGCGCTTCCTCGACGAGACCGCGCCCAGCCCGCGGGTGCGCGCCGTGGTCTCGTCGCTGCGCGACCAGGTGCGCGACGGCGCCACCCTGCACGCCGCCCTCGCCCGCCACCCCGGCAGCTTCCCGCGGCTGCATGTCGGGCTGGTGCGCGCCGCCGAGGCGGGCGGCAACCTCGCCGCCACCCTGGAGCGGATCGCGACACTGATGGAGCGCGAGCGCGCACTCGCTGCCACCCTGCAATCGGCGATGATCTACCCGGCGATGCTGTCGGCCGCCGCCGTCGGCGCGATCGTGCTGCTGCTCACCGAGGTGCTGCCGCAGTTCACTCCGTTGTTCGAGCAGAACGGCGCTGCCCTGCCGCGCTCGACGCAGCTGCTGATCGATGCCGGCGCGCTGATCAGCCATGACGGTCTGTGGCTGCTGCTCGGCCTCGCCGCCGCGGTGCTGCTGCTGCGGCGCGCGGCACGGCGGCCGACGCTGCGCGCCCGCCTCGACCGCTGGACGCTGCGCCTGC
This sequence comes from uncultured Acetobacteraceae bacterium, assembly GCA_964242335.1. Lineage (GTDB taxonomy): Bacteria > Pseudomonadota > Alphaproteobacteria > Acetobacterales > Acetobacteraceae > Lichenicoccus. The sequence goes on along the minus strand of CAXTAY010000041.1, from coordinate 24,594 downwards.
CGGTGATCGGCGGGCTGCTCGCCGAGGTGCTTGCCTCGCGCTTCACCCGCACGCTGGGCACGCTGCTGCTCAACGGCGTGCCGCTGATCGCCGCCCTCGGCATCGTGCGCGACGTGATCGGCAACCGTGCCGGCCTGCTGGCGATCGACCGCGCCACCGAGAGTGCCAAGGGCGGCGCCGGGCTCGCGCGCACGCTGGGCTCATCCGGCATCTTCCCGGCCCGCATGATCCACCTGCTGCGCCTCGGCGAGGAGACCGCGCAGCTCGGCCCGATGGCGCTGCGTGCGGCGGAGATACACGAGGAGACCACGCGCGTCCGGGTGCAGCGCCTGGTGGCGCTGCTGGTACCGGTGATCACCATCGTCATGGGTGCCGCCGTGGCCGGCATCGTCTCCTCGCTGCTGCTCGCGATGCTCAGCCTGAACGACCTTGCCCAGTAGCTCCTTGCCCGGTCGCGCGGCGCGCGCCGACGCCGGCTTCACCCTGATCGAGATGATCGTGGTGCTGGCGGTGATGGGCCTGATGCTGGGCATCCTGGTGGCGCGCGGTCCCACCCGCTCGGCGACGATCGACCTCGATGCGGCGTCACGCCGGCTGACCGATACGCTGCGCCAGGCGCGCGGCCGCGCGATCGGCACCGACCGGCCGGTGCGCGTCAGCGCGGCACAGGCACGCGAGGCGGTCGCCGAGGTGTCGCGGCGCGACCAGGAGGCACCGGTCGTGCTGTCCCTGCACAGTCCGGCCGACGATCCGCGCGGCGAGGGCAGCCTGCGCTTCGATCCCGACGGCGGCGCCAACGGCGCGCGCATCGTGCTGGCCGAGGGCCACGAGCAGCTCAGCATCGGCGTCGACTGGCTGACCGGACGCATCACCCAGGGTCCGATCCGGCGTGACGACGCCTCCTGAACCGCCGATCGACGGGAGCGCGGCCTCCGGCTTCACCCTGCTCGAGGTGCTGGTCGCCTTCGTCATCGCCGCCCTCGCCCTCGGCGTGCTGTTCCACGGCGCGATCGAGGGCCTGGCGGAAGTGCGGCTCGCCGACCGCAGCGCCGAGGCGCTGACCCGCGCCCGCTCCCACCTCGCCAGCGTGGGGCACGGCGTGCCGCTGCGCACCGAGGCGCTCGAGGGCGAGGATGGCGGCGGCTTCGCCTGGTCGCTGCGGCTGCGGCCGCTCGGCTCGGCCCCGATGCTGCGGGGCGGCGACGACGCGCAGCATCCGGCGCGCGAGACCCTGTTCGAGGTGCGCGTCACCGAGAGCTGGGACGGCCCGCAGGGCAGGCGCGGCACCACGCTGGTCACCCGCCGCGCGGCGGTCACGCCGGCGCCATGAGCCGCGGGAGGTGCGACGAGGCCGGCTTCACCCTGCTGGAGATCGTGGTCGCCCTGGTGGTGCTCGGCGTGCTGCTGGTGACGCTGTCGCAGGGGGTGCATTTCGGCTTCGCCGCCTGGGGCCGGCAGGACCAGGCGCTGCGCCGCGCCGAGACGCTGCAGGCCAACGACCGCGTGCTGCGCCGGCTGATCGAGGAGTGCTATCCCGGCACCGAGCGCGACGGCGGCAAGCTGGTCGGCCGGCCGCACGCGATGGCCTTCACCTCCAACCTGCCGATCGGCCAGGACGGCGCGCCGTCGCGGGCCGATATCAGCCTGATGGTCGATCCCGACGGGCGCCTGATCCTGTCCTGGCTGCCGCACCTGCATGCCGAGCGGCTGCGGCCCGCACCGCCGCCGCACGTCTCGGTGCTGCTGGAGCACGTGGCCGCCCTGCAGCTCAGCTACTGGTCGACGGCGGACCGTGGCTGGGCGCGCACCTGGGACGCGGCGACGCTGCCGGACCTGGTGCGGATCCGGGTGCAGTTCGCGCAGGGGGATCCGCGGCGATGGCCCGACATCGTCGAGGCGCCAGCGCGCGAGCAGGCTCCGGGGTGAGGTAGCCTTAGCCGGTCGCTTGCCCTCACTCGCGCGGGATGCCGTTGACCGACGCGATCACGTCGGTGAGCCTCGGCACGTACTCCTCGCCGCGGCCGAGGCCGACCGCGAGCGCATAGCTGTTGCGCACCGCGGCCCCCACCGGATTGGCGCTGGCGCTGGCGGAGGCGAAGTTCGACAGGTAGGTCAGGTCCTTCAGCGCGTTGCCGAGCACGAACTTGTGCGCCTCGGGGTTGCCGCCGATCACCGCCTCGAAGAAGGTCTGGAAGAACGGGCAGTCCATGCGGCCGCCGCGTATCACGTCGTGGAAGGTCTGCGCCGACACTCCGGCCTTGGCGCCCATCATCAGCGCCTCGGCGTACAGCGCGCCGTAGCCGAGCGAGACGAAGTTGTTCAGCAGCTTCATCATGTGCGCGGTCCCGGTCGCGCCGGTCTCGACGATGCGCCCGGCGAACGTCTCCAGCAGCGGACGCGCGCGGGCGACGTCCGCGGCGGCACCGCCCACCATCACGTCGAGCGTGCCCGCCCAGGCCTCCTTCGGGGTGCGGCTGAGCGGCGCGTCGATCAGCGTGACGCCGCGGCCGGCCAGCTCGCCGGCGAGCCGGACCGTGATCGCCGGCTCCGAGGTCGAGCAGTCGATCACCAGCAGCTCCCGCCCGGCGGCGGCCAGTCCGTCGGGTCCACCCATGACGGCTTCGACCTGTGGGCTTCCGGTCACGCACAGCACCACGACGTCGCAGCTCTCGGCGAGCGCGCGCGCCGAGCCCACCTCGGTGGCACCGCGCTGCTTGAGGTCCTCGACCGCCTCGCGCTTGCGCCAGGCCAGCACCGAGAGCGGATACCCCTTCTCGACGATGTTCTTCGCCATGCCCCAGCCCATGAGGCCGAGCCCGATGAAACCGACTTTCTCCGCCATCGCCATTCCCCTGAGTTAGGCCGGCGTCAGGTGCTGGACCTGACCTCCAGCCGATATCCGACATCGACCCGCGCCGGACCCGCCGGCTTGCCCTGGATGCGCGCCAGCAGCTTGCGCGCCGCGATCTCGCCGATCCGGTGCCGCGGCGAGACGATCGAGGTGAGTGCCGGCGTGGTCAGCGCGCCGATGCCCAAGCCGTTGAAGCCGGCGATCGCGATCCGCCCCGGCACCGCGATGCCCTCGCGCTGCGCCCGCAGCAGCGCGCCGACCGCGAGGTCGTCGTTGGCGAAGAACAGCGCGTCGAGCTCCGGACTGCGCTGCAGCGCCTGCATGAGCTTGTCGCCGCCGAGCCCGGGGCTCGACGCCTCGGCATGCGCGTACGGCGGCCGCCGCGTCAGCCCGGCGCGGGCGAGCGCGCGGTCCAGGCCGCGGAAGCGCTGCGCGGCGCGGTAGTCCGCCTCCAGCCTTCCGCCGACGAAGCCGATCTGGCGGTAGCCGCGCGCGATCAGGTGCGCGCCCATGGTCTCGCCGGCCTTGAGGTGCGACAGCCCGACATTCATGTCGATCGCCTTCGGGCCGCACTCCATGATCTCGACCACCGGGCGGCCGTAGCCGCGCAGCAGCCGCGCGGTGCGCTCGGCGTGGCGCAGCCCGGCCACGATCAGGCCGGGGGGCGACCAGCCGAGCAGCGTCGCGACCAGCTCGGCCTCGCGGTCAAGGTCATACTGGGTGTTGCCGAGCAGCAGCTGGTAGCGCTCGGCCTCCAGCACCTCCTGGATGCCCTGGATCACCTCGATGAACACCGCGTTGGCGAGCGAGGGCACGATCACCGGCACGATCCGGCTGTCGGCCGACGCGAGCGCGCCGGCGAAGCGGTTGGGAACGTAGCCGAGCTCGGCCACCGCGATGCCGATCTGTTGGCGTAGCGCCTCCGAGACGCTGTGCGGCGCGTTCAGCGCCCGCGACACCGTGATCGGCGCCACGCCCGCGCGCTCGGCCACGTGCTTCAGCGTCACCGCCCCGTCCGCGCGCCTGCGTCCGCCGATCCGCGCGACTGGGTTGATCGTGCTCATCCGCGGTCGAGATTAATCCATCATCCATGGTTGCGCTACCAGGCGATGCGGATTAATGATTGCGCTACCATCGATGGTCCGATGGCAGGGGTCGCCCGTGCCGCCGCGTGACGAGCGTGGCATCGAGAAGCGCGCCTCGTCCAGGGAACCTGTCCAGGAGACGGCATGATGTCGCTCGCCGCCGCCGAGACGCCCGACGCGGCCCCGCAGGGTCGCTACGGCGCACTCGGCATCACCAAGAACTACGCCAGCGTCGCGGTGCTGCGCGGCGTCAGCCTGACGCTGCAGCCCTGCCGGGTGCACACGATGATGGGCGAGAACGGTGCGGGCAAGTCCACCCTGTTCAAGATCCTGTCCGGGATCGTGCGGCCGACCGCGGGACAGCTGACCCTGGACGGCCGGCCGCTGACCCTGCAGAACCCGCAGGAGGCGCACGCGCACGGCATCTACCTGGTGCCGCAGGAGCCGGCGCTGATGCCCGAGCTCAGCGTCGCCGAGACCATGTTCGTGGGCCAGCTGCCGACGGCGGGGCGGCTGCCGCGTCGCGTCGACTGGAGCCAGGTGCGTCGACAGGCGCGCGAGGCGCTCGGCTCGCTCGGCCTCGACATCGACGTCGACCAGCAGGCACGCCACCTCTCGATCGCCCAGCAGCAGCAGGTGGAGTGCGCCAAGGCGCTGCTGCGCGGCTGCCGCGTCATCCTGTTCGACGAGCCGACCTCGCCGCTGACCACGCACGAGGTCGAGCACCTGTTCGGCATCATGCGACGCCTGCGCGACGATGGCTGCACGCTCGGCTTCATCAGCCATCGCATGGACGAGGTGCTCGAGATCAGCGACGAGATCAGCGTGCTGCGCGACGGCGTGCTGGTCGACCAGACCGGGCGCGCCGAGTTCGACCGGGTGCGGCTGATGTCGCAGATGGTCGGGCGCGAGATGCGGGTGATCCCCAGGCGCAGCTGGTCGTCGGTCACCGAGGTGCCGGCACTGCGCGTCGAGGGGCTGAGCCACGAGCCGCGCTTCCGCGACGTCGGCTTCACCCTGCACCAGGGCGAGATCCTGGGGCTGGCGGGGCTGGTCGGCGCCGGCCGCACCGAGATCGCCGAGACCATCTTCGGCCTGCGCGCGCGGCACGCCGGCCGCGTCCAGCTGGGCGGGCACGACATCTCCGGCTGCTCCACCCACGCGATCATCCGGCGCGGCCTGGTCTACGCGCCCGAGGACCGCGCGCGGCACGGCGCGGTGCTGCCGATGAGCATCACCGAGAACCTGACCTCGGGCCTGCTCGACCGGGTGCGGCAGCGCCTCGGGCTGATCGACCGCACGCACGAGGACGGCATCGGCAGCGCCACCGTCGCGCAGTACCGCGTGCGCTGCGCCGGCATCGACCAGAAGCTGGCGCGGCTCTCCGGCGGCAACCAGCAGAAGGTCGTGTTCGGCAAGTGGATGGGGCTGTCGCCGAAGGTCGCGATCCTCGACGAGCCGACCCGCGGCGTCGATGTCGGCGCCAAGGACGAGATCTACGAGCTGATCGAGGGCCTGGCGCGGCAGGGCATGGCGATCCTGGTGATCTCGTCGGAGATGGAGGAGCTGGTCCGGCTCTGCGACCGCATCCTGTCGGTCTATGAGGGACGCATCGTCGCCGAGCTGAGCGGCGAGCAGATCACGCCGGACCAGGTGGGCCATTCCTACCTGAGCCATGCGGGTCAGGACTTTCCCGGGCGCGCCTCGTGATGCAGATCGTCGCACTGCCGCGGGCCGGCGCGGGTGACGCACGACCGCGCACTGGCCGCTCCCGCGGCACCGCCGGTGCGGGACGGCGCGAGATCACCCTGCTGCTCGCCACCGTCGCCACCATCCTGCTGGTGAGCCTGGTCCGACACGGCTTCATCTCGGTGCAGAACCTGCGCTTCATGCTGCAGGGCTCGGTGGTGCTGTCGCTGCTGGCACTCGGCCAGACGCTGGTGATCGCCACCCGCGGCATCGACCTGTCGGTGGCGCCGGTGCTGGGCCTGACCGCGATGGTGACCGGCCTGCTGGCGCAGGGCGGCGGCCTGCCGCTCCCCGCCGCGTTCGCCATCGCCCTGGTGATCGGGCTGGTGCTGGGCACCGTCAACGGCCTGCTGGTGGCGCGCCTGACCATCCCGCCGATCATCACCACGCTGGGCACCTACAGCCTCTATAGCGGCCTGATCTTCGTGATCTCGAACGGCACCCAGGTGGACTCCGTGCCGCACGCCTACGCCGTGCTCGGCAACGGCCTGCTGGCGGGGATCCTGCCGATCCCGGTGCTGGTGCTGGCCGTGGTGCTGCTGCTCACCTGGTTCATGCTCGGCCACACGCGCTTCGGCCGCGCCCTGCTGGCGGTCGGCAACAACAGCGGAGCCGCCTACAATGCCGGGATCGCGGTCACCTCGACGCAGGTGCGCGCCTACGCGCTGTCCGGGGTGCTGGCGGCACTCTCCGGGCTGATGTTCCTCTGCTACACCGGCTCGGCCACCGTCACCACCGGCACCGGCGACCACATGGAGCTGCAATCGATCGCCGTCGCCCTGATCGGCGGCACCGCGATCGCCGGCGGCCGTGCCTCGATGGTCGGCACCGTGCTCGGCAGCCTGTTCCTGAGCGTCGTGCTGACCGCGCTGGTGTTCGTGCACGTGCCGCCGATCTGGTACTCGGCCGGCGAGGGGCTGATGATCCTGATCGCGGTGGCGGCCGGCCGACGCCGCGGCGCCGCGGGAGGCGCCTGACATGGGCGGATCCGACGTGGGTGCGCGCAACGACGTCACCCTCACCCGCGAGCGCCGCTCGCGGCTGCCGCTGGATGGCTGGGAGCGTTCGCTGATCGTGCTGCTGGTGCTGCTGGTGGCCGGACTGATCGCGGTCGTCCCCGGCTTCTACTCCGGCTTCGGCAGCTTCCTGGCGCTGAGCGAGAACTTCCTGCCGTTCGGGCTGGTGGCACTGGGCCTCTCGACCGTGATCCTGACCGGCGGGATCGACCTCTCGGTCGGCGCCACCGCCGGGCTGTCGGCGATCGTGATGGCGGAGCTCTGGAGCGGGCTGCATCTCTCGATCTGGCTCGCGGCCGGCATCGGCGTGCTCGCAGGTGCGATGCTCGGGGCGGTGAACGGCCTGATCATCACCAGGCTGCGGGTGGAGCCGCTGATCGCCACGCTGGCCACCAGCTTCATCTACGGCAGCCTCGCCGTGGCACTGGCCGGCGACACCCCGCCCTCGGGCTTCCCCGACGGCTTCACCCGCCTCGGCACCGGCGCCATCGGCGACCTGCTGCCTTACCAGATCCTGCTGTTCGCCCTGCTCAGCCTGCTGTTCGGGCTCGCGATGTCGCGCAGCAAGTTCGGCCGCAAGATCGTCATGATCGGCTACAACCCGGATGCCGCGCGCTGGTCCGGGGTGCGGGTGGATTGCATCCTGGTCGCCGCCTACGTGCTGTCCGGCAGCATGGCAGCACTCGCCGGGATCGTGCTCGCGGCGTACTACAGCGCGGTGCGCGCCGACATGGGCGACGTGCTGCTGCTCACCACCATCACCATCGTCGTGCTCGGCGGCGTCAGCATCTTCGGCGGCGAAGGCAGCATCGTGGGCGTGGTGATCGCGGTCCTGGTGCTCGGCTTCCTGCGCCAGGGCATGCTGATCGCGGGCTTCTCCGACATGCTGACCACGATGCTGACCGGCGCCATCCTGCTCGGCGCCATCGCCATCAAGAACATGCTCGGCGGCGGCGGGTTGACGCCGCTGCTGCGCCGGCTGCGTCTCCGCAAGAACGACGCCGCCGCAACCATAAACTGAAGGGATCGGGACATGACCAGATTGAACAACGCGACCCGCGCCGGGCTCGCCGCCGCGGCACTGCTGCTCGGCCTCGCGCCGGCGCGCGCCGCCGACATCGACACCGCGAAGGCGATCAAGGTGGCGATGGTGCCGAAGCTCGTCGGGCTGTCGGTGTTCAAGGCCAACCAGCAGGGCGCGGAGCAGGCGGCGAAGACGCTGAACATCAACTTCCTCTACACCGGCCCGGTCACCGCCTCGGCGCAGGGCCAGGTCGACGTGTTCAACAGCCTGATCGCGCGCCGCTTCACCGTGATCACCACCACCTCGAACAACCCGACGCAGCTGGCCCCGGCGCTGCGCCGCGCCCGCAAGCAGGGCATCAAGGTGGTGTCCTACGACAGCGACGTGGCCGCCGACGCGCGCGACTTCTTCATCCAGAACACCAACTATGCCGCGCACGGCAAGGCGCTGGTCGATGCCGTGGCCAAGTATACCGGCCCCGACGCGCAGGTCGCGATCCTGTCCTCGACGCCGGACGCCACCATCCAGAACGAGTGGATCCATGCGCTGACGGCCTACATGACCAGCGCGTACCCCAAGATGAAGATCGTCACCACCCAGTACGGCCAGTCCAGCCCGTCACAGTCGCTGACCGCCGGCCTGAACATCCTGCAGGCCAACCCGGGCGTCAAAGGGATCATCGCGCCGGACGGAGCCGCGGAAGTGGGTGCGGCGGCCGCGGTCGAGAAGCTCGGCATGACCGGCAAGGTGTTCGTCACCGGCTGCAGCGATCCGGACTCGATCCGTCAGTACGTGAAGTCCGGCATCATCCGCGAGAGCCCGCTCTGGGACGAGGTCAAGGAGGGCATGCTGGTGATGTATGTGGCCCGCCTCGCCGCGAACAACGCGATCCAGCCGAACGGCAGCTTCACCGCCGGCGACCTCGGCAGCTTCACCGCCAAGGACCGCGTGATCGTGTTCAGCCAGCCGCTGGTGTTCGACAAGAACAACATCGACAACTACCATTTTTGAGGAAGCCATTCGCATGAAGCAGATCCTGTTCACGGGCGGCAGCGGCAAGGCCGGACGTCATGTCGTGCAGTACCTGGTCGATCAGGGCTACCACGTGCTCAACATCGACACCAAGCCGCTCGACCACCCCAAGGTGCGTACGCTGATCACCGACATCACCGATGCCGGCCAGCTGTTCAACGCCTTCTCGTCCTATACCGGGCTGCACGAGTTCGACCCCGACCTGCGTCCGCCGAAGATCGACGCGGTGGTGCATTTCGCCGCCATCCCGCGCGTCATGATCGTGCCGGACAACGAGGTCTACCGGATCAACGTGATGGGCACCTACAACGTGCTCGACGCCGCGACCAAGCTCGGCATCCCGAAGGTGATCATCGCCTCGAGCGAAACCACCTACGGCATCGTGTTCGCCAACACGCCGCGCGAGCCGGAGTATTTCCCGCTCGACGAGGAGTATCCGGTCGACCCGATGGACAGCTACGCGATCTCCAAGATCTGCAACGAGCGTACCGCGCGCGGCTTCCAGCTGCGCAGCGGTGCGGACATCTACGCGCTGCGCATCGGCAACGTCGTCGAGCCGAGCGAGTACGAGCTGTTCCCGGGCTGGTTCGCCAAGCCGGATTTCCGCAAGAAGATCGCCTGGAGCTACATCGACGCGCGCGACCTGGGCGAGATCGTGCGCCTCGGCATCGAGACCGACGGGCTCGGCTTCCAGGTGTTCAACGCCGCCAACGACTCCACCTCGTCGGACCTGCCGACGGCGGAGCTGCTGCGCCGCTACTACCCGAACGTGCCGGTGCGCGGCACGCTCGGCGAGCGCGAGGGGCTGCTCTCGAACCGCAAGGTGCGCGAGATGCTCGGCTTCAAGGAAAAGCACGACTGGCGCCAGTACGTCAGCGCGCACTGAGCCCGGGGAGCGGCGATGCCGCTCCCGCCCCTCATCGATCCTCATCATGGGCGGCCTGATCATGTCTCGGCAGTTCCACTCCGAAGCGGGCCACCAGGTCGTCGACCTGAGCCTGCGTCAGCGCCCGCGGGTTGAGGCCGCGCAGCATCAGGTAGAGCCGCGCCGTCTCCTCCAGCTCCTCGGTAACGTAGATCGCGGCCTCCAGCGTGGCGCCGGCCACGACCGGACCGTGATTGGCCAGCAGCACCGCAGCATAGCGCCCGGCGAGGCCGCGGATCGCACCCGCGACGGCGGGATCGCCCGGCCGGTAGTACGGCACCAGCGCGGTGGCCCCGACCCGCATCACGTAGTAGGCGGTGAGCGGCGGCAGCACGTCGGCGGGATCGATCTCGGGCAGCATCGAGACCGCCACCGAATGCACCGAATGCAGGTGCACCACCGCACCCGCCTGACGGGTCTCGTACAGCGCCTGGTGCAGCGGGATCTCCTTGCTGGGTGGATCGCCGGACAGCAGGCGTCCCTGCGGGTCCAGTCGCGACAGCCGCGCCGGATCGAGGAAGCCGAGCGAGGCGTTGGTCGGCGTCATCAGCCAGCCGCCATCCTCGAGACGCAGGCTGACATTGCCCGACGAGCCGGCGGTCAGGCCGCGCTCGAACAGCGAGCGCGAGAACATGCAGATCTGATCACGCAGCCTGGTCTCATTCATCGCGACCCACCCCCAGGATTCCACATGGCCGATCCATGGCATGATCGCCCGGCTGGAAACAGCCCACGGAGGAGAACAGCATGACGCAGCCGCAGCCTGGCGAGGGTGCGTCGCGCGGACGACGCGCGGCGGTGATCGGACTGGGCTCGATGGGGCTCGGCATGGCGCAGTCGCTGCTGCGCGCGGGCTTCGAGGTCTCGGGTTTCGACGTCTCGGACGGTGCCGCCGAACGACTGGCGCAGTCCGGCGGCCGCATCGCCGCCACGCCGGCGGATGCGGCGGAGGGCTCGGAGGCGGTGGTCGCGGCGGTGGTCAACGGCGCGCAGACCGAGGCGGTGCTGTTCGGCGCGCAGGGATGCGCCGCCACCATGCCGGAGGGTGCGGTGTTCATCTCCTCGGCGACGATGGCCCCCGACATGGCGCGCGGGCTGGCCGCGCGTCTCGAAGCCGCCGGGCGGCTGTATCTCGATGCACCGATGAGCGGGGGTGCCGCGCGCGCCGCCGACGGCAGCCTGACGATGCTGGCGTCGGGCAGCCCCGCCGCCTTCGCCCGCGCCCGCCCCGCACTCGATGCGATGACCGGCACGGTGTACGAGCTCGGCGACGCGGCCGGCCAGGGTGCGGCCTTCAAGATCGTCAACCAGCTGCTGGCCGGCGTGCACATCGCCGCCGCCTGCGAGGCGATCGCGTTCGCGCAGAAGCAGGGCCTCGATCTCGCCCGGGTCTACGAGGTGATCACGAAGTCCGCAGGCAATTCGTGGATGTTCGAGAACCGCATCCCGCACGTGCTCGACGGCGACTACGCGCCGAGGAGTGCGATCAATATCTTCACCAAGGATCTCGGCATCGTGCTCGACATGGCGCGGGCGGCGCAGTTCCCGGTGCCGATCGCGGGGGCGGCGCTGCAGATGTACCTGATGACCGCCGCCGCCGGCATGGGCGGGGACGACGACGCCTCGGTGGCCCGGCTGTACGCCCGGATCGCCGGTCTCACCCTGCCATCCGGCTCGAGCCCCTGACGGGGTCCGGGGCCTTCGGCCCCAGCGGGTCCAGGGCACCGCCCTGGCCTTCCACTCCAGGACAAACAAGATGCCGCACTTCGCCGCCAACCTCACCATGATGTTCAACGAGCATCCGTTCCTGGACCGCTTCGATGCGGCCGCGGATGCCGGGTTCGACGCCGTCGAGTTCCTGTTCCCCTACGAGGCATCGCCGGAAGCGGTGGCCGAGCGGGTGCAGCGCAACGCCCTCACCGTGGCGCTGTTCAACATGCCGCCCGGCAACTGGTCGGATGGCGAGCGCGGCCTCGCGGCCCTCCCCGGACGATCCGCCGAGATGCGCGACGGCGTCGCCCGGGCGCTCGACTATGCCGCCGCCACCGGCGTCGGGCGGCTGCACCTGATGGCCGGCCTCGCCTCGCCGCGAGATCCGCAAGCCGCCGGCGCCTACCGCGAGGCCGTGCAGTACGCCGCCGGGCGGCTCGCCGAGCACGCGCTCGACCTGGTGCTGGAGCCGATCAACGGCCGCGACATGCCCGGCTACTTCCTCGACGATTTCGTCGCGGCGGAGAGGCTGATCGGCGAACTCGGGATGCCCAACCTGAAGCTGCAGTTCGATCTGTACCATCGCCAGATCATGCATGGCGACGTGACGACGGCGCTGCGACGGATGCTGCCGATCATCGGCCACGTCCAGGTCGCCAGCGTGCCGAGCCGGGCCGAGCCTGCGGGCGAGGAGCTGAACTGGCCGTTCCTGTTCGAGGAGCTCGACCGCCTCGGCTATTCCGGCTTCGTCGGCTGCGAGTATCGGCCGCGCGCCGGCACGCTTCCGGGGCTCGGCTGGTTCGAGCCGTTCAAGGTGCGACGGCCCGGGGCGCAAGCATGAGCACCGGCGCCGACCGGCGGATCGTGCTCGGCTGCATCGCCGACGACTATACCGGCGCCTCGGACCTCGCCAGCATGCTGTCGCTGAACGGGCTGCGCACGGTGCAGGTGATCGGGGTGCCCAGGGAGACGCTCGAGCTGCCGGAGGCGGACGCGGTCGTGGTCTCGCTGAAGAGCCGGTCGATCCCGGCGGCACGGGCGGTGGCGCTGTCGCTGGAAGCGGAGCACTGGCTGCGCGGCCGCGGCGCCGGCCACATCCTGTTCAAGATCTGCTCGACCTTCGACTCGACGGATGCCGGCAATATCGGGCCGGTGCTGGACGCGCTCCGCGCCCGTGCCGGCGACGCGATCGTGCCGGTGAACCCGGCCTTCCCCGAGAACGGCCGCTCCGTCTACCGGGGCCACCTGTTCGTTGGCGACACGCTGCTGCAGGACAGCCCGCTGCGCGACCACCCGCTCAACCCGATGCGCGACTCCGACCTGGTCCGCGTGCTCGGGCGGCAGAGCTCCCATCCGGTGGCGCTGGTGCCGCTCGAGGTGGTGGAGACCGGGTTCGAGGCGGTGCGCGGCGCGCTCGCCGACGCCGCGGCGCGAGGAGCCGGGGCGGCGATCGCGGATTCGGTCGCGGCGCGGCATCTCGACGCGATCGCCGAGGCCGCACTCGAGCTGCCGCTCTCCACCGGCGCCTCCGGTCTCGGTTCCAGCCTGGCCCGCGCGCTGGTGTCGCGAGGGGCCGCACGCGGTGCCGCGGCTGCGGCCGCGCTCCCGTCCTCCGGCTCGGGCGGGGGCGCCGTGATCCTGGCCGGAAGCTGCTCGGAGGCGACGCTGCGGCAGGTGGCGGTAGCCGAGCGGACGATGCCGTGCCTGCGGCTCGACGTGGAGGCGCTGCTGGCGGGAGGCGCGGAGGCCGCCGACGCGCTGGCCTGGGCACACGCGCGGCTCGGCTCCGGCCCGCTGCTGATCGCCAGCAGCGGGACACCGCAGACGGTGCGGGCGCTGCAGCAGCGTCACGGCGCGGCCAGGGTGGGCGAGGCCGTCGAGTCGACGCTCGCCGGGCTCGCCGAGGCGCTGGTGGAGGCTGGCGCCACACGGCTGGTCGTCGCCGGCGGCGAGACCTCCGGCGCGGTGGTCGACGGGCTGGGGCTGGAGGCGTTCCTGATCGGTGCCGCGATCGCGCCCGGCGTGCCGGTGCTGCACGCGCTCGGCGCGCGCCATCCCGGCATAACCCTGGCGCTGAAGTCGGGCAATTTCGGCGGTGACGACTTCTTCGGCCGGGCCCTGGCCTGCTTCGGTCAGGGGTTCGAGCGGAACCCCTGAGAGCCGGCGACCGACCTACGTCCCAGGCTGATCGAGCCCGAGACGATCAGGCGTCAGCGGTGCCCGCCGCCGCCGTGGTAGCCGCCGCCGTGGTAACCGCCGTAGCCGCCACGGTAGCCGTAGCCGCCGCGATAGCCGCCGTAGAAGCCGCGGCCATAGAAGCCGTAGAAGCCCGGGTAGCCGAAGCCGTAGAAACCATCCCAGCCGAAGCCGCCGAAACCGAAGCCCGGCCCGAAGCCGATCGGGTAGCCGTAGCCGTACGCGTAGGCCGGGTAGCCGTAGCTGACCGGGGAGACGGCGCCGATCTGGCCTGGCTGGGGCACCTTGTTGCCGTACGACGCCATGCACGCGGCGTAGGTGCCGTCGTAGTTATGCTGCACCACGACGTCCGACACCTCGCCGCTGTCGGCGCCGATCGCCGTGCCCGCCAGCAGGCCGGTGCCGGCACCCGCGGCGGCACCGATGCCGGGGTTGCCGGCGGCCGCGCCGAGCAGCGCGCCGGCGCCGGCGCCGACGACGGTGCCGATGGCGGCGCCGCCGACCGCGGAACGTCCGGTATTGCCGCCATTATAGCCGCTGCGGCTGAGGGCGGACTGCCGGCAGTAAGTGTCCTCGCTGAGGAAGCGGTCGAAGCTCTTGCCGTCGGCGGGGAGTGCGACGAAGCTCGGGCCAGCCGGCGGTGAGACCGCGCAGGCGCCCAGGCTGAGCAGCAGCGGGAGTGGGGTCAGGCTGAGGAAGGTGCGGATGCGTGCCATGTCCGAGCTCATGCATATCGCTGCCGCGGAACGGGCAGCCGCAGCACAGATGGGGTGGCTCAGGGGGCCCGGCTACCGCTCGTCGTTTAAGAAATGTAAGCGGCGCTCAGATGTCGGCGCGGAGCTGGTCGTAGCCGCGCGCGCGGTAGAGGATCGCGGCTCCCAGCCAGGCGAGTACGAACACGGCGACGATCAGGTAGCCGATCAGCCCGAAATTGCGGTTCAGCGCGTCGATCGTATCCCAGAACAGGCCGTGCAGCGCGAAGTGCTGCCCCATCAGGCCGAGCGCCTCGATGCCGCCGACCAGCACCGCGACCACCACCGAGACCAGCGTGATCGCCATGTTGTAGTAGAGCTTTCGCACCGGATGGAGGAACGCCCAGCCATAGGCACCCAGCATCAGCACGCTGTCGATGGTATCGACCAGCGACATGCCGACGGTGAACAGCGCGGGGAACACCAGGATCGACCAGATCGGCAGCCCGTGCGAGGCCCCGGCGGCGGAGATGCCGAGCAGGCTCACCTCGCTCGCGGTGTCGAAGCCGAGCCCGAACAGCATGCCGAGCGGATACATGTGCCAGCTCCGGCCGATCCTGCGGAACAGCGGTCGGAACAGGCGGGCGAGGAAGCCGCGGCCGGACAGCAGCAGGTCGAGCTGTTCGGTGTCCAGCCGCTCGCCGGCGCAGACCCTGCGGAAGTTGCGCCGCACCGACAGCAGGATGGCGACGTTCATCGCCGCGATGGTGAGCAGGAACAGCGACGAGACCAGCGTGCCGACGATGCCGCCGATGCCGTGCAGGAAGCCGAGGCTGGCGCCGAACCGGGTCGCCGTCGCGGCGATGCCGACCGAGGCCGCGACCACCACCGTCGAGTGCCCCAGCGAGAAGAACAGCCCGACGCAGAGCGGGCGCTGCCCGTCCTGCATCAGCGTGCGGGTGACGTTGTCGATCGCCGCGATGTGGTCGGCGTCGACCGCGTGACGCAGCCCGAAGCCGTATGCCAACAGCGCCGTGCCGAGCAGGATCGGGTAGTGGTGGAAGGCGACCAGCGCCCAGGCCCAGGCCGCCAGGTTGGCGGCAGCCAGCCCGATCCACAGCGCGGCCAGGCGCCGGCGCAGCGGCGCGGCGCCCGAACGAGCCCCAGCTAGCCGAGCCATTGCGGGTTGTGCACCGTCCCGTCGAAGTGGTTGGTCACCTTGTACTTCTCGGTGTGCCCGTCCTGAGCCAGGGCGGCGGTGCGCTGCAGCAGTGCCGTGCGCTGCTCGGGCGTGAGCGGCACGAAGCTGCGCACCGCCTGCAGCGCCTGCTGCAGGATATCGAGGCTGTCGATGCCGGTGATCTGCAGCGCCACCGGCAGGCTCATCGGGTACTGCAGCATCTCGATCGGCGACACCGCCTTGGTGTCGAGGATGAACGGGTCGCCGAACGCCTTCATGCCCATCACCGCGGTACCGTGCGCGAGCGCCACCGGCAGCACGCCGTGCTCGAAGCTGTCGAAATGCGCGTCCATGACGTTGAGCGGCATCTGCACGGTGTCGAAGCGGAAGCCATGCCGGTCGGCGACGTCGAACATGTGCCTGTGGATCGCCGGGCTCTTGTGGCCGGTGAAGCCGATATAGCGCAGCTTGCCCTGCTGGCGCGCCTTGAGCACCGCCTCCAGGGCGCCGCCGGCGGCGAACACGCGCTCGGGGTCGTCCATGCGGATGATCTCGTGGAACTGCAGCAGGTCGACGTGGTCGGTCTGCAACCGGGTCAGCGACTCCTCGATCTGGCGCATCGCCGCCTTGGCGGAGCGGCCGTCGATCTTGGTCATCAGGAAGGTGCGGGAGCGCCAGCCGCGCGCCAGCGCCCGGCCGAGCCGGACCTCGCTCTCGCCGTCGTTATAGTCCCAGCAATTGTCGCAGAAATTGATCCCGGCCTCGATCGCGGCGTGCACCACGCGGATCGCCTCGGCGTTGTTCATGCCGCCCGGCTTGGCGAGGTGGAAGCCGCCGAGCCCGACCAGCGAGACCCGCTCGCCGGTGCGTCCGAGCGGGCGATACTTCATGTCCGGGTGCTCGGCGATCTGCGAGGTCACCGGACCGGTGGCGCGTATCGCACCGCCCTGGCTGGTCTCGATCTGGGCGTAGGCGGCGGGCGCCACCGCCGCGCCGGCCATGCCGGCGGCGGTAGCCTTGATGAAGGTGCGTCGTTCCATGGCGTCTCTCCTGCGGAGCGGTTCAGCCGGGTGTCGCAGCCGCGGGTATCGCGGCCGGGGGAAGCACGCCGAGCACGCGCATCGCGGCACAGCCGGCGCCGTAGCCGCTATCGATGTTGACGGTGAGGATCCCCGGGGCGCAGCTGGCCAGGATCGCGTTCAGGGCGGCGTGGCCGCCGGCCGCGACGCCGTATCCGACAGAGGTCGGCACCGCGACGATGACGCCGCCGACCAGCCCGCCGAGCACGCTCGGCAGGGCGGCGTCCATGCCGGCCGCCACGATCAGCACCGGCATGCGACGCAGCTCGTCGAGACGGCGCATCAGGCGCCACAGCCCGGCCACGCCGACATCGGCGACCAGCGTCGCATCGTGGCCGTTGAAGCGGAGCGTCCTGGCCGCCTCGCGCGCGACCGCGAGGTCCGACGTGCCGGCGGTGACGATCGCCACCCGCGCCGGGCCGCGCACCGGCTCCGCCGCGCCGGAGAACGCGGTGCCGGAGAGCGGGTCGTAGTCGAGCCGGTCACGCGCCGCTGCCGGCAGTGCCGCGAAGCGCTCGGGGTCGAGCCGGGTCAGCAGCAGCGGCGCCTGCGCGCGCTGCAGGATCGCGCCGATCTGCGAGGCGGTCTTGCCGGCGCAGAATACCGCCTCGCCGAAGCCGATGCGCTGCGCACGCGCCTCGTCCAGGACGAACTCGGGCACGCCCCCGGGTGCAGGCTCGCTCACGGCAGGCGGCGGATGAAGGCGCTGCCGTTGCGATACGGCGCGAAATCGACCCGTCCCTGCAGGCCGGCGGCGCGGCCGAGGGCCGCGAGCTCGTCGCCGAGCCGCTCTGTGGCCTGGTGATCCAGCGCCTCCAGCGCGGCCTGGTCGAGCTCGATCACGATGCGGCCGGCACGCACGCGGCAGCGCACGGTGCGCGGCGAGAGCAGCGCGGTGACGTGCCGCTCGGCTTCGTGCACCATCGCCAGGACCGCGGGCTCGATGCGGATGCCGGTCTCGATCCGGCTCGACAGGCAGGGTGCGGAGGGCAGATCGGAGAGTGCGCCCAGCCCGAGCCGTGCCGCCAGCGCACGTACCGTGCGCTTGTCGATGCGCGCCTGCACGAAGGGATGGCGCACCGCGTGCCGTCGCGCCGCTTCCAGCCCGGGGCGGTATTCGCCGAGATCGTCGAGGTTGGTGCCGGACAGGATGGCGCGCTCGGTGCGGGCGGCCACCGCGCCGTACAGGCTGGTCTTGCAGAAGAAGCAGCGATCAACCGGGTTGTCGCGATAGCGCGGGTCATCGAACTCGCCGGCATCGAACACGTCGAGCGACCAGCCCTGGCGATCCGCCAGCTCGCGGGTGCGCGCCGTCGCCTCGCCGGGGACCGCCGGCGAGGTCGCATGGTGCATGCTCACGCGCGGGCCGAGCAGCCGGTGCGCCGCGGTGGCGAGGGTCAGGCTGTCGATGCCGCCGCTGACCGCGATCGCCGCCGTGTCGATCCCGGCGAGCTCGGCATCGAGCCGCTCCAGTGCCTCGGCGACGTTCATTCGCGCGCTCCCTGAACTATTCCCGCCGCCTCGGCCTGCGTCGCGGCCATCGCCTCGGCCTCGCGGCGCAGCCGTTCGCGCGCGGCCTGCCCCGCCAGCACGCGCAGGTCGTCGGCCTCCGCCTTGCCGGTGACGCCGCCGGGACGCTCGACCAGCTTGACCCGCATCGTATGGCCGTCCACGGGAACCTCGACCAGCCGCCGCGCCAGCGCCTGGCCCTGCACCAGATGCGTCCGCAGGCCGATCGTCGTGGTCTCGTCGAAGCACAACCGGGCGACCGCGTCGAGCGCGTCCGGCCGCGCCAGCACCTGGACGTGCGCCGCGAGGCGTCCCTTCTTGCCGACCGCGGCGATCTGGATCACGTCGTGCACGCCGGCGGCGGCGCGGATGCGCTCGAGCCCGGTGCCGAGCGACTCGCCGGACTGGTCATCGACCTCGAAGTTGATCACCGCCAGTTCCCGATGCTGCAGCGTGCGGGCGCCCGTCTCTGCGCCTGCCTGTGCATCGAACACCAGCACGCGCAGGCAGTTGCTCATGCCCGGCAGGCGCCGGGTGCCGAAGCCCAGGCCGGAGCGTCGCAGCACGCCGGACGGCCGGGCCGCGCCGAAGCAGGCGAGGTGGCGCAGGATCGCCGCCCCGGTCGGCGTCACCCGCTCGCCCGGGACCCCGTCATCGTGCATCCACGCCCCTTCCAGCAGCAGCGCCGTGGCCGGCGCCGGCACCGGCATCGTCCCGTGCGCGGTGCGGATCCGGCCGGAACCGATCGGCAGCGAGGCGAC
Source organism: uncultured Acetobacteraceae bacterium (assembly GCA_964242335.1). Taxonomy (GTDB): domain Bacteria; phylum Pseudomonadota; class Alphaproteobacteria; order Acetobacterales; family Acetobacteraceae; genus Lichenicoccus. The sequence goes on along the minus strand of CAXTAY010000041.1, from coordinate 5,785 downwards.
GCTCCAGCTCGCGGGGCCGAGGGCCGCGATCAGCCAGGCCGCCGCGACGATGTCGGCGACCGAATCCGCGGCCCCGACCTCGTGGAACGTCACCTCGTCCGGGAGCACGCCGTGCACGCGGGCTTCCGCCGCGGCCAGGACGGTGAAGATGCCGATCGCCTGCTCGCGCACCGGCGGCGGCAGCTCGGAGGAGGCGATGCGCTCGCGCAGTCCGCGCCAATGCACGTGCGCATGCGACCGGTGCTCGTGATCGTGACCGGGGTCCGCGGCCGGCGCGTCCACCTCGAAGCGCGACCCGGTCAGGGTCCCGTCATCGTGATCGACGAGCCGGCAGGCGACGCCGGCGAGGCGCCGTGCGGCGTCGATCGCGTCGTCGCGGTGCTCGGGAAAGCACGCCAGCATCGCGGCGACGAACATGTCGCCGGCGGCGCCGCCGAGCGGATCGAGGTGGATATGCCGCATGGAGCCGGAACCTTCCCGCATCGCCCGATCTAAGGCGCAAGGGCAAACGCGCACGGACGCCCCGAGGTTACCAGGAGATCCGAGATGGAACGACGCAGCCTGTTCAAGAGCGTGGTCGCCGGCGGTCTCGCCGGCACGCTCGCGCGTGGGAGCACGGCCGCCGCCTCGTCCGACACGGGGCTGCCGCCGCTGCCGAAGCTGACCGATCCCGGCGAGCGTCGCGGCGACATGCTCTACCGCACGCTGGGGCGCACCGGCGAGCGCATCTCGGCGATCGGCTTCGGCGGCTCGCACTTCGCCAAGCCCAGCATCGACCAGGCGCAGTCGACCCGGCTGTGCCACGAGGCGATCGAGCGCGGCATCACCTTCATGGACAATGCCTGGGACTACAACCACGGCGTCAGCGAGCAGCGCATGGGCATGGCGCTGTCGCAGGGCGACTACCGCAAGCGCGTGTTCCTGATGACCAAGGTCGACGGGCGCACCAAGCAGTCGGCGCAGCAGCAGCTGGAGACGTCGCTGGAGCGGCTGCAGACCGACCACATCGATTTGTGGCAGTTCCACGAGGTGCTGCGCTTCGACGACCCGGACCGCATCTTCGCGCCCGGCGGCGCGATCGAGACCGCGATCGCCGCCAAGCAGGCCGGCAAGATCCGCCATATCGGCTTCACCGGCCACAAGGACCCGGCGATCCACCTGTACATGATGCAGGTCGCGGCCCGGCACGGCTTCCAGTTCGACGCGGTGCTGATGCCGAGCAACGTGATGGACGCGCATTATCGCAGCTTCGCCCGCGAGGCGATGCCGGTGGCGCTGCAGCACGGGCTCGGCGTGATGACGATGAAGTGCTTCGGCGGCGCCGACGGGGTGATCCTGAAGAGCAGGACGGTGACGCCGATCGAGTGCCTGCACTACGCGCTCAACCTGCCGACTTCGACGGTGATCACCGGGCTGGACACCCGCCATGCGATCGACCAGGCGCTGGAGGCGACGCGCAGTTTCCGGCCGATGGACGACCGGCAGGTCGAGGCGATCCTGGCCAAGACCGCGGGTGCGGCGCAGGCCGGCGAGTACGAGCTGTTCAAGACCACGGCGCATTTCGACGAGACCGCCCGCAACGCCGAGTGGCTGGGCGAGGACAGCGCACGGGTGCAGCAGCTCGCGCCGAAGAGTGCCGGATGACGCGGTCCGGCTGAGCCCGCGGGTCGCATCGCGGCGGCTCAGCTGCGGGCGCGCCAGTCCTCGAGCACGTCGCGCAGCGTCTGCGACCACGGCACGCGCGGCGCCCAGCCCAGCAACGCACGCGCCAGGCCGGCATCGCCGACCGCGCGCGGGATGTCGGACGGGCGCATGCGTGCGGGGTCCGGCTCGACCTCGACCCGCACCCCGCCCAGCGCGATCAGCTCGGCGAGCACGTCGCCGATCCGGCGCGGCGTGCCGGAGGCGAGGTTGAGGATCGTGCGGTTGGGAAGAGCCCGCGCCCGCAGCAGCGTCAGGGCGTAGGCACGGGCGACGTCGCGCACGTCGAGATAGTCGCGCTCGCTGTCGAGGTTGCCGGTGCGCAGCACCGGCGGCTGCCGGCCGGCGGCGATGGCGGCGATCTGCGCGGCGAAGGCAGGAAGCACGAAATCCTCGCCCTGGCCGGGCCCGGCGTGGTTGAACGGGCGCAGCCGGATGACGTGCAGCCCGCCGGCTTCCGGCGCCGGCAGCGCGCCGAGCGCCAGGTCCGCGGCCGCCTTGGTGGCGCCGTAGACGTTGATCGGGGCCAGCGCCGCGCCCTCGTCGAGCGCTCCCGCCGGCCCGAACGAGCGACCGTAGGCGTCGGCCGAGGAGACGTGGATCAGCGCAGCACCCGGCGCGTGACGGCGCAGCGCCGAGGCGAGCGACAGCGTGCCGTGCAGGTTGACCTGCCAGGCGCGTGCCGGGTCGGCGTGGGCGACGCCGATCGCCGCGATCGCGGCGAGGTGGATGCAGGCGTCCGGCCGCAGGCTGCCGACGCGCGCCTCGACGGCGGCGGGATCGGTGATGTCGCAGCCCAGCGGCAGCAGCTCGGCGCCGGGCAGCAGCTCCGCCAGCGCCGCACCCAGGTGGCGGCCGGCGAAGCCGCCCAGGCCGGTCGCCAGGATGCGGCGCGGCGGCGGCGCATCCATCCCGTTCAGCTCCGCTGCGCCTCGGCCCCCGGGGCGGGACGCGCGCGATGCCGGGCGAGGTCGGCCTCGACCATCTCGCCGATCATGTCCTCGAGCGAGGTGGTCGCCTGCCAGCCCAGCACGCGCCTGGCCTTGCCGGCGTCGCCGAGCAGCACGTCGACCTCCGCCGGGCGCATCAGGGCGGCGCTCGAGGTGACGTGCTGCTGGTAGTCGAGGCCGGCGTGCGAGAAGGCGATCCGGCACAGCTCGCGGATCGAGGTGGTGCGGCCGGTGGCGATCACGTAGTCGTCGGCCTTCTCCTGCTGCAGCATCAGCCACATGGCGCGCACGTAGTCGCGCGCGTGGCCCCAGTCGCGGGTGGCGTCGAGGTTGCCGAGCGGCAGCTGTCCGGCGAGGCCGAGCTTGATGCGGGCCACCCCGTCGGTGACCTTGCGGGTGACGAACTCGATGCCGCGCAGCGGGCTCTCGTGGTTGAACAGGATGCCCGACGAGGCGTGCAGCCCGAAGCTCTCGCGGTAGTTCACGGTCATGCAGTGCGCGTAGAGCTTGGCCGCCGCGTACGGCGAGCGCGGATAGAACGGCGTGCGCTCGTTCTGCACCGGCTCCTGGATCAGCCCGAACATCTCCGACGACGACGCCTGATAGAGGCGGCAGGCCGGCCGCGCGATGCGGACCGCCTCGAACAGGTTGACCGCGCCCAGCCCGGTCACCGCACCGGTGAGCAGCGGCTGCTGCCAGCTCGCGGCGACGAAGGACTGCGCGGCGAGATTGTACGCCTCGTCCGGCTGCACGTCCTGGACGATGCGGATCAGGCTGGACAGGTCGAGCAGGTCGCCGTCCACCAGCTGCACCTGCTCGAGCACGCCGAGCCAGCGCAGCCGCTCGTTGACGCGGTCGGCGGAGGCGGAACGCCGCGCCAGGCCGACGACGCGATAGCCTTTCTCGAGCAGCAGGGCGGCGAGATAGGCGCCGTCCTGTCCGGTGACGCCGGTGATCAGGGCTGTGGGCATGATGCCTGGTCCGTCCTCTGGCAGGGGGCCTGCGTGTCGCACAGCGAGTTAGAGCAACCGCGTGCGCGGGGCAAATCCGGTGAGAGATCCGGCTGCCGCCCGCACCGGGCGCCGTCCGGCGTCAGTGCTGCCACTCCATGATCCGGAACGGCGACAGCGCGTCCGCGGCCTCGCCCGGTGCCGGCTGACGCGGATCCATGCGCAGGATCGCCCGACGCGCCGCCCGCACGCCGCCCGGTCCGGTGGCGACGGCGCTGACCATGACCACGCTCTCGTCGGGTGCGGCGCCGGTCAGCGGCGGCGGTGCACCGAGGATCTCGGCAAGCGCCCGCAGCACCAGCGGATCGGCCGCGTTGGCGTCGGGATCGTTGTCGCGGAACAGCGACAGGTGCGGCGTCAGGCAACGCAGCAGATCCGGCGTCATCCCGAGCACCAGCCCGAGCTCGTCGAGGCTCTCGAACGGCTGCCCGGGCGGCGCGTAGGCGCGCCCGGCCTGCCGGTACGCGGCGGCCCCGTAGCCGCCCTGCGCGGTGGGGAAGCGCCAGGCGACGATCGAGGCCGCGACCGCCGCCGCCTGCGGCGGCTCGAGGCCGCACCCGTGCAGCAGGGCGGCCATCAGCTCGAGCGAGGCGATCCCGGGGTTGACGCGCCCGGCCTCGCTGGTGATGCGCACCCGGATCGCGGCACCGTCCTGATGCAGCTCGCGCACCGCGCCGTCCGCCGGCCAGTGCGCGACGCCGGCGGCGGCGAGGTGGTATCCTGCCTCCTGCACCGCGGCGTCGGCCGCCGCCTGCAGCCCCGCCTGGACGCGCAGGTTCGCCGCGAGACGCACCGCCTGGCCGCCGGAGCCGGTCAGCTGCGCGATCAGCAGCGACAGCAGCGACAGCGTCCACAGCACGATCAGCAGCGCGAAGCCACGCTCGCGGGGCGGACGCCTCACGCGGTGATCCCTCGGGGGCCGCTAGCGCTCCAGGTCAAGGCTGCGCCGCACCCGGCGGTTGGGGTCGGCGCTGCCGGTCGCGGACGGGTTCTCGAACGGCACCGCGGCGGCGTTGCTGAGCTGCTCGCGCAGGTCCTCGGTCAGCGCCTGCGCGTCGTGCTGGTCGTGGATCACGTGCGGGGTGATCAGCACCAGCAGCTCCTGGCGCTGCCGGCTGTTGTTCTGGGTGGAGGCGAGCGCGCCGAGGATCGGGATGTCCTTCAGCCACGGGATGCCGCTGTTGCCGCGGCTGACGCTGTCGGTGATCAGGCCGGCGATGCCGATGGTCTGGCCGTCCTGCACCACCACGCGCGAGTTGACGTTGCGGGTGGTGAAGGTGGGCGAGTTCACCCCGGTGGTGGTCACGCCCGCCTGCACCGCGCTGACCTCCTGCGAGACGTCCAGCGTCACCAGGCCGCCGGTATTGACCCGCGGCGTGACCTCCAGGATCACCCCGGTCGGCTGGTACTGGATCTCGCTGACGATCGAGGAGGTGCTGGTCAGCGTGCTCTGCGCGGTGCCGCTCTGGTACGGCACCAGCTGGCCGACCTGCAGGCGCGCCGGCTGGTTGTCCACCACCAGCAGCTCGGGCGAAGAGAGAATGTGCACGGTGGTGACCGCCTGCAGCGCCGAGATCGCCAGCGGCGCGCCGCCATTGTTCAGCCCGCCGATCACCAGCCCGGGCAGGCTGGCGCCGAGCCCGGCATTGGTGACGGTGCTGGCGATGGTGCCGGTGACCGGGGTCGCGGCGGCGGCGTTGCTGAGCACGCCGTTGATGCCGCCGGACTTGAAGAAGAACTGGGTGCCGTACTGCAGCGCGTCGTTCAGGTCGACCTCGGCGACCACCGCGTCGATGCGCACCTGCAGCGGCACGATGTCGATCCGGCGCAGCATCTGGCTGACCGCGTCGGTCTCGCGCTCGGTGCCGTAGACCAGCACCGCGCTGTTCTGCGTGTTGGCGATGATGCGCATGCCGTTGTCGGTGCCGCCGCCACCACCGCCGCCGGCGCTGTCGAGGCCGCCGAGCAGGGGGTTGGAGGAGGCGCCGCCGCCGGAGGGCGGCGTGCTGGTGGAGCCGGCACTGGTGCCGCCGCCGGACAGGCCGCCGCCGGTGCCGATGCCGCCACCGCCGCCGAAGCTGCCGCCGCCGAAGCTGCCGCCGCCGGTGCCGCCGAGGCCGCCGC